>JADCGQ010000077.1 GCA_020248945.1 Rubrivivax sp.
GTACCTGACTCCGCTGCACGGCAAGGCGAACATCCTCAAACCGCTGATCTCCAATATCCACGCGGCCTTGCAGCACGTCAGGGCGGCTGCGGAGCAGTTCAAGGCGACGGACCGATGGGCTCTTATGCTGCGCTACGTCAGTGACAAGATCGCGTCGACACTCGGCCCGTTCAGGCCTCCAACCAGCCTGCCAGCATCGGGGTAACTGCCGGATTTAGGGTCAGTGCGCCTCGTCCCAGTTCGCGCTGCACGGCGAACATCGCCAGCCTGAGCTGGAGCGCAACGCCAGGATCCAGTGAGGGATCATGGTCTGCGTCTACGGCCTGGGCCACGCGCCGGCGCTGCTGCTGCAGGACCTGCCGGGCTACCCCGGGCTACCCTGGGCTACCCTGGGCACGAGGCGTTCTTCCACTTCGTGCGCTGGTACCTGGTGTAGCGGATGCGCATCCTCGGCATCAAATCCGGCCTGCAGCGCACTGGCTTCGACATCATCGATGCCGAAGGCGAGCGCCTGCGCTACGTGGCCAGCGGCCCCATCGCCACCGCCGAGGCACCGCTCCGCCACCTTCCGGCGCGGCAGAAGATCATCGTCGACGGCATCGGCGAGGTCGTGCGCCGCTGGCTGCGCTGGTGACGGCCGCGCTGCCGGTGGCCGAGTACACGGCGCAGCCGATGCGCTGGGGATGGCCATCACGCACGCGCGCGCCGGCACGCAGCTGGCCGCGGTGGCGGCGCAGGCTCCGCAGGTGCCAGGCCGCCGGGGCGCCTTGCGCGCCCGGCGCACGCTCTGAAGTCCGCGGCGGAGCCGGCGCCTCAGAGCTCGCGCAGCCGCTCCGCGAAGGTGTCCGACACGGGCACGGTATCGGGCCGGTCGCGCAGGCGCAGCCTCAGCTTGCCGCGGAAATCACGCGTCAGACCCACCAGGAATGCGCAGTTGACGATGTAGCCGCGGTGCACCTGCCAGAACTGCGCGGGGTCGAGCTCAGAGGCCAGTTCGCGCAGCGCGCGGCGCAATGCGAAGTGCCCGCTCCCGGTGATGACGCGCACGATCTTGTTGTCGGCTTCGAAGTAGACGATCTCGTCGGCGGTGAGCAGGCGCAGGTCATCGCCGTCGCTCACCGTGATCCAGCGCATCGGCCCCGCCGGCGGGCTGATGCCGGCGGCCGGTTCGCCCGCGCGGCTCGCGGCCGCCCTGGGGGAGTCGGTTGCCGGCCCGGCCAGGCGGCGCTGGATGCGCAGGACCGTGTCGTACAGGCGAGCGCTGGTCACGGGCTTGAGCACGTAGTCGACCGCGTCGCGCTCGAAGGCGGCCACTGCGTGCTCGTCGTACGCCGTGACGAACACCACGGCCGTGTGCCCGCCAATGCGGCTGGCGGCCTGCAGCCCATCGATCTCTGGCATCTGGATGTCCAGGAACGCCACGGTGGGCCGCAGCGTCTCGACCAGACGGATCGCGTCGATGCCGTTGTGCGCCCGGCCCACCACGCGCAACTCTGGCCACAGGCGGCGAAGGAGATCCTCGAGCTGCGCCAGCAGCGGCGCCTCGTCGTCGGCGAGCACGGCCGTGGGTTCGACGCCCTGGGGCCCCGGCGCTGCGGCGTCAGCCGATTTAACGGGTTCAGCGGAATTCAACATCAAGTCTCCAATGCAGGGATCCGTCGGCGCCGCGTGCGGTGCCGACCCCCAGCGTGGCCAGCGCACCCTCCAGCGCCAAGGCGTCGGCATCGGGCGGCACCCGCGCGCAGGCCAGGGTCACCTGCAGCCGCCCGGGCTGGCAGGCCTCCAGGTGCAGGGACAGTATCAACGGAGCGACAGCCCACAGCTGGCGCAGCGGCTGAAGCAGGCGCAGCGGCTCGAGCTGGCCGGCGAGGTCGACGCGGTCGTCGATCTCGATGCTCAGCAACTCGCCCGGCTCGCCGGGCTGCGAGGCGCGCACGAGGGCGGCGAGAGCGCGTACCACCTCAAGTTCGCCGTTCAGGCTCACCCGCGCGCAGTGCGCCGTCTCGGCCACGCAGCGCAGGTAGCTGGTCAACGCATCCAGCATGGCCTCGCCGCTCATCGGCGATGCGTCGTAGCGCACCTGCAACTGTTGCAGGAGGCGCGCCAGGTCGGCCGGCTCGGCGCGGGCACGTGCCGCGCGCAACCGCGCCGCGGCCGCGTGGCGGCGCAGTTCGGTGCTCTGCGCGGCCAGTCCGAGCGCGCGCTGCTGGGTCTGCGCGTGCGCGATGCGCGCGCGCGCAGCCCAGGCCAGCAGCGCGCCGCAGAACCAGGCCTGCGGCACCAGGATCGCCGCTTCGAGGGCACCACGCGCACAGCCACCCGGACCTTCGCAGGGCAGGAACGGGATGCCGCTGGACAGGAGGTCCTGCGACAGGCTCACGCCCAGCAGTGCGCCCGCCAGCAGCGCGGCGCCCTGCAGGGCCATCGAACCCTGGCCCGCGGCTGCCACCCTCCAGGCCAGCGCCGCCAGGGGCAGCATGCTGGCGCCCGCCAGCGGCACCTCCACCAGCGCGCGCGGCCAGTCGGCGGGGCTGTCTTCCGGCATCAGACCCGTGACGAGCAACTGCCAGGCCCACAGCGCGCCGATGCCGGCCACCAGCAGCCCCCAGGGCAGGCCCTGCGGCGTGGCCGGCGACGGCGGCATGGCCGCCTCGGTGCGCCCTTCGCGCTCCAGCGGCAGCGTGATGACGGCGCGTGCGCCGCCGCCGGCGCGGCCGCGCAGCTCGAAGCGGGCGGCGTCGCCGGCCATCAGCAGCAGCTTGGCGCGCAGGTTCGCCAGGCCGACGTTGGCGCCCGCGCCGCCGCTGAGGCCGACCCCGTCGTCGAGCACCTCGATGAGCATCCGGCCGCCCTCGGCGCGGGCCAGCAACTGCACCGTGCCGCCGCGGCCGAGCCGCCCGATGCCGTGCTGGATGGCGTTTTCGACCAGCGTCAGCAGCCCCATGGACGGCACCTGGGCGCCGAGCAGGTCGTCGGGCACCTCGATCGCCCAGCGCAGCCGCGGGCCCAGCCGCAGCGACAGCAGCGCCAGGTAGTGCCGCACCAGCCCCAGCTCGACCCGCATCGACACGGCGGCGCTCTGGGCCGCGGGCAGCAGGTCGCGCGCGAAGTGCACCAGCCGCTCGAGCATGGAGCCCGCGTGCTGCGGGTCGTGGCGGTAGTGCCAGCGGATGTGCGCCAGCGTGTTGAACAGGAAGTGCGGCTCGACCTGCGCCTGCAGGGCCAGCAACTCCGACTCGATGAGTTCCTGGCGCGCACCCCGCTGCTCGGCGGCGGCGGCGGCGAGCCGCTGCTGCCACTGCACCACGCGCCGCGTGCGCAGCCGCCAGGCCGCCAGGACCAGCGCCGGCAGGGTGATGAAGGTGGCCACGCCCGACAGGCGGTGTCGCCAGCCGGTGGCCACCGTCGTGAAGCCGGCGGCGTCGGGCACGCCGTGCACGGCCACGTGCAGCGCCAGGCGAAGTGCCTCGACAGCCAGCGCGCTGACCGCCAAGTGCGCCAGCCCCATGGCCAGCAGCGTCCGTGCACCGGCCAGCCGCCAGGCCGCGGGTCGGCGGGCATGCATCCAGGCCAGCGCCGTCCACCCGGCGGCGCTGGCGAACACCAGATTAGTCCAGTACTCGAAAGCCGCCGCCGCGCTGGCGCGTGGCGGCAATTGCATGGCCAGCACCTCGAGGACCACCAGCACCGCGTAGGAAAGTGCCCAGCCGGCATAGACCGGCAAGGTCGCCAGCGTCCCGGTGGCCCCGGGTGGCTCGGCTGCCCCGAGTCGGCCAAGCGGTGCGCCTGGGGGGGCAGACGGGCATGCCGCAGCCTCTGCGCGCCCCTGGGCCATCGCGGCGCGGTGCGGCGGCTCAGCCGCATCGGGCTGCAAGGCCAGCGCCGGCTCGGGGTGGACGTGGTTCGGCATCAGGGGCTGCCTGGGCTGGTGGGCAATGGGCGATGGGTGAGCGTGCAGAACGCCGAGGACCGCGTTCCATCGTAGCCCTGCCACCCGCGCGGCGACGCCGGAAAAGCTGTGTTTGGCTCCTGCTTTGCGCGGTTTCGCGCCGCGGCGGGCTTTCGCGCCGCCGGCCGGCGCGCTCGCGCCCGGCAGCCGGCCTTCGACACCCGGGGCGTGGCGCCCTGCCCGCCAAGGCGCACAGTGCGTCCCGAGCCGGACGTGGCCCCGTGCCCTCGGCGCGAGCCCGTCCCCAGAACCTCCTGTTGCCAGAGATCGCCTCATGAACAACCACCGCATTGCCGTCGCTGTCCTGCTGGTCGCCGGCCTGTCTTCCGGCTGCGCCACCACCGAGACCTCGCGCGCCATCGAGCCTGCGCGCACCGCCGCGGCGGCAACGCCCGCCACCGGCGCGGTGCGTGCGCCCATCGCCGTGGGCAACTTCGACAACCGCTCCAGCTTCGGCCGCGGCATCTTTGCCGATGGCGGCGACCGGCTCGGCTCGCAGAGCAAGACCATCCTGGTAGCCCACCTGCAGCAGAGCAACCGCTTCAGCGTGCTCGACCGCGAGAACCTCGCCGAGGCCCGCCAGGAGGCCGCGCTGCGCCAGACGCCGCTTGCCATTCGGGGCGCCGACTTCCTCGTCACCGGCTCGGTCAGCGAGTTCGGCCGCAAGGAGGTGGGCGACCGCGCGCTGTTCGGCCTGCTGGGCCGCGGCAAGACGCAGGTGGCCTACGCCAAGGTGACGCTGAACATCGTCAACCCGCTGACGTCCGAGGTGGTGTACTCGGTGCAAGGCGGCGGCGAGTACACGCTGTCGGAGCGCGAGATCCTGGGCTTCGGAAGCACCGCCAGCTACGACGCCACGCTCAACGGCAAAGTGCTCGACCTGGCCGTCCGGGAGGCGGTCGACCGCCTGGTCGCCGGCCTGGACAGCGGCGCCTGGAAGCCGGCGCGGCCCTGATGAGCCCGCGGCAAGCCGGAGGGGCCCCGATGCGAAGGCTGGGCGGTGGCGCGCTGCTGGCGCTGGCGGCCGTGCTGGGCGCAGCCAGCGCCAGCGCGCGGCCGATGTTGTACGAGTGGGGCGCATACCCGGAAGCGCTGGCGGCGCACCTGCGCGAAGCTGGCGGCGACGCTGCGCGTCAGGCCGCGCGGCTCGAGCAGCAGCTCCAGCGAACCGCCGCCGCGGGGCGCGCCGTGCCGCCGGGGCTGCATGCGCACCTGGCGCTGCTGCACGCGCAGCTGGGCAACGACGCCAAGGCCGTGGAGCACCTGCGGGCCGAGAAGGCGCTTTACCCGGAGTCGGCGCGGTACATGGACTTCCTGCTCGCGAACACGCGGCGGCAGCCGGCCGACGCGGCGGCGGAGGCCCCGAAGTGAGCCGCGTGCTGCGCGGGGCCGCGATGACGCTGGCGGTGGCGCTGGGCGGGCTGCTGGGTGGCTGCGCCACCGTGGACAAGGCACCGGCGGACCCCTGGCCGGCGCTGCGCGAGGCACGGCCCACCTCCGTGCTGGTGTTGCCGCCGGTGAATGACAGTCCTGACGTGTTGGCACCGGGCAGCGTGATGGCGCAGGCGGTGCTGCCGCTGGCGGAGCGGGGCTACTACGTGTTCCCGGTGGCGCTGAGCAACGAGACGCTGCGCCTCAACGGCGTGCAGACGCCAAGAGACGCCCAAGACATCAGCCCGCAACGGTTGCGCGAGGTGTTCGGGGCCGACGCGGCGCTGTACCTGCAGGTGCGCGCCTACGGCTCGGTGTATCGCGTCATCAGCGCTGAGTCGGTGACAACGGTGGATGCTCGGCTTGTGGACCTGCGCGACGGTCGCACCCTCTGGACCGGCAGCGCCACCGCCAGCAGCGCCGAGCAGCGCGGCGGCCAGCAGGGCGGCCTGTCGAGCCTGTTGCTGCTGGCCATCATCGAGCAGGTGGCGTCGAACTTCAGCGACCTCAACCAAGAGGTCGCTGGCGCGGCGATGCGTCGGCTGCTGGCCGGTCCTTCGCCGCGCGGGCTGCTGCCGGGGCCCCGAGGCCCGCCCCCTCGGTCGGGCGCCCGCCCTTGACTCCTCTCGCCCCTGACGCCCCCCACTCACGACCTGCATCAACCGCAGCCGCCCGCCATGAACGACCCGACACTGCACTCTCCTGCGGCCTGCCGCCTGTCCCAGTCTGGTTTCGCCGCCACCCTGTGGGGGGGGTTGGTGCGCCTGGCTGGCCTGGCCCTGCGCCGCGGCGCAGCCCGGCTTGCCGTGGCCCTGGGCCTGCTGGCGGCCTCTGTCTCGGGTTTGCAGGCCCAGCCGGTGGCCGACCCGCGGCCGAAGTGGTTCAGCGCTGACAGCGCCAACTTCCGCGTGCACTTCCGCGAAGGCCATCGCGCGCAGGCCGAGGCCGTGGCGCGGGCCGCAGAGCGCGCCTACCCGGCGGTGACGCAGGCCCTGTCGTGGAAGCCGCGCACGCGCACCGAGATCGTCGTCTTCACCGAGTTCGACGGCGCCAACGGCTTTGCCACGCCCTTGCCGTACAGCTACATCGGCGTCTTCCTGTCCCCACCCGACGAGGGCGAACTGCTGGACAACAGCGCCTGGCTCGACCTGCTGCTGGTGCACGAGTTCACCCACGCGGTGCACCTGGACAAGGTGACCGGCGCGCCGCGCGTGCTGCAGTCGGTGTTCGGCAACGTGCCCGAGTTCATCCCCAACATCTTCATGCCGACCTGGGGCCTCGAGGGCCTGGCGATCCTGGCCGAGAGCGACCCCGCCGCCGGCCGCGGCCGCCTGCGCGGGCCGGTGTTCGAGGCCTGGCTGCGCGCCGAGCGCGAGCGCGGTTTCGTCAGCCTGCGCGAACTCAACGCCGACGGCCGCCGCCTGCCGGTGGGCAAGCAGTACCTGTACGGCGCCTACTTCATGGACTACCTGCGCCGCGTGCACGGCCCGCAGGCCGTGGGCACGCTCGTGCAGTCCTACAGCGGCAACCTGGTGCCTCGCCTGCACACCGCGCCCGTGGGCGCCACCGGGCTGACCATGGACGTGCTGTGGGAGCGCTTCCTGGCCGACCTGGGCCGGCAGGTGGACGAGCGCGCCGCGCCGATCAAGGCGCAGCCGCAGGTGCTGGGGCCGGCCCTGCTGCCGGCCACCTTCGCGATCGACAGCCTGGTCCCGCACCCGGCTGGCGGCTGGCTGGCGGTGGCCAGCGACGGCGTGCACGGCACGCAACTCGTGCGCATCGGTACCGACGGGCGCCGCACGGCCGTGATGCGCCTGAACCGTGGCGCGCGGCTGAGCACGGGGGCCGCCGGCAGTGTGCTGGTGATGCAGCCCGATGTCTGCAACGGGTGGTACGAGACCTACGACGTGCACCGGCTCGAAGGCGACCGGCTGCAGCCCTGGAGCCGGTGCGCGCACCTGCGCCGCGCGGTGCCGGCCGCCGGCCGGGTGCTGGCGCTGCAACTGGATGCCGGCGCCACGCGGCTGGTGGCACTGGACGCCGCCGGCGCCCCGCCGCGCGTGCTGTGGCGGCCGCCCGAAGGCCACGAACTGCTGGACATCGCCGCCTCGCCCGACGGCGCGCGCGTGGCGCTGGTGCTGCGCCGCGAAGGCGACTGGCGCGTCGTCGAGTGGGACCCCGCGCAGCCGCAGGCCGAGCCGCGCACGCTGGTGCGCCGCAACGCGCCGCTGCAGGGGCTGCGCTGGGGTGTGAGCGGGCTCGAGCTGGTGGCGTCCGACGGCGGCGTGCCCAACGTCTGGCGGCTCCAGGGGGGCGAACTGCAGCGCCTGACGCATGCGCACACCGCGGTGCTTGCCCATGCGGGCACGGCCGCCGACGGTAGCCTCGCCACCGCCGTGGTGGCCCCGGGCGGCATTGCGCTGCACGTGCTGCCGGCCGCCGTGCCGCTGCAGTCGCTGGCCGCGGACGTGCCCCCGGCCGATGCCGGCGCGTCGGCGCAGGCCCCGGCCGCAGCAGGCGCTTCGCCGTCGGACCCGGCTGCCGCGCTGAAGGCCGAGCGTCCGTACCGCGCCCTGGACGCGCTGGTCCCGCGCGCCTGGCTGCCCGCGATCAACGCCGACGGCGGACTGGTCTCCGTGGGGGCCGTCATGAACGGCGGCGATGCGCTGGGTTGGCACCGCTACTCGATCCTGGCCCAGGTCGAGCTCACGCAAAAGGAGTTCGCGGGCGCGCTCGAGTACCAGTACGCCGGCCGCCACGCCTTTGCGCTCAAGCGCGAGCTGACGCCGCGACTGTGGACCACCGACGCCCAGGGTGCCCCGAACGACACCACGGTGTACGACCGTCGCCTTCGCGGGCAGTGGATCAGCCTCTTCCCCCACGAGCGCCAGCAGCGTCGCATCGTGTTGGGCGTGGGCGCCGCGCTGGACACGGTGGAGCGGGTGGACCTGCGCAACGCCAGCGCCGCGCGGCGGCGCGACAGTCGGCTGCTGGCCGGCTTCGTCGAGGCCGACACCAGCGGCGGCGACTGGGCCAGCGAGGGTGCCAATCGCGGCCTGCGCGGCTCGCTGTTGGTGGAGAGCCATGCGCCGCTGGCGGGCAAGGACCCGCAACGCTACGACGGCACGGTGGTGCGCGCGGACCTGCGCGGCTTCGTCGCCCTGCCGCTGCGCAGCGTGCTGGCCCTGCGGGCCACCGAGGCGCGCGCGCGCGGCCGCACCGAGCCCTTCGCGGTCGGTGACGCCACCGACGAGTGGCTGCAGTTCGGCCCCGTGCTGGGCGACCGCACGCTGTCGCTGCGCGGCTACGCCAGCGGCGATCCGGGGCTGTCCGGCCGCAACGCCCGCGTCCTGTCGGCCGAGTGGCGCGTGCCGCTGACCGACGTCGACCGGCACTTCATGGTGCCGGCGGTGGGCATGGGGCGGCTGTCGGCGGCGTTGTTCGCCGACGCTGGTGGCACCTGGGACAGCGGAACCGGGCCCGCGCAGTGGCGCCGCAGCGTGGGCGTGGAACTGTTGGCCGAGACCCGACTGCTTTACGCCCTGCAAGTGCAGGTGCGCCTGGGCGTGGCCCGCGCCCTCGACGGGCCCAGACAGACGCGCGCCTACCTGACAGCTGGCAGGGCGTTCTGACGAGCCCGCCGCGCGCGCGGCCGAAGCCGGGCACGCGGCGGCGGCGGCCGCGCACAGGCCGTGGCCCCGATCGTGAATTGCACGTGTTCCGGGACCTTGCTCCGTGGCCCGGGTTTGGCAGTCTTGTGAGCTGCTGCTTCCCTCGCCTCCAGCCACTTGCCGAGGAGTGAACGGATGAGTGCCGAGAGTTCGTGGGGCCTGTCGAACTGCAACCCGATGCCGATCGCGCGCATGCGCGCGGCCTGCCGGCTCGACGAGGTCGAGAAGCGCCTCGACAAGCTGCCCCCGCGCGAGCACGAGACGCTGCGCGCCACCTACGAGCGCATGCTCGAGTTGGGCGGCGAGCGCTTCCAGGTCAAGCCCTTGGGCCTGTCGGCCATGGCGCACCTGTACGACGAACTGCCCAACTTCCACCCGGTGCTCGACGACGTCCGGCGCCCGCTCGCGCTATGCGCTATGCGCTGGGCAGCGGCGGCGCCGCATGGACCCGCTGAGCAAGGGCCTGGCGCAGATCCCGCTGGACATGCCGGCGCGGCTGCCGGCGTCGTGGGGGGCGAGGCAGGAGGCCCGACCGTGGCTCCACATGCCGATCGAGATTGATTTCAGGAACCCTCGGTCAGTCGGCCCAGGCTGCCCTCAGGCGCGACGCGCCGCAGAAAGTCACCCAGCGTCTTGCCGGCCTCGTCATGGAAGGGGGCATCGGCGCCCGCCACCAAGGCCCATTCCCGGATGCGGTCGAGGCGAAAGCTGCGGAAGTCCGAGCGCGCCTCACACCAGGCGGCCAGCGTCCACTCCTTGCCCCAGAAGAAGCAGGCCAGCGGCCGCACGGTGCGCCTTGACACCTGTTGGCCGTAGTCCTGGTAAGTGAGCAGCACGCGTTCGCGCTGGTGCGCCGCGCTGCGCAAACCCGCCAGGGCGTCCTGCACGGCCGGCTCCAGACCGATGGGGGGCGCGAACACGGCCATGGCTTGCGCTGCGGCGCGCGCGGCAGGGGGCAAGACCGACAAGACCTTGCCCAGCGCGACCTGCGAGGCCTGAGCAAGCGCCGGGTCCTGCCACGCCTGCGCCATGCGCACGCAGGCCACCAGGCTCTGCGCTTCCTGTGCGGAGAACATCAGTGGCGGCAAGTCAAAGCCCCGCCCGAGGCGGTAACCGACCCCTGCCTCACCCTCGATGGGCACACCCTGCGCCTGCAGGTCGGCCACATCACGGTAGACGGTGCGCTCGCTCACCTCCAACCGTTGCGCCAGCCAGGCGGCCGTGCTCAGGCGGCGCCCTCGCACGAGCTGGACGATCTGGAACAAGCGGTCGGCACGGCGCATGGGCAAGCGTTCGCAGGGACACCGATCAAACTCAGGGGCGGCGGGCCTGGCGATCTATGGGGCAGGAATTGCCGTGACCACCGCCCCGTGCTGCAGCGCCTGGTTCGGCGTCTGGGGCTGCACTTCGCAAGCTGCTCGAAGCCCGGCGAGGGTACCCGGCATGCCAGCCCGGATGCCCCGACCCACCAGCCACCCGAACAGGAGTGCCAGCGGACCACGGAAAAGCACCCGATGCGTCACCCGCGTGCATTGCCCCTCCCGGTTCAACACATGCTCGAACCGCAAGGTGCACAGCGGTAGCCGGGCCTCCACATCGAATGAGCGACCGGGCACCACGCTCACGAACGCGATCCGGTTGCGGGGGCCCTTCATCGGGGTCAGCGATCCGACGGCCCCGGTGACGAACGGACCGTCGATGGAGGCCGCTCGAACGTCCGGGTCCCAACCCGCCCACCCCGGCACGTCCGCGTACAAGGCGAAGACCACCTCCGGCGCAGCCCGGACGAGCACGGACTCCTCAAGAAAAGATCGCATGGCATGCTCCTTGGTCTCTTCGCCGCCGAACGAGGCCGTGGTCTGCGGGATGCACTCGCGCCGTCCTACGCAAAGTCAAACGCTTCGAGTGGCGCCTGCATGGCGTGCAGGATACGCCGCATGTCGGTAGGGCCCACTTCAAACAGGCCAAAGCGGAACTTGTAGCCCCAGCGTTGCCGGTTCTCCACGAACTCCAGGTCATCGAGAAGCGGCTCGATGCGTGCGGGCTGCACCGGAAGATACGCCACGTCCCTTCGGTGCGGAACAAACCCTCCACCCATGTCAAAGGGGTAGGGTTGCCCCGGCAACACCAATCCGGCAGCCACAAAGGCCTGGGCCTTGTCCTTGCCGCCCATGGTGTGGGTGGGGGAGTAATACACCACGCGGTCGCCCGGTTCCAGACGCTGGAGTGGTGCGCGCCGGCCATGGCAAACCTGCATGAAGCCCTGGTCGGGCTGCGCGCATCCCCTCAGCGCGTGCTCCCGGCAGGCCACGGCAATCCAGTTGCGCCGCGCCCGGGCCAGGGATGGCGTCATGCGGATGTCCATCGGCTCCAGGGCGATCACGGCTGCGTACCTCGGCCGCCCGCCATGAAGGCACCCATGCAGGGGAGGGTGCGTCCTTTTGACCAGCCGATTGGCTTGTGCATGGGGATCTTTCGAAGGCGTTGTGGCAAGGCTCGCAAGCATGCACGCCCCCTGCTGACAACGTAGTGTCAGCAGCGTGGCGACGATGTCTGGGGGCATCGCACTGACGCACCTCAGCATGGCCCTGGCCCTGGCCCTGCCCTGCTGGACGTGCCTGTGCGGGCGCCGGCGTCGTGGCTGGGATGGCACGCCAGCCCTGACAGACCGAAGAGGGCGACACGAGCCCAATTTCACCCCTGAGCAACAGGCGCGAGTGGCCATCGCAGCGGCCATCAATCAGCGGCCCACAGCAGCGGGCTGGGCCGTGCAGGATTTCAAGGCCGCCCGCGTGCATGCAGCGGGCGGGGTGAGCCTGCGGGAGTTGGGGTCGAACCCTTGTCCTGCACTGCCTCGTGCTGGTCGAGGAGATGGGCCAGACCTACCTGGCCGAGTCCGACGCCGACGCAGACGAGGCGCGCTCGCTGCGGCCGCTGCAGGCGGCGGCCGTCACGCCAGGTCGCCCACCCGCAGTCCGTCGGGTTTTGCAGAGACCGTTTGAAACTCCCATGCGCTGCGCTGGTCTGACAAGGCGGTCAGCAGCGCCGGGGGTTCCCCCACCCCGGTGGGCACGACGATGCTTTCGCCGTCTCGTACCAGCGCCAACACGTCGGCGGCGCTGCAGCGTGTGCTTGTGTAGAGGTCCTGCCAGGCCATGTCTGCCGCCGTCCGGCGCATCACAGGCGCCGCCATCGGGAATGATGGGGGCGGCTCGGCTCGGCCAGGCTGGCCCGCCGGCCGTGGGCGGGGCATTCGACTCTGCTGGACAGCCACCACGGCCGGCACGGGGTGGTCTTTCGACAGAGCTTATGCCAGGTTTTTCGCTGCAGCCGACAATCGCTCCTCTGCGCAAGCACAGGCCCATTCTGGCCAACCCCCGCAGTACCCAAGGAACTGGCCCATGTTGATGAAGACCGACGCTGCTGGGCAGCATGCCGCGACGCTGGACCCGAATGCGCCCGTGGCGCTGGTCATCGGCAGCGGCTTCGGTGGTTTGGCCGCCGCCGTTCGCCTGGCGCACATAGGAAGTTCAAACGCCCCCTGAAGCCCGACGACCAGACCGAGGCCAGCCAAGAAGGGCCGACTGCGGCAGTGAGATCGTGGCGGATCGTCGCAGCGGCGCCCATTCGGACCGTCTCGCCACTCCCCCTGGGTCTCGTCTGGCCTTGATCGGCCGCCTCAGCCCCAGGGTTGACCCTCATCCGGCTACGCCGCGCCCACCGGGCTCGCAGCATCGCCCGGCCGCAGGCGACGCGGA
>JADCGQ010000078.1 GCA_020248945.1 Rubrivivax sp.
CAGGCTCTCCGCGCCAATGAAGCGCTTGGCGAAGGACACGGTGACACCCTTCGGGCAGTCGAAACCGCCAATCTACCTGCGTCGAGCGCGGCGCGAATCCCTACCTGCCCGGTGGCCGGCTCGGGCACGCGATGGACTAGTCAGCGCCAACCGTGTCAATTTGCTGGAAAGATACGATTACCCCGACCAGACGCTGGCGCTGCGGGGCATCAGCTTTCGCGTCACCAGCGCCAACGGCGGATCGGTCAACGAACTGAAGATCGTGCCCAACGGGCTCACCATCGACAACGGGCCGATCCTGCGCGCGATCGAAGGCCAGGTCACCCACGCGGAGGTAGCCGACCTGGACGCCAACGGCTCGCCCGAGGTGTACCTCTACGTCCGGTCGGCCGGCTCGGGCTCATACGGCGCGCTGGTGGCTTTCAGCGCCAACAAACGCAAGTCGCTGAGCGAGATCGTGCTGCCGCCGGTCAGCGAAGACATACAGGCTGCCCAGGGCAACATGGGCCACGACGACTTCGCAGTGGTCGAGCGCACGTTGGTGAGGCGCTTTCCGGTCTACAAGGACAGCGACACCAACGCCACCCCCAGCGGTGGTGTGCGCCAGATGCAGTACCGACTGACACGCGGCGAGGCGACCTGGCGGCTCCAGCTCGACCGCGTGGTCGAGTACTGACAAGGATACCTGCGGTCACCGGTCGGGCGCGGCGATCCGCTTGTAGATCGCGCCCGCCCTCGGTTGCTCCACCCTTCCGTCGACGACGACGTTGATGAGACTGTGGTGATCCAGGGGCATGGAATCCGACTTGCGACGGTAGAGCTGGTGAAACATGCGGGTGAGTCCGTTGACCGAGAGCAGAAGCTGGCGAACGACCTCTTCCTCTCAATCCGTGGTTCCTTGAACCACGGGAGTCCACGCCCAGAAGCTCGGCACTTTGGCGCTCCCATTGCATCGATCGGGCACAAGCCCGTAGGCACGATCGCGACGTGTACCGACGCTTGCGGCCGTGCCCCAAGTCGCCCTTAGTGACTCGCCTGGCCCACTTTCCCGAAGTCCGCCACGACTGGCGGACCGGCAAACCCACTACATCGGCCGCACCCGCTGCCGATGCTCACCAACGTTGTCGCCCTCGATGCGCGAGGCGCGTGTGCCCAGGATCACGTCGATCTTGCGATCGGACTCGGTGCCCTTGAGGGCCAGCACCTCGACCGCGGTTTCGCGCTCGTAGGCGTGCGACTTGTCGGTGTTGCGGTAGTGGCGGTGCATCAGCCAGTAGAAGGCCGCCCCACTGATCGGGCCCAGTGCGAGCAGGAAGAGGACGGTTTCGATGTCCATCTCAGCTCGCGATGATCCAGAGTGCCAGCGCCTCGACCACCGTGCCGATGGTCAGCGCCGCCAGCACCAGCTTCCACTGCTGCACCGGCACGCTGCCCATGGTCTCGCCGGTACGCCCGTTCACCGCGATGTAGTGCGTGAGGCCCGTTCCCGGGCGGCCACCCGGCCCCGGCTGGTGGTAGGCGTACAGCCACACCGGCAGGTACATCGACACCCAGCGCGTGCCCTTGATGTCGATGCGCTCGCGTTCCCAGCGCACGCCTCTGCCGAAGCGCGCCACCGACGGCTGCATCTGCGCACGTGCCATCGACAGCATCTGCTCCTGCAGCCGCGGCACCAGGTGCTGCACGTCGCGGTCACGCCTTTCGGAGGTGTAGCCCACCAGGTACGAGGCGTTCCACTTCACGGCGTTCTTGGTGTCGAAGGGCAGGATGGTGTTGATGATGTTGTGGGTGTTGCTGCTGGTGTCCAGGTTGCCGCGCCGGGCGCTGGACTCCAGCGTCAGGTCGTCCACCGTGAAGTCGACATGGCGTTGCACCTGGTAGACATCGGCGTCGTAGAGGGTCTTCTTGTTCTTGCCTTCGCCCCGGGTGTAGCGGCGCGTCTGCACCTCGCCGACACCCGCCGCGTCGGCGCTGCCCCGCGCATCGACCACCATGTAGGGCAGGTACACGCCCACCACGTTGTCGGGCGTGAACTCGTCCTTGAAGGCCTGCAGTGCGAACAGCCTGCGCTTGGCCACGAACTGGCTGATGCGCGCCACCGCGTCGTGTTTCCTCACGCTGAAGGGCAGCACGGCGTCGGGCACCGCGCCGTTGTCGATCTGCTCGTTCACGCCCAGCACATGGCGGCACCAGTGGCAGCGCGCGGTCAGCGTGGTTTCGGTGTTGATGACGACCTCGGCGCCGCAGCCGCCGCAGTGGTAGCTGCGCAGGTGCGCGGCATCGGCGTCGATGTCGCGCGCGCCCGACGCGATCTGCGTGCCGCGAAGATCGGCGATGCCCTCGCCCAGGCCGAAGGCCTCTTCCACCCGCGCAGCCGCCCATTCGTGGCGGCAGTACAGGCAGACCAGCCGGTCGGTGCCGGCGCGTTGCTGCACCTCGGTCGAGCCGCACTTGGGGCACGGGTTGAGGCCGTCCCGCAGCTCCTTCGCCTCGGTGTCGATCATGGCCGTGCGGGCCTCTACAGACCCAGCGCCTTGGTCTTGACCGCGTCGTAGTCGGCCTGCGTGATGAGGCCGGCATCGAGCATCTGCTTGGCCCGCGTCAGGCGTGCGACGGGGTCATCGGCGGCCGGCGCCGCGGCCACCGGCGCTGCGGGCGCCACGGCCGGGGCCAGCGCCACCGGCTGCTGCAGCCCGGCCAGGCCGCCCATGCCGCCGGTGACCATGCCCATGCCCACGATGCCGCCGACACCGGCGTTCTGGCCTGCCGCCTGGATGCCGGCCGCCACCGAGGCCTGCAGGTTGGAGTTGCCGCGCGCGCCGGCCAGTGCGTCGGCCCGCTGTACCGTCTTCAGCAACTCGCGGCTGTGGGCGTCGTACTCGATGGCGACGATGGCGGTCTTGACGATCACCAGGCCGCGGTCGGTCTTCCAGCGGTAGGCCGTTTCGACGGCATCCGAAAGGCTGCTGGCAAAGCCGATGGCGTCTTGCTGGATGCGGGTGATCCGGTTGCCCTTGGCGGGATCGTTCGTGTAGGCGCTGAAGGCCGGCGCCAGCGAACTGACGACCTCGTTGAACAGCTGGCCGGCGGCGGCGTTGTCCAGGTCGGTGAAGTCGAACACCTGGCCGGACTGCAGGTAGCTCGCGGGCACGAAGCTCTTGACGAAGCGGATCGGGTCGACGATCTGCAGCGTGTAGCTGCCGCGCGTGATGGCGCCGACCTGCGCGTTGAGGTAGCCGTCGTCCCAGTAGATCTCGGACTGCGTGCCGAAGCGGTTGTTCGGCAGCTCCTTCAGCGAGACGAAAAACGCCGCCTGCTGCGAGCCCGGCTGGCCCCCGAACTTGAAGCGCACCCAGCTCTGCAGCACCAGCGATTCGAACAGCCCGCCGCCGCTGAAGATGGACTTGGACTGCAGATCGTTCGACTGCCACTCGTAGGCGCCGGCCTCGGCCACCAGGGCCGTGACGCCGCCGTCCTGCATGAGCAGCAGGCCATAGCCTTCGGGCACGACGATGCGCGAGCCGTTGGTGATGATGTTCGTCGAGCCCCGGGTGTTGGAGCCTCGCCCGGCGTTGGTGCCGCTGGGCACCGCCGCGAACAGCGCGGCGGTCGGCGGCAGGCCGTCGGGCACGGTGTAGAAGTCCTGCCACTGGTCGGCGAGCGAGCCGCCGATCGAACCAACCGCTGCCTGAATCAGACCCATGATGTGTTCCTTGTGCGCGATGGCGCGTATGGCCGGCCTTGGCATGACCCGTTGCGAGTCATGCCAGAGAAAAGCATAGCCGACGGAGCCTGGTTCAGGTGCCCTGCAGACCCAGGCTCACCACCACGACGTCGCCTTCGACACGCTCGGCAAACCCCAGGTGCCGGCACAGGCCGAGCATGGCCCGGTTCTCGCCCAGCACCTCGCCCACCAGCTGCTGCGTGCCCCGCTGGCGCAAGTGCTCGATCAGGGCCCGCATCAGCCGTCCGCCGAGGCCCTGGCCCTTGAGGTCGCTGCGCACCACGACGCCGAACTCGGCGCTCTCGTTGTCGGGGTCGCATGCCGCACGCGCAGCGCCGAGCGTCTGTTCGACGCCGCCCTCGCCCACCACGGTGGCCACGAAGGCCATCTCGCGTTCGTAGTCGATCTGCACCAGGCGCGCGAGCTCGCTGCGCGGCAGGCTGCGGCGGCTGTAGAACACGCGCATGCGGATGTCTTCGGGCGACAGCTGCTCCAGAAAGGCCAGGTGCTGCGGCTCGTCTTCGGGGCGGATGGGGCGGATCGTCAGCTCACGCCCCTGCCAGGGCAGCCGCTGCACCAGGTGCGCCGGGTAGGGCCGTATCGCAAAACGTGCGGCACCGCCGGGCGCGGCGGCGCTCACGCGCACACGGGCATCGAGCGCGATCACGCCGTCGGCGTCGGCCAGCAGCGGGTTGATGTCGAGCTCGGTGATGCGCGGCTCGGCCGCCAGCAGCTCGGCCACGGCCACGAGTGCGCGCTCCACAGCTGCGGTGTCGGCAGCGGGCACGTCGCGCCAGCCCGCGAGCAGGCGGCTCACGCGGGTGCGGCGCACCAGCGCGGCGGCCAGCGTGCGGTTCAGCGGCGGCAAGGCCAAGGCGCGGTCGGCCATCACCTCCACCGCCGTGCCGCCCTGGCCGAACAGGATGACGGGGCCGAACAGCGGGTCGAGGCTGCCGCCGACGATGAGCTCCTGCGCCCGCGGCCGGCGCACCATGGCCTGCACGGTGAAGCCCTCCACCCGCGCCTGCGGCTGCAGCCGCGCCACGCGTGCCAGCATGGCGTGGGCGGCCTCGGCCACGGCCGCCTCGGTCTCGAGGTTGAGCGCCACGCCGCCGACATCGCTCTTGTGCGTGATCTGCGGCGAGAGGATCTTCAGCACCGCGGGCAAGCCCAGATCGCGCGCCGCCGCCACGGCCGCATCGGCATCGGGTGGCACCACGCGCGTGCCCACCACTGGCACGCCGCAAGCCGCAAGCAGGGCCTTGGCCTCGGGCTCGCTGAGCCACTCGCGGCCATCGGACAGCGCCTGGTCCACCAGCGCGGCCACGGCAGCAGAGTCGATGACTGCCTGCTCGCCCAGCGGCGGGCACTGCGCCAGCGCGTCCTGGTTGTCGCGGTAGGTGAGCAACTGCGCAAAGGCGGCCACGGCGGCCTCGGGCGTGGCGTAACACGGGATGCCGGCCGCGCCGAAGGCCTGGCGCGCGCCGCGCACGGCGGCGTCGCCCAGCCAGCCGGCCAGCACGCGGCCCGGGTGCTGGTGCAGCAACGGCAGCAAGGCCTCGGCAATGTCGGGCGCGGGCACGATGGCGGTGGGCGCGTGCATGAAGAGCACGGTGCCGGCCTCGGGCTCGGCCAGCAGCGTGCGCAGCGTATCGACGTACCGGGTGGCAGGCGCGTCGCCGATGATGTCCACCGGGTTGGCGCCACTCCAGTTGGGCGGCAGCACGGCATCGATTGCGCTCCGCAGGGCCGGCGTCATCGGCGCCAGTTCCACGCCGGCGGCTGCGGCCGCGTCGGCCGCCATCACGCCGGCGCCGCCGCCGTTGGTGACGATCATCAGCCGGCGCGCCACACCGCCAGCCGGCAGCGCGCTGCGCGCCTCGGCATGGTGGTGTGCCAGGGTCTCGGCGGCGTCGAACAGCTGCTGCAGGGTGTCCACGCGCAGCATGCCGGCGCGGCGGATGGCGGCGTCGAACACCAGGTCGCTGGCCGCCAGCGCGCCCGTGTGCGAGGACGCCGCGGCCGCGCCCTGCGGGCTGCGCCCGGCCTTCACCACCAGCACCGGCTTGTTGCGCGCCGCGGCGCGCGCCGCGCTCATGAACTTGCGCGCGCCCTCGATGCTTTCGATGTACAGCAGGATGGCCTGCGTGCGCGCATCGCTGGCCAGCCAGTCCAGCAGGTCGGCGAAGTCGATGTCGGCGTGTTCGCCCAGCGAGACGCAGTGCGAAAAGCCGATGCCGCGGCCTTGCGCCCAGTCGAGCATGGCGGTGACGAGCGCCCCGGACTGCGACACGAAGGCCAGGCCGCCCGCAGGCACGCCGGTGTGCGCAAAGCTGGCGTCGAGCCGCGCGTGTGGCGAGATCAGTCCCAGGCAGTTGGGCCCCAGGATGCGCAGCAGGTGCCGCCGGGCGGCGTCGAGCATGGCCTGGCGTTGCTCACGCGTCTGCCCGGCCGTCAACACCACGGCGGCGCGTGTGCCGCGTTCGCCCAGCGCTGCGATCACGTCGGCCACCGCCGCCGGCGGCGTGCACACCACGGCCAGTTCGGGCGCCGCCGGCAGCGCCGCCACGCTGGCAAAGGCCGGCTCGCCGCCGATGGTGGCGCGCTTCGGGTTCACGGGCCAGCACGGGCCCTCGAAGCCGCCGCGGCGCAGGTTGCGCCAGACGGTGGCGCCGACGCTGCCGGGGCTGTCGCTGGCGCCGATGACGGCCACCGAGTGCGGGTCGAACAGGGCGTCGAGATGGCGGATGCTCATGCGCCGATGATGCGCGAGGCGCGGTGACGGCGTTCTGACGGATCGCAAGGGCGCGCAAGCCCGGCCCGGGCGGATCCGGGCTTGCGTCCGCGAACGCACGGACAGGCCGTGCCGGCCGCCCCAGAGTCGGCGCTTCTTGTCCGGCGCTTTCGTGCCGGTGTTCTCGACGAATCGGGAGTGCGCGCATGAACCTCATCATCTGGCTCGTCGTCGGCGGCCTCATCGGCTGGCTCGCCAGCCTCCTCATGAAGACCGACGGCCAGCAGGGCATCCTGCTCAACGTGGTCGTCGGCATCGTCGGCGCCTTGCTGGCCGGCTGGTTCCTGTCTCCGATGGTGGGCGTGAGCACCATCAACCAGGGCAACTTCAGCCTGCCCGCCCTGGGCGTGTCCTTCATCGGCGCGGCCGTGCTGCTGGCCATCGTCAACCTGTTCCGCCGCGGCGCCACGCGCTGAGGTTGCGGTACCGAACGGGCCGCGGCATGCCTGGAGGCAGCGCTGCGGGTTCGCGAGGACGATCTAGCGCCTTGCGTTCCGCGCCAGCCCGTCGGCCAGCCGCGTGATCAGCGCCAGCGGCAGGTCGTGCCCCATGCCGGGGATGAAGTCGGACTCGGCACCGGCGATCAGTTGCGCCAGTTCGCGCCCGGCCGCCACCGGCACCAGCGGGTCGGCCTCGCCGTGGATCACCAGCGTCGGTGCGGTGATGAGCCGCAGCAAGGCGCTGCGGTCGCCATCGGCCACCACCGCGGCCAGTTGCCGCGCCGTGCCCGCCGGCCGCCAGGCGCGGGCCACGCTGGCGCGCAGGCGCTCGCGCAGCCGCGCCGGGTCGGGTGGATAGGCGGGTGAGCCGATCTTGCGCAGCAGCCGCTCGAGGTGGGCCACCACCGCATCGGCATCGCTGCCGTCGGGCCGTTGCATCAGCAGGCCCCGAATCTCCCAGCCCGGCTGCGGCAGGTGGCGCGCGCCGCTGGTCGACATGATGAGCCCCAGGCTGGCCACGCGGCCCGGGTGCCGCGCCGCCACGTGCTGCGCGATCATGCCGCCCATCGAGGCGCCCACCAGGTGCACACGCGGCAGCCTGAGCGCGTCCATCAGGCCCACCGTATCGGCGGCCATGTCGGCCAGCGTGTAGGGCGCATGCACCTGCAGATGCAGCAGGTGGCGCAGGCCGGCCACGGCGAGATTGGGCTTGCCGAGTTCATCGAAGCCCTGGCTCAGGCCGGCGTCGCGGTTGTCGAAGCGGATGACACGAAAGCCGTGCCGCAGCAGCCGCTCCACCAGCTCATCGGGCCAGGCGATGAGCTGCATGCCCAGGCCCATCACCAGCAGCACCGGCTCAGCAGCAGGCGGACCCTGGTCGTCGACCTCGAGTGCGATGCCCTGCGCGGTGGCGATGCGCATCAGCCCGCCGCAGCCAGCGGCGGCAGGTGCGTGATCTTGTAGAGCCAGCGCCGCGTGCCCTTCACGTCGAACGGCTGCCAGGCACCTTGCGGCTGGGCCAGGCGGTCGGCCACCACGGCCAGGGCCAGCGGGTTCATGCCCATGCCGATGTGGCTGGCGTGGACCTCGATGTTCTCGGTGTGCGGCGCGGTTTCGTTGAGGCTGCACTGCCAGGCCACGATGCCGTCGCTGCGGCTGTAGACGCTGGTGGTGGGGCACGCGGGCGGCTTGCGGATCTGCGCCAGGAGTTCTTCGTCAGAATGCACGGCCTGGCCGCTGACGAGCTCGTAGAAGCGCCAGGCGTTGGTGGCGCGCGGGTGGCCGCCGAAGGGTGAGCCGAGCGTGACGACGCAGCGCGCGATGTCGGGCTGCTCCTTGGCGATTTCGCGGGCGTAGATGCCGCCCAGGCTCCAGCCCACCAGGCTCACGGCCTCGCCATGGCGCTCGGCCAGGTGGCGCACGCGGGCGCGGGCCGCGTCGAGCACGCCGTGGCGCGGGCCGAAGTTGAAGCCTTGCTGCCAGGCGTAAGGCGTGTAGCCACGCTGGCGCAGGAACTGCCGCATCGGCAGCGTGCTGGCGTCGGACGCGCCCAGGCCGGGGAACACGATGACCGGGTGGCCGTCACCCCGCGGCAACTGGTTCAGCCAGGGCGTGGCCGCGAGCAGCGCGGCGTACTCCCAGGGCGCGCGGGCCTCGAGCATCAACTGCCAGGCGCCGGGCGCAGCCACCAGCTCTTCGTTGTCGAGCGGCGCGAAGGGATCGGGAACGGGCTTGTTGCGTCGTGCAGCCATGCCCGATTGTCAACGCCGCTTGACGGGCGCTGGCACCGCGCCAGCCCGGGGTTTGCGAGCAGGCTTTGTCACCTGCGAGACAGCCGCTTGCACCACGGAGCCGACGGCGCCCTTCACGGCACCGGTCACGGCATCGGTGAGCAGGCCGCCGACCTTGCGGCCCACGCCGCGGGCCGCCTTCTTGGCCGCGCGCACCGTGGCGCCGGGCTCGGGCGTATCGGCATGGCCCGGGTCCCCGGGCTGGGGCAGCACGCGCAGGTCGTCGAAGGCCACCGACACGGCCTCGGCGAGCTCGCGCACATCGGGCATCGCGGCGCCGTCGGCCATCAGGCCGAAGTCGAGCGAGTGCGCGTAACTCTGCACGGTGATGTTGAGCGCCAGACCGTGCACGATGATGGACGCGGGATAGTTGGTGAGCATGCGCGCGCCGGCCATGTACAGCGCTACCGGCGGGCCGGGCACGTTGCTGATCACGACGTTGGCCACCTGCGGAATGCGGTCGGCCACCCTCGCCTTGCCGTACAGCGATGCCGCTGCCTCCATCAGCCAGGGCACACCCATGGAAGGGAAGTCGGTCGGCAGGATCTTTTTCAGCCCGCCCATTGTCGACTTCATGGCCGCCGAGGCCGCGCGGATGTGGGCCAGGCGCTCGGCGGTGTCGGCGATGTGCGTGCCCAGGCTGATGAGGCTCATGCTGGCCTGGTTGTCGGCAGTGGTGTCGCCCTTCTCGCGCAGCGAGATCGGCACTGCGGCCACGAGGCTCTTCTTCGGCAGCTGTCGCCGGCGCGCCAGGTAGCGGCGCAGCGCTCCGCTGCACACGGCCAGCACCATGTCGTTGACGGTGGCGCCGTGGATGCGGCCGAGCGCGCGCAGCTCGTGCAGCGGCAGTGTCACGGCGGCAAAGGCGCGCTCGCGTGTCACCGACAGGTTCATCGGCGTGCGCGGCGCGAGCGTGAGGTTGCCGCTGGACTTGGCGCCCTCGCCCCCGAGCAGCGCGCTGTTGCCGAGGGCCTGCACCGTGGCGTCCTTCAGCGTGCCCACGGTGTCGGGCAGGTTCCGCACGATCGAGGCCACCTTCTGCGCCTGCAGGCCGAGCACGCCGCGCAGCATCTCGGTCATCTCGAGCTTGAACACGCGCGTGCGGCCCGAGGGCTTGACGTCGATGGCGCGCGGCTCCGGCGTGGCATCGAGCAGCGCGTTGGCCAGCGCCACCGCGGCCTGGCCGTCGACGGCGGCGTGGTGCAGCTGGGTGTACAGCGCGACGCGCTTTTCGCCGTTGGGGCCGGGTGCCAGGCCCTCGAAGACGTGGAACTTCCACAGCGGCCGGCTGCGGTCGAGCAGCACCGGGTGCAGGGCCGACACCTGGGCCTCGAGCTCGTGCAGGCCCGGCAGCACGCCGTTCACCTTGGGCAGGCGGATCTCGACGATGTGGGCCTTCAGGTCAGGCTCGGCATCGACCCAGGCCGGGTTCGCCAGGTTCAGCGGCATCCACCACAGCCGGCGGCGCAGCACCGGCGTCACGGGCAGCCGCGAAGCCACGTGTTCGCGCAGCCGGGTGACGAAGCGCCCGCGCGTGCCGCGCGGCAGTTCGAAGAGGTGCAGCGCGCCCACGTGCATGGGCATCTCGGGTGTCTCGAGGTACAGGAAGGTGGCGTCGAGCCCCGAGAGCTGCTTCATCGGCTGGTTTCCATGGCGCGTGTCGGAGGGCACGCCTGCGGCCGATGCTAGACCCGGCTCACCCAGGCAGCGGACGGGGCTTGCCCTGAAGCCCGCATGGCCGCGACGCGGCTCAGCCGGCCGTGGCCAGGCTCGCGCGCCGCAGCGCCAGGGCCTCGTTGCCGGCCAGCGCCAGCAGCACCAGCGCGCCGCCGCCCAGCACCGCGCCGGTGGGCGCCTCGCCTGCGCCCAGCCAGGCCCAGAGCACGCCGAAGATCACCTCCAGCAGGGCGAGCAGCGAGATCTCCGGGCCCGAGAGCACGCGCGCCGCGGCAACAGCCAGCAGGCACGGGATGGCCAGTTGCACGACACCCAGCATGGCGAGCCAGCCGATGTCGTGCGCGCTGGCCTGCAGCGGCCAGGCCAGTGGAAGCGCCAGCCCGGCGGAGATGAGCGCGCCCAGCAGCACGGCCGGCAGCATGTCGGCCGACTCCACGCCGCGCGCCGCCTGCGACTTGAGATGCTGCAGCAGCGTCCAGTTCACGGCCCCCGCCACCGGCACCGCCAGCGCCACCAGCGTGCCCAGCCACTGGCGCGCATCGCCGCCCTGCACGTTGGCACCGTGCATCCAGGCAATGCCGACACCCGCCAGCGCGATGGCCACCCAGGTGCGCAGTTCGAGCCGGTGCCCGAGCACGGCGCGCGACAGCAGCGCGGTGAACAGCGGGCCCAGCGCCATCGTCACCAGCACGTTGGCCACCGAGGTGAGCGTGAGCGCCACCATGAAGGCCGTGAACATGACGCTCCAGCACACGCCCGACAGCCACAGCGCGCGCCCACCGGCGCGCAGCGTGGCCATCAGCTGCCGCGGCCCGCGCAGCGCCAGCAAGAGCACCACCAGACCCAGCGCGTTGAAGGCACTGCGCCAGAACGTCACCTCGAAAGCCGCCGCGCCTTCGAGCCAGCGCGACACGACACCGGCGATGCTCCACATCAGGGTGACGGCCAGCATCGTGACAAGGGCCTGGGGTCGGGTCATGCGGGCAGTCGAGGGGTTCTGGAACCGATGAAAAAAGGGCTGCCCGGTCGGGGCAGCCCTCGATTCTGAGCGATCGGGCCCGAGGCCCGACCGTGCAACGGCGCCGAATCAGTCGGCGCGCTGGCGGCGGCGAGCCGCGGCACCGATGGCCAGCAGGCCCAGCGCCATCAGGGCGTAGGTCTCAGGCTCGGGCACGGCAACGACCACCGCGCCACCCGTCACCGACTGCAGCCAGGGGATGTAGGGCGTCAGCACCATGCCGCCCGAACCCGAGCCGAAGGTGCCCTGCACCTGGCCTTCGAAGAAGGTGGTGCCGTAGGTGTTGTTGCCCACGACGACCCAGCGATCGCCCAGACGCTGGAACGACGGGCCGCCAGAATCGCCGCCAGCGAGGGCGGTTTCGACGTTGTTGTCCAGACCCGGCGTGCACACCCCGTAGAGCGTGCAGTGGGTGTTCTGGCCGCCGCCGTCGAAGTCGGACTGCCAGACCTCATTGAAGCCGGTGAAGTTTTGCTCGTCGTCGCGGTCGAAGACGTCGGAGTAGTTGGCGCCGGTGCGCTTGACGAAGAAGCTCGGCGACACGTTGCCACCCGCGATGCCAGTGCCGCTGGTGCCGAAGCCGACCATGGTCTGCGGCGAGGTCTGGTTCAGCGAACCGACCTGGTAGATCGGCACCCAGCTCGGCACACTGGCCGCCGGCAGCGTGAGCACGGCGAGGTCGTCGTTCAGGCAGAAGCCCGTGACGCCGGCCGGGCACGGGCCGAAGCCCTGGTAGGCGGGGTGCATGTTCACGGCGGTGGCGGTTGCCAGCGTGAAGGTGTTCGTGCCGCCGGCCACGGCCTGGGTGTTGAAGACGACGCGCACGTCGTTGCCCGGCTGGGTGATGTCGATCACGTCGCCGAGATCGGTGGTGTCGACGCAGTGGCCTGCCGTCAGCACGTGCACCGGCGAGATCATCGAGCCCGTGCAGATGAAGCTGCCGCCGCCGTAGCGGATGTTGATGCTCACGACGCCGGCCCACGGCGACGTGATCAGGTTCGGGTCGATGCGGCCCGACGGGCTGTCGGGCGGGCTGCCGGCGATGATGTTAGGGGCGAGCGAGAGGCCATCGAGCGTGGCCTGGCCGCGCAGGTTGTGGTAGCTCTGCTGGGCCTGCGCGCCCATCGACAGCGCGGCTGCGCTGGCAATGGCCAACTGGGCCAGCAGGACTGTGTTCTTCTTCATGCCCTTACTCCATGGTTCTTCCAAAGCCCTGGCCGGAGGGGTAGCGGCAAGGGTCCCTCGGGGCGGCGGATCCGCACCGCGTCGGTGCGCCCGCATCCCTCGTTTCGAGTAAGCACATTCTGGACTTGATGACAGCCCCGTGACCCGCCCACCCCGCGGATCGGGGTGGGGTGTTCCCCGCAGATGAGGTCGGCTCAGCTTTCGCGGCTGGCGCGCTTGCGCTCGTGCTCGCTCAGGTGGCGCTTGCGCACGCGGATGCTCTTGGGCGTGATCTCGACCAGCTCGTCGTCTTCGATGAACTCGACGCCGTACTCCAGCGTGAGGTCGATCGGGGGCGTGATCTTGATCGCGTCTTCCTTGCCGCTGACGCGGAAGTTCGTCAGCTGCTTGGTGCGCGTGGCGTTCACCACCAGGTCGTTGTCGCGGTTGTGGATGCCGACGATCATGCCCTCGTAGACCGGGTCGTTCGGCTTCACGAACATGCGGCCCCGGTCGTCGAGCTTGCCGAGCGCATAGGTGAAGATCTCGCCCGCGTCCATGCTGATCAGCACGCCGTTCTTGCGGCTGGCGATCTCGCCGCGGTGCGGCTCGTAGCCGTCGAAGATGTTGCTGATGAGGCCCGAGCCGCGGGTGAGGTTCATGAACTCGTTGCTGAAGCCGATCAGGCCGCGCGCCGGAATGCGGTACTCCAGGCGCACACGGCCCTGGCCATCGGGCTCCATGTTCACCAGCTCGCCCTTGCGCTCGCCCAGGGCCTGCATCACGCCGCCCTGGTGCTGCTCTTCCACGTCGGCGGTCACCAGCTCGATCGGCTCGCACTTCTCGCCGTTGATCTCCTGGAACACCACGCGCGGCTTGCTGACGGCCAGCTCGTAGCCTTCGCGGCGCATGTTCTCCAGCAGGATGGTCAGGTGCAGTTCGCCCCGGCCCATGACTTCGAAGACGCCGTCTTCCTTGGTTTCGCTGACGCGCAGCGCCACGTTGCTTTGCAGCTCCTTCTGCAGGCGATCCCAGATCTGGCGGCTGGTAACGTACTTGCCTTCGCGCCCGGCCAGCGGGCTGGTGTTGACGCAGAAGTTCATCGTCAGCGTCGGCTCGTCGACCTTCAGCATCGGCAGCGGCGCCGGGTTGATCGGGTCGGTGACCGTGACGCCGATGCTGATGTCGTCGATGCCGTTGATCAGCACGATGTCGCCGGGGCCGGCTTCCGTCACCTGCACGCGGTCCAGACCCTGAAAGGTGAGGACCTGGTTGACGCGGCCCTTGACCGACTTGCCGTCCGGGCCTTCCATCACCAGCACGTCCATGCCGGGGCGGATCCTGCCGGCACCGATGCGGCCCACGCCGATGCGGCCGACGAAGGTGGAGTAGTCCAGCGCCGAGATCTGCAGCTGCAGCGGCGCTTCCGGGTCGCCCTGGTGCGAAGGCACGTGCTTGAGGATGGTGTTGAACAGGGCCGACATGTCCTCGCCCCACTTCTCGCCAGGCGCGCCCTCGGTCATGCTCGTCCAGCCGTTGATGCCCGAGGCGTAGACCACCGGGAAGTCGAGCTGCTCGTCGGTGGCGCCCAGCTTGTCGAACAAGTCAAAGGCGGCGTTGACCACGGCTTCCGGCTTGGCGCCCGGCTTGTCGACCTTGTTCACCACCACGATGGGCTTCAGGCCCAGGGCCAGTGCCTTCTTGGTGACGAAGCGGGTCTGCGGCATCGGGCCTTCCTGGGCGTCGATCAGCAGCACCACGCTGTCCACCATCGACAAGGCGCGCTCGACCTCGCCACCGAAGTCGGCGTGGCCCGGGGTGTCGACGATGTTGATGTGCGTGCCCTGCCAGCTGACGGCGCAGTTCTTGGCCAGGATGGTGATGCCGCGCTCGCGCTCGATGGCGTTGCTGT
The DNA here is from genome assembly GCA_020248945.1 of Rubrivivax sp. Taxonomy (GTDB): domain Bacteria; phylum Pseudomonadota; class Gammaproteobacteria; order Burkholderiales; family Burkholderiaceae_C; genus Rubrivivax. The sequence goes on from JADCGQ010000078.1 coordinate 14,520, forward strand.
CCATCACGGTGTCGACGACCTTTTCGTGGTCGGCGAAGGTGCCGCTCTGGCGCAGCAACTGGTCGACCATGGTCGTTTTGCCGTGGTCGACGTGGGCAATGATGGCGACGTTGCGGATGGCTCGGGTGCTCATAACGGGTGGTCCTGGACTTCGATGGGGCTCAGCAGGCGGTCGGCAATCAGTTCGCCTGCTGTGATGTGGGCAGTGCCGAGGAAGGCACCGTGTTCGTGGCGGCCAGGTCCGAAGACCTTGACGGCGGGTTGGTCGGCCAGCGCGACACGCCGGCGCAAGCCGGTGAGAAAGCGCCCGGCCTCGTCGGCCGGCAGCCGCACCTCGGGCCAGTTGCCGAGCAGCACTTCGGGCGGCAGCAGGCGCGCGTCGCGCTCGGGCTCCTCAAGCGCCTGCAGGGCGTCGATGCCGATGGCGTCGGCCACCTTGAGGCTGCCGCTTTCGGTGCGGCGCAGCGCGGACAAGTGCGCGCCACAACCGAGCGCTTCGCCGATGTCTTCGGCCAGCGTGCGGATGTAGGTGCCTTTGCTGCAGCGCACGTCGATCACGAGCTCGTCAGCCTGCCACGACAGCATGTCGATGGCATGAATCGTCACCCGCCGCGGCGTGCGCTCGACCTCGACGCCGGCACGCGCCAGGTCGTAGAGCTTGCGGCCTTCGTGCTTGAGGGCGCTGTGCATCGGCGGAAGCTGGTCGATGGTGCCGGTGAACCGGGCGCAGGCGGCGCGGATGCCGGCCTCGTCGACGGCCACCGGGCGCGACTCGATGACTTCGCCTTCACGGTCGCCCGTGCTCGTGCGCTCACCCAGCTTGAGTGTGGCGATGTAGCGCTTGTCGGCATCGAGGCTGGCCTGGCTGAACTTGGTGGCCGCGCCCAGGCACAACGGCAGCAGGCCGGTGGCCAGCGGGTCGAGCGTGCCGGTGTGGCCGGCCTTTTCGGCGCGCAGCATGCCCTTGACCTTCTGCAAGGCGTCGTTGCTCGTCCAGCCCAGCGGCTTGTCGAGCAGCAGCACGCCGTGCAGCACACGGCGAACCTGGCGCGGGCCACGCGGACGCTGCATCAGTCTTCCTTGGCCCGCACGGCGTTGGCGCGCATGATCAGCGCCGACAGGTCGGCCGCACGCTCGGTGGTCTTGTCGAACTGGAAGTGCAGCGTTGGCACGGTGTGGATCTGCAGCCGCTTGAACAGGCCGTTGCGCAAGAAGCCCGCGGCCTCGTTCAACGCCTTCTCGCACTCGGCGGCGTCGCTGATCAGCACCGAGAAGTACACCTTGGCATGCGCATAGTCGGCCGAGACCTCGACGCTGTTGATCGTGACCAGGCCGATGCGCGGATCCTTCAGGTCGCGGATGAGCCCCGCCACATCACGCTGGATCTGGTCGGCAACGCGGAAGCTGCGGTTGAGGGTGGCTTTCTTGTGTCGCATCGTGTTGTCCCAAAAGCGGCGAACCCCGCGCTAGGCGGGGCTGCCGACATCAAGTCGCATGCGCGGAACCGGCTCCGCCGGGCCGCTGCATGAGCCCCCTCGGGGGGCAGCGACCAGAGGGAGCGTGGGGGCTAAAGGGTTCTGGCCACTTCCTTGACCTCGAAGAACTCGAGCTGATCACCCTCGCGGATGTCGGTGACGTTCTTGAGCTTGATGCCGCACTCGAAGCCTTCCTTGACTTCGCGCACATCGTCCTTGAAGCGGCGCACGCCTTCGACCTCGCCGGTGTAGACCACCACGTTGTCGCGCAGCAGGCGGAAGCGCGAGTCGCGGCGCGCCACGCCGGCCGTGACCATCGAGCCGGCCACGGTGCCGATCTTGCTGGCCACGAACACGGTGCGGATCTCGGCCGTGCCGATGACCTCTTCGCGCTGCTCGGGGGCCAGCATGCCGCCCATCGCCGCCTTCACCTCGTCGACCGCGTCGTAGATGATGTTGTAGTAGCGCAGGTCGACGCCGTTGCCCTCGGCCAGCTTGCGCGCGCCGGCATCGGCACGCACATTGAAGCCGATGACCACGGCCTTGGAGGCGATGGCCAGGTTGATGTCGCTCTCGGTGATGCCGCCCACGGCGGCATGCACGATCTGCACCCGCACCTCGGGCGTGCTGAGCTTGACGAGGCTCTGCGCCAGGGCTTCCTGCGAGCCCTGCACGTCGGCCTTGACGATGAGCGCCAGCGTCTGCGCCTGGCCCTCGCCCATGTTCTCGAACATGCCCTCGAGCTTGGCGGCCTGGCGGCGGTTGAGCGTGACCTCGCGGTACTTGCCTTGGCGGAACGTGGCAATCTCGCGTGCCCGGCGCTCGTCGGCCAGCACCATGAACTCGTCGCCCGCCTGCGGCACCTCGGTGAGGCCCTGGATCTCGACCGGGATCGACGGACCGGCCGACTCGGTGGAATGGCCGTCTTCGTCGAGCATGGCACGCACGCGGCCGTAGCTGCTGCCGGCCAGAACGACGTCGCCCTTCTTCAGCGTGCCGCTCTGCACCAGCACCGTGGCCACCGGGCCGCGGCCCTTGTCGAGCTTGGCTTCGATCACCAGGCCCTTGGCGGCGGCGTCGGTGGGCGCCTTCAGCTCCAGCACCTCGGCCTGCAGCAGCACCTGCTCGAGCAGCCCGTCCATGCCGGTGCCGATCTTGGCCGAGACCGGCACGAAGGGCGATTCACCGCCGAAGTCCTCGGGCACCACGCCCTCGGCCACGAGCTCGCTCTTCAGGCGCTCGATGTTGGCGTCGGGCTTGTCGATCTTGTTCATGGCCACGACGATGGGCACCCCGGCCGCCTTGGCGTGCGCGATGGCTTCCTTCGTCTGCGGCATCACGCCGTCGTCGGCCGCCACCACCAGGATGACGATGTCGGTGGCCTTGGCGCCACGGGCGCGCATCGCCGTGAACGCGGCGTGGCCCGGCGTATCGAGGAAGGTGATCATGCCGCGCGGCGTGTCGACGTGGTACGCGCCGATGTGCTGCGTGATGCCGCCGGCCTCGCCTGCCGCCACGCGGGCGCGGCGGATGTAGTCCAGCAGCGAGGTCTTGCCGTGGTCGACGTGGCCCATGACGGTGACGACCGGCGGGCGCGACACCGACTCGCCTTCCTGCAGCTTGGCTTCTTCTTCGGTGAAGGCCTCGGGATCGTCGAGCTTGGCGGCCATCGCCTTGTGGCCCATCTCCTCGACGACGATCATCGCCGTCTCCTGGTCGAGCTGCTGGTTGATGGTGACCATCTGGCCCAGCTTCATCAGCTGCTTGATCACCTCGCTGGCCTTGACGCTCATCTTGTGCGCCAGGTCGGCCACCGAGATGGTCTCGGGCACGTGCACTTCCTGGATCACCGGTGCGGACGCGTCCGGCGCGTAGCCGCCCTCGTCGCGCTCGCCACGGCGAGCGCCGCCACGCGGCGCGCGCCAGCCGGCACGGCCGCCGGCGCTGTCGCCACGGGTCTTGAGCGCGGCACGCTTGCGCGCAGCGTCGTCGGCCCAGCTGGAGCTGAGCTTTTCGCTCTTGACCTGCTTGTTGACACCCGGCTTGGCGGCGGTCGTCGTCGTGGCACCCGGCGCGCCCGGCTTGGCGGTGGGCTTGTGGATGGTGCCTTTGATCGCCTCTTTGGCGGGCTCGGCCGGCTTGGGTTCTTCGGGCTTCTTGGCCACCTGAACGCCCTTGGGCCGGTTCATCATCTCGCGGATCTTGCGCGCCTCTTCCTCGGCGATCTTGCGGCGGCGCTCGAGGTCGCTCTGCTTGGCGGCATCTTCGGCGGCCTTGTCGGCCGCCTTGACGATGCGCAGCGTGGGCTTGGGTGCCTCGACGGGCGGGGGCGGCTTGGCGGCTTCGGCCGCCTTGGCCACCACAGGCTCGGCGGCGGGCGCAGCAGTTTCCACCGGGCCGCGGGCGGCGGCCTCGGCAGCCGCCTTCAGCGCGGCGGCGGCGGCCGCAGCGGCTTCGGCGGCAGCCTTGGCAGCCGCTTCTGCGGCAGCAGCTTCGGCGGCTTCGCGAGCGAGGCGCTCCTGCTCCTCGCGCAGGCGACGCGAGGCAGCCAGTTCCTCTTCCTGCACCCGAATGGCTTCGGCTTGCGCACGCGCTTCTTCCTCGCGGCGCTGCAACTCGAGCTCTTCCTCGCTCGGGCCCGAGGGCTCGTCGCTGGCCTGTACGTCGTCGCGCTTGACGAAGGTGCGCTTCTTGCGCACCTCGACCTGGATGGTGCGGGCACGGCCGCTGGAATCAGCCTGCTTGATCTCGGTCGAGGTCTTCTTGACGATGGAGATCTTCTTGCGCTCGGCGCCCGCAGTCGTGCCGTGGGCCTGGCGCAGAAACTCCAGCAAGCGCTCCTTGTCGGACTCGGTGATGGAGTCGTCAAGAGACTGCTTGCTGACGCCTGCCGACTGCAGCTGCTCGAGCAAGGCCGTCGGCGGGCGGTTGAGCTGCGCGGCGAGCTGGGCAACGGTTGTCACGGCCATGGGTGCTGTTTCCTCGGGTATTTCTTGCGGCGGGCGGGGTTGGTCTGGGGCCTGTGTCGGAGGTGTCCGATCAGGCGTTGAACCAGTGCTCCCGCGCCTTCATGATCAGCGCCTTGGCGCGTTCTTCGTCGATGCCGGTCATCTCGGTCAGCTCGTCGACGGCCAGGTCGGCCAGGTCGTCGCGCGTGTGGATGCCGCCCTCGGCGAGGCTGGCAATCAGCTCGGGCGTCAGGCCTTCCAGATCGCGCAGGTTCTGCGACACCCCTTCGACCGACTCCTCGCGGGCGATCTCCAGGGTCAGCAGCGCATCCTTGGCGCGCTTGCGCAGTTCGTGCACGGTGTCCTCGTCGAAGGACTCGATCTCGAGCATTTCCTGCAGCGGCACGTAGGCCACTTCTTCGAGGCTGCCGAAGCCTTCGGCGATGAGGATGTCGGCGACTTCCTCGTCGACGTCGAGCTTCTCGACGAAGAGCTTGCGCACAGAATCGCTTTCCTCGGCCTGCTTGGCCTGCGATTCCTCGGCCGTCATGATGTTGATGCGCCAGCCGGTGAGATCGGAAGCCAGGCGCACGTTCTGGCCGCCGCGGCCAATGGCGATGGCGAGGTTCTCCTCGTCGACCACCACGTCCATGGCGTGGCGCTCTTCGTCGACGACGATGCTCACCACGTTGGCCGGCGCCAGCGCGCCGATGACGAACTGCGCCGGGTCGTCGGACCACAGCACGATGTCGACGCGCTCACCCGCCACCTCGTTGGTGACGGCGTTGACGCGCGAACCGCGCACACCGACGCAGGTGCCGATGGGGTCGACACGGCGGTCGTGGCTGACCACGGCGATCTTGGCGCGGCTGCCGGCGTCACGCGCGCAGCTCTTGATCTCGAGCAGGCCCTGTTCGATCTCGGGCACTTCCTGCGCGAAGAGTTCCTTCATGAACTCCGGGCTCGAGCGCGACAGCATGATCTGCGGGCCGCGCTGCGTGTTGTCCACGCCCAGGATGACCGCGCGCACGCGGTCGCCGCTGCGCAGGTTTTCCTTCGGGATCATCTCGCTGCGCTTCAGGCGCCCTTCGACGCGGCCGCTCTCGACGATGATGTCGCCCTTGTCCAGGCGCTTGACGGTGCCGACGAAGATCTTCTCGCCGCGGCTCAGAAAGTCCGACAGCAGCTGCTCGCGCTCGGCGTCGCGGATCTTCTGCAGGATGACCTGCTTGGCGGCTTGCGCGCCGATGCGGCCGATGGTCACCGACTCGACGGCTTCCTCGATGTAGTCGCCTTCTTCGATGTCGGGAATGCGCTCGAGCGCGTCCGACAACAGTTCTTCGGCGTCCGGGTTCTGCAGGCCGGCGGAATCGGGCACGACGAGCCAGCGGCGGAAGGTCTCGTAGACGCCCGTGTCGCGGTCGACGGCCACGCGCATGTCGACCTCGCCACCGTGCAGCTTCTTGCTGGCCGAGGCCAGCGCGGCCTCCACGGCGCCGAACACGACTTCACGGTCCACGGTCTTTTCACGCGAGATCGCGTCCACCAACATCAGCATTTCGCGGTTCATCGGTCCTTCAGCCTTTCGTCGTCTCGGGCGCGGCTTCCGTCTCGCGAAGGGCCGCCTCCTCGTTCGTGGTGGTGTCGTCGGCGCCGGCAGTCGCTGCTCGGGCCTTGCGGCCCTTGAAGTCGATCACCGGCACGAGGCGCGCCTCGCGCACCTCGGCGAGCACGAAGCCGAGCTCGCGCTCGTCGGTGCCCTGCTTGAACATCAGCGTGTAGGCGCCTTCGGCAACGCCTAGGCCCAGCACGCCCTCCCAGTGCTTGCGGCCCTCGAAGGGCTCGCGCAGCGTGATCTTGACCGCCTGCCCGGTGAAGCGGCGGTAGTCGGCGTCGTGGCGCAGCGGGCGGTCGAGGCCCGGCGACGAAACCTCAAGGCGCGCGTAGTCGAGGCCTTCGACCTCGAGCACGTACTGCAGCTGCCGCGTCACGACCTCGCAGTCCTCGACGGTGATGAACTCACCCGCGTCGGGCGCACCCGGCGTGCCGTAGACACGGCCTGCGAAGCGGTCGATCGTCACGCGCAGAAGGCCGCGGCCTGCCCGCTCGACATCGATGAGGTCGTAACCCAGGCCGGACACGGTGCTGCCGATCGCCTGCTGCCAGCCCTGGCGGGGCGGCGCGTCGGCGAGCGTGACATCAGCCGCCACGGCCTCGAGCCCCGGCAGCGGGCGCGGCGCACGCGCCGGCGGCCGCCCAGGCGCAGGCCCGCGACCCGGCGCGCCGCGCCGGGTGTCGCCGCCGCGCTTGCTGCCGTGCCGCGTGTCTGTGGCCGTGCCCATGCCGGGCTTGGCCTTGCGTGTGGTGCCGCCGGTTCTCAAACGAAGGATCCTGATCCCGCTGCTCCCGCAGCATGTCGGCGCTGCGCCATCCGCCGGGCGCGCCGCCAAGATCCCTCATCCGGGCTCGCCCTGGGTGGCGCGCTTCGCGTGCCCTGCAGGAACCCCGATGCCGATCGAGCAAAAAAAATGGGCTGGAATGCTCTCCCCGCCCACGCGACGCGCGTCCAAGCACAACCAAGTTGAACCTGAACGCCCGGAAAACCCGGAGTATAGACGTGAACTAAACCACAGGCAAGCCGCGGGCCCGGGCACGCACCGTGCGTGCCAGAATCCGCGCCCCACGGGGGCTGGCACGGTGGCGAGCCTCCGCAACGCGACGACGGAGACTTCATGGGCTTTCTCGCCGGCAAGCGCCTGCTGATCACGGGTGTGCTGTCCAACCGATCCATTGCCTACGGCATTGCGCGCGCCTGCCACGCCCAAGGGGCCGAACTGGCCTTCAGCTACGTGGGCGAGCGCTTCAAGGACCGCACCACCGAGTTCGCCCGCGAGTTCGGCAGCTCGCTGATCTTCGACTGCGATGTGGGCAGCGACGAACAGATCACGAAGATGTTCGCCGACCTCGCCACGCACTGGCCGCAGTTCGACGGCTTCGTGCACTCGATCGGCTTCGCCCCGCGCGAGGCCATCGCGGGCGACTTCCTCGACGGCCTGTCGCGTGAAGGCTTCCGCATCGCGCACGACATCTCGGCCTACAGCTTTCCGGCGCTGGCCAAGGCGGCGCTGCCGATGCTCAGGCCCGGCAGCGCGCTGCTCACGCTCAGCTACCTGGGCGCCGAGCGTGCCGTGCCGGCCTACAACACCATGGGCCTGGCCAAGGCCAGCCTCGAGGCCAGCGTGCGCTACCTGGCGGCCAGCCTGGGGCCGAAGGCCATCCGCGTGAACGGCATCAGCGCCGGCCCCATCAAGACGCTGGCAGCCAGCGGCATCAAGGGCTTCGGCAAGATGCTCGAGGTGGTCGGTGCGCAGGCGCCGCTGGGCCGCAACGTGACCATCGACGACGTCGGCAACGCGGCCGCCTTCCTGCTGTCCGACCTGGCCGGCGGCATCACCGCCGAAATCACCTACGTCGACGGGGGCTTCGCCCAGGTGATGGGCTTGCCGCCCGAAGCGGCCGGCTGAAGCCGCCCCGGCGCGGCGACCTCAGCTGCGCACGCAGTCGACGTAGTAGCTCGTGACGCCGCCCGCGCCCTCTTCGGCCACGAGGCCGTGCACGTCGGTGTCGAAGCCCGGGAACGCGGCATTGAACTGCCGCGTGAAGCGCAGGTAGTCGACGATGCGGCGGTTGAAGCGCTCGCCCGGCACCAGCAGTGGAATGCCCGGCGGGTACGGCGTCAGCAGCGCCGTGGTCACGCGACCCTCGAGCTCGTCGATCGGCACGCGCTCGGTGCGGCGGTGCGCGATGTACGCGTAGGCCTCGGAAGGCGTCATCGCCGGCTGCAGATCGGACAGGTACACCTCGGTCGTGAGGCGGGCGATGTCGCCCTCGGCATAGGCCTCGTGGACGGCCTGGCAGAGGTCGCGCAGCCCCATGCGTTCATAGCGCGGATGGGCGGCGCAGAACTCCGGCAGGATGCGCCACAGCGGCGCGTTGCGGTCGTAGTCGTCCTTGAACTGCTGCAGCGCCGTCACCAGCGTGTTCCAGCGGCCCTTGGTGATGCCGATGGTGAACATGATGAAGAACGAGTACAGGCCCGTCTTTTCGACCACCACGCCGTGCTCGGCCAGGAACTTGGTGACGATGGACGCCGGTATGCCCGTGGCGGCGAAGCGGCCGTCGACGCCCAACCCGGGCGTGATGATGGTGCTCTTGATCGGGTCGAGCAGGTTGAAGCCCTCGGCCAGCGGGCCGAAGCCGTGCCAGTCTTCGTTGGCATGCAGCAGCCAGTCGGCGGAGCGGCCGATGCCGTCGTCGGCCAGGTGTTCGGGGCCCCAGACCTGGAACCACCAGTCCTTGCCGAACTCGGCATCGACCTTGCGCATGGCGCGGCGGAAGTCCAGGCTCTCGAGGATGCTCTCCTCCACCAGCGCGGTGCCCCCGGGCGGCTCCATCATGGCCGCGGCCACGTCGCAGCTGGCGATGATGGCGTACTGCGGGCTCGTGCTGGTGTGCATGAGGTAGGCCTCGTTGAAGAGGTGGCGGTCGAGCTTCACCTCTTGCGAGTCCTGCACCAGCACCTGGCTGGCCTGGGAGAGGCCGGCGAGCAGCTTGTGCGTGCTCTGCGTGGCGTACACCATGGCCGTCTTCGGCCGCGCGCGCTTCTTGCCCATGGCGTGGAAGCTGCCGTAGAACGGGTGAAAGGCGGCGTGCGGCAGCCAGGCCTCGTCGAAGTGCAGCGTGTCGATGAAGCCGTCGAGGCTTTGCTTGATGTCCTCGGTGTTGTAGAGCACGCCGTCGTAGGTGCTCTGCGTCAGCGTCACGATCTTCGGCTTCACGCTGGCCGGGTCGCGGTCTTGCAACAGCGGGTGCGCGGCGATCTTGGCGCGGATGGTCTCCTCGCTGAACTCGCTCTTCGGGATCGGGCCGATGATCCCGTAGTGGTCGCGCGTGGGCGTCAGGAACACCGGCACCGCACCGGTCATGATGATCGCGTGCAGGATGCTCTTGTGGCAGTTGCGGTCGACCACCACCACGTCGCCCGGCGCCACGCAGTGGTGCCACACCATCTTGTTGCTGGTGCTGGTGCCGTTGGTGACGAAAAAGCAATGGTCGGCGTTGAAGATGCGCGCCGCGTTGCGCTCGCTCTGCGCCACCGGGCCCGTGTGGTCGAGCAGCTGGCCCAGCTCCTCGACGCTGTTGCACACGTCGGCGCGCAGCATGTTCTCGCCGAAGAACTGGTGGAACATCTGGCCCACCGGGCTCTTCAGGAAAGCCACGCCGCCGCTGTGGCCGGGGCAGTGCCAACTGTAGGAGCCGTCTTGCGCGTAGTCCATCAGCGCCTTGAAGAACGGCGGCGCCAGGCCGTCGAGGTAGCTCTTGGCCTCGCGGATGATGTGCCGGGCCACGAACTCCGGCGTGTCCTCGAACATGTGGATGAAGCCGTGCAACTCGCGCAGCACGTCGTTGGGCAGGTGCTGGCTGGTGCGCGTCTCGCCGTACACGTAGATCGGGATGTCGGCGTTCTTCCAGCGGATCTCTTCGATGAACTTGCGCAGGTTCACCACCGCCGGGTCGAGCTCGGGGCCGGGCGTGAACTCGTTGTCGTCGATGCTCAGGATGAAGGCGCTGGCGCGGCTTTGCTGCTGCGCGAACTGGCTCAGGTCGCCGTAGCTGGTGGCGCCCAGCACCTCGAAGCCCTCTTTCTGGATGGCTTCGGCCAGCGCGCGGATGCCCAGGCCCGAGGTGTTCTCGGAACGGTAATCCTCGTCGATGATGACGATGGGGAAGCGGAATCGCAGCATGGCAGCCAGACGGTGGGGTTGCGGGACGCACCGGCACAGCCGCCGGCAAGGCCGCGCAGTGTAGGGGTCGATCGGGTCTTTTGCGTGTCGGTTGCGGGGGCGCGCCTACACTGACGCTGCTGTGGCCGACACGATGGCCAAGGCGCTTGCCCAGGAAGGATTTGCTGATGGACCTGTCGAGCCCGACCCTCTGGTGGCTGCTGGCTGGCGCGCTCGTCGCCGCCGAGCTGGCCACCGGAACCTTCTACCTGCTGATGGTGGCGCTGGGCGCCGCGGCCGGCGCGCTGGCGGCCCATGCCGGCCTGGGCGCCACGGCGCAGGTGGCCACGGCCGCCTTGTGCGCGGCCGGCGCCACCGCGGCCTGGCACTTCAAGCGCGCGCGCTCGCCCCGCAGCGCGCCTGCTGAATCGAACCGCGACGTCAACCTCGACATCGGCGAGCGCCTGCAGGTGCCCGAGTGGCAACCCGACGGCTCGGCCCGCGTCAGCTACCGCGGCGCGATGTGGGCGGTGCGCTTCGCCGGCAGCGGCCAGCCGGCGGCCGGCGAGCACGTGATCGTGGCCCTGCGGGGCAACGAGCTGTCGGTCGACACCGCCCCGGCGCGCTGAGCCAGGCAACCTCTTCTCCCACCCTCACCCGCTGCCCCAACACCATGGAAATCGCGCTCATCGTTGCCGTCATTGCGGTGATCTTCATCGTCCGCACCTTCAAGATCGTGCCGCAGCAGAACGCCTGGGTCGTCGAGCGGCTGGGCAAGTACGACCGCACGCTCACGCCGGGCCTGAAGTTCGTCATCCCCTTCGTCGAGCGCGTGGCCTACAAGCACTCGCTGAAGGAAGTGCCGCTGGACGTGCCGAGCCAGGTCTGCATCACGAAGGACAACACGCAGCTGCAGGTGGACGGGATCCTTTACTTCCAGGTCACCGACCCCATGCGCGCCAGCTACGGCAGCAGCGACTACCTGATGGCCATCTCGCAGCTGGCGCAGACCACGCTGCGCAGCGTGATCGGCAAGATGGAGCTCGACAAGACCTTCGAGGAGCGCGACCTCATCAACGCCAGCGTCGTGAGCTCGCTCGACGAAGCGGCCATGAACTGGGGCGTGAAGGTGCTGCGCTACGAGATCAAGGACCTCACGCCGCCGACCGAGATCCTGCGCAGCATGCAGGCGCAGATCACGGCCGAGCGCGAGAAGCGGGCGCTCATCGCGGCCTCGGAGGGCCGCCGCCAGGAGCAGATCAACATCGCCACTGGCGAGCGCGAGGCTTTCATCGCGCGCTCCGAGGGCGAGAAGCAGGCCGAGATCAACAACGCGCAGGGCGAGGCGGCGGCCATCACCGCGGTGGCCGACGCCACGGCCGAGGCCATCCGCAAGATCGCCGCGGCCATCCAGCAGCCCGGGGGCGAGCAGGCCGTGCAGCTGAAGGTGGCCGAGAAGGCCGTGGAGGCCTACGCCAACCTCGCGCGCACCAACAACACGATGATCGTGCCCGGCAACATGAGCGAGGTCTCGGCTCTCATCGGCACCGCGATGGCGCTGCTGGGCAAGAACGGGCCGGCGCCCGGCAAGTGAGCCAGTTGCCATGACCGAGACCCGACGCGACCGTGCGCTCAACGTGCTGGGCACGGCGCTCATTCCCTGCGGCTACGACCCCCTCACCGGCTGGTACCGCGACGGCTGCTGCCACACCGACGCGCAAGACCTCGGCAGCCACGTGATCTGCGCCCGCGTGACGGTGGAGTTCCTGAACTTCCAGATGGAGCGCGGCAACGACCTCATCACGCCGCGCCCCGAGCACCGCTTCCGCGGCCTCAAGCCCGGCGACCGCTGGTGCGTGTGCGCGCTGCGCTGGCGCGAGGCCTACGAAGAGGGCTGTGCGCCGCCCGTCGTGCTGGAGAGCACGCATGCCAAGGCGCTGGACTACGTGCTGATCGAGTGGCTGCGCAAGCACGCGGCCGCGCCCTCTCCCCAAGGCTAGAATCGCGCCCGCCTCGCCGCCCGGCGAGCCCCACGGACAGGTGGATGAGCGGTTTAAGTCGCACGCCTGGAAAGCGTGTGAGGGTTAACAGCCCTCCGCGGGTTCGAATCCCGCCCTGTCCGCCAGATCACCAGCAACGACGCCCGCTTGCGGCCAGTTGCGGATGCCTGCCCAACTTCCCGCCCACCAACCTGGCATCGCTCAAGCCCGGCGTTGTACCAGCACGTCGGCGTAGAGCGCGAGGTACGCCCGCGCCGGCTGGGCCCAGGACAGCGCCTGCCCCATGCCTTGGCGCATGAGGCCACGCCAGAGCTCGGCTTGCCGCTTCAGGGCCACGGCGCGCTGCGCCGTCTGCGCCAGCGCGCGGGCCGTGGCCGCGTCGAAGCCGAAGCCGGTGGCCCGGCCCTCGCGCAGCGCGGCTTCGTCGGCATCCACCACCGTGTCGGCGAGGCCGCCCACCTGGCGCACCAGCGGCACCGTGCCGTAGCGCAGGCCGTAGAGCTGCGTCAAGCCGCAGGGCTCGAAGCGCGACGGCACGGCGATCATGTCGGCCCCGGCAATCAGCCGGTGCGCGCGTGCTTCGTCGTAGCCGATGTGCACCTGCACCCGCCCCTTGTGCGCCTGCTCGGCCATGCGGAACGCGGCCTCCAGCGCCGGGTCGCCCGTGCCCTGCACGGCCAGCTGCACGCCCATCGCCATCAGCTCGGGCATGGCGGCGAGCAGCAGGTCGATGCCCTTCTGCGATGTCAAGCGGCTCACCACCACCATCAACATCGCATCGTTGTCGGGCTGCAGGCCCAGTTCCGCCTGCAGCGCACGGCGACAGGCGGCCTTGCCCTCCAGGCGCTCGGCGTCGAAGCGTTGCGCGATGGCGGGGTCGGTGGCGGGGTTCCACACGACGTCGTCGATGCCGTTGAGGATGCCGCTGACGGCCGCGCCGCGTCCGCGGATGACGCCGTCCAGGCCGCAGCCGAACTCGTGCGTCGCGATCTCGCGCGCGTAGTTCGGGCTCACGGTGGTGATGTGGTCGGCGAACTTCAGCCCCGCCTTCATGAAGCTGAGCTGACCGTGAAACTCAAGGCCCGCTGGCGACATCAGCCGCGAGGCCAGGCCCAGCAGCGACCAGTCGTGCATCGGGAACAGGCCCTGGAACGCCAGGTTGTGCACCGTGAACACGCTCGCGGCCCGCGTTGGCAGGTGCTCGGCCACGAAGGCGCAGGCCATCGCGGCGTGCCAGTCGTGGGCGTGCACGATGTCGGGCACCCAGGCCGGGTCGGCATCGTCGGCCGCCAGGTGCGCCGCCACCCAGCCGAGCAGCGCAAAACGCTGCAGGTTGTCGGGCCACTCATCGCCATCGGGTGCCTGGTAGGGCCCACCGGCGCGGCGGTACAGATACGGCGCGTCGATCACGTACACCGGCAAGGCCGTGCCCGGCATGCGGCCCAGCAGCAGGCGCACGCGCAGCGCGCCGAAGCAGGCACCGATGTCGATGACGGGGTGCGCGCCCTGCACGCTCTCGATCACGGCCGGGTAGCCCGGCAGCAGCAGCCGCACATCGGCGCCCTGCTGCGCCTGGGCCACCGGCAGGGCCGCCACCACGTCGGCCAGCCCGCCCGTCTTGACGAGCGGAAACACCTCGGCCGCCACGTGCAGAACGCGCATCGGCACGCCCGGGCTGGCCGGCTTCAGGGCCGCTGACACGCTCATTCGGTGGCGCGCAGCATCTCGCGGGTCACGAGCGTGATGCCGCTGTCGGTGCGGTAGAAACGTGCGCCATCGGCCGCGGCGTCTTCGCCGATCACCAGGCCGTCGGGGATGATGCAGTCGCGGTCGATCACGCAGCGCGTCAGGCGTGCGTGGCGGCCCACCTGCACGCCGGGCAGCAGCACGCTCCAGTTGACCTGCGAGTGCGAATGCACGCGCACGGTGGAGAACAGCACCGAACGGAACACGCTGCCACTGACGATGCAGCCGCCCGAGACCAGGCTCTCGATGGCCATGCCGCGGCGGTCTTCGAGGTTGTGCACGAACTTGGCGGGCGGCAGCTGCTGCTGGTAAGTCCAGATCGGCCAGTGCGTGTCGTACAGGTTGAGCAGCGGGTCGGTGGCCGTGAGGTCGATGTTGGCGTCCCAGTAGGCGTCGATGGTGCCGACGTCGCGCCAGTAGGGCTCGTGGCCGGCGCGTCGGCCCACGCAGGACAGGTCGAAGGGATGCGCCGCCGCCAGGCCGGCGCGCACGGCGCGCGGGATGATGTCTTTGCCGAAGTCGTGGCTGGAGTTCGGGTCCATCATGTCGCGCTCCAGCTCCTTGTAGAGGTAGCGCGCGTTGAAGATGTAGATGCCCATGCTGGCCAGGCTGCGGTCGGGCTTGCCCGGCACGGTGGGCGGCTCGGGCGGCTTCTCGACGAAGTCGGTGATGCGGCGGTCGGCGCCCGCGGCCATCACGCCGAAGGCCTTGGCCTCTTCGCGGCTCACCTCGACGCAGGCCACCGTGCACTCGGTGCCCAGCTGCTGGTGCAAGGCCACGTGGTCGGCCAGCATCAACGCGTAGTTCTGCTTGTAGATGTGGTCGCCGGCCAGCACCACCACGTACTCGGCGCGGTAGGCGGCCAGGATGTCCTGGTTCTGGTAGACGGCGTCGGCCGTGCCGCGGTACCAACTCTCTTCGTCCACCCGCTGCTGCGCGGGCAGCAGGTCGACGAACTCGTTCATCTCGCTCTTCAGGAAGGCCCAGCCGCGCTGCAGGTGGCGCAACAGGCTGTGCGACTTGTACTGCGTGATCACGCCGATGCGGCGGATGCCGCTGTTCATGCAGTTGCTGAGCGCAAAGTCGACGATGCGGAACTTGCCGCCGAAGTAGACCGCCGGCTTGGCCCGCGAATCGGTCAGGTTCTTCAGCCGGCTGCCGCGCCCGCCGGCCAGCACCAGGGCCACGGCCCGGCGCGGCAGGTCGAAGCTCGCCGCCACATCGATCGGTTTCATGCTGTCTCCTGGTGCAACCCGGCGCGTACGCGATGCAGCAAAACTACAAGCCCCGAGCCGGGCGGGTAGCACTGAATCGACAGGCGCAGATCGCTTGGTTTATTAAATCTGTTTATCAAGAACGTGGTCTATATAACTGTCAAAAAACAACTTTATGGATTTCACCGACGCTGCGATGCCTGAAAAAAAGGCGTGAAGATGTAGCCAGACTACAAAGCGCGGCGCCGGTTTGGGTTGACGCTGAAGGCCCCGTTCGGGACACTCCCAGCACCGACAACCCGCCCCTGCACGACGCAAGCAAACCTTGCGCCGCCCCGACGATGTCCGACTCCAAGATCACCACCACCACGGCCGCCACCCCATCGGCCCTGGCTGCCGTCGACCACAGCGCCGCAGCCGTCGAACGCCACCTGCTGCACACCGTGGGTGCCATGCCCGGCCAGGCCAGCCCGACCGAGATCATGCACGCCGTGGCCCAGGTGGCGCGAGAGCAGTTGTCCCGACGTTGGGTGGCCGCGGAAACCGCCGACCGCGCCGCCAAGGCGCGCCGCGTGTACTACCTGTCGATGGAGTTCCTGATCGGCCGCACGCTCAGCAACGCGCTGGCCGCGCTTGATCTGAAAGGCGAGATGGGCGCCGCCGCCCGCGCCCACGCCGCCAGCCTGGAAGATCTGGCCGGCACCGAAGCCGACGCAGCCCTGGGCAACGGCGGCCTCGGCCGCCTGGCGGCCTGCTTCCTGGACAGCATGGCCACAGTGGAACTGCCGAGCTACGGCTACGGCATCCGCTACGAGTTCGGCATGTTCAAGCAGCACATCCAGGGCGGCCGGCAAGTCGAATCGCCCGACCCCTGGCTCGAAGACGGCACGCCCTGGGAGTTTGCGCGCGGTGGCGTGCACTACCGCGTGCGCTTCGGCGGCTGGGTCGAGCCGGCCACCGACCCCAGTCTGGTGCCCACCTGGCGCCATGCCGGCGAGGTCAACGCCAAGGCCTACGACATGGTGGTGCCGGGCCACGGCAGCGAGCGCGTGAGCACGCTGCGCCTGTGGAAGGCCGTGGCACCCAGCCAGATCGACCTGCACGCCTTCAACAGCGGCGACTACGCGCGCGCGGCCGAGTTCAAGAACGAGTACGAGAACATCTCGTGGGTGCTGTACCCGAACGACAGCACCCCGGCCGGCCGCGAACTGCGCCTGCGCCAGGAGTACTTCTTCACCAGCGCCAGCATTCAAGACATCCTCGGCCGCCACCTGGCCGAGCACGGCCGACTCACCAACCTGTCGGACAAGGTGGCCATCCACCTGAACGACACCCACCCGGCCATCGGCGTGGCCGAGCTGATGCGCTTGCTGGTCGACGAGCACGGCTTCGGCTGGATCGCCGCCTGGGCCATCACGAAGAAGGTGTTCAGCTACACCAACCACACCCTCATGCCCGAGGCGCTGGAGACCTGGCCAGTGGCGCTGATGCAGCAGGTGCTGCCGCGGCACCTGGAGATCATCTTCCGCATCAACGCCGAGTTCCTGGCAGAGGCTGCGGCGCACCGCCCGGGCGACCACGAGTTCCTGCGCGAGCTCTCGCTGATCGACGAGCGCGGCGAGCGCCGCGTGCGCATGGCCCACCTGGCCGTGGTCGGCAGCCACAAGGTGAACGGTGTGTCGGCGCTGCACTCCGATCTGCTGGTGCAGACCATCTTCTCGGGTTTTGCCTCGATGTGGCCGGACCGCTTCACCAACATGACCAACGGCGTCACGCCGCGGCGCTGGCTCGCGCAGGCCAACGGCGGCCTGGCCTCGCTGGTGGACAGCACCATCGGCCACGGCTGGCGGCTCGATCTCGACCAGCTCAAGCGCCTGGAGCCGCACGCCGAGCGCGCCGATTTCCGCCAGGCCTTCCTGGCCGTGAAGCAGGCCAACAAGCGGCGGCTTGCCGAGCACATCCGCACCAGCACCGGCATCGTCGTCGACCCCACCAGCCTGTTCGACGTGCAGGTCAAGCGCATCCACGAATACAAGCGCCAGCTGCTCAACGTGCTGCAGGTGGTGGCGCGCTACCAGGCCATGCTGGCCGACCCCACGGCGCACTGGACGCCGCGCACCGTCATCTTTGCGGGCAAGGCGGCCAGCTCTTACCACGCGGCCAAGAGCATCATCCGGCTCATCCACGACGTGGGCAGCGTCATCAACGACGACCCGCGCATCGGCGGCAAGTTGAAGCTGGTGTTCGTGCCGAACTACGGCGTCTCAGTGGCCGAGATCATCATGCCCGCGGCGGACTTGTCGGAGCAGATCTCCACCGCCGGCACCGAGGCCTCGGGCACCGGCAACATGAAGCTGGCGCTGAACGGCGCGCTCACGATCGGCACCGACGACGGCGCGAACATCGAGATCCGCCAGCAGGTGGGCGACGACAACATCTTCATCTTCGGCCTCAGCACTGCCGAGGTGGCGGCCAGCAAGGCTGCGGGCTACCAGCCCTTCCGCCTGTACGAGAGCAACCCGCGCCTGAAGGCCGTGCTCGACGCCGTTGCCGGCGGCCACTTCAGCGACGAAGAGCCCGGCCGCTACCGCGGCCTGGTCGATGCGCTGCTGTGGGGCGGCGACCCGTACATGCTGCTGGCCGACTTCGACAGCTACGTGGCCGCGCAGGCGCGCGTCGATGCGCTGTACGAGCAGCCCGACGCCTGGGCGAAGAAGGCCATCGTCAACGTGGCCGGCATGGGCTTCTTCTCGTCGGACCGCACGATTCGCGAGTACGCGCGCGAGGTCTGGGGCCTGGTGCCCAAGGCCTGATGCCGCATGATGCCGGCATGAAACTCGATGCAGCAGCGGCACGGGCCGTCTGCGAGGGCCGCCACGGCGATCCGTTTTCCGTGCTCGGCCCGCACCCGCGGGGCGACGGCGCCACCTGGGTGCGCGCCTTCCTGCCGCATGCGCTGGCGGTCTCGGTGGTGTCGGGCGCGCACGCCTGGCCGCTGCAGCGGCGCCAGGCCGAGGGCTGGCCCGATCTGTTCGAAGGCGAAACCGCCGCCCGCGGCCGCTACCAGCTGCGCGTACGCTGGGCCGGCGGCGGCGAGAGCGTGCTCGAAGACCCCTACCGCTTTGGCACCGTGCTGGGCGAGATGGACGTGTGGCTGCTCGGCGAAGGCACGCACCTGCGGCCCTTCGAGATACTGGGCGCCACGCCGCGTGTGATGGACGGCGTGACCGGCACCGCCTTCGCGGTGTGGGCGCCCAACGCCAGCCGAGTGAGCGTCGTCGGCCACTTCAACCACTGGGACGGCCGCCGCCACCCGATGCGCCTGCGCCGCGAGTGCGGCGTGTGGGAGCTCTTCCTGCCCGGCGTGGCCGCGGGCGAGGCCTACAAGTTCGAGCTGCTCGGCCGCGAGGGCCAGCTGCTGCCGCAGAAAGCCGACCCCTACGCCCGCGCCAGCGAGCTGCGCCCGGCCACCGCCAGCGTGGTGGCGCCGCTGCCGGCCGTGGTGCCGCCCTCGCCCGCGCGCCAGGCCGCCATTGCGCTGGACGCGCCCATCAGCATCTACGAGGTGCACCTGGGCTCGTGGCGGCGCAAGCCCGAAGAAGGCAACCGGTGGCTGACCTGGGACGAACTGGCCGAAGAGCTGGTGCCCTATGCCGTGGACATGGGCTTCACGCACCTGGAGCTGATGCCGGTGAGCGAGCACCCGTTCGACGGCAGCTGGGGCTACCAGACGCTGGGCATGTATTCGCCCACGGCGCGCTTCAGCGCGCCGCAGCCCGATGGCTCGCGCTTCGGCGAGCCCGAGGGGCTGGCGCGCTTCATCGAGCGCGCGCACGCGGCCGGCCTGGGCGTGATCGTCGACTGGGTGCCCGCGCACTTTCCGTCCGATGCGCACGGGCTGGCGCAGTTCGACGGCACCGCGCTCTTCGAGTACGCCGATCCGCGCGAGGGCTTCCACAACGACTGGAACACCCTCATCTACAACTTCGGCCGCACGGAGGTGCGCAACTTCCTCGTCGGCAGCGCGCTGTACTGGCTCGAGCGCTACGGCGTCGACGGCCTGCGCGTCGACGCCGTGGCCTCGATGCTGTACCGCGACTACAGCCGCAAGGCGGGCGAGTGGATCCCCAACGCCCACGGCGGGCGCGAGAACCTCGAGGCCATCGCGCTGCTCAAGCGTGTGAACGAGGTGATCGGGTCCGAGCGCCCGCAGGCCGTCACGCTGGCCGAAGAAAGCACCGCCTTCCCCGCCGTGAGCCGGCCCACCTATGCCGGCGGCCTGGGCTTCCACTACAAGTGGAACATGGGCTGGATGCACGACACGCTGCAGTACATGGCGCGCGATCCGATCCACCGCAGCCACCACCAGGGCGAGATGAGCTTCGGCCTCGTCTACGCGTTCACCGAGAACTTCGTGCTGCCGCTGAGCCACGACGAGGTGGTGCACGGCAAGGGCAGCCTGCTGGCCAAGATGCCGGGCGACGCGTGGCAGCAGTTCGCCAACCTGCGCGCGTACTACGGCTTCATGTGGGCGCACCCGGGCAAGAAGCTGCTGTTCATGGGCTGCGAGTTCGCGCAGGGGCGCGAGTGGAACCACGATGCGAGCCTGGATTGGCATCAGCTGCAGGACAGCCGCCATGCCGGCGTGCAGCTCCTGGTGCGCGATCTGAACCGGCTGTATCGGCAGAGCCCGGCGCTGTACACGCAGGACTTCACCGGCGCCGGCTTCGAGTGGATCAGCCATGACGACGCCGGCCGCAGCCTGCTGGCCTTCGTGCGGCACGGCCGCGGTGGCGAGCAGATGCTGGTGGTGTGCAACTTCGCACCGGTGGTCCACCACAGCCTGCGCTTCGGCGTGCCGGCGCCGGGGCGGTGGGTGGAGCGGCTCAACACCGACAGCCGGCACTATGGCGGCAGCGATGTCGGCACGCCGCTGGGGGAATGCCACAGCGAGGCGGTGCACAGCCACGGCCGGCCCCAGAGCGTGGTGCTGAACGTGCCGCCGCTGGCGACAGTGTTCCTGGAGCTGGTGCGCTGACGTGAGCGGGCTGTGCATGCCATGCGCTCCGCGGCGCACTGGGGGGCTGCGGACACCCTCCGTTCGGACTGAGCCTGTCGAAGGTTCACCTCCCTCCGTTCGGGCTGAGCCTGTCGAAGCCCTGCGCGAGCACCTCGCACCCCGGCGGCCGTGATGGACATGGCCCGCCGCGACACCGCCCCTACCGCGCTTACCGCGCTGCAACCCGGCCGCGCCTGGCCGTTGGGTGCCACGGTGGCCGACGGCGGCGTCAACTTCGCCGTCTTCTCCCAGCACGCCACGCGCATCGAGCTCTGCCTCTTCGATGCCGACGGCCGCACCGAGTTGCAGCGCCTGCCCCTGCCCACCCGCAGCGGCGATGTCTTCCACGGCCATCTCCCCCACGCCACCCCCGGCCTGGTCTACGGCCTGCGCGCCCACGGACCCTGGCGCCCCGACCGGGG
Source organism: Rubrivivax sp. (assembly GCA_020248945.1). Taxonomy (GTDB): domain Bacteria; phylum Pseudomonadota; class Gammaproteobacteria; order Burkholderiales; family Burkholderiaceae_C; genus Rubrivivax. The sequence continues at coordinate 35,167 of JADCGQ010000078.1, forward strand.
TCACCGCTTCAACCCGCACAAGCTGCTGCTCGACCCCTGGGCGCGCGAGATCGTCTCGCCGCCCGGCGGCTTCGACTGGGCCGCCCCGCACACCGGCGCCGACCCCGAACACCCCCAGCACCCCGACACCCGCGACAACGCCGCACACGCCTTCAAGGCCCGCGTCGTGGCCGACGAAGCCCCGCTACTGCAGCGCCTGCCCCACACCCACGTCGCCGACACGCTGATCTACGAAGTACACGTCCGCGGCTTCACGAAGCAGATGCCCGGCGTGCCCGAGTCACTGCGCGGCACCTACGCCGGCCTCGCGCACGACGCCGCCATCGCCCACCTGCAAGCCCTCGGGGTCACCGCCGTGTGCCTGCTGCCCGTTCAGCAGCACCTCGACGAGGCCCACCTGGCCGCGCGCGGGCTCGTCAACTACTGGGGCTACAACACGCTCGGCTTCTTCTGCCCCGAGCCGCGTTACGCCGCCGCCACCACGGGTGCCGGCGTGCGCGAGGAGTTCCGCGAGATGGTGCGGCAGCTGCACGCCGCCGGCATCGAGGTGCTGCTGGACGTGGTCTACAACCACACGCCCGAGGGCGACGAGCTCGGCCCCACGCTCGCCTGGCGGGGCCTCGACAACGCCAGCTGCTACCGCCTCGTCGACCACGCCAAGCCGCACTACGAGAACTGGACGGGCTGCGGCAACACGCTCGACATCCGCCACCCGCGCATGCTGCAGATGGTGATGGACAGCCTGCGCCACTGGGTGCAGCACTACGGCGTCGACGGCTTCCGCTTCGACCTGGCCCCGGTGCTCGGCCGCGGCGACCACGGCTTCGACCGCGCCAACCCCTTCTTCAAGGCCGTGCTGCAAGACCCGGTGCTGCAGGGCGTGCGCCTGATCGCCGAGCCCTGGGACGTGGGCCCCAGCGGCTACCAGCTCGGCCAGTTCCCGCGCGGCTGGCAGGAATGGAACGACCGCTACCGCGACACCGCGCGCGCCTTCTGGCTGGGCGGCGACTGCACGCGCGGCGAGTTCGCGCTGCGCCTGGCCGGCAGCAGCGACCTGTACCAGCCGCGCAACCGCTCACCGCTGGAAAGCGTGAACTACATCGTCAGCCACGACGGCTTCACGCTGGCCGACCTGGTGAGCTACGACCTGCGTCACAACCAGGCCAACGGCGAGAACAACCGCGACGGCCACGGCCACAACCTGAGCTGGAACTGCGGCTGGGAAGGCCCCACCACCGACCCCGCCGTGCTCGCGTGCCGCGCCCGGCTGCAACGCGCGCTGCTGGCGAGCCTGCTGCTGAGCCAGGGCACGCCGATGCTCGCCGCCGGCGACGAGATCGGCCACACCCAGCAAGGCAACAACAACCCCTACTGCCAGGACAACCCCATCACCTGGATCGACTGGGCCGCTGCCGACCAACGCCTGCTGGACTTCACCGCCCACGTCATCGCCTTGCGCAAGCGCCTGTTGCCGCTGGCCCCCCGCTGGTACACCGGCCTGCCCGATGCCAAGGGCCGCGCCGATCTGGCCTGGCTGCGCCGCACCGGCGAGCCGATGGCGCCGGAGCACTGGAACAACCGCATGTCGCGCATCCTGGGCGCGTGGATCGGCGCACCAGGGCGCGGTGGCGCGCCCTTGCTGCTGCTGATCAACGGCCGCGACATGGACGCCAGCTTCCGGCTGCCACCCGGCCAATGGCTGTGCGAGCTCGACAGCACCCAGCCCGACGGCCGCAGCACCTGGACACGCGACGAGCGCGCCGAGTACCTGCTGCCCGCGCGCAGCGTGGTGCTGCTGCGCGACGCGGCACCCTGAGCCCTTCTCCCGGAGACACCCCCATGCGATTCCCCCGTGCCAGCGGCGTGCTGCTGCACCCGACCTCCCTGCCCGGCCCGCATGGCAGCGGCGACCTCGGCCCCGAGGCCTACCACTTCGTCGACTGGCTCGTGGCCAGCGGCCAGAAGCTGTGGCAGGTGTTGCCACTGGCCGGCATCGGCCCGGGCAACTCGCCCTACATGAGCAACTCGGCCTTCGCCGGCAACGTGCTGCTGGTGGACCTGGCCGAGCTGCACGAACAAGGCTGGCTCGACGCCGCCGATCTGGTGCCCGTACCGGGCCTGGCGGCCGAGGCGGTGGACTACGCCCACGCCTACCCCTACCGCATGGAGCGGCTGCACAAGGCGGCGTTGCGCTTCGCGGCCAGTGGCACGCCCGCCCAGCGCGAGGACTTCGAACGCTTCCGCGCCGAGCAGGCCAGCTGGCTGCCCGACTTCAGCCTCTTCATGAGCCTGTGCGAGAACCTCGCCTGGGCCGACTGGCACACCTGGGCCACGCCGCTGCGCACACGCGAACCCGCTGCACTGGCCGCAGCACGCGCCACGCACGCCCAGCGCATCCACTTCTGGGAATTCGCGCAGTGGCGCTTCTTCCGCCAGTGGATGAAGCTGCGCGCCTATGCCAACGGCCGCGGCGTGCAGATCATCGGCGACACGCCCATCTTCATTGCCTACCTCTCGGCCGAGGTGTGGGCCAACCAGCAGCTGTTCGAGCTCGATGCCGCCGGCAAGCCCACCGTGGTGGCCGGCGTGCCGCCGGACTTCTTCAGCGCCACCGGGCAGCGCTGGGGCAACCCGCTGTACCGCTGGAGCAAGCACGCCAAGGACGGCTACGCCTGGTGGGTGGAGCGCATCCGCCGAACCTTCGAATTGGTGGACATCGTGCGCATCGACCACTTCCGCGGCTTCGCCGGCTACTGGGAGATCCCGGCCAGCGAGCCCACGGCCGTGAAGGGCCGGTGGCTGCCCGGCCCGGGCGAGCCGCTGTTCAAGGCCATTGCCAAGGCGCTGGGGCCGATGCCCATCATTGCCGAGGACCTGGGCGTGATCACGCCCGACGTCGACGCGCTGCGCAGGAAGTTCGGCCTGCCGGGCATGCGCATCCTGCAGTTCGCCTTCAACGGCGACGCCACCGACCGCTTTCTGCCGCACAACCACGAGCCCGACACCGTGGTCTACACCGGCACGCACGACAACGACACCGTCGCCGGCTGGTGGGCCACCGCCACCGACCACGAGCGCCACTTCGCGCGTGGCTACCTGGCCACCGACGGCCACGACATGCCCTGGACGATGATCCGCGCCGCCATGGCCAGCGTGGCCGACACCGCCGTGCACCCGATGCAGGACGTGCTGGCCCTGCCCACCGAGTGCCGCATGAACTTTCCAGGGCAAGAGAGCGGCTGGTGGCGCTGGCGCTTCCATTGGAGCCAGGTGCAGCCCTGGCATGCCGAACGGCTGGCGGAGCTGTGCCGCTTGTACGGGCGCTAGATCGCCTTCAGCGCCGCAACATCGTCTCGATGCAGCGAACCACCGCCGTCGCCTCGTCGATGCTCGCCAGGCCGTGTTCGGCACGGCCCTCCAGCAGCGCGGCCAGGCCGTCCAGCGTGTGCGCGGTGTTGTCGACCCGTTCGGAGACTTCGCCCCGGCAGTCGAGCCGCGACCAGCCCGTCAGCGCCACGCTACCGCGTTCGCCCTGCACCTCGAAGCGGTTGTCGTCGGCCACCTCGCCGGCCACCGCCGCGTCGACGCTCACTTGCACCTCGCGATGCACCCAGCGCGCGCGCAGCGCCGTTTCGGCCTGGCCGGGCTCGCGCTGCAGTTCGACATCGGCCACGGCCGCCGGCCCGAACAGACGCAGGGCCTGGAAGGCAAAGTGTGACAGCACCTCGCGCGTGAACCCGCCTTCGGCCGGGCCGGCCAGCCAGGTACTGGCGCCGGCCTGCCAGGCGCGCGGCCAGCGCGCAAAGCGCAGGTGGATGCGGGCCGACACGACGGGGCCGAGCTCGCCGCTCTGCACGATGCTGCGCATGCGGCCGGCGGCGGTGCCGCGGGCAAACGGAAAGTTCACGGCAAACGGCAGGCGCGACTGCAGCACGGCCTCGCGCAGCGCCTCGGCCTCGGTGATGTCGTGCGTCAGCGGCTTCTCGCAGAAGCAGCCCTTGCCGGCCTGCAGCACGCGGCTCACCGCGCCGGCATGCCAGGCCGGTGGTGATGCGATGTAGATCGCCTGCACCGCCGCATCGTCCACCAGGCTGTCCACACCGGCCGCCGCGCGCACGCCGCTGGCCTGCGCCAGCGCCGCCTGCAAGGCGTTCGCGTCGGGGTCCCAGGCCGCCACGACGCGGAAGCGCGGGTGCTGCTGCAGCGCCGCGATCATCTTGCGGCCCATGATGCCGGTGCCGATGACGCCGATGCCGAAGGGGCCCGCGTTGGCGGAGGATGAGGTCTCGGGGGCGGTGGCCATGGTCGCCTCAGGCCGCCATGCGCGGGTAGTCGGTGTAGCCCGCGGCGCCGGCCGCGTAGTAGGTCTTGGGCTCCGGCTCGTTCAGCGGCGCGCCGGCGCGCAACCGCTCCACCAGATCGGGGTTCGCGATGTAGGCGCGGCCAAAGACGATGGCGTCGGCACTGCCCTCGTCGAGCGCGGCTTGCGCAGTGGCCGCCGAGAAGCCGCCGTTGCGCAGCAGCGGCCCCGGGAAGTGCTGGCGTGCGACGGCGGCGATGCGGCGCTCGGCGTCGAGCGCCGGGTCCATGTGGCGCAACTCGAGGTAGGCGATGCCCCGCGCGCCGAGCTGCCCGGCCACGTAGGCCAGCAGCGCCTCGGGATCGCTGTCCACCAGATCGTTGCTGCCCGCCAGGGGCGACAGGCGCAGGCCGACACGCCCTGCCCCCGCTTCGGCCACGGCCGCATCCACACACTCCAGCAGCAGCCGGGCGCGGTTCTCGATGCTGCCGCCGTAACGTTCGAAGCCGGGGCCGCTGCGGTCATTCACCCCATCGCGCAGGAACTGGTCGAGCAGGTAGCCGTGGGCACCGTGCAGCTGCACGCCGTCGAAGCCGGCCTGCAGCGCGCGGCGCGTGGCCCCGCGGAACAGCTCGACGATGGCGGGCAGCTCGTCGTCACGCAGGCGGCGCGGCTGCTCGTAGGGCTGCTTGCCGCTGGGCGTGTTGATGAGGCCCTGGATGGCGCGCTCGCCGCTGCTGATGGGTTGCACGCCGCCGTTCAGGCTGGAGTGCGCGGAGCGCCCCGGGTGCCAGATCTGCAGCTGCATGCGCCCGCCCGCCGCGTGCACGGCATCGGTCACTCCGCGCCAGCCGGCGGCGCAGGCGTCGTCGTAGATGCCGGGCTCGCCGGTGAAGGCACAGCCATCGGCGGCCACCATCGTGGCCTCGGCGATGAGCAAGCCGGCCGAGGCGCGCTGCGCGTAGTGCTCGGCCATCAGGGCGTTGGCGATGTGGCTGCGGCCGGCGCGGGCGCGCGTGAGCGGCGCCATCAGGATGCGGTTGGGCAGCGTCAGCGCGCCCAGGGTCAAGGGGTCGAAGAGCGAAGGCATTCGGTCCAGAGGTGATGTGTCGGGGGCTCGGCAGCCCCGGCAAGCTGCGGAGTGCGAGTGGCCGGCATTGTCGCGAGCGGCTGCGGCGCGTGCAGCGCGCTCGTCTATCAACGCACGCGGCTCCAGGTGGCGCCCTCATCGGTAGAACGCATCACGCGGCCCTGGGCCAGCACCGCCAGCAAGGCCCCGTCATGCCGATCCACCCGCAGCAAGCGCACCAGGCCCGGGTTGCCACCGGGCACCTCGCCCGACTTCTTCCAGGTCTTGGCGCCATCGCGGCTGACCATCAGGGCATAGGTGCCGGCAAAGATGCCGGGATCGATGGGTGCCACCGCATAGAAGGTCTGGGCGTTGGCCGCCGTGATGGCCGAGACGAAGCGGCTCGTGTCGAGGTCTCGCCACTGGCGGCCGCCGTCGGTGGAGAGGTACGTGGAGCGGGAGAGGTTGCCGCCCTGGGCGAGCAGGCTGCCGTCGGCCAGGATCTGCGCCCCCGAGGTGGAGACGCCGATGGACCGGCGCTCCAGCGCGCCGGTGCTGCCATCGACCACGAGCAACTCGCCGTTGGGCATGAACACGCCCACACGGTCGCGGCCGGCCAGCACCATGGCGTCCTGCCAGACCAGGTTGATCGACCGTTCCTGCTCGAAGCTGGCGAGCGGGCGCCAGCCGCCCACCAAGGGATCGTCGCTGACATGGGCCGACCACCGCGTGCCGCGGCGCACCAGGGCCAGCACCTTGCCGTTGCTCAGCGGCTCGGCCGCCGCGATCAGCCCGGGGGCCGGGGCGGGCAGCGCCTGCCAGGTCTTGCCTTCGTCGCTGGTGTAGCGCAGCAGGCCCTCTTCGCCTGCGGCCAGCAGGCCCTGGCGGTAGGGGCGCACGCTGAGCACTTCGAGCCAGTTGTCGATCTGCAGTGCGCGCGCGGTGGGCTCGCCGGGCTTGCGCCAGATGACGCGGCCCATCTTGCTGCCCGCCAGCAGGCTGCCGTCGGGGGTGGTCTCGATGCCGTTCAGTGCGGTGGTGAGGTTGCGGAAGGCCGGCGCGAGGGCGGCGCCGAGCGACAGCTGCGCGCTGGGTTCGAACTGGTTCGGTGCCTGGCCGCGTGTCTGCTCGGCCAGGGCGGGGAACAGCGTGTTGAAGGTGTTCGTCACTTCGGCATCGGGCGCCAGGTAGCCGACCAGGAAGCGTTGCCCGGGCTGCGGCTGCACGAGCAAGCTGCCCAGCAACGACACCTCGCGGGCCTTGACCTCGAAGCTGCCCAGCCTGCCGGCCAGCGGGAAGGTGTACGTGGTGTTGGCGAAGAAGCCGGTGGCATGCGACAGGCGGTAGCGCCCCGGCGCCACCATGCCGCTGAAGACGGCCGTGCTGTTCGTCATCTCGCGTGTGCGCCGCAGGATGGCGGTGTCTTCGGCCGAAGCCTGCACGCCGGGCGGCACGTCTCGCTTCAGGGTCAGCGACGACAGGGTCTCGGTCGGGTCGTTGGCCTCCGCGCCGTTGGTGATGAGGCGGATTACCACCGCGCCGGCCTGCCCCGAGAGCGTTTGCGCGCTGCTGATGGGCGGCGGGCGGCATTGTCCCGCTCTCTGTTGAACCGCGCCCGGTGACGGCTCCAATAGGTTGATGCTACGCGGCCTTTCGGATCGTGCCGTTGTCGGCATCAGGACGCCGGGCTTCGAGGGCCTTGAGCAGGCCGCGCATCTGCG
>JADCGQ010000079.1 GCA_020248945.1 Rubrivivax sp.
CCTTGGGCAGCCAGTCTTGCAGCGATGCAGGCAGCAGCATCTCCTGCTGCGGTTCGTACGGGCGATAGCTCATGTTCGATCAACGTCCATGAGGCATGCAGCGCTGTCAGGGACTTCCCTTCTGCCGCCCACGCTCCTAGGCGGCTGCTCCATGGCCTGGATCCGACTCGACCCCGTCACGCGCAAGCGGCTGCAGCGCTTTCGCCAGATCCGCCGCGGCTGGTGGTCGTTCCTCATCCTGTCGGCGGCCATCGTGCTGTCGGTGTTCGCGCCCTTCCTGGCCGAGAGCCGGGCCCTGGTGGTGTCGTACCAGGGCAGCTGGCACTTCCCCACCTTCCAGTTCATCGACGGCAGCCGCTTCGGGCAAGAGCCGCCGCAGGGCTGGAGCATGGACAGCATGGAGACCGAGTACCTGCGCCTGCAGCGCGAGTGGCAGGCCGAACGCCGGCTGCACACCCGCGCCGTGGCCGCCGTCCAGGGTGACGCGGCCGCCATCGCCGCAGCCGACGCGCGTTACCCCAACCGCGGCAACTGGGTGCTGATGCCGCCCATTCCCTGGGACCCGTACCAGAGCGACTTCTGGTCGAACGAGGTCCTGTACGAGATCCAGGCCGCGCTGGACCGCGGCGACCGCCAGCGCGCCGCCTGGCTGGCCCACCGCGACCGGCTCGACGAGCTGGCCGAGCTCATCGAAACCGGCCGCATCGACGCCGTGCTGGCCGACCCCGCCAAGGCCCCCACCGGCCGGCTGCCCAGCCTGGCCACCACGGGCGCGATGCCCTCGCTGGCCGGCCTGGGCCAGAGCCCGCCCAACGCCCCGGGCGCCGCGCGCGCGCATTGGCTGGGCACCGATTCGCAGGGCCGCGACGTGGCCTCGCGGCTGCTGTACGGCTTTCGCATCTCGATCTTCTTCGCCCTCTTCCTGGTGCTCACCGGCCAGGTCATCGGCACCTTCGTCGGCAGCCTGCAGGGCTACCTGGGCGGGCGCTTCGACATGCTGAGCCAGCGTGTCATCGAGGTGCTGATCGCCATTCCGTTCCTGTACGTGGTGATCGTGCTGGCGGCGCTGTTCCAGCCCAGCTTCTGGATGCTGCTGGGCATCCTGGCGCTGTTCCAGTGGATCGCCATCACCTTCTTCATGCGCACCGAGATGTACCGCGAAAAAACGCGCGAGTACTGCCTGGCCGCACGCAGCTATGGCGCCAGCCACCTGCGCATCGTGTTCCGCCACCTGCTGCCCAACTGCCTGACGCCGCTGGTCACCTTCACGCCCTTTGCCGTGGTCGGTGCCATCTTCGCCCTCACCGGGCTCGACTACCTGGGCTACGGCCTGCCGGCGCCCACGCCGAGCTGGGGCGAGCTCATCGACCAGGCCTTGCAGGTGGAAAACCGCAGCAAGCTGTGGCTCACGCTCGCGCCCTTCACCGCGCTGACGGTGACGCTGGTGCTGGTGGTGTTCATCGGCGAGTCGGTGCGCGAAGCCTTCGACCCCAAGCGCTATGCCCGCTATGAGTGAGTGGCTGCGCCGCCTGGCCGCGACGCTGCTGCTGGCGTGGACGGGCGCCGCGCACGCGGCCCAGCCGCCCGCGGCCGCCGCCAGTGCCGCACCGCCTGCGGCGGCAGCCTCGGCGCGCATCACCCTGCCGCCGGGCATCGTCTGGCAGACCAACGAAGAAGACCCGCCCATCGGCTCGCCCAAGGCCCTCCGTGGCGGCACGCTGCGCGACTCCATCGGCTCGTACCCGCTGACGCTGCGGCTGATGGGCCCGAACTCCAACGACGCCTTCGCGTCGTGGAACCGGCTCTTCACCTTCGAGTTCGGGCTGGTGAAGCAGCATCCCGTCACCGACCGCTACATGCCCTGGCTGGCCACGCACTGGGCGGTGATGGACGACCAGCGCACGATGTACTTCAAGCTCGATCCGGACGCACGCTGGAGCGACGGCAAACCCATCACCGCCGACGACTACGTGTTCACGCTCGAGAAGATGCGCTCGCCGCACATCCTCGATCCGTTCTTCAACACCTATGCCGAGCGCAACTTCGTCTCGGTCGACGCCATCGACCGCCACACGCTGCGCATCGTCGGCAAGCGCCCGAGCTGGCGGCCGCTGTTCGACTACGGCCTGTACCCGATGCCGCGCCACGCGCACACGCTGGACGCCGACTGGGTGCGCCGCATGACCAACGTGCCGCAGGTGGTGCCGGGGCCCTACGTCGTCAGCGAGCAGATCCGCGGCGAATCGATCACCCTCACCCGCGTGCCGAAGTGGTGGGGCGACGGCAAGCGGCGCTTCAGCGGCCTCTTCAATTTTGACAAGGTGGTGCTGCGCGTGATCCCGCTGGAGCGGCGGCTGGACTGGCTGCGCCGCGGCGAGATCGACCTGATGCCGGCCGTGCCGGTGCGCACCTGGAACGAGGACTTCACCTTCCCCGCGGCACGCAACGGCTGGATCCGCCGCGCGAAGATCTTCACCGAGTGGCCCGACTTCCTGAACGGCCTGCACATGAACCTGGAGGCGCCGATCTTCCGCAACGCCGACTTCCGCAAGGCGATGCAGCACCTGGTGAACTTCGAGCGCATCAACCAGAACCTGCTGTACGGCGAGACCTTCCGCATGGTCTCGTTCTTCGGCGGCACGGAGTTCGCCAACCCCGAGCTCAAGCCCTACGGCTTCAACCCCGCCAAGGCACGCGAGTACCTGGCCAAGGCGGGCTACTTCCGCCCGGCCGAGCTGCGCCAGCGCAGCGGGTGGGGCCGTGTCGTCAACGTGGTGCGCGGCTTGCTGTTCACGCGCACCGACACCGACGACGTGCTGGTAAACGAGCGCAGCGAACGCGCCAGCTTCACGCTCAGCTACGGCAGCAAGCAGCTGGAGCGCCACCTCACGGTGATGCAGCAGGAGTTCCGCCGCGCCGGCGTGGACATGAAGCTGCGGCTGCTCGAACCCGGCACCAACTTCGAGCGCGGCCTGGAACGCAAGTACGAGATGACGCTGACCAGCCGCGTCACCGGCTTCTTCCCGCAGCCGCGGCAGTACTTCCACACCGAGTTCCAGAAGAAGACCAACAACAACAACATCTGGGGCTACACCAACCCGGAAGTCGACCGCCTGATCGAGGTCTACGAGCAGAGCCTGGACCCCGACGAGCGCCGCCGCGCCATGCACCGCATCGACAGCATCACGCAGGACGCGGCCTTCTACATCCCGCTGTGGACCACGCCCTTCATCCGCCTGGCGCACTGGGACTATCTGCGCTTCCCCGAGACCTGGCTGCCCCCGCGCACGCGGCAGATCACCGACCACATGGTGAGCTGGATCGACCCCGAGCGCCGCGCCGCGGTGGAGCGCGCCATGCGCGACAACACCGCGCTGCCACCCGACGGCGAGATCGACAAGGACGCCTTCGGCATCCGCAAGCGGCGCGCCGCCGCGGCACCACCGTGAGCACCTGAGGCCATGACGCTGCTGGAGATCGACGACCTTCGCATCGGCTTCGAGACCGAGGCCGGGCTGCTGCGGGCCATCGACGGCGTGTCCATCGAGGTCGAGGCCGGGCAGACGCTGGGCCTGGTCGGCGAGAGCGGCTGCGGCAAGAGCGTCACCGCCTCCAGCGTGCTGCGCCTGGTGCCGACGCCGCCCGGGCGCTACCTGGGCGGCGCCATCCGCTTCGACGGCACCGACATCCTGCAGCTGCCGCGCGAGCAGCTCTCGAAGCTGCGCGGGCGCGACATCGCGATGATCTTCCAGGACCCGATGACCTCGCTGAACCCGGTGTTCACCATCGAGCGGCAGCTGGGCGAGGTGCTGAAGATGCGTTTCGGCCTCGACCGCGCCGCGGCACGCGCGCGTGCCGCCGAAGCGCTGAAGAGCGTGGGCATCGCCGATCCTGAGCGCCGGCTGGACGCCTTCCCGCACGAGCTCTCGGGCGGCATGCGGCAGCGCGTGATGATCGCCATGGCGCTGCTGTGCGAGCCGCGGCTCTTGATCGCCGACGAGCCCACCACGGCGCTCGACGTCACGGTGCAGGCGCAGATCCTGCACCTGATGCGCGCGCTGCAGCACAAGATGGGCAGTGCGCTGCTGTTCATCACCCACGACATGGCCGTGATCGCCGAGATGTGCGATGCGGTGGTGGTGATGTACGCCGGGCGCGTGGTCGAGCGCCGGCCCGTCATCGACATCTTCGAGGCGCCGCGCCACCCGTACACACGCGGCCTGCTCGACAGCATTCCGCGCCGCGCCCAGCAGGCCAAGGCCGAGCTGCCGACCATCGAGGGCACCGTGCCCTCGCTGCTGAGCCCGCCACCGGGCTGCCGCTTCGCCGAGCGCTGCGCACACCGCGCCAAGCTCGACGCGACAGCGCAGCGCCGCTGCCGCGACGAGGACCCGGCGCTGCAGCCCGACGGCACCGGCTGGGTGGCCTGTCACTTTCCGCTGAACACGGCGGCCCGGTCATGAACAGCCCCCGCACCGAACCGGGCCAGCCGCTGCTGCAGGTCGAGAACCTGCAGAAGCACTACGCGGTGCGCGGCGGTCTGCTCGCCCGCACCACGGCCGTGCTGCGGGCCGTGGCCGGTGTCAGCTTCGAGGTGATGCCGGGGCAGACGCTGGGCCTCGTGGGTGAATCGGGCTGTGGCAAGAGCACGCTGGGCCGCACGCTGATGCGGCTGGAAGAGCCCACCGAAGGCCGCGTGCTGTTCCAAGGCCGCAACCTGGCCGAAGCCAAGGGCGACGAGCTGTTCGCGCTGCGGCGCCAGATGCAGATGGTGCTCCAGGACCCGTACTCGTCGCTGAACCCGCGCATGACGGTGGGCGAGATCGTGCGCGAGCCGCTGCTGGTGCACCGCATCGGCAGCAAGGCGGAGCAGGTCGATCGTGTCAGCAGCCTGCTGCAGACCGTGGGCCTGGCGCCAGAGGTGATGACGCGCTACCCGAACGAGTTCAGCGGCGGCCAGCGCCAGCGCATCGGCGTGGCCCGCGCGCTGGCGCTCGACCCGCAACTGGTGATCGCCGACGAGCCGGTGTCGGCGCTCGACGTCTCGGTGCAGAGCCAGGTGCTGAACCTGATGCTGCGGCTGCAACGCGAGCGCGGGCTGGCCTATGTGTTCATCAGCCACGATCTTTCGGTGGTGCAGCACATGAGCGACCGGGTCGCGATCATGTACCTGGGCCGCATCGTCGAGATGGGCCCGGTGGACCGCATCTTCGCCGCCCCGGCCCACCCCTACACGCGGGCGCTGATGCAGGCCATCCCCACCCCCGACCCGCGCCGCCGCCGCGAGCGCGTGCCGCTGCAGGGCGAAACACCGAGCCCCACCGCCCTGCCCGACGGCTGCGCCTTCGCCGGCCGCTGCCCCTATGCGGTGGACGAATGCCGCCGCACGCCCCCGGCGCTGATGCCGCTGGACGCCGCCGCAGCGCCGGCACGCCAGCACGTCGTGGCCTGTGTACGCCGCAGCGAACTGCCGGCATTCGACCCACTGGCTGGCGGCTGAGCGCCCGCGAGCCGGTCTGACGACGCTTCACGACCCAGGTGCGACAGCCGCAGCACGGACGGGTTGCCGTGAAGCAGACTTGCCCCTTTCGCACGAACTAGACGCCAGACAGCACCGCGTCCATGGCGGACACCAGCGCGCTGGCCTGCGCCGCCACGTTGGCCACGGGTCGCCGCAACTGCTTGGCCGGCAAAGGCGCGGCATAGTGCGCCAGCGCATGCAGGCGCTGCCCCTTGACCATGACGACCGGACACAGAGACGTCGGCACCTTCCCTGCGAACAGCAGAACGGCCAGCGGGATGGTCAGCCGCGTGGCCAGCGCATCGAGCAGATCGCTCTGGATCACGACCACGTAGGGGATCCCTGCCGCGGCGCTGCTGCTCGGGTTGGCGAAAACGTCGTACTGCGCCATCGGGCTCTCACCAGGGACGCAAGTCAGCCCCAGGAATGCCATGCGCTTCGAATCGGGCGTTCTGGGCGTCAATCCAGTCGCCGAAGTCCGCCTCGAACGCCCTCTTGCGTGCAGCGAGGCTGGCCTTGTCTTGGTGGGCTTGCAGGGCTTGGTAGTGCTCGGCCGAGAGGATCACGGTGTCGAGTTGACCTGCCTTCTCCACGAAGACCGGTTCGCGCTTGGCCTGGGCGCAGAGACTGCCGAAACGGTTCTTGGCTTCTGTGGCGGTGACTCGCATCGGGGCCCCTTTGGTGATTGGCTATTTTAGCCATCGCGCACGCGCCAGGGCAAGCTGCCGGGCGCCGGTGGCGCGGTTGAGGGTCGGCGCGACGCTGGGCACTGCGGCACGCGCAGCCGCCCCGACAATGGCGCCATGACCCAAGCCCCGGCCCCTGCGCCTTCGCGCTCGCCCTCATCCTCCTCCTCTTCCACCGGCCCCGCCTTCTCGACCCTGCCGCTGGCACCCCACGTGCTGGCCAACCTGCAGAGCCTGGGCTATGCGGCCATGACGCCGATCCAGGCCGCCAGCCTGCCGCTGGCGCTGGCCGGCAAGGACCTCATCGCGCAGGCCAAGACGGGCAGCGGCAAGACGGCGGCCTTGGGGCTGGCACTGCTGGCGCGACTCAACCCGCGCCACTTCGGCGTGCAGGCGCTGGTGCTGTGCCCGACGCGCGAGCTGGCCGACCAGGTGGCGCAGGAACTGCGCCGCCTGGCGCGCGCCGAGGACAACATCAAGCTCGTCACGCTGTGCGGTGGCGTGCCGCTGCGGCTGCAGATGGCCAGCTTGGCGCATGGCGCGCACGTGGTGGTGGGCACGCCCGGGCGTGTGCTCGACCACCTGCGGCGCGAGTCGCTCGTGCTCGAGGGCCTGAACACGCTGGTGCTCGACGAGGCCGATCGCATGCTCGAGATGGGCTTTGCCGACGAGATCGGCGCCATCGCGCAGCAGTGCCCGCCGCCGGGCAAGCGCCAGACGCTGCTGTTCTCGGCCACCTACCCCGAAGGCGTGGCGCAGCTGGCGGCGCGCTACCTGCGCGAGCCGGTGGAGGTGAAGCTGGCCGAGCGCCACGCGCCGGGCCTGATCCACGAGCGCTGCTACGAGGTGGCCGAGGCCGAACGGCTGCACGCCGTGGGCCTGCTGCTGAACCACTTCCGCCCCGAGAGCACGCTGGCCTTCTGCAACACCAAGCAGCAATGCCATGACCTCGTGGCCGTGCTGCAGGCGCAGGGCCTGGTGGCGATGGAGCTGCATGGCGACCTGGAGCAGCGCGATCGCGACCAGGTGCTGGTGCAGTTCGCCAACCGCAGCTGCAGCGTGCTGGTGGCCACCGACGTGGCCGCGCGCGGCCTCGACATCGCCAAGCTCGAGGCCGTGATCAACGTCGACATCACGCCCGACGTGCAGCTGCACACGCACCGCATCGGCCGCACCGGCCGCGCGGGCGAAAGCGGCCTCGTGTTCAGCCTGGTGAGCCTCGATGAGATGGGCCGCATCGGCCGCATCGAGGCCGAGCAGGGGCGCGAGAGCGAGTGGCACAAGCTGTCCGAACTCAAAGCGGCAGAAGGCGCCGAGCCGCTGCGCCCGCCGATGGTGACGCTGCAGATCGCCGGCGGCCGCAAGGAGAAGATCCGCGCCGGCGACGTGCTGGGCGCGCTCACCAAGGATCTCGGCCTGCCCGGCAGCGCCATAGGCAAGATCGACGTCAACGACTTCTCCACCTACGTGGCCGTGCAGCGCGACGTGGCTGCCAAGGCGCTGCGCGGGCTGAACGCCGGCAAGGTGAAGGGGCGCTCGGTGAAGGTGCGGCAGCTGTGACGCCCGCCGCCGAAGGCGCGGCAGCCGACTCGCCGCTGAGCTCGGCGTTCAGCGCGCTGGGCCTGTCGCCGACGCTGGTGCGCGCGGCGGCCAAGCAGGGCTACCTCGGCCCCACGCCCATCCAGAGTGCCGCGCTGCCGCCGGCGCTGCAGGGCGCCGACCTCATCGCCCTCGCGCCCACCGGCTCGGGCAAGACCGGCGCCTTCGGCCTGGCGCTGCTGCAGCGGCTGGAGCGCATGCAGCGCCCGGCCTTCCGCCGCACGCACGCGCTGGTGCTGGTGCCCACGCGCGAGCTGGCGGTGCAGGTGGGCGAGGTGCTGCGCGAGCTGTCGCGCGGGTTCCGCGATTCGGTGAAGGTGGCCTCGGTCTTTGGCGGCGTCTCGGTGAACCCGCAGATGCTGGCGCTGCGCGGCAGTGCCGACGTCATCGTGGCCACGCCGGGCCGGCTGCTCGACCTGGTGGAGCGCAACGCCGTGAAGCTGGGCGACGTCGAGGTCCTCGTGCTCGACGAGGCCGACCGGCTGCTCGAAGAAGGCTTCGCCGACGAGCTGTCGCGCATCCGCGCGCTGCTGCCGGCGCGGCGCCAGGGCCTGTTCTTTTCGGCCACCTTCGCGCCCGCGGTGCAGGCGCTGGCGGCCGACTGGCTGCACGAACCGCTGACGCTGGACCTGGCCGCCGGCGCGCCCGATGGCGCCGCGGCGCCGGCCATCGAGCAGCGCGCCGTCGAAGTCGACGCGCCCCGGCGCACCGCCTTGCTGCGCCACCTGATCGAGCAGGCGCGCTGGCCGCAGGTGCTGGTGTTCGTGGCCACGCGCTACGCCAGCGAGCACGTGGCCGACAAGCTGCGCCGCCACGGCCTGGCCGCGGCGGCCTTCCACGGCGAGCTGAGCCAGGGCGCGCGCACGCGCGTGCTGGCCGACTTCCACGCTGGCGCACTGCAGGTGCTGCTGGCCACCGACATGGCCGCACGCGGCCTGCACATCCCCGGCCTGCCGGTGGTGGTGAACTACGACCTGCCGCGCTCGGCCGACGACCACACCCACCGCATCGGCCGCACCGCGCGTGCCGGTGCCGCAGGCCTGGCGGTGAGCTTCGTCAGCGCCGCCACCGAGGCGCACTTCCGGCTGATCGAAAAGCGCCAGGGCCAGCGCGTGCCGCGCGAGCGCATCGCCGGCTTCGAGCCGAAGGACGTGGCGCCGCCGCCGTCGCTGCCGGACCCCGAAGGCACCGGCGGCATCAAGGGCCGGCGCAAGAGCAAGAAGGACAAGCTGCGCGAGGCGGCAGCGGGCGGCTGAAGCGGGGATGGGACGGGCGCTTGGGCGCAAGCTGGCTCGGCGTTTCGGTGACCTCAAGGTCCGCAGCGATTGGCGACTGGCTTCCGCGGGCACTCGGCGCTGGGGAGACGGCGACGATGGGTGGTTTCAGCCTAAATCCGGCAGTTACCCCGATGCTGGCAGGCTGGTTGGAGGCCTGAACGGGCCGAGTGTCGACGCGATCTTGTCGCTGACGTAGCGCAGCATAAGAGCCCATCGGTCCGTCGCCTTGAACTGCTCC
>JADCGQ010000008.1 GCA_020248945.1 Rubrivivax sp.
GATGGCGGCCAAGCTCTGACGCTCCTTGAGCTTGGTCTCAATTGCCCAACGTTCGGCATGAGAAAGATGAGAGTAGTTCAAACCCATTGCAAAGCTCCATATTGGGGTTGGAGCGTTGCACTTCAAGAGTGAGACTGCCGTCAAACCTAACCCTATCGTAGACGGGGCCGATGGGCCGCTTACTGGCCAAGGCAGCTACTCACACTGGCGGCCACAAGCAGTCATTGGCACCGCAATCGCGGACTTGACGCTGGGCCAACCTTCGAGTTGCGTGCCTCGGGGGATCACTTCTGGCAAGGGGCTATTCCGAGCCCCCGCATGGATTGCTGTTTGGACTGGACAAGCAGCAGAATGTCGTCTGGTGGGACGGAGGCTCCGGCGGACTAGAGGCTTACGTCTGATCTCCGTCCCGCGCAGCAGGGGAGAGATTGGTGACGGCGAACGCGTTCGGCGGAGAGTGGACCGAGGACAAACTGCAGGCGCTGCAGAAGTACCTTGAGTTCTACGTTCAGGCAATGAAGGCGCAGCCCTTCAGGCTAATCTACTTCGACAGCTTTGCTGGCACCGGGAGGTGCCGGATCAAGGCGAGTCCAGGCACGACGCGCGACATTGACGGCTCGGCCAAGCTCGCACTGGATTGCGACGGCTTCTCCAGATATCACTTCATTGAGCACAAGAAGAGGCATGCCGACGAGCTGCAGGAGCTTATCTCCATGCATCCGAGGGGGGCGCTTGCCACACTCGCGCGTGGCACAGCTCACGACATGCTCTGGCCTTTGCTGACCGGCTATGACTGGAAAAGTTGTCGCGGGGTTCTCTTCTTGGACCCCTACGGTTTGCAGTGCGACTGGGCGATGCTGAATCGGATCGCCGCAACGCAAGCCCTCGACGTGTTCTTTCTCGTCAGTCTCTCAGGCATCTACCGCAACGCAGCCCGGAAGCTCGACGCGGTCGACGACGGGAAAGCAGCATTGCTAGACCGATTTTTGGGCACCGACGGCTGGCGTGCTGCGGTTTACGAACCGCCCCGACAAAGCGATATGTTCAACACAGACCCCAGCCATGAGCGCGAGCAGGGGTACCGGGGCCTGCTTCAGTTCACGACGAAGCGGATCCGGCATGCGTTCCCGTACGTCTCTGAACCGCGGCTGCTCGGCTCAGCGAACGGCGCGCCGCTGTTCGCTTTCTACTTCGTCGTTTCCAATCCGAGCAAGAAGGCGCTGGAACTCGCTACGAAGGTTGGTGAGCACATCATGCGGGACGTTGGCAGGCCCGCTTCATGAGCCATCCCCCTTCTATGATCGACACATGGCAAGCGTAAGCACCATCGAGTGGACAGAGATGACGTGGAACCCAGTCACGGGTTGCCACAAGCTCAGCCAAGGCTGCAAGCACTGCTATGCCGAGCGGATGGCGCGCCGGCTGCATCTCATGGGTAGCGCGCGCTACGCCAACGAATTCACTCCCACGCTGCACTGGGACCTGGTCGATCAGCCGCGCAGCTGGCAGAAACCGCGCACCGTTTTCGTCAACTCGATGAGCGACCTGTTCCAAGTCGACGTGCCGCTGGAGTTCATCGCCAAGGTCTTCGAAACCATGGCAGCCACGCCTCAGCACACCTACCAAGTGCTGACGAAGCGCAGCGACCGGCTCCTCAAGCTTGCGAAGCACCTACCTTGGCCGGAAAACGTATGGATGGGCGTCAGCGTTGAAGACGCACGCGTGAAGCAGCGCGTCAAGGATCTTCAGCGAGTGCCCGCGAAGGTGCGCTTCCTGAGCTGTGAGCCGCTAATCGGCCCGCTGGCGAAGCTTCCCTTAAAGGGCATCCATTGGGTCATCGTAGGTGGCGAGTCCGGCCCGGGAGCGCGACCGATGGATCCGGACTGGGTCGAAGACATCCACCATCAGTGCCAGGCCGCCGGCACGCTCTTCTTCTTCAAGCAGTGGGGTGGCGTGCACAAGCACTTGACAGGTCGCATCCTGCACGGCCGGACCTATGACGATATGCCGGCAAGGGCCGCAACCGCCTGATGCCCGCTCGTAGAAGCAGCCTGTAGAGCAAGCGACGCCGGAAAGGACCGTCGAGGGAACGGCTGCTCTCGACGGAAGAGCATGACCGCCGTGGGTCGGGCAGGTGAGTTCAGAGCCTCGAAGACCGGCCGTTCAGGCTGCGGCAGATCGAGTGGCCGCTGTTGGCGTCGCCCGCGAACTGGTAGTCCCGGCCACAAGCTGACCGACGCCTCAATCCAGAGCAGACGCTCATCGGCGCCGAACGGGTGTGCGCCGTCGGTGGATTGGGTGGCGTCCGGCAGGAAGGACGCTCCAGGAAGGTCTGCACAATGCGGCTGCCGTCAGAATCGGGCCTGCACATGTCACGGTCCGAACGACTACTCGCTCTGCTCCAGCTTCTTCGCCGGCATCGTCAAGCGATCGGCGGCTCCGTCATGGCGGCCGAGCTGGGAATCAGCCTTCGGACCTTGTATCGCGACATCGCAACGCTCCAATCGCAGGGAGCGTGCATCGACGGCGCGCCGGGCCTCGGGTATGTGTTGAAGCCTGGCTTCACACTGCCGCCACTAATGTTCTCGCCCGATGAGGTCGAAGCCTTGGTGTTGGGTTCGCGTTGGGTTGCAGATCGGGGCGACGGGCGGCTCGCAGCGGCAGCGCGCGACGCATTGGCCAAGATTGCTGCCGTGCTGCCCGCCGAGCTGCGCCACGAGCTCGACACGTCTGCGCTAATGGTCGGTCCAGGTGAGCCCATCGCCGCCGGCGACGCCGAGGTGGCAACCGTCCGTCAGGCCATTCGGATGGAACGCAAGATCGAAATCCGCTACCGGGATGCTGCCGCCAAGGACAGCTTGCGCACGGTTTGGCCTTTTGCACTTGGGTTTTTCGACCGCGCCCGCGTTGTCGTTGGCTGGTGTGAGCTGCGTCAGTCCATCAGGCACTTCCGCGCTGATCGGATCCTGAGCCTGACACTGTCCGGCGAACGCTATCCCCGTCGTCGTCAGGCCTTGATGAAGGAATGGCGGGAGCAGGAAGGCATCCCAGAGCGATAGGGGACGCGGCCGCGATCGGCTGCTGCCAGAATTTGACATGGGCTGTTCCTACGATGGGGGCACCGAACGAAGCCGTTCGCGACATCAGCCCGAAGGACCCCTCATGCCCGATCCGAACTTTGTGATCCTCTATGTCAAGAGCCCGACCGCCAGCGCCGCGTTCTATGCGGACCTGCTCGGCAAGGCGCCGGTGGAAGCATCCCCCACCTTCGCGATGTTTGCGCTGGACGGCGGAACCATGCTGGGGCTGTGGGCTGCACATACCGTTGAGCCGGCTGCCACCGCGGCGGGTGGCGCGGAAGTCGCCTTTGCCGTGGGGGGCATCGATGCCGTCAGGTCCATGCATGCCAGATGGAGCGAAAGGGGTCTGACGATCGCGCAGTCCCCTACTGGCATGGACTTCGGCTTCACCTTTGTCGCGCTCGACCCGGACGGCCATCGGCTGCGCGTCTTCGCGCCGGGTGCCGCATGAGTGCCAATTGGATCGCCGTCGCATCAGCCGAACATGTGCGCCACGGGCGCGAACATGGGTTCATGCAGGTTTGTCACGGCAAGGCAGGTCCTCTTCGCCGCATCAATGCCGGAAATCGCGTTGCTTACTACTCACCCTGCGTGGAACTCCGCGGCAAGAACAAGTTGCAGGCCTTCACGGCGATCGGCGTTGTCAAGGCCGGCGATCCCTATGTGTTCGACATGGGAGGTGGTTTCCGCCCATTCCGCCGCAACGTGGCGTGGTTCGAGGCTTGCGAAGCGCCGATCCAGCCCTTGCTCGACAGGCTCGAATTCTCGGCGGGTGTACGCAACTGGGGCTATCAACTGAGAATCGGGCTGTTCGCGATCAGCAGCCCCGACATGGACCTCATTTCGTCAGCCATGCAAGTGCACGTGGCCGCCTGACCCGTTGTTGCGTCATCGGCACATGCCCGCGATCAGAACGATTGCCAGTGGGCCAGCCGCTGAGTCGTCATCCTGAGCGGGCGGCCAGGCCGAACGACAGGTCAGTAGATCCTTGCTGGACGGCGGCTTTGGGTCGATAGCGCCAGTCTGCGTATCCAGATAGCAGACAGCCAGGACGGCCTCGCGTCAAGCCCAGCCTTGGCGCCACAGGCTGGCGTCGGTCAGCTCGCGCCAGTGCAGGAGATACACCTGCTTGGAGTGCACCGCTTCCAGTTCGACGTGCTCGACACGCAGCGATGGCGGCTCGGGCTCGACAACCCGAGTGACCACGAAGTGCTTCTCGCGATTGCGCGGTTTCACCGCCGTCCACTTCGTCAGCAAGAGCTTCTTCGGGCTCAGCGGGTTCTTTCTTGCGCCCGCATCGGGCGAGGTCGCCACAACCCCAGGTTCGGAATCCGATTTCATGGATGCCAATGATGCGGCACGGGCCAACCCTTCGGCCGTTGTTGCCCAGAGAGCCGACCATCACCCAGCACAACTTCGCTTCGACCAACGACTGCTTGATGCCGGCTACCGTCAATACCGCACCCGAACGCAGAGGACCGCAACCGCTGCATAGCCGGCGGTCACGACGTGCGGGCGCGCGGCGCGGCTGCGGTCGTCGAAGCTGCCGAACAACAGTTACTGCCCTCTGCGCAGCCCAAGGTGTCCCGGACGGACTCAGAGGGTATTCGGTGCGCCCTTCTCGAACCAGTGTGAAATGCTGCGCCCGTCCCAGTGCAGTGTGATGTGCCCGGCCGCACGGGCTTCGCTTAGCGCCTTGGGCCGGAACACTGCCACGCATTCGCCGGCGCTGCGGCGCACGCTGTCGTGGACGATGCCGGCGCTGCCGGTGGCCCTGAGCGCCCGCGCGAAGTCCTGACTGGCGCCGTAGTGCCCGGGGTCGTACAGCCCCGGCAGCTCCGCCTTTCGGCCACGCAGGTCGTGCAGCTTGTCCAGAAGCTTCGCCTGGACCCAGCGCATGTCGATGTCGATGGCCGGCTCGTTGGTGCGCATCAGGAACGCTGCGCGGTGATGGCCTACCTCGGCTACCGCCGTCTCCAGCGACTCGGCGGCATAGTACACGCCCCACCGGCCGTCGCTGAAGCGCGAGCCCAGGGGGTTGAGGTGGGTGAACGCGGCCATGATCACCGTCGCACCGGGGCCGACGATGCGCTCCTCGGGTGGCACCAAGCTCAACTGGCCCAGTTCCTGGCGCACGCGTGGGTTCGTCAGCGCTTCGATCGCAAACACTACGTCAAGGTCCCCGACCTCTGCGATGGCGTCGTACAGACCCACCGTAGGGTATCGGCTGGCGATAAGGCGATGGCACGGTGACCACGCTACCGAACTCAGGGGAATGTCCTGCATGCCCTCGGCGTCAACCGAGCCGTTCAAGACTTGCCGCCGCGCTCAGCGTCCAGGTACTGGCGCACCACGAACAGGTCGGCCACCTGGCCCCCCAGCATGCGCTGCAGCGCCGAGCCACCACCCAGGAACGGCGCACTGTTGGGCTTGCGAAGCCACTCATTGGCGCGCTCAGGCACCGGCAGCAGGATCTGCAACGCGGCGTAGATGCCGAACAGGTAAGACAGCCGCTCCAGCACATGCGCATCCAGCGGGCCGACCTTGCCTTGTCGCCACTGGTACAGGGTGGTCCGCGCCACGCCGAGCAGGGTCAGCTGTTCGGCGATGGTCAGCTTCCAGGCCTCGGCCAAGCGCCAAAAGGTGCGTAGCGCCGCCTGTGCCGCTTCGGGCGAGTTCAGATTGACCCGCGCGGCTGCTTGCTTGTCTTGGTCGAGGACGGCGCTCATGGATGGAGACCCTTACAGGGCCTCTGAAGCGACGCCCCATCACGGCATTGTACGCGAGCGAACATGATTTGTCCATGTGTACGTAGACGAACATATCCGGATCTGCTCTGCGGACGGCGCAACACAGATTGATCCGAGAGCTGAGCGCCGAATTCGAGGCGCGGGCGCTCCATTCGGCCGCCAAAGCGCGTCCCGCGACGCAGATTACTGGCGAAACCTCCGGCCTGGCGTCGATATCGTTCCTTCCATCACGCTGATTGGATCAAGGACAGACCGATGGAAGCTAACTCGAGTCCAGCACGCCCCACCGCCGGAGATGACCCTCCGCGAGGGCTGCCTCACGGGACAGAACAAAAAATGTCGAGCGCAGCGCCGCGCAAGCCGTCACGTAGCCGCGAGCGGTCAGTCAAGGACACACCGAGTTTCCAGGAGTGGGTCAACTCCGGGACCGCGTCCGCTATGGCCAAGAAGACACCGGGAGCCAAGGAGCCCGCAGTTATCGCAACTCCCGCCATCCAAACTAGCGACGGCAGCAGCATCTACGTCCAGATCGACAAGACATACAAGGTTCGCGTCGAAACCGATGGTGCATGCACTCACGTGTGCGGAGATCTGCACAAGATGGAGTGGAGCAGGCACGAAGAAGTACTCAGCGGCCTCATCTGCACCATCTCTACGCTACTCGACATCTCGATCCCCAAGATACCTGTTCGTGACCGGCCTGGAAATCGAGCGCGGCGAGTTCAAGCGAATGACCGGGCTGGGCGACCGCACGGCCGTGAATCTGGTCTCGGCGCTGGTGCGCCGCGGGCTGTTGCGCAGCGACACGGTGCAGGGCAAGGTCCGGTTCGGTTTGCCACTGCATGCGCTGCGCTTCTACTTCCCGGCGTTGTGGCCGGAGGCTGAAGCCGATACGGCTGCGATGTAGCAGCCAGAGGGCTCATGGCGACGGAGAGGCTAGGCAGCCAATCGCGCTGCGGCGCCTTGGACACCTCCGAGGACGCTGTCAGCCACGTCAGATGGGAAGCCGTGCGGCAACTGCGCGCGCACCAGGGCCAGCGCCTCCGGTGTTCGCGCCACGAGATCGTCGACCACCGCCTGCGCCGGGCGCCCATCAGCCGTGACGACGCCGTGTCGCGTGCCGAGCTCCAGCCAGTGCCTGCGCAGGATGTCCTTCATCTTCCATTGAGCGTTCCTGCTCCGCACCGCCATGGCCAGCTTGGCCTTGTGCGGCGAGATCTTCGACGGGCCTTCGCCCAGCACCGGATACGCCGACAGCACGTCGTACAGCGGCGTGAGCTGATATCGCCCGCCGGGCCGGATGAAGAGCCTGAAGTTCTTCGCATGGCCGTCGGTGGCGCACAGCATCCAGAACAGCAGCTGCGCCTGGAAGAAGACCCGCCGGTCCTGCTCCCGGGCCATCGAGCCTTCCAGCAACTGGAAGATCGCGTCGATGCCGGGCCCGCCATCGGCCTCGTACTTGGCCGTCGGCGGAAGGCCCTTGGCCTGGCACAGGTCTTCCTGCGGTAGACGCACCAGGCGCCTGTCCCCCTGCGGCGCCGTCCACCAGACGCGGTCGAATCGTTCGACCGCCAGGACCTTCATGTCTTCGAAGCAGAAGGGCTGGCAGGCCGCCACGGGCAGCCCGTAGGCGGCCAGGATCTGGGTACACAGCCATTCGTTCTCGACCGAGTGGCGCATGTCGAGCTTCATGCCCCCGATCAGGCCGAGCGGCAGCTTGAGGATGTGGGTGGTGGGCGTTGCGCCGTGCGGCAAGTACCACTGGCCATCCATCTGGAGCAGCGCCGTCTTCTCCTGGGCGCCGGCGATCGAGATGCGCAGGTCGGCGTCGTCGCCCGCGAGGCCCAGCACCTGTGGCGTGGTGGTGGCACGCAGCAGGGCGGCCACTTGCGCCTCGGTCAGGGGATCCGCTTCCAGCGGCGCCACGCCGGACGAGGCCGTGCCTTTTGTCCGATCGGGCCGGATCTGTAGCGCGCCGGCGCAGTCGCGGCCGGCTTCAGCCAGCAGATCGAAGGCATCGGTGGAATCGGCTCGGTAGCGGCGCGCCATGCGCTCGCGGATGTCCTTGCTGTCGGGCAGCAGGTTCTCGAACCATGCCCGGACGTGTGGGCCGCGGTGTGGAAGGTTGCCCGGCATGAAGGGCAGCGACAGCGACAACGGGCGGCCCTGCTCCGAGCGCGTCCAGTCGGCGTCGTACTGCAGGGTGTCGGGCGCGTTCGCCCCGAGGCTCCAGGTGCCGACGTAGGACCCGTTCATCCACAGCCCTAGAGTCTGGCTGGCCCGGTTCAAGCGGATCGTCGAGCGGCGTTCCATGAGGGTCACCAGGCCGGCTTGTCGCCCGCGTCGGGCTGAGTCTCGCCGGTCGGTGAGTCAGCCATGCTTGCGGGCTTGCTCAGGACCAGTTCGACGCCGAGGATGCCCAGCAGCTTCAGGAGCCTGCCCACACCGACGGTTTCCGCGTTGCGCTCCAGGGTCGAGTAGGTTTGTTGGGTGACGCCCAGGCGCAAGGCGACTTCGCTCTGGGTCAGGCCCGACTCCTTGCGAAAGGCTTGGAGCAGGACGGACAGTTGCTCGGCTGTGCGCAGGGGGTGGTCGCTCATACAGCCTCCAGGGTGTGGATGCGATTCACAGATCATAGACTGTTTCTGATCCTCACAGCCTATGAACTGTATCGACGGTCGACAGGCCTGGACGTGTGGCGTCTCGCCGCGGCGTCCTACTCGGCACGACGGCGCGCCGTCCGGCAGGTAACAACCTCATCGTGCGACGTGAGCTGTTGATGCAGCAGATGTCTTGTGCACCTCAGCGCAGCTGCCAGCCGGAACTTGGGAAGGCTCACACCCGCGCGAGTCTGAAGACGGGCGCCAGCGAGTTCAGGTAGGCGCTCTGCAGACTCGAGTTCTGCGGCGGCATGGAAAACTCGTCGCAGTTCGCTTGGGTCGCGAACAACGCCAAGAAATCCATTCCGCGCGCGACCGCCGTTGATGCCGCCGGGCAGTCTGCTTGGCGTTCCGTGCGCGCAGCGACTCCCAGGGCGAGTTGCCTTCCAGGTGCCGCGCCAACTCCATGGCGTCGTGCAGGATCCGGCCTACCACCGGCAGCCGCAGGCCCTCCCGCAGCACCTCGCTGGCGTTCTGGTAGCGACCGGACTGCACCAGGGACTCCACCAACTGCTGTTGATGCTCGCTCAGGATGACGTTGCGAGTGGGCATGTGGCAGGACTCCGAACATTGCAGACCCTGCCCAGCCCGCGATCAGACCCACCGAGGACGTTGACTTTCTGGCGCAGCCACTGGTCGTCGAAGCTGGCCGTGGATGTCAGCGGTGGAGCCTCATTTGACGCGAAGCACGTCCAGCGTCGACACCGGCGAGGCGGCGTTTCCCCACGACTGCCGGATGAACGTGGAGACGGCGGCGATCTCCGCCTCGTCGAGTTCCTGCCCATAGGGCGGCATGCCGAAAGGCTGGCGGTTGCCCGCCGTGGTGGGCATGAAGCCACCGTGGCGAATCGCCTTCACGACATTGAGATGCGACGCGAGGTTCACCGCGCGGTTGCCGGCGAGCGCGGGGTACATCCCCGGCACGCCTTGTCCCTGTTCGCCGTGGCAGGCCGCGCAGTGCGCTTCATGGATCTTGCGGCCGGCGGCCATCACTTCCGCATCGGCGGGGCTGGGCCTGGCAGGCGGCCGCATCGCGACGGGAATCGAGGCCAGGTAGCGGGCCATCGCGCCCAGGTCCGCCTCGCTCAGGTACTGGGTGCTGCTGAACACCACCTCGGCCATCGGCCCGGATGCCGACGCGTGCGCCGACACGCCGTCCCTGAGCAGCTTGACGATCTGTTCGCGGGGCCAGCGCTGCACACCCGCTTCGTCGGGTGATGCCAGGGACGGCGCGTACCAGCCTCCGCCGGGCATCCCGCCGCCCGCGAATGCGGCGTTCAGGCGCGTGCCACCGAGCGCGTCGCGGCCGGAGTGGCAGGCTGCGCAGTGGCCCAGACCCTCGACGAGGTACCTGCCGCGGTTCCACTCGGCGCTCTGCCCGGCATCGGGCTCGAAGCCGCCGGGCCGGAAGTACAGCGCCCGCCAGACGGCCAGCGCGGCCTGTGTGTTGTACGGAAAGCGCAGTGCGTGCGGTGTGTTGGGCCTTTGAACCGCCGGCACCGAACGAAGAAACGCATAGAGCGCATCCGAGTCTTCGCGCGACACATGCGTGTAGCTGGTGTACGGAAAGGCCGGGTACAAAAGGCGGCCGTCTTTCGAGCGCCCGTGGTGCAGGCTGCGCCAGAACTCGCCGGCCGACCACAGGCCGATGCCGGTGGCGGCGTCGGGCGTGATGTTCGGCGCCACGACGACACCGAAGGGCGTGTCGACGCCGCGGCCGCCGGCGAGTGTGGCGCCACCGTCCGCCGTGTGGCAGCCCATGCAGTTGCCGGCTCGGGCAAGGTAGGCCCCGCGTGCGATGACGTCAGCCGAAGCCGGTGGGGCTGGGATACCGGCCGCTTCCAGTGGGGCCTCGCCGCGAACGTTCAGCCAGGCCACCCCGGCCGACAGCATCACGATCAGCATGACGGCCAGCACCAGCCCGGTGCCGCCCGCGCGCCATGCCCGCGTGTGCAGGTCTATCGGCTTCACGGGTTGCCGCTGCCGCAATGGACGGGCAGCGGCAGCGCCGAAGCGGCCTCCGGTTTCGTGCCCGTCGGCGGGCTCTGTGCCGAGAGCCAGCGCGCCACGACACTCACCTCGTCGTGGGTCAGCCGCTTGGCGACGTCGGCCATGCAGTCGGGTGCGGCAGCCGCGCGCAGATCGGTGCGCCACGCGCCCAGCTGCGCCATCAGGTAGTCGGCCGAGAGCGTCAGCAGCCCGGGCATCGCGGGCAAGCGCCCGGCCATGCTGCTGCCATGGCAGGCGGTGCACGCCGGAATCTGGCGCTCCGGCACGCCCTTGAAGACCAGCCGCTCGGCGGCCTGCTGCTGCTGTTCGGTCAGGCCGTGCGCCAGGGCGGGCGCATACGGCAGATCGAGCGCCGAGAAGTAGCGGGCGATGTCGCGCAGGTAGTCATCGCTCATGTGTTGCGTCAGGTGCCTCATCGCCGGATTGCGGCGGCGGCCCTCTCTGAAGTTCTTCAGCTGATGGAACAGGTAGCCCTCGGGCTTGCCGGCGATGCGCGGGAAGTAGCCCGTGCGGGTGGCGCGGCCCTGCTGCCCGTGGCACATCACACAGGCCTGCATGCGTTGCGCCATCGTGTCGCGCACGGCGGCGGTTGCGGCGGCTTCCGGCGCTGCGGGGGCCGACGGGGCTTGCGCCCAAGCCGGCACGGCAGCCCAGACGACCGCCATGAACACCCACCCCCGCGCTTGGGCCCGCACGACACCCCGGTTTCTCATCTTCAACGGCTGCCTTTCAGGCCGCGAGTGTGCCCATGCCGGCCGCACCGGCGCGGCGCGTGTGGGGTTGCCGCAGTGAGCAACCCCAGTCGGCAGGCCTCAGGGCGTGGCGTTGAACTCCCGCAGGCGAAGCCGCACGGGACTCACGCCATCCACGGATGGCGCCGCCGAGAGGGCGAATCACCCGGCCTGCGAAGGGCTTGGCGCGGTCACGGGCGTCAACGGGTCCGCGGGGATCAGGATCCACATCAGCAGGTAGAGCAACACCCCGGTTCCGGCGCACAAGGCCAGCAAGGCGAAGAGCAGGCGCCAGATCCAGCTCTCGACACCGGTCATGCGTGCGACGCCACCGCACACGCCTCCGAGCCAACGGTCGCTTCTGCTGCGGCGCAGGGCATTGATGGCCTGCAGGGCAGGTGCCGAGACATCGGGCGTGCCGCCCAGAACGCGCGCCTTGGCCCGCGCAAACTCCTCGTCCGACAGCACGCCGCGCTCGTGCAAGGCAGCCAGCCGACCCAACTCTTCGCTCATGCTCATGATGTGTGTCCTCAAGGACCGACGGTCCAGGAGCGCAGTTTGGTCCGACAGCCCGGTTCTTCAAGTGACCTGCGACAAACTGCCATCCCGAGTGACAGGCCGCCGCTGAACAGAGCCCGCCATCGGCTCGAGCCCAGCTCAGTCCATCGCCGCCAGCTGCTGCAACTGCACCAGCCGCTGGTACAGCCCGCCCTCGATGTCCATCAGGGCGCCATGGGTGCCGCGCTCGGCGATGCGGCCATGGTTGAGCACCACGATGTCGTCGGCGGCGCGGATGGTCGAGAGCCGGTGCGCGATGGCCACCACCGTGACGCGCCCGCGCAGGCCGGTCAGGGCCTGCTGCACCACGGCCTCGGTCTCGCTGTCGATGTGCGAGGTGGCCTCGTCGAGCAGCAGGATGCGGGGCTGGCCGGCCAGCGCGCGGGCCATGGCGATGAGCTGCTTTTCGCCCACCGACAGCCGCGCGCCGCCTTCGCCCAGCGGCGTGTCGTAGCCCTGCTCCAGCCGGCGGATGAAGCCGTCGGCGTGCGCGGCCCGCGCCGCGGCCTCGATCTCGGCGTCGGTCAGGCCGCGGCCCATGTCGATGTTCTCGCGCGCGCTGGCGGCCAGCAGAAAGGGCTCCTGCGGCACCAGCCACACGGCGCGCCGGAACTCGTCGTCGCCCAGCTGCTCGATCGGCTGGCCGTCGATGTGCAGCGTGCCCGCCGGCGCGGCGTAGAAGCGCAGCAGCAGCGACAGCAGCGTGCTCTTGCCCGAGCCCGTGTGGCCGACGATGCCCACGAAGCTGCCGGCCGCGATCTCGAGGTTCAGGCCGTGCAGCACCGGCCGCCCCGGCAGGTAGGCGAAGTCCAGCGCGCGCACGCTGATCGCGCCCTGGCTCACCTGCGCCTGCGCGGTGGCGCGGGGCGCCTCGGCCTCGTCGAGCAGGGTGTTCACGCGCGCAGCCGCCACCATGGCCTGCTGCAGCTGCGAGAACTGCATGGTGATCTGGATCAGCGGCTCGACCACGCGCGAGATGTAGCTGATGAAGGCGTACAGCACGCCCACCTCGATGGCCGAGAGGCCGCCCAGCGCCTGCGTGCTGCGCCAGCTGAACACGCCGATCACCGCGGCCAGCAGCATCACGTTGAGCAGGTCGAGCACCGGCCGCAGCAGCCAGGCGTTGGCGCGCAGCTCCTGCCGGCGGGCGGCGTAGTGCGCGGCGTTGGTGGCGGCAAAGCGCTCCGCAAAGGCGGCGGTGGCGCCGCTGGCCTGCACCACCGCCATGCCCGCGATGGACTCGGCGGCCTGCGCGTTGATGTCGCTGCGCAGGGCGCGGCTGCGCATGACGGCGGGCGCCGAGAGCCGCTGGTACAGCCAGACGATGCCGAACACCGCCGGCGCCAGCAGCGCCACGATGAGCATCAGCCGCCAGTCCAGCCACGCCATGATCGCCAGCATGCCCACGAGCGTGATGACGCTGTCGAGCATCACGAACAGCACCTGCACGTACAGCGCCTTCACCGCCTCGGTGTCGTTGGTGACGCGGCTGACCAGCTGCCCCGTGATGGCGCCGTCGAAAAAGCGCATGGGCAGCCGCAGCACATGCCCGTACACCGCTTCGCGGATGCGCTGCACCGAGCGCATGGCCAGGCCCGCCAGGCGCACCAGCTGGCCGTAGCGCAGCCAGCTGGCCAGGCAGCCGGCCACCAGCGCGCCGCCCAGCAGGCCCACGATGGCCGGCAGCTCGGCGTCGCGCGGCATCAGGTAGCGGTCGATGAAGGCCTTGCCGAGCAGCGGGCCCAGGGCCTCGAGCGCGGCGGCCACGGCCAACCACACCAGGGCGCCCTTCAGCAGCGCGATCTCGGGCAGCGCCGCGCGCTGCAGCAGCTGCAGCGCGGCGCGGCGCTCGCCGGCCGGCGCGGGGCCGCTGGGCGTGGGCTCACTCGGCATCGAGCGAGGCCTCCAGTTGCTGCACGCGCCATTGCGTGGCGTACCAGCCGCCCTGCGCCACCAGCTCGCGGTGGCTGCCGCGCTCGGTGGCCTGGCCGTGGCGCAGCACCACGATCTGGTCGGCGTCGAGCAGGGTCGACAGGCGGTGGCTGGCGATGATCACCGTGCGGCCCTGGCGCTGGGTGCGCAGCGCGGCCAGGATCTGCGCCTCGGTGGCGGTGTCCACGGCGGAGAGCGCGTCGTCCAGCAGCAGCAGGGGCGCGTCGGCGAGCAGCGCGCGCGCGATCGCCACGCGCTGGCGCTGGCCGCCCGAGAGCGTGACACCGCGCTCGCCCACCGGGGTGTCGTAGCCCTGGGGCAGGCGCTCGATGTCGTCGTGCACCGCCGCCTGGCGCGCCACGGCCTCGATCTCGGCGCGGCTGGCGCCGGGCCGTGCCAGCGCGATGTTCTCGGCCACCGTGGCCGAGAACAGGAAGGCCTCCTGCGGCACCCAGGCGATGCCCGCGCGCAGCGCCGCCAGCGTGTAGTCGGCCAGCGGCCAGGGGCCCCATTGGATGCCGCCCTGCTGCGGCGTCCATTGCCGCAGCAGCAGCTTGAGCAGTGTGCTCTTGCCGGCGCCCGTGGGGCCCACCAGCCCCAGCGTCTGGCCCGCGGGCAGCTGCAGCGACACGCCCTGCAGCGCGGGCTCGGCCTGGCCCGGGTAGCTGAAATGCAGGCCCTGCACGGCGATGGCGCCGGGCTGCACGGGGGCCACCGTGCCGTGGTCATCCACGCTCAGCGGCTCAGCCAGCACGGGCTCAAGCCGGGCCCAGGCGGCGCGCCCGCGCTCGATGAGCGCCAGCACCCAGCCGGCCGCGAACATGGGCCAGATGAGCTGGCCGAGGTACATGCCGAAGCTGGTGAGCTGGCCCACCGTCATCTCGCCGCGCCACACCAGCCAGCCGCCGAAGCCCAGCGCCAGCACGACGGCCGCACTCAGGGTGAAGCCCACGGCCGGCTCGTAGGCCGCCTCCCAGCGCTGGGCGTCCAGGCTGGCGTCGGCGGCGTCCTTGGCGAGCTCGCCGAAGCGCCGGCTGCTGCGCGCCTCCAGCCCCAGGGCGCGCAGCGTGCGCACGCCCGACAGGCTTTCCTGGACATGGTCGTTGAGCTGGCCGAAGGCCGTGAGCGCCTGGCGCGAGGCCTCGTGCACGTGGCGCGAGATCCACCAGAAGGCCAGCGCCATCAGCGGAAACGGCAGCAGCACCACGAGGGCCAGGCGCCAGTCCACCCCGAGCGTCATCATGGCCACGACGAGCACCAGCGTCAGCGTGCCGTCGAAGCCGGCCAGCATGGCCTCGCCTGCGGCCATCTCGACCGCGTCGACATCGTTGGTGGCCAGGGCCATCAGGTCGCCCGTGCGGCGCGTCTGAAAGAAGCGCGGGCCCTGCAGCGAAAGCCGCTGGTAAAGCCGGGTGCGCAGCTCCACCCCCATGCGGTAGGCCGCGGCGTAGAGCTTGAGCCGCCAGCCCACGCGCAGGCCGTAGATGACCACGCCGGCGGCCAGCAGCAGGCCCAGCTCGCGCAGCAGCGCGGCGCCGTGCAGCTGGCGTGCGAGCAGCGCGTCCACCATCTGCCCCACCTGGCGCGGCAGCCAGACGATCAGCACCGCAATGCCGAGCAGCATGAGCCCCGACGCGGCATAGGCGCGCCAATGGCGGACGACGAAGCCACCGATCAGGCGGTAAAGCGACATGGGGCGTGCGATGGCCGGGGCGCGGGCCTGCGGGAGGGGTGGCACCGGGCCTGGGTGGCGCGGTGGCTGCTACCACGGCGCTGGCGGGACCGGGCGCGGAGCGGGAGGCGGATTCTAGGGTTGCGGCGGAAGGGAGCCGGGGCGTGAAGCGGCCACAGGGCCGCTCGGGCTGGTGGTCGAGCAAGACCTGCCGCCGTGGGCCGGGGCGGCGAACCGCATGACCACACATCGGGGCTCTCAGGGCTGATCCGAGCGGCTGCTGGACAGCGCCGCGACGGGCCGCTTCGGCGCCGTTCGGATCTGCCTGCCGTTGGTCGGCGCTGCAGGCGTGCGGGCTTGGGCTCCATCGTCGACTCGCACGGCCGCCAGCGCAGGACGCCGCCGCTCGTGTAGTGTTGTGCGGATGGCGTCGCCGACACCGCCCCCACCACCCTGGCTGCAAGCGGCCCGTGAGCAATGGGTCTGGCGCGGCCAGGCGCGGCCTGCCTTTGCCTCCGATCCCGGACCTGGCCAGACCTCGGTCTGGGACTTCCCTCGCCCGCCGCGATTGGCGCCCGAGTCGCGCGAGGTGCGCATCGTCTGGGGCGGCGTGCCGGTCGCGTGCAGCACGCGCGCAGTGCGCGTGCTGGAGACCGCGCACCCGCCGACGTACTACATCCCCTGGTCCGATGTCGCGCGCCATCTGCTTCGGCCAGCGCCAGGCGGCTCGTTCTGCGAATGGAAGGGCCCAGCGCGTTACTGGAGCTTGGTCGATGACGACCGCAAACTGCCAGCGCACGCCTGGAGCTACCCACAGCCGATGGCCGGCGCCGAGGTGCTGGCCGAGTGCGTGGCCTTCTATGCCCGCGGTCTGGCGTGCAGCGTTGGCGGCCTGCCGGCCACGCCGCAGCCGGGTGGCTTCTACGGCGGCTGGGTCACGCCCGACCTGGCGGGGCCCTTCAAGGGTGAAGCTGGCAGCGAAACCTGGTGAGGGTGGGCGCCATCCGCCGGCGCCACTCCAGCGATCGGACAGCGGCATCCATCGCGAGGATCAACGCCTTGACGCCGTCAATCTACGTATGCGGATTGAGTGCATGAGCCGACCCCGTGCCCTGTCTCAACAAGCTCTGGCCGTCGTTGCCGTCCTGGTCGACTGCCACGCGTGGCAGCACGGCGACGACCTGATGGCGCAGGCCGGGGTGAAGTCCGGCACGCTGTACCCGTTGCTGATGCGGCTCGAAGCCCAAGGGATGCTGCAGGCACGCTGGGTCGACTCGCCCCAGCCCGGGCGGCCGCCTCGGCACGTCTACAGGTTGACGCCCGCAGGGCGCGACTGGGTGGCCTCTCTGGCTGAGTCTCTGGCAGCGCTGCGAGCCCCCTCCGCAGCGTGGCGCACCGCGAAAGGCGGTCCGTGAGACAAGCCGTTTCGTCGTGGGCACTGGCTCTTGCCCGCCGCCGGCAGCGAACGTGAAGCGCTGAGCTTTGCCTGGGGTTGCCTGTGGGCCGCGCTGGACCACGCGTTCGCGGCCGCCCGCGGCGGCCTGGTGCAGGGCCAGAACGCCGGTGTGCTGAGTTGCGCAGGCGCCGTGTTGGCAGGCTGCGCTTTCATGCACAGCGCCGGAGCGCCTGGCCACTGCGTGTGGATGAACCTGCTGTCCTTGGTCCTGGCGGTCACCACCTTCTACCTCCTGCCGCGTCGACGTTTGCAGGCTGACGAAGGGCTGCGCGCCAAGCTGGCCTTCACACTGGGGGCACTGCTGCTCAGCGCTGGCTGGGGCCTGGCACCCACGGCGGCCTCCGCGTGGCTGCAGATCGGGCCTGTGACCTTGAACCTGTCCTGGCTGCTGCTGCCTGCATTGCTGCTGGCCTCTGACGTGCAGCCACAGTCCGCCGCCCGGCCGTGGGCCGTGGGCGGACTCCTGATATCCAAAGGGCAGGCCGAAAGCAGCGGCCTGTTGGACACGATCTGGCGCGACATCAGCGCCATCGAAACCCGCGTGGGCCCACCCAGGCGCCGGCTGCTGATGGGTGAATCGATGGGGGGCTTGAACAGTCTGGTGCTGGGGCTGAGCCAGCCTCTGCACTTCGACAAGGTGGCGGCCCTGTGCCCGGCCGTGTACCTGGATTCGCCGTTCACGCCGCTGAGCCAGATTCGCGAGGGGATCGTGCGCACGGGCGCAGACCCGCGCATCGTCTTCGGCATCTGGCAACTGTCCCGCAGTTGCGTGGCCAATGCCGAAGAGTGGAGCCGCTTCTCGCCGCTGTCGTTGATCGAGAGCGCAAGCGTCCAGCAGACGGGCTTGAGCCTGTACCTGTCGGCAGGCCTGTACGACCGCTACGGCCTCTACGAGGGCACCGAGCGACTGGCGCAACGTGCCGCGCAACGCGGCGTGCCGACCGATGGGCACCCGCTCTACGGCGGTCACTGCGCGATCGATGTCGTGTCGCTGGGGACGTTCCTGGTTCGGTAGTCGCCCAGCGCTTGCCTGTGGATGACGGTGAAGGGCGCGCCGGCGCCGGACACCGTGGGGCGTCGGGCGTCGCGACCTTGGTCATGACTCACCTGATGGACGACCGCGAATGAAGTCCGGGGGGCGCCCGCAGGGGGCGAGGGACTCGCTGCGACGGGTGACGCTTCAGGGTCGGTTCCGGCCGGCCCACTTGGGCAACAGGCTGCCATCGGCGAGTCAGCGAGGCCTGGGCCTGCACTCGCCGCGACCCTGATGCCGTCAGTTCGAGGCGAACACGTCGCCCAAGGTTGCGGCGATGTTCTGGCGCGCGCCCAGCAGCCGGACCACATCATGCGGGTCAAGCGCGGCGTTGCTGGCGTTGACCCGCTGCACCGCGACTCGGGCGCCAGCAGTTCCTTCTCGTCCGCCTTGGTGCGACGCCGACCGGGCCCGGATGCCAGCCCTTCTTCGATGAGCTCTCGAAGCCGCTTCCTGGCCTGCTCTTCCTGATCTCGGCGGACCAGGTCGTGGATGTACTTGCGCATCGACTCCGGCAAGGCGGAGCTCATGGCTTGGCGGCTCATGCAGGCACCTCGCGAGGTGTGGGCGCAGGGGTCTGACTGGCGGCTGTGCCGCCACGACCGAAACCGCTGCAGAGCGGCTGCTTGCCGGATGGGTGGAACGCTCACGACCCAGGCCGTCGCGCCAGCCAGGCGCTTCAGGACTTCGCGTGGGCCACGCAACTCCCATCGCTCGCCGTTGCCGTCTGTAGCCAGGTGCCAGAACGGGCCGTGCCGCGATTTCGCCGCACGGCTCGGGCCGAACTCGGCCAACAACTGCTGGAGCCGGTCGTCGATCGCGCTCTTCAGCTCAAGTCGGCCGCGGCGCCATCGTGGATGCCCATGTTGCAGCCGTCAGGGCCGAAGTCCGATTGCCGTTGCTCTTTCGCTTCATCGAGCAGCTCGAGCATCGCACCCCGTGCCTCTCGCCAGGCGCAGAAGGGGCATGAGGTGCTGTTCGCCACGGCGGAAGGGTACCCTCCCGCGACCGGTCTCCACTCGACAGCCGGCACCCGTTTCGTTGCCGCCACAGGACCTGGATGAACTTCCTGAGCTTCGAACTCACAGAAGTGGACGACGGCGTGTCTTCGCTGGAGGCGATGGCGTCCACGGCGCTTGAACAGCACGCGGCCGTCATGGCGGAGGTGCAGCAGGTGCTCGACTGGGCGTGGCGCCGTTACCCCGGATCCCATGGCCCCCTGGATGACGGCATGGACTGGGACCACGATCTGCAAGTGGCCATCGAAGGCGGTGGCTGGCACACGGTCACGCTCACGTTGACGGGCACGGCCCGCTTCGTGGAAGAGTTCATCGCGGCCTTCGGCTGCGGCGAGGACTGATCGACCTGTCTGTGCCGCGCGATCGGCGTGCCCATCGGCAGGTGCCTCCAGGAGGGCGGCAACCCCGATGCCGTCTTTGGGTGCGGCCCTTCACGGCCCTTGCATCGACGAGGTGCGCCGCAGCCACTCCAGCTGCTGCGCCGTCTCGATGGCCCCCGGCCTGGCGGCCCGAACCTGCCCGATTGCCACGTCGACGGGCTGCTGCAGCTGCATCAGCAGGTAGGCCGCCACCGTGCCGGTGCGGCCCAGGCCGCTACGGCAGTGCAGCAGCACGCGCCGGCCGGACAGGAGCTCTTCGAGCGCCACGCGGCCGTCGCGCGCCCAGCCCGCGGCAAAGCGATGGTCCGGAGCGTGCATGTCCGTGATGGGCCAGTGCAGCCACCGCATCCCGGCCGCCGCCACCTCGTCACCCAGGGACGCCACGCCGAGCAGGGCCATCTCGTCGGGCTCTGTCAGCGTGATCACCGTGCCGGCGCCCCAGTCGGCGATGGCACGGACGTCGGCATGCAGGTCCCGGTGCCCGCCCGGGCCGACGGCGCTGCTGCCCCGCTGGCCGGGGCACCGCGTCATGCCGATCCGCCCGTCGGCCGTGCCCGCGGCCACGGCGTCGATGCGCAGCCGTTCCATCATGCAGCGGCCGGACAGGCCGCACGCGGCCTGTCAGAAGCGAAGCTTGCTCGCCGCCAGCGCATCGGCGGTCAGCGCCCTCACGCGCTCGAGTGCAGCCTGCACCGCGCGATGCTCCTCCACGCGCTCCAGCAGAAAGCCCAAGTCGTTCGCATCGGGTTCGACTGGGCCGTGTTCCGTGGGCGGGTCGGCTGCAGCCACTTCCACTGGCGGCGGCACGAGCAGCACCACCTTGCCGGGCCGGCGCACGGGCTCGACGCGGCGCCGTACGGGCTGTGCGGGCCGTTCGAGTGCCGGCTCGACAGGCCCCGCTGAAGCGGCGTCGTCCCGTGCCACCACAAACACCCGCGGCGCCCGGGTGCCGTCGGTCGGCGTCAGGGCCGCGTCTGCGGTCTCCGGCGCATCGATCGATTCAGGGGCCTCGGGCCGCTGGAGCACCAGCCGCCGCCGCTTGACGATGATCTCGGCGCGCTGGGGCGCGTCTGCAAACAGCCGGTTCGCGAGCAGGTAAGCCGTGGATCGGGGGGTCTCGGCCGAGACGAAGGCGTCGGCCGTTGTCGCAGTCGTGCTGCGTGTTTCCATCTGGGGCGGGCAACGTGAGGAGAAGCCTTAGTTTATCGGGCCGCTCTGTGCGCTGCCGCGCATAGGGCAGCCGTGCCGCAAGCCGGCACACTCTCGGCCCATGCCGGAACTCAACGCCTCGCCGCCGAACCCGCCCAGCCCCCCGTGGGACGTGATCATCATCGGCGCCGGCGCCGCCGGCCTCTTCTGCGCCGGCATCGCGGGCCAGCGCGGCCTGCGGGTGCTGCTGCTCGACCACAGCGAGAAGGTGGCCGAGAAGATCCGCATCTCCGGCGGCGGCCGCGCCAACTTCACCAACCGCGAGCTCGATGCGCAGGCGCCGCACAAGCACTTCATCGGCGCCAACCCGCCCTTCTGCCGCTCGGCGCTGTCGCGCTACACGCCGGCCGACTTCGTGGCGCTGGTCGCGCGCCACGGCATCGCCTTCCACGAAAAGCACAAGGGCCAGCTGTTCTGCGACCGCTCGGCCGAAGACCTGATCGAGATGCTGCTGCGCGAGGCCGGTGCCGGTGGCGTGCAGCGCCGGCAGCCCTGCAAGGTGGCTGCCGTGCGCCAGGGCGCCGATGCGATCTACGCCGTCGACACCGACGGCGGCAGCGAGAGGAGCCGCGCGCTCGTCATCGCCACGGGCGGGCTCTCGATCCCGAAGATCGGCGCCACCGACTTCGGCCACCGCATGGCGCGGCGGTTCGGCCTGCGCCTGGTGGACACCCGACCCGGCCTCGTGCCGCTGACCTTCAACGGCGAGGGCTGGTTGCCCTACACGGGCCTGGCGGGGCTGGCCTTGCCGGTGGGCATCAGCACCGGGGTCGGGGGTGCACGCGGCGCCTTTGTCGAAGACCTGCTGTTCACGCACCGCGGGCTCTCGGGGCCGGCGGTGCTGCAGATCTCGAGCTACTGGCAGGCGGGCACGCCGATCACGCTCGACCTGGTGCCCGGCCTCGATGTGCAGGCAGCGCTGACGCAGGCCAAGAGCGCGTCGCGCCGGCTCGTCGCCAATGAACTGGCCACGTTGATACCCAGCCGGCTGGCCACGGCCTGGGCGCAGCTCGATGCCGAGTGGCAGCGCCCGGTGGCCGAGGTGTCGAACAAGGCGCTGGCGCGGCTGGCCGAGCGGCTGGCGCGCTGGCAGCTGGTGCCCGAAGGCACCGAGGGCTACCGCAAGGCCGAGGTCACGCTGGGCGGTGTCGACACGCGCGATCTGTCGTCGCGCACGATGGAGTCGAAGCAGCCGGGCCTGTACTTCATCGGCGAGGTCGTCGACGTCACCGGCTGGCTCGGCGGCTACAACTTCCAGTGGGCCTGGGCCAGCGCGCATGCCTGCGCGATGGCGCTGCCGCCGTAGCGCGGAGGGTGACCCTGGGCTTCGACAGGCTCAGCCCGAACGGAGCTTATCCCCCTACCTCCACCGACAAGGCCTGCATGCCCACCCGGCAGCTGCCCACTTCCACATTCACCCGCCCGGCCCCCGCCACCAACAGCGTGACGAAGCGCTCGTGCCCGTTGCCGCGCGACCAGGGCGAGAACACCGAGGTGCCGTACAGGCCGCGCCCCCAGCCTTGCAAGTGGCCGAGCTCCACCACCGCCTCGGTGGGCGCCAGCAGCGTGGCGCCGCCTTCGGCGCGTGCCGTCAGTCGCAGCGGCTCAACATGCGGCAGGCCCAGCGCCGAGGCCGCGCCGCAGCTGCCCAGGTAGCCGTGGTTGGCCACGCGCAACTCGATGCGCGTGTGGCCCTCGAGCTGCTCTTGCTTCACCACCTGCAGGCTCACGCGCGGCACGAGGGCCGCCACGCGCAGGAAGGCGGCCGACTGCTGCTGGCACGTCATCTGAAGCCGCTCCAGCGGCGGGTTCCAGATGCCCACGCGCGGGTCGAAGCCGCCCACTTCCACCTCGCCGAGCTGCGGGTGCTGCCACTTCCGCCAGGCGCGGAAGATGCGGCCGGCGTTGTGCTCGCGGTCGAACGCCGCCAGCGCTCGCAGGTCGGCCCGCGTGAGCTTGGAGTAGTGGTCGACGAAGGGCTTCTTGCGCTCGATGCCGAGCTGCTTGAACAGGTCCCACAGCTCCACCACGTAGGCCAGCGCGCCGCGCTGCTGGTAGGCGTAGTTGGAGAGGCTGCCGTGCACCGGCTTGTCGGGCTCGTACAAGAACTCGTGGAAGCCGCTCACCGTGGCGTAGCCGGTGTGTTCGGTCATCCAGGCTTCGACCTGCTGGAACACCGCCAGATCGTCGGGGTTCATCTTCGCGTCGGGCTTGTCGGCCAGCGGCCGGATGAGCACGCCGCCGAAGGTGTGCAGGTTCAGCCACACCATGATGTTCGGATGGCGCGTGGCGAAGTCCATCACCGCGCGCACCTCGGGCGCGCTGCCCGGGTAGGGGCCGGCGCCGGCCTGCTGCGGTTCGGGCGCCCAGCCGTACGAGAAGTTGCGGTTGAAGTCGTACTGGTTGTCGCCCAGGAAGCCGGCGTCGGGCACGCTGCGGCCGTCGAAGTTGGCGATGTGGCCCTCGGGGTAGAGGCGGTAGAACGGGCCCTCGTCGTCGGGCATGCGCGACACCATTACCGGCGGCACCAGCGGCTGGCCGTCGTCGCCGCGCAGTTCGGCCAGGTCGCCGTCGGGGTCGAGACGGCGCATGTAGCCGGCGCGGCCGTCACCGTCCAGATCGTCGGCCACCCAGCGGGCGTGGCCCTGGGCCACGCGCTCGTCCACCGGGCTCGAGCGCACGTAGCGCCCGCGCTTGAGCACCTCTTCGGCGCCATCGGGCGAGATGCGCGGCACGATGTAGAAGAGCGTCTCGCGCAGCGTCTGCACCATCGCCGCCGGCAGCGGCTGGCCGCCGGCCGTGGTGGCGCCGCCGTGCAGCGCGATCACGTCTTCGGCAATGGCCAGGGCCACGCTGGTGCCGCAGACCTCGCTCGCATGCATGTTGCCGTCCACCCACACGGCGGGGCGGGCGCGGCCGGGCTCGCCCGGGTTGTGGCCGATGGTCAGCAGCGGGATGTCGCGGCCGGCCGCGCTGCGGCCGAGCGAGCCCAGGTGCACGAGGCCCGGGTGCCGGGCGGCCCAGGCTTGCAGTTGCGCGGCGAGCTGCTCGTTGTCGATGTACTGTTGGCGGAACACGGCGGTGGCGGGTGGTCGAGGGAGCGGCGATCTTGCCGCATCCCGAACCCGCCCACCGTGGGAGCTAGCCCTGAGCCGCTGCCTTAATCCCGGGCCTGCATCACCAGGCCTTGGGACGCACCCGGCCGCGTCACCCGCCACAGCAGCCAGCACACCACCGACAGGTTCACCAGGTTCCAGGCCACGCCGTTGATGAAGGCGGCCTCGTACGAGCCGGTGAGGTCGAACACCTTGCCCGATAGCCACCCGCCCAGCGCCATGCCGAAGAGCGTGCTCATCAGCACCCAGCCCACGCGCTCGCCGGCCTCGGCAGGGGGAAAGTGCTCGCGCACGATGATGGCGTAGCTGGGCACGATGCCGCCCTGGAAGAGGCCGAACAGCGCCGAGATGACGTACAGCGACACGAGCCCGTCGAAGGGGATGAACAGCAGCAGCGCCAGCCCCTGCAGCACCGAGCCCAGCAGCAGCGTGCGCAGGCCGCCGATGCGGTCGCAGATGGCGCCGCTGATCAAGCGGCTGGCAATGCCGCAGGCCAGCATCAGCGACAGCATCTGCGCGCCTTGCGCGGCGCCGAAGCCGAGGTCGGTGCAGTAGGCCACGATGTGCACCTGCGGCATGGCCATGGCCACGCAGCAGGCCACGCCCGCCAGGCACAGCAGCGCCTGCGCGCCACCCATCGGCAGGCCGAAGGGCCGCTCCGACGGCTGCGCCGCACCGGCCCGCCGCGCCGGGGCGGCCACTGCCGCCGGTGGCCGCGGCCGCAGCAGCAGCGCCAGCAGCGGCATCGCCAGCACGCACACGCCGGCCAGGGCGAAGTAGGCGCTGCGCCAGCCGTGGTGTTCGACCATCCACTGCACCAGCGGCGGCCACAGCGCGCCGGCCAGGTAGTTGCCGCTGGCGCAGATGGCCACCGCAATGCCGCGCCGGCGCACGAACCACAGCGAGGTGTCGGCCACCAGCGGCGCGAAGGTGGCCGAGCTGCCCAGCAGCCCGATGAGCAGGCCGTGCCACACCGAAAAGCTGCCGATGCCCCCGGCCGACGCCGCCAGCGCGTAGCCGCTGCCCAGGCCCGCGGCGCCGATGAGCACCGGCACCATCACGCCGAAGCGGTCGGCCAGCCGGCCCATCAGGATGCCGCCGAGGCCGAAGCCCACCATCAGCAGCGTGTAGGGCAGCGAGGCATCGGAGCGCGCCACGCCGAACTCGGCCTGCACGGCCGGCAGCACCACGGCGATGACGTACATGCCGCTGGAGCCGATGGTCATCAGCGCCAGCACGGCGGCCAGGCGCGTCCAGGCGTAGCGCGAGTCGGCGGCGAGTGGGGGGGCGGTGGGGTTCAGCGGCGGGCTCTCGGCGCGGCGCACAAAGGGGCCGCAGCGCGGCGATCTTGGCCGCGGCGCGCCGCGCTGTCCATCGGCACCGGCACCCGCACCCGAGTCTGGACGCCCGTGTGCCGCGCTCAGCGCTTGGCTTCGGCCTCCACCGCGCGGTCGATCATGCGCTGGCGCAGCTGCTCGTCGGGCTTCAGGTCGAGCGCGTCGCGCAGCGAGCGCGGGTTGTCCGGGCCCGGCGCCTGCCCGGGCGGGGCGGCCGCAGCCGGGGTGGCGGGCACGCGAACGGCCGGCACCACCGTCACCGGCTCGGCCTTGATGGGCCGCTCGCGAAAGCCGGCCGGGCAGGTGAGGTTGCTGTAGGAGATCTGGTCGCCACGCACGCACTTGCGCATCACGCCGGGAGGCGACAGCTCTGTCTGCTTCGTCGCCGGGGCCGAAGCGGCGGGCGCAGCCAGGTCGCGCACCGAGCCGTTGTCGAACACGATCTCGCGCGGTTTCGGGTCGACCGTGCCGGCCAGCCAGGCGCGGAAGTGCCCTGCGCGGTGCAGGCTGAAGATCACGCTGGCCAGCAGGGCCAGCAGGCCGAGTGCGGCCAGCATTCGCAACAGCACGTCGTGTGTCCTCCCAGACCCCGGCCGGATGCCAACGATCCTAGCGCAGGGTCTGGATCGCCGGCCTCGAAGTGGGCCCCGAATCGGGCTCTTTCAACGCGAACGTGCGCAGCGAAAGCCGATGTAGACCACCGCCGTGTCGGCCGGCTTGGCCTGGTGATGATCGGCGTGCATCTGCGCCGTGCCGTACCACCACGAGCCGCCGCGGGTGCGGCGTTCGGCGTTGCCGCTGGCGCCGGCTGGATCGTCGACCCACTCCCAGGCGTTGCCGCCCATGTCGAAGAGCCCGTTCACACCCGCCGGCGTGCGGCCGGTGCGCGCGTGGCCGGCACCGCGCGACAGCGCCGCGCCATGGCGCACGGCGCGCGTGGCGGCCTCGGGGCCGCAGTCGCCGAGGCACTGCGCGCCGCGGGCCGTGTCGCCGGTGGGCAGGCTGTAGCGGCGGCCGCGCTCGAACGGGGCGGGCGGCTTCTCGCGCTGCTCGGTGTAGGCGGCGCTGGCCCATTCGGCGTCGGTCGGCAGGCGGCCACCGGCCCAGCGGCAGAAGGCGGTGGCCTCGGGCCAGGTGAGGTGCACTGCGGGCTCGTCGTCGGCCGGCGCATGGCCGGGGCCGAAGGGCGTGCGCCAGGTCCAGCCGGGCTTCTGCACCCAGCCGGCTTCGTAGACCTCGCCACCGCCGCGCTTCTCGGCCGTGGTCACGGTGCCGGTGGCGGCCACGAAAGCGCGGAACTGCGCGATGGTGGTTTCGGTGCGGGCGATGTCGAAGCGGCCCACCGGCTGCCAGTCGATGGGCGCGGCGCGGGTGGATGTGGCCAGGGCGACGAGCAGCGCAGGCAGCAGCGCGGGCAGGTCTTGATGAAGGCGGGGCATGGTGTTCACTCTAGCCAGCGGCGGCCCGGCCTTGCGGCACCATCGCACGATGACCCTGCCCGAATCGGACTTTGAAAGCCTGCCCGCCCTGGTGGCGCAACACGCCCGCCAGCGCCCTGCCGCCCCGGCGCTGGTGTGCGGCGAACGCCGCTGGTGCTGGCGCGAACTCGACGAGCGCGCCGACCGCATCGCGGCGCTGCTGCAGGCGCGCGGCCTGGGCCCGGGCGACACCGCGGCGCTGTGCGGCGCCACGTCGCTCGATGCCGTGGCGGTGTTCATCGGCATCCTGCGCGCCGGCGCGGCCGCGGTGCCGTTGGCGCCGGGCTCCACGCCCGCGCAGCTGGCGGCGATGGCGGCCGACGCCGGTGTGCGCGTGCTGTTCGGCGATGCGCTCGCCGATGCCGTGCCCTGGCCCGAGGCGGTGCAGCGCATCGCCCTCGGCGACGACCCTGCGGTGCTCGATGCGGCCCTGCCGCCCGCCGGCACACGCCCGCGCCCGGTGGCCATCGACCCGGCCTGGCCCTTCAACATCATCTACAGCTCCGGCACCACGGGCGTGCCCAAGGGCATCGTGCAGCCGCACGCCATGCGCTGGGCGCACATCCGGCGCGCGGGCGCGTCGGGCTACGGCACCGGCACGGTGACGATGATCGCCACGCCGCTGTACAGCAACACGACGCTGGTGTGCCTGATCCCGACGCTGGCCTATGGCGGCTGTGCCGTGCTGTGCCCCAAGTTCGATGCGCGCGGCTACCTCGAGCTGGCGCAGGCCCACCGCGCCACGCACACGATGCTGGTGCCGGTGCAGTACCGGCGGCTGATGGACCTGCCCGAGTTCGACGCCTACGACCTGAGCCGCTTCCAGCAGAAGTTCTGCACCAGCGCGCCCTTCCACGACGAGCTCAAGGCGGCTGTGCTGGCGCGCTGGCCCGGCGGGCTGACCGAGTACTACGGCCTCACCGAAGGCGGCGGCACCTGCATCCTGCAGGCCCACCTG
The DNA here is from genome assembly GCA_020248945.1 of Rubrivivax sp. Taxonomy (GTDB): domain Bacteria; phylum Pseudomonadota; class Gammaproteobacteria; order Burkholderiales; family Burkholderiaceae_C; genus Rubrivivax. The sequence goes on from JADCGQ010000008.1 coordinate 27,380, forward strand.
CACCCGACCAAGCTGCACACCGTGGGCCCGCCGGCCGAGGGCCACGACATCCGCCTCATTGGCGAAGACGGCCGCGAGCTGCCGCCCGGATCGACGGGCGAGATCGTCGGCCGCAGCCCCGGCATGATGACCGGCTACCACGGCCGGCCCGACCTGACGCGCGACGCGGAGTGGTTCAGCCCCGAGGGGCAGCGCTTCCTGCGCACCGGCGACATCGGCCGCTTCGACGAAGACGGCTTCCTCGTGCTGATGGACCGCCGCAAGGACATGGTCATCAGCGGCGGCTTCAACATCTACCCGAGCGATCTCGAGGCCGTGCTGCGCCAGCACCCCGAGGTGGCCGATGCCGCCGTGGTGGGCGTGGCCAGCCGCGAGTGGGGCGAAACGCCGGTGGCCTTCTGCGTGCGGCGCGAGGGCAGCACCCTGGAGGCCGAGGCGCTGCGGCAGTGGCTGAACGCGCAGGTCGGCAAGACGCAGCGGCTGAGCGCGCTGCAGCTGCTGCCCGAGCTGCCGCGCAGCGCCATCGGCAAGGTGCTCAAGCGCGAGCTGCGGGCGGCTTGGGAGGCGGGCATTCACTAAGGCGGGGCTGAGGGCATTCCCAAGGGCGCAGCACCGCAGTCGCGTTAGGCTCCGGCTCTGAATGGACAAGAAGGCCCTCAGCGAAAGCGACCTCTGCGACAAGTTCATCCGGCCCGCGATGGAGGCGGCCGGCTGGGACGGCCTGCTGCAGATCTTTCGTGAGTACCCGCTGCGAGCCGGCCGCGTGGTGGTGAACGGCAAGAAGGCGCGTCGCGACGCCACAAGCGTGCTGCGTGCCGACTACGCCCTGTTCCTGAAGCCGAACATCCCGCTCGCCGTGGTCGAGGCCAAGGACAACCAGCAGGCCATGGGCGCCGGCATGGGCCAGGCCATCAACTACGCCCAGCTGCTGGACGTGCCGTTCAGCTTTTCGAGCAACGGCGATGGCTTCGTCTTTCGCGATGCCACATTGGCCGACGGCGTGTTGGAGCGCAACCTGGCCCTGCACGAGTTCCCCTCGCCCGCGGAGCTGTGGGAGCGCTACTGCGCCAGGAAAGGCTGGAGCCCCGCCGTGCGCCAAGTGGCCGAGCACGACTACGCTCCCAGCAAGACCCCCCGCTACTACCAGCTGGGCGCCATCAACCGCACCGTCGAGGCTATTGCCGGCGGCCAGCAGCGCGTGTTGCTGGTCATGGCCACGGGCACCGGCAAGACCTACACCGCCTTCCAGATCATCTGGCGCCTGTGGAAGAGCGGGGCCAAGAAGCGCATCCTCTTCCTCGCCGACCGCAACATCCTCGTCGACCAGACCATGGTCAACGACTTCCGGCCGTTCAAGGGGGCGATGGCCAAGCTCAGCCCGCACGCCAAGGGTGTGGAGGTGGTCGACGCCCAGGGCAAGACCACGGTCGAAGAAGTCGACCTGGCCATTCACAAGACCACCAAGCAGGTCAACAAGAACTACGAGATCTACCTGTCGCTCTACCAGGCCGTGACGGCCAGCGACGAGGCGGATGACCTGTTCCGACAGTTCTCGCCAGGCTTCTTCGACCTCGTCATCGTCGACGAGTGCCACCGCGGCAGTGCCGACGAAAACTCGGCCTGGCGCCGCATCCTCGACTACTTTGCCGGTGCCGCCCACGTCGGCCTGACAGCCACGCCCAAGGAGACAGCCGATGTGTCCAACATCGACTACTTCGGCGAGCCCGTCTACACCTACAGCCTGCGCCAGGGCATCGAAGACGGCTACCTCGCGCCTTACAAGGTGATCCGCGTCGATCTCGACAAAGACGCCTTCGGCTGGCGCCCCACCGCCGGCATGACCGACAAGCTCGGCAACGTCATCGAAGACCGCGTCTACACCGGCGCCGACATGAACCGCAAGCTGGTGCTGGAGCGGCGCGACGAGGTCGTGGCCGCCAGGATCACCGAGTACCTGAAGGCCACGAACCGGTTCGACAAGACCATCGTCTTCTGCGAAGACATCGACCACGCCGCCCGTATGCGCCAGGCGCTGGCCAACGCGAATGCCGACCTGTGCGCGGCGCAGCCGAACTACGTGGTGCAGATCACCAGCGACAACCCGCTGGGCAAGGCCCAACTCGACAACTTCATCGACCCCGAGAAGACCTACCCGGTGATCGCCACCACCTCCAAGCTCATGAGCACGGGCGTGGACGCGCAGACCTGCAAGCTCATCGTGCTGGACCAGCAGATCAAGTCGATGACGCTGTTCAAGCAGATCATCGGGCGCGGCACCCGGTTGCGCGAAGACCTGGGCAAGACCTGGTTCACCATCCTCGACTTCAAGCGCGCCACCGAGCTGTTTGCCGATCCCGCCTTCGACGGCGACCCGGTGCAGGTGTACGAGCCCCAGGCGGGTGACCCGATCGAGCCGCCTGCTGGCGAAGGCGAACCAGCCGGCCCGGGTGCCGGCCCAGACCCGCTGGGCCCGTTCGCGGGCGGGCCCGGTGAAGGCGGTGAGGCACCGCGCCGCTACATCGTGGGCGGCAGCGTCAACGTGGCCGTGGCGCGCGAGCGCGTGCAGTTCCTCGATGCCGACGGCCGCCTCGTCACCGAGAGCCTGCGCGACTACACCCGCATCAACCTGGCCAAGGCCTACTCGTCGCTCGACGCATTCCTTCAGGCCTGGAACGCCGCCGAGCGCAAGGCGGTGCTGATCGACGAGCTGGAAAAGCGCGGTGTGTTCCTCGACGCGCTGGCCGACGAGGTGGGCAAGGACCTCGACCCCTTCGACCTGCTGCTGCACGTGGCCTACGATCAACCCCCGCTCACGCGCCGCGAGCGGGCTCAGCGCGTGAAGAAGCGCAACGTTTTCACCCAGTACGGGCCGGTGGCCCGGCAGGTGCTGGAAGCGTTGCTCGACAAGTACGCCGACGAAGGCATCACCACCATCGAATGCGACGCCGTGCTGCGCCTGCAGCCGCTGGCCGGCCTGGGCTCGCCGGTGGAACTGGTGCGGGCCTTCGGCGGCCGGCCGCAGTACCTGCAGGCCCTGCGCTCGCTGGAGCAGGCGATCTACGCGCCATCCACGAACTGAAGAACAACAACGACCCGCATGTCCAACCTTTCCCCCGTCATCAAGAGCATTCAAGACGTGATGCGGCAAGACGCCGGCATCAACGGCGACGCGCAGCGCATCGAGCAGATGGTGTGGCTGCTGTTCCTGAAGGTGTTCGACGCCCAGGAAGAAGAGCTCGAACTCACGCGCGACGGCTACAAGAGCCCCATCCCCGAGCACCTGCGCTGGCGCAACTGGGCGACCGACCCGGAGGGCATCACTGGCGAACGGTTGCTGGACTTCGTCAACAACACGCTCTTTCCCAGGCTCAAGGGGCTGGCGGCCGACCTGGAGCGCAACCCGCGCGGCTTTGTCGTGCGCAGCGTGTTCGAGGACGCCAACAACTTCATGAAGAGCGGCCACCTGCTGCGGCAGGTGATCAACAAGCTCGGCGCCATCGACTTCAACCGCCAGGCCGAACGCCACCAGTTCAACGACCTGTACGAAAAGATCCTGCGCGATCTGCAAAGCGCCGGCAACGCCGGCGAGTTCTACACGCCGCGCGCGGTGACGCAGTTCATCGTGGACATGGTGAACCCGAGGCTGGGCGAGAAGATCTTCGATCCCGCCACCGGCACCGGCGGCTTTCTGGTGTGCGCCATCGAGCACCTGCGCCAGCAGACGCGCAACGAAGAAGACCACGCCCGCCTGCAGGCCAGCATCGCGGGAGTGGAGAAGAAGCAGCTGCCGCACATGCTGTGCGTGACGAACCTGATGCTGCACGGCGTGGAGGTGCCCAGTCTCATCGCACACGGCAACACGCTGGCCCGCCCGCTGCGCGACTACACGCCGGCAGAGCGTGTGGACGTGGTCATCACCAACCCGCCCTTCGGCGGCATCGAGGAGCCGGGCATCGAGGCCGGCTTCCCGGCCGACGTGCGCACCAAGGAGACGGCGGACCTGTTCCTCGTGCTCATCAAGCACATCCTCAAGGACGGCGGCCGTGCCGCGCTGGTGCTGCCCGACGGCACGCTGTTCGGTGACGGCGTGAAGGCCCGCATCAAGGAGCAGCTGCTGGCCGAATGCAACCTGCACACCATCGTGCGGCTGCCCAATGGCGTGTTTGCGCCCTACACCGGCATCAAGACGAACCTGCTGTTCTTCACCAAGGGCCGGCCGACCGAGGCGGTGTGGTACTACGAGCACCCGTACCCGCCGGGCGTGAAGAACTACAACAAGACCAAGCCCATCCGCATCGAGGAGTTCGATGCCGAGAAGGCCTGGTGGGGCAGCGAGGCCGACGGGTTTGCGGCGCGGGTGGAGAACGAGCGGGCCTGGCGTGTGGGCATCGACGTGATCCGCGCGGCGGGGTTCAACCTGGACCAGAAGAACCCGCACGCGGCCGAGGCCGTGAGCCATGACCCGGATGAGCTGCTGCGGGACTACGCGCGGCTGCAGGGCGAGGCGCAGGGGCTGCGCGATCAGTTGAAGGCTCTGCTGGCCGAATCGCTGGCGGGCGGGCGATGAGCCGCAAGAAGCCGATCTTGGCCGCGCCGGCCCCTGCAGCAGCGCCGGCCGTGAAGCCAGGCGCCGACGCGCTGTACCTCGATATCCGCGCCGTGCTGGCCCAGGCGCGCCAGCAAGCGCACCGGCAGGTGAACCAGGCCATGGTGCTGGCCTACTGGAATGTCGGGCGCCTGATCGTGGAGCACGAGCAGGCCGGTGAAGCCCGCGCGGCCTACGGCGCGCGGCTGCTGCCGGCGCTGGCCGAACGGCTGACGGCCGACTTGGGCCCCGGCTTTGCCGTGCAGAGCCTGCGCAACTTCCGCCAGCTGTACCAGGTGTTCCCGGCGGAGGAGATTCGCTCCACGCCATGGAGCGAATTGAGCTGGTCGCACCTGCGCTCGTTGATGCGCGTGGCCAACCCCGAGGCCCGGCGCTGGTATGCGGCCGAGGCCGTGGCCCAGGCCTGGGGCGTGGCCGCGCTGGGCCGCCAGATGGCGACGCTGTACTACGAGCGGCTGCTGTCCAGCCAGGACAAGGCCGCCGTGCAGGCCGAAGGCCGCGCGCTGATCGAGCGCGACGCCGGCCCCGACCCGCGCGACTTCATCCGCGACCCCTACGTGCTGGACTTCCTGGGTGCCCGGCCCGGCGCCGCGCTGTACGAGAAGGATCTGGAGCAGGGCCTGCTCGACCAGTTGCAGAAGTTCCTGCTGGAGCTGGGCAAGGGCTTTGCCTTCGTGGCGCGCCAGCAGCACCTGCGCGTGGCCGACGAAGACGCCTGGGTCGACCTCGTCTTCTACAACTTCGTGCTCAAGTGCTTTGTGCTGGTGGAGCTGAAGGTGGGCAAGCTCAGCCACCAGCACGTGGGGCAGCTGGACATGTACGTGCGCGTGTTCGACGAGCTCATGCGCGGCGAGGGCGACGGGCCCACCATCGGGCTCATCTTGTGCAGCGAACGCAACGAGGCGGTGGCGCGGTATTCACGGCTGGCCGATGGCGGGCCGCTGTTTGCCAGCCGCTACCAGGCCTGGTTGCCGACGGAGGCGGAGTTGCAGGCGGAGCTGGCGCGGGATCGGGCGTTGTTGGAGATGGGGCGTGGGGAGGGGGAGGCGTGATCGCAGTGGGGGAAGTGAAGGAGCCGAGTGCGCGGTATCTTGAGACGTTGCAGCCAACGCTTTTCAGGCAGTTCTGCTTGCTGTCGACTGCGTCCGCAGGTGTGGCGCGCCTGCGGGAGCTCATCCTGACGCTCGGGTTGCAGGGGAAGCTCGTTACGCAGGACCCCAACGATGAGCCAGCCAGCATCCTCATTGAGCGAATCGGATCACTTCAACGTGGTCGGTCTGCAAGGAGGGGGCGCAATGAGACTGGCGACGCAGACATTGCCGAAGATGAGTCACCGTTCAGTCTGCCTCTCGGTTGGCAGTGGACTCGGCTTGGCAGCATCTTCACTTTGCTGTACGGGTCTGCCCTTCCCGAACAGAACCGTCTACCGGGGTCGATTCCAGTCTACGGATCAAACGGTCAAGTCGGGACTCACCGCGAAGCACTTGTGCTTGCTCCGTCGCTGGTGATTGGTCGTAAAGGATCAGTGGGCGCCGTCAATGTCACCAATGGTCCGTTCTGGCCCATCGACACGAGCTACTTCGTGACTCCGCCCGACGGCGTCCACCTTCAGTACGCGTATTGGCTCTTTCGATCGCTCAGACTTGGGAAGCACGACAAGGCGACTGCAATCCCGGGTATCAGCCGGAACGATGTATACGTCGAGCGTATCGCCTTGCCTCCATATGCAGAGCAAGCCCGCATCGTCGCCCGCGTTGACGAACTGATGCGCCTGTGCGATGCCCTCGAAGAGAAGGGTCGGCTCGAAGCGGAGCAGCACGCCCGGCTGCTGAGCACCCTGCTGGGCACGCTGACCGACAGCGCCACGCCCGAGGGACTGGTCGCCAACTGGCAGCGCGTGGCCGAGCACTTCGATCTGCTGCTGGATCGGCCGGAGGCCGTGGATGCGTTGGAGCAAGCTGTCCTGGACCTGGCTTTCCAGGGTTTGCTTCTGACTCCGGGCACGGCCGAGGCGCGCGAGAACCAGCGGACTGACTCAGCCACGAGCGAGTTGGAGCAAGAGTCTCGCTGGACGCAAACCACATTGGCAAAAGTCTGTCTGCAGATCACAGACGGGGAACATGCGACACCAGAGCGGTGCGAAGACAGGTCTCAGGTCCCCTTGGTTACTGCAAAGAACGTTCGAAGTGAGGTCATGGACTTCAGCAACACGGACTTCGTTCCCGTTGCAGTTGCTGAGCGTTGCTGGAGGCGCTGCCGCCCCACATCTGGAGACATCCTGATGGTCTCGGTCGGCGCCACACTGGGACGCTTGTCAGTCCTGTCCGACTCTGTGAATATGGTGTTGGTAAGGAGTGTGACGCTGATTCGTCCCGATCCAGAGAGGATCGACGCGTCCTACCTCGCGCTTCACCTCATGTCGCCATCAACGCAGCGCGATATCTGGGGCAGCGTCAAGCAAAGTGCGCAGCCCTGTCTTTACCTCTCCAAGACGAGCGCACTTAGCGTGTCGTTTCCTGGTCTGGGCGAACAGCGCCGCATCGTCGCCCGCGTCACCGAACTCCGCCGCCTCTGCGCCACCCTCCGCGAACGCCTGCAAACCCAGCAGGCCACGCAGTCCCGCCTCGCCGAGGCCCTGGTCGAGCAGGCGCTGGCATGACCCCCACCGAACTTGACGCCCTGCTTGCCCTGCCAGAAGAGAACGAGCACGTCGAGTTCAAGGAGGCCAAGGCCAACTTCCGCTTCGAGAAGCTGGTCGAGTACGCCGTGGCCCTGGCCAGCGAAGGCGGCGGGCGCATCGTGCTCGGTGTGTAAGACAAGCCGCCGCGCCGCGTGGTGGGCTCGCAGGCCTTCGAGCTGCCGGCGCGCACCTGCGGCGGCCTGCATGAGCGACTCCAGATCAAGGTGCTGTGCCACGAGGTGGCGCACCCCGCCGGCCGCGTGCTGGTGTTCGAGGTGCCCGGACGTGCCCGCGGCCAGCCGCTGCATGTGGAAGGCCGCTATCTCATGCGCGCCGGCGACGAGCTGGTGCCGATGTCGCCCGACCGGCTGCGCACCATCTTTGCCGAAGGCGAGGCCGACTTCGTCGAGCGGGCGGCAGCCAGCGGCCTGGACGAAGCCGGCGTGGTGGCCCTGCTCGACGTGCAAGGCTTCTTCGACCTGCGCAACCGGTCCTTGCCGTCCACGCGCGCCGAGATGGTGGAGGCGCTCGAGGCGCGCCGCTACGTGCTGCGCGAGCCGGGCGGCGGCCTGGCCATCACCAACCTGGGCGCGCTGGTGCTGGCCAAGCACCTGGGCGATTTCGACAGCGTAGCGCGCAAGGGCGTGCGCGTGATCGTCTACGACGGCGTCAGCAAGCTGCAGGTGAAAGACGGCAAGGACTGGGTGGCCGACGGCGGCTACGCCGTGGGCTTTGAGAAGCTGGTGGACCAGATCCACGCCGAAACACCGGCCAGCGAGGAGATCCGCGCCGCGCTGCGCAAGACCACGCACGCCTACCCCAAGAAGGCGCTGCGCGAGATCCTGGGCAACGCGCTGGTGCACCAGGACCTCACCGAGCGCGGCACTGGCGTGGTGGTGGAGGTGTACGACGACCGTCTGGAGGTGGTGAACCCCGGCCGGCCGCTGCTGGACCCCGACCGCTTCATCGACGAGAACCAGTCGCGCAACGAGCGCCTGGCGTACGCGCTGCGCCAGCTGGGCGTGTGCGACGAGCGGGGCCATGGCATGGACGCGGTGGTGTCGCACATTGAGGCTCACAAGCTCCCGCCCTACCAGTGCCGGCTCGGCAGCCGCCATACGACGGTGGTGCTGTCGCGCTACAAGGCGCTCAACAAGCTGGCCCCTGACGAGCGGGTGCAGGCGGTGTACCAGCACTGCTGCCTGCGCTTCGTGAGCAACCAGATCACCAACAACGAGTCGATCCGCGAGCGCTTCCAGATCGAGAAGCAGAACGCCGCCCAGGCCTCGCGGCTGCTGCGCGAGGCGCTGGAAGCCGGCCGCATCAAGCCGCAGAACGCCAGCGTCGGCACCAAGCTGATGCGCTACGTGCCGTACTGGGCGTGATTGCTTGACGCGGAGGCCCGCCCAGGCAGCCCGAACGCCGTAAGCGCTTGATTTAAAAGCCTAAATTGCTTGACGGGTGCTTGATTGGCGCCGCTTGCGGCAGACCTTGCCGAGCCGCGCTCTTGCTTGATCCAAGAGCTGGCCCGAGGCCGCCGGTTCGCTAGAAACGCTAACAAATCAAGCACTTGCGTCTTTGATGGGTGCTTGATCGGGGCCTCAGCCGGCGCCTGCGCCGAGCTGTGCCGTCAGCCCGCCTGCGGCGCGCCGCAAGGCCGTGGCGGCTGGCCCGTCGGGCCGCGCATCGAAAGCCGCCGTGGCGCCAATGGCGGTGAGCGCCAGCACCAGCTGCCCGGTGGCGTCGAACACCGGCGCGGCCAGGCCGCTGACGCCCGGCACCGCGGCGCCTTCGACGTGGCTGATGCCGGCCGCGCGAATGGCCGCCAGCTCGGCCTCGAAGGCCTTGTCGACGCTGCCACGCCCGGCTTCGGCGCGCAACGCGGCGCGCACCACCTCGCGCGGCAGGTGGGCGGCGAACAGGCGCCCGCTGGCGGTGCCGGTGAGGCTCATCACCGCGCCGTGGCGCATGGTCACGTGCACGGGGCTCGGGGCCTCTTCGGTGCGCACGACGGTGGCGCCGTGTTCGCCCCAGACGGTGATGCCCACCGTCTGCCCGATCTCGCGTGCCAAGGGCGCCAGCTGCTCGGTGGCCAGGCGCAGCGGGTCGACCTGCTGCAGGCTGATGAGGCCGATCTGCAAGGCCAGCGGCCCCAGGCCGTAGCGGCCGCTGGCGTCGTCCTGCGCGATCAGCCCGAGCTTGCCGAAGCTCACGAGGTAGGGGTGCGCCTTGGCAGGCGCCATGTCGGCGGCGGCGGCCAAGTCCTTCAGCGCCATCGGCCGGCCGTGGCGGGCCAGCGCCTGCAGGAGGCGGCCGCCGACCTCGATGCTCTGGATGCCGCGCTGCGCTGTCATGTTCGGGGTTTACACTAAACCAAACTCATTCGACAATATCAAACACTCAGACTGGAGACAAGCCGCATGAACGCTCCTGCCAAGGCCTTCGCCTCGCAAGCCGACCTCGACGAGAAGAAGGTCAGCTTCACCAAGCTCTCCGACAACGCCTACGCCTACACCGCCGAGGGCGACCCCAACACCGGCGTCATCGTCGGCGACGACGCCGTGCTGGTGCTCGACACGCAGGCCACGCCGGTGATGGCGCAGGACGTCATCCGCCGCATCCGCGAGGTCACCGACAAGCCGATCCAGTACGTGCTGCTGACGCACTACCACGCGGTGCGCGTGCTCGGCGCCAGCGCCTACCAGCCGCGGCACATCATCGCCAGCCAGGACACCTACGACCTCATCGTCGAGCGCGGCGAGCAGGACAAGGCCAGCGAGATCGGCCGCTTCCCGCGCCTCTTTCGCAACGTCGAGAGCGTGCCGCCGGGCCTGACCTGGCCCACGCTCACCTTCACCGGCAAGATGACGCTGTGGCTCGGCAAGCTCGAGGTGCAGCTGCTGCAGCTGGGCCGCGGCCACACCAAGGGCGACACGGTGGCCTGGCTGCCGCAGCAGAAGATCCTCTTCAGTGGCGACCTGGTGGAGTTCGACGCCACGCCCTACGCGGGCGACGCCTACTTCAACGACTGGCCGGCCACGCTCGATGCGGTGGCCGCGCTCAAGCCCCAGAAGCTGGTGCCGGGCCGCGGCGCAGCGCTCGTCACGCCCGAGCAGGTGGCGGCCGGGCTGCAGGGCACGCGCGACTTCATCAGCGACGTGCGCGCCAGCGTCGAGGCCGGCGTGAAGGCGGGGCTCGATCTCAACGCCGTCTACAAGCGCACGATGGCGGCGCTGGCGCCGAGGTACGGCCACTGGGTCATCTTCCAGCACTGCATGCCCTTCGACGTGACGCGCTGCTATGACGAGATGACCGGCCACCGCGACCCGCGCATCTGGACGGCCGAGCGCGACATCGAGATGTGGAAGTCGCTGGAAAGTTGAGCCCCCAGGCTCCGGCTTCGCCTCCGCCACCCCCCGAGGGGGCTCTGGCAGCGGCCCGGCAGAGCCGGTTCCGCGCCAGGCCTTGGCCCAGAAACCCGCTGCAGCGAGACACCCCATGACGATCCAGCGCATCCACCACGTGGCCTACCGCTGCCACGACGCCCGTGCCACCGTGGAGTGGTACCAGCGGCACCTGGGCATGGACTTCGTGCTCGCCATCGCCGAAGACCAGGTGCCGAGCACGCACGCGCCCGACCCGTACATGCACGTGTTCCTCGATGCCGGTGGCGGCAATGTGCTGGCCTTCTTCGAGCTGCCGAACGCGCCGGCGATGGGCCGCGACGCGAACACGCCCGAGTGGGTGCAGCACATCGCCTTCCAGGTGGGCAGCGTCGATGAGCTGCTGGCCACCCAGCTGCGGCTGCAGAAGGCCGGCATCGAGGTGGTCGGCCCGACGGACCACACGCTGTTCCAGAGCATCTACTTCTTCGATCCCAACGGCCACCGCGTCGAGCTGGCGGCCGACACCGCCACGCCCGAGATGCAGCAGCGGCTGGATGCGGTGAAGTGGGCCATGCTGGAGGAGTGGAGCCGCACGAAGCGGGCGCCGAAGCATGCGGCCTGGATGCACGAGAAGGAACTCGGCGGCGGCGCTGCAACGGCCTGAGTGTGGAGTCCGCCATGCTGAGCACCTACACCTACCCACGCTACGCCTACCAGCGCCCGCCGGAGCTCACGGCGCCGGAGGCCCGCCACCACGCGCGCGTGGTCGTGGTGGGCGCCGGCCCGGTGGGGCTGGCCGCGGCCATCGAGCTGGCGCAGCAGGGCGTGGCCGTGACGCTGCTTGATGAAGACGACACCGTCAGCATCGGCTCTCGCGGCCTGTGTTACGCCAAGCGAACGCTCGAAGTGCTGGATCGCCTCGGCGTCGGCGACGCCATCGTCGCCAAGGGCGTGACGTGGAACGTGGGCCGCACCTTCCACCGCGACACCGAGGTCTTCAACTTCAACCTGCTGCCCGAGGCCGACCACGAGCGCCCGGGGATGGTGAACCTGCAGCAGTACTGGCTCGAGCAGTACCTGGTGGAGCGCGCGCTGCAGTTGCCGAGCCTGCAGCTGCGCTTCAAGCACCAGGTCACTCATCTGAAGAGCCATGACGAGGGCGTGGCGCTGCAGGTGGGCACACCCGACGGCAACTTCACGCTGCACGCCGACTGGCTGGTGGTAGCCGACGGCGCGCGCAGCCCGATCCGCCGCATGCTGGGCCTGGACATGGAAGGCCAGGTCTTCCGCGACCGCTTCCTCATCGCCGATGTCGTGATGCAGACCGATCTGTTCCCCGGCGGGGCTGCCGAGCGCTGGTTCTGGTTCGACCCGCCTTTCCATCCCGGGCAGAGCGTGCTGCTGCACAAGGAAGCCGACAAGGTCTGGCGCATCGACTTCCAGCTCGGCTGGGACGCCGACCCCGAGGCCGAGAAGCAGCCCGAGCGGGTGCTGCCGCGGGTGCAGGCGCTGCTGGAGCATGGCCTCGGACTGAGAGGGAGCGAGCAGGCGCCGGCCTTCGAGCTGGAGTGGGCCAGCGTCTACACCTTCCAGTGCCGCCGCATGGCGCGCCTGCGCCACGGCCGTGTGCTGTTTGCCGGCGATGCGGCGCACCAGGTCAGCCCCTTCGGCGCGCGTGGCGCCAACAGCGGCATCCAGGACGCCGACAACCTGGTGTGGAAGTTGAAGCTGGTGCTCGACGGCATGGCGCCCGAGAGCCTGCTCGACAGCTACAGCACCGAGCGCGTGGCCGCGGCCGACGAGAACCTGCTCAACAGCACCCGCTCCACCGACTTCATCACGCCCAAGAGCACCGCCAGCCGCGACCTGCGCAACGCCGTGCTGACGCTGGCGCGCGAGCACGCGTTTGCGCGCACGCTGGTCAACAGCGGCCGGCTCTCGGTGCCTACGCACCTGGTGGATTCGCCACTGAGCACGCCCGATGCCGACGCCTGGGACTGCACCCAGGCCCCCGGCTCGCCGCTGGCCGATGCACCGGTGCGGCACGAGGGCCGCGACAGCTGGCTGCTGCGCCACACGGGCGGCAGCTTCGTGCTGCTGGTGTTCGTGCCCACGCCCGATGCGCTGGGGCCGGCGCAGCGCGCGCTGATCGACACGCTCGCCGCCGGCGCCGTGCCGGTGCGCACGGTGCTGGTGGCCGAGCGCGAGGGCCACGCGTCGGCGCTGCCTGCGGGTGTGTCGCTGCTGCACGATCATCACCGCCGCGCCGCGCAGCGGCTCGATGCCAGCCCCGGCTGCGCCGTGCTGCTGCGGCCCGATCAACACCTGGCCGCGCGCTGGCGCGGGCCCACGCTGGCCGCCGTGCAGGCGGCGCTGGCGCGGGCCTGCGCTCGTGCGGGATGAAGGGGTCTGCATGAGTGTGCGGCTGAACACCCAACCGAACTTCCACCGCGCGGGCGAGTCGCCGCGCCACGCGTATTCGCCCGGCGACGAGTTTTACGAGCAGCTCGTCGGCGCGCACCGCGGCCTGAGCGACGAGGCCAGCCGGCTGCTGAACGCACGCCTCGTGCTGCTGCTGGCCAACCACATCGGCGATCTCGACGTGCTGGCGCAGGCGCTGCACGCCGCGCGGGCCGGCGTGGTGGCGGCCGAACCCGCCGAGTCTGAATCAGAGGACACGCGATGAGCCTTGTCGTCACCCCCGCCACCCCCCTCACCGGCTTCGGCAACCACTTCGCCAGCGAGGCCGTGCCCGGCAGCTTGCCGCAGGGCCGCAACAGCCCGCAGCGCGTGGCCCACGGCCTGTATGCCGAGCTGCTCTCGGGCAGCGCCTTCACCGCGCCGCGGGCCGAAAACCGCCGCACCTGGCTCTACCGCCGCCAGCCCAGCGTGGTGACGGATGCGCACGAGCGCTGCGAACAGCCGCTGTGGCAAACCGGCCCGGGCGCCGACGCACCGGTGCCGCCCGACCCGCTGCGCTGGCATCCGTTCACGCGGCCGGCCGACGGCGGCACGCGCGACTTCATCGACGGCCTCGTCACCGTCTGCCGCAACGGCGAGCCCGACGCGCAGGCCGGCATCGCCGTCCACATGGTGCTGGCCAACCGCAGCATGGAGCGGCGCGCGCTGATCAATGCCGATGGCGAGATGCTCATCGTGCCGCAGCAGGGCCGCCTCGTCGTCACCACCGAGCTGGGCGTGCTCGAGGCGCGGCCCGGGCAGATCGTGCTCGTGCCGCGCGGCATGGCTTTCAAGGTGGCGCTGCCCGACGGCGAGTGCCGCGCCTATGTGTGCGAGAACCACGGCGCCCCCTTCCGCCTGCCCGAGCTTGGCCCCATCGGCAGCAACGGCCTGGCCAACCCGCGCGACTTCGTGGCGCCGGCAGCGGCCTTCGAGGCCGAGCCGGGGCCTTACGAGATCGTGCGCCGCTTCGGCGGCCACAGCTGGCGCTGCACGCAGCCGGGCACGCCCTTCAACGTGGTGGCCTGGCACGGCAACCTCGTGCCGGTGCTGTACGACACGGCGCACTTCAACACCATCGGCTCGATCAGCTTCGATCACCCCGACCCGAGCATCTTCACGGTGCTGACGAGCCCGTCCGACACGCCCGGCGTGGCCAACTGCGATTTCGTCATCTTCCCGCCGCGCTGGCTGGTGGCCGAGGACACCTTCCGCCCGCCCTGGTACCACCGCAACGTGATGAGCGAGTTCATGGGCCTGGTGCAGGGCCAGTACGACGCCAAGCCCGAGGGCTTCAAGCCCGGTGGCGCCAGCCTGCACAACGCCATGGTGCCGCACGGCCCCGACGCCGAGGCCTTCGAGCGCGCGAGCGTGGCCGGGCTCCAGCCGCACAAGCTGGCCGACACGCTCGCCTTCATGTTCGAAAGCCGCTACCGTTTGCGCCCCACGGCCTGGGCGATGCAGCCCGGGCGGCTCGACACGGCGTATGCCGCCTGCTGGGCCGCGCTGGCCGATCGTTTTGCGCCCGATTCGGGCGGCACCGAACCAAGCAAAGCCGATTCCTGACATGAGCTCCGAACCCGCCTTCGTCCACGCCACCGACGCCACGCACGACCCGGCCCTGCAAAGCTGGGTGGCTTCGGCCAACAGCCCCGACACCGACTTCCCGATCCAGAACCTGCCCTTCGCCCGCCTGCGCCGCAAGGTGGCGGCCGGTGAGATGGCCGAGCCCTGGCGCGTGGGCGTGGCCATCGGCGACCAGGTGCTCGACCTGAAGATCGCGCTCGAGATCTGCCCCTGGGCGGCCGAGGTGGCGGTGCACCTGGAGCCGCTGGCCGCGGGCGATCTGGCCGGCTACATGACGGCCGGCCGCACGGCCTGGCGTGCGGTGCGCGCGGCGCTGTCCGAGGCGCTCAGCGAAGGCAGCCTGAACGGCCCGTTTCTCGAGAGCGCGCTCGTGCCGCAGGCCGAGGTGGAGTACGCGCTGCCCTGCACGATCGGCGACTACACCGACTTCTACGCCAGCATCCACCACGCCACCGCCGTGGGCCGCCTGTTCCGCCCCGACAACCCGCTGCTGCCCAACTACCAGTGGGTGCCCATCGGCTACCACGGCCGCAGCAGCAGCATCGTCGTCAGCGGGCGGGGCTTGCGCCGGCCGCTGGGGCAGATCAAGCCGGCCGATGCCTCGCCGCCGGTGCTGCGCGAAAGCCGCCGCGTCGACTTCGAACTCGAGCTCGGCGCGCTCATCGGCCCGGGCAATGCGCTGGGCAGCCGCGTCGGCATCGACGAGGCCGAGGCGCACCTGTTCGGCCTGGTGCTGTTCAACGATTGGAGCGCGCGCGACATCCAGCCCTGGGAGTACCAGCCGCTCGGCCCCTTCCTCAGCAAGAACTGGGGCAGCACCGTGAGCCCCTGGGTGGTGACGATGGAGGCGCTGGCGCCGTTCCGCGTGCCCTTCACGCGGCCGGCCGATCACCCGCAGCCGCTGCCCTACCTCGACAGCGCCACACACCGCGCGCACGGTGCGCTGAGCATCCAGCTCGAGACCTGGCTGCAGACCTCGCGCATGCGCAAGGAAGGCTCTGCCGGCGAGCGGCTGATGGGCAGCGACACCGCCGAGGCGGCGTACTGGACGCTGTCGCAGCTGATCGCGCACCACACGGTGAACGGCTGCAACCTGCGCACGGGTGATCTGCTGGGCACCGGCACGCTCAGCGGGCCGGGGCCGGGGCAGGGCGGCTCGATGCTGGAGCTGAGCCAGGGCGGCAAGGTGCCGGTGGCGCTGGCCAATGGGGAGACGCGCACGTTCCTCGACGACGGCGACACCGTCATCCTGCGTGGCCGCTGCGTGGCCGACGGCCGGCGTGCCATCGGGTTTGGCGAGTGCCGGGGCACGGTGATGCCGGCGGACAGCTGATTCCTTGTCCGTTCGGGCTGAGCTTGTCGAAGCCCTGCCCGAGCACCCGAGCGCTCTCAGGCCACCTGCGGCTTCACGCGCAGCGCCCACATCACGCCGGCCACCAGCAGCACCACGCCCACCAGCACGCCAGGCGCCGGGGCCTGCCCGCGCAGCATCAGCGCATAGGCCAATGCGGCCAGCGTCTCGAACACGATCAGCTGCCCCGCCAGCGCCGGCGGCAGGCGCTGGCTGGCCTCGTTCCAGCACAGCGTGCCCAGCCAGCTGGCGAACAGGCCGATGGCCAGCATCAGGCCGATGAACTCCCACATCCGCGGGCCGAAAGGCATCTGCAAGGCGCCGCTGCCGAAGGCCGCATCGAAGCCCCACAGCAACGCGTACCCCACCGCCGCCATCGGCAGCGTGGCCAGGCCCTGCGCCGTGGCCCAGGCGCTGGGCGAGCGGTCGGCATGCGCACGCAGCCAGTCGGCGTTGCGGATGGGGTACCAGGTCCAGCAGGCCACGGCGCCCAATGCCAGCAAGGCGCCCAGGCCATAGCTCACCAGGTCGAGCTCGCCCAAGGCCCGCAGCCGCGCGACTTCGGCCTGGTTGACGAAGCCGATGCCCACCGCGATGAGCAACAGCGAAGGCGCCAGCCGCGCCCACGGCAGGCGGCCGTCACGCGCCCGCACCACGGCACCCGTGCGCAGGTTCGAGACGATGGCAATCACCACCGGCAGCGTGCCGATCAGCATCGTCGGCAAAGGCCCGCCGGCCATCTGGATGGAGGCTGCCAGGCACAGGTAGTACAGCAGGTTGCCCACGGCCGAGAGCTTGAGGGCCTCGATCCAGTCGCTGCGTTCGAACTCGCGCAGCTTCTCGCGGGCCAGCCAGGCCAGCGGCAGCGCAATCAGTCCGAAGGCCAGGTAGCGGCCCACCACCAGCAGCGCCGCCGGGTACTCGGCCAACAGCGTGGGGGCAATGAACACCAGGCCCCACATCAGGCCGGCGGCGAGCGCGAACGATGTGCCCGTGACGAGCGAATGGCGAGAGGGGTGCATGAGCAATCCAGCCCCGTGGGCGCGCCGCGGATGCGGGCCCTCACGGAGGGCCGCGATCATCGCATCGGCCCACAATGCATCGCTTCTGCCTTGCGACGGGATGGGTCTGTGAACGTTCAAGCCTCTGCATGGCCGCTGGGCCGACGTCACCTTCTGCGCGCCGCGCAGGCGCTGGCCACCTCCCGTGCTGAGCCATCGCGCTCTCGTGGTCACTCGAAGGACGGGGCCTGGGCCGCGGCACAGGACGGGTCGACCGCCTGATCCGCAAGGAACGCCCTGACGATGGCATCGGGGCAGGCGCTGCCGTTCTGGATCGAGTGGCCGCGCGCCGGGAAGTTCACCACCGTCTTGTTGGACAGCGTGCTGGCCACTTGCTGGGCCCAGGCCGGCGGCGTCAAGGGGTCGAAGCTGCCGGACAGGATCAGCGTCTTCACCGCACTTGTCACCGGCAGGAATGCGCTGGCAGGCAGGTCCTTGCGGTAGGGCCAGGCCCCGCAAAGGGCATAGATCGACTGGTTCACCGCCGTCCGGGCCGGCCGCAACGACGGACGAATCTGCAAGACCGAGGCGGCCAGCTCGGCCTCGGTGGTCGAGGCGTTGTCAGCGCAAACGACCGACAAGAGCTGCCCCGAGGTCTCCCCCAGTGAGCTGTCGCCGCTGAAGAATTCGGCAAGGTATTCAGGCGGAGTGCTCGGCACCTGACCGGCATTGACCCAATTCTCCCAGTCGACCACAAGTCTCGGGAAGTTCGTTGGGGAGAAGGCCGCTACTTGCCCCAGAAGGCTCTGGGCCACGTTGGCATTGGCCTCCTTCCCAGGACCTTCCTGCCAAAACAGCGGCGTGGCGTTCAGCTTGTCGAACAGGGCCGACACGCGGTCGTCCAGGCCCGGGTACTTGGCCGCGCAGGCGGGCTGCGCCGCGCAGGCGGCGGCCACGGCTGACAACGCCGAGTCGTAGGCCTGGGCGTCACCCCGCAGCGGAAACACCGCAGGGCTGACAACCGAGTCGAGCACGATGGAGTCCACTCGGGTGCCATGCCGGCGCAGCACGGCCAGTCCCCAGTTGGTGCCGAAGGACACGCCGTTGAGCACCACCTGGTCGTAGCCCAGCAGACGGCGCAGGTCCTCCAGGTCGTCGGCCATGTCATCGGTCGTGAAGTTGCGAGGCTGCACACCCTGGGCGATGAGGCCGTCTGCGCAGGCCTTGAGCGCCGGCAGAACGACCGACAACTCCGCAGTCGGGTCGCGGAACGACTCCGGTCCCCACGAACTCCCGGTGTTGGCGCAGGCCAGCGCAGGCTTGGTGGCGATCGATCCACGCTGCTCGAGCACCACCTCGTCGCGGGGCAGCTTCGCGCCGCCGCTGAAGCCGGGGCTGAAGCCGGCCGGCACCTGTCCCAGAATGTCTGTCCAGGTCTGGCCCGGACCTCCGGTCAGGTAGAACACTGGCGCCCGTGACGACGGCGTCGCGGGCTTGAACACGGCGAACGGGATGCGCACGATCGGGCCGGACGGGTTGCTCCGGTCCTGCAGCACGACCAACTCGCCGCAGCGCACGCCCGTGCCGAGTCGCTGGCTCGGGTGCAGCGTGTAGGGGCAGCGCGACTCGTCCAGCCGCGGTACCTGCGTCGTTGGGGGGGGTGGCTCGGGCGAGTCGGACGAGCCACCGCCGCAGGCGGTGAGGCCGAGCGCGATGGCCAAGACGGCGACGCTGGCCATGACGATTCGTGGGCGGGGGATCGCTTGCATGGGAGGGATCTCGCGGAGTTGGGATGTGGGGCGCCTGGAGGCTTGGCCACGCAGACGGCCGCAGTTTCAGGACGGCGCAGGCCAGGCACCAAGCGATGCGTGCGCCGGTCTCGTCCGGCAATACGGGACGTATCGGCAGGCGGCACCGGCAGCCCGCGCAGGGCGACCCTGCCTTTGCGGCTGCACCACGGGAGTCGGGTCGACCTGTTGATCTGCCGCGACTTCCGCTGCGGGTGCGACTGCGGGCCAGTCGCAACAGACTGGCTCGATCCTGCAGAGCGAGCGAGGAACGGCTTGCCCAGCGGCCGACGGCCGCGCCGAAGCCCCACAGCAGCGCGTAGCCCACGGCAGCCAGCGGCAACGTCGCCAGGCCCTGCGCAGTGGCCCAGGCGCCGGGCGAGCGGTCGGCGTGCGTGCGCAGCCAATCGGCGTTGCGGATGGGGTGCCAGGTCCAGCAGGCCACCGCCGCCAAGGCCAGCAGCGCACCCAGGCCGTGTCGCACGGGGCCCACCTCGCCGGCAGCCTGCAGCCGCGCCTGGCCGTAGGTGGGATCAGGCCAGCGGCCAGTGCGAAGAGGGTGCCCGTGGCGAGGGCGTGGCGGGAAGGCTGCATGCAGGCGGCCGGGCGAGCGACCTGAGCGTCGACACCAGGCCCGTACGGGCTGGCGCCGTTCGGTCGCCAGCTCACAATGGGCCTTTGTCGAATCCGCCCGGCAGGAGCCCACCAATGCCGTACGTACTCGCCCTCGACCAGGGCACCAGCAGCTCGCGCAGCATCGTGTTCGACGAGCGCGGCCACCCGGTGGCGGTGGCGCAGCGCGAGTTCACGCAGCACTTCCCGCAGCCCGGCTGGGTGGAGCACGACGCCGACGAGATCTGGCGCACGCAACTCGCCACTGCGCAGGAGGCGCTGGCCCGCGCCGGGCTGCACGCGCACGAGGTGGCCGCCATCGGCATTACCAACCAGCGCGAGACCACCGTGCTGTGGGACCGCGCCACCGGCCGGCCGCTGCACCGTGCCATCGTCTGGCAATGCCGGCGCAGCGAGCCGCTGTGCGCACAGCTGCGCGAGGCCGGCCACGCCGAGCGCATCCGCGCGCTCACGGGCCTGGTGGTGGATGCGTACTTCTCGGCCACCAAGCTGGCCTGGCTGCTCGATCACGTGCCCGGCGCGCGCGCCCGTGCCGAGGCTGGCGAACTGGCCTTCGGCACCATCGACAGCTGGCTGCTGTGGCAGCTCACCGGTGGGCGCGTGCACGCCACCGACGTGAGCAATGCATCTCGCACGATGCTGTTCGACATTCACCGCGGGCAATGGAGTGCCGAATTGCTGGCACTGCTGCGCATTCCGAGTGCCGTGCTGCCCGCGTTGCACGCGAGCAGCCATCGTTATGGCGAATGCGATGCGGCATTGCTGGGCGCACCGCTGCCCATTGCCGGCATGGCGGGCGACCAGCAGGCGGCGCTGTTCGGCCAGGGTTGTTTTGAAGCCGGCCTGGCCAAGAACACCTACGGCACCGGCTGCTTCATGCTCATGCACACCGGCGCGCAGGCGCGCCAATCGACACACGGGCTGATCACCACCGCCGCGGCACAGCCGGCGGCCGAACGGGCCTATGCCTTGGAAGGCAGCGTGTTCGTGGGCGGCGCGGTGGTGCAGTGGCTGCGCGACGGCCTCAAGGCCATCGACAGCAGCTCGCAGGTCGAGGCGCTGGCCGCCAGCGTGCCCGACAGTGGCGGCGTGGTCTTCGTGCCGGCCTTCACCGGCCTGGGCGCGCCTTACTGGAACGCGCAGGCCCGCGGCACCATCACCGGCCTTTCGCGGGGCAGTTCGGTGGCGCATATCGCGCGCGCGGCGGTCGAGAGCATTGCGTTCCAGAGCGCGGCTCTGCTGCAGGCCATGCAGGCCGATGGCGGCCAGGCCTGGCCGGTGCGCCAATTGCGCGTGGACGGCGGGGCATGCCGCAACGACGCGCTGATGCAATTCCAGGCCGATCTGCTGGGCCTGCCGGTGTTGCGGCCGCAGGTCACCGAGACCACAGCACTGGGCGCTGCGTTCCTGGCCGGCCTGGCCACGGGCGTGTGGGCCGGCACGGCCGAACTGGCAGCGCTGTGGCAGCCTGAGCGGCAATTCGATCCGCAGCAGCCACCTGCCTGGGCGGCCGAGCGCATGCAGGCGTGGACCCACGCCGTGGCGCAGGCCACGGCGTGAGCCCGCCCAGCCTGATTACTTGATCAGGAAGTCCGACAACTGCTTGCCGGCATTCAGCGCGTCACGCAGCCACTGCGGGCGCTTGCCGCGGCCGACCCAGGTGTTGCCCTGGCCATCGGTGTACTTGGCGGCGGCCGGCGCCTTGGGGGCGGCGGCGGCCTTGCGCTTCTTGCGCTTGAACGGCGCGGCCTCCTTGTCGGCGGCCGGCTTGGCCTTCACCGACAGACCGAGATCGGCTGCCGAGAGGTTGTAGAACTGAATGGCTTCGCGGATGCGCGTCACGACGCCGTCGATTTCGGCGCGGCGTGCCTTGTCGGCTTCGGCTTCCAGGGCCTTGATCTGCTTGACGATCTGGGCGTAGGTCTTGGTCATGGGTACTCGTGGCAATGAAACTCCCTGAATGCCACGAATGAACATGGCAACGGCGGGTGGCTTTCGCAGGATGCGTTCGGGAGTTCGAACTCGGCGTTCGGCTCCTTATTCATCCCGGTGACACCTCGGCGCGGCGCGGACCATAACACAAGAGGCACTTTTCCGGCGATTGCAGTTCGTAATGCATTGCATTCACCGGCAATCGGGTTCAGGTGTCGGCGCGCGGCCGCAGGTCGGGTGTCACGGCACGCCACTGGCGCGGGTCGACCCCGTGGAAGCCGCGCAGTTGCTCGTGCAGCGCCGGGTGGGCCGCGGCCAGTGCCTCGGGGCGTTCGAAGAACAGTTCGGTCGTCACGGCAAAGAACTCAGCGGCGTTGGTGGCGGCATAGGAATCGATCAATCCGATTTCGCCGCGGGCCAGGCGCTGCTGCAATGCCTCGAATTCGGCACTGAACACCCGCGCCCATTGCCGGCGTTGTGCGGCACTGCCGGCGCCAGGTGCAAAACCCGGTGCGCCATTGGCCGTGCCGGTGGCCTGATCGAGGCGGTGTGCGAATTCATGGATCACGACATTGCGGCCATCTTCCGGGTCGGCGGCGCCAGCGAGCACGTCGTCCCAGGACAGCACCACCTGCCCTTGCTGCCACGATTCGCCCGACAGCGCCTGGCGTTCATCGCGCAGCGTGCCGTCAGGCTGCGTGTGCGTGCGCTCGACGACAAAGGCGCCGGGGTAGACCAGCACCTGGCTGAGCCCTTCGAAGCCGCCGTCGCCGCGGCCCAGCAGCAGCAGCGAGGCCTGCACGGCCACCAACACGCGCATCTCGTCATTCACGACGAGGCCGCCGCAACCGATGAACGGCACCTCGGCCAGCAGCACTTGCGCGTGCTTCTTCAGCCGCACCTGCACGTCGGCCGGCAACCGCGCGAAGGCCGGCATGCGCTCGCGCAGGACAGCGCGCCAGCCCGGCGGAAACGGTTGGCGCCGCACGCGGGCGCGCCGCCAGCGCTGCATCAGCGCCGGGCCGGCGAGCCACAGCCCCGCACTGGCCAGCACGAGCAGCAGGATCAGCGGCAGCATCAGGCGCAAGGGCGCTTCGGCGTCGGTGGGCATCGAGCGAGGTGGGGCGCACCGGGGCTGGCTTCAAGCCCCTGCAATCGCGGGAGGGCCGCGTGAGCCCGTGTCATGATGCGACGATGATCACCCTGCATTACAACCCCGGCTCGGCCAGCCTCGCGGTGCACGTGCTGCTGCACGAATCGGGCGCACCTTTCGAACTGGCATTGGTCGACCCCGGTCTCCAGGCGCACAAGGCGCCGGCGTACCTGAAACTCAATCCCAACGGGCTCATTCCCGTTGTGGTGGACAGGCGCGCCGGCGGCGAACTCGTCCTGTACGAAACCGCGGCCATCCTGCTGCATCTGGCCGATACCTGGCCGCAGGCCGGGCTCTGCCCGGCCCTGGGCAGTGCTGAGCGTGCGCATTACTACAAGTGGATGGTGTGGCTCACGAACACATTGCAGGCCGCGCTCATTCCTTACTTCTATCCGGAGCGCATGGTCGCCGACGGCAACACCGACGGCGCGGCACAAGTGAAGGCCCGTGCGATGGCGCGTGTCGGCCTGCTGCTCGAGCAGATGGACGCGCAACTGGCGTCCCACGGCCAGCCCTGGTTGCTGGGCCCGAGCTACTCGGCCGTCGACCCGCTGGCCTGGATGCTGACGCGCTGGACGCGCAACTTCACCGAACGCCCGGCGCGCGACTTCGCGCACATCGCGGCGTATCAGCAGCGCATGCTGGCGCGGCCCGCGGTGCAGGCGGCCATCGCGGCCGAAGGACTGCAGGCGCCGCACGCCTGATCAGCGCCGCCGCCGGTCGGTTTCGCGTCGCCGGCGTCTTGCGGGCGTGTGTCCCTCCCCCTCCGTTCGGGCTGAGCTTGTCGAAGCCCTCTTCGAGGCCTCGCGCGTCGCGTCAGGCGGTACACGGTGCGGGCGCTAGGTGTGGCGGTCGGTGCTGCGCACCGACTCCCCTGCGCTGCTCGCCTTGAGGGGGCACCGCAAAACTCGCTGCGTTCGCTGCGCGAACTCCGCTCAAACAGTTGCGGTGAGTCAGTCCACGATGCGCGCTGCGCGCGCCCCCCTCAAGACTGCGCTGCTCGGCGCCCCACATAGCGCCCGCACAGCCCTTTGCCGCTGCGGTGCGTCGAGTGAGAACGGCGGTGCGCCACCAGGCTTCGACAAGCTCAGCCCGAACGGAGGGGAGAGGCCCTCTCTTCGCTCGACGGGCGAGAGAGGGGCACAGAACAGAGCGGCCCATCACGCTACAGCGTGCCGCTGCCGCGCAGCTTCTCGAGCCGCAGCGCCAACTGCTGCTGCATTTCCGACAAGCGCTGGCGCCCAGCCTTGGCGACGGCGTCGTCGCCCGCGCCCTCGAGCGACACGCGCAGCGCCTCGATGTCGCGCATCAGCTCCACCTCGGGGGGCACGACCCCGGCGTCCTTGAGGATCTTCATGCCCATGCGCAGCTCGGTCGGCGTGTCGTCGTAGCCGTCGCCCAGGTCGAGCGGCTTGCCCCAGCTGCGCGCCTGGCGCAGCTCGCCGCTGGCCTCGCTCTCGGCGAGCTTGCGGCCGATGTCGTCTTCGAGCAGCTTCAGGCGTTGATGGCGTTTCTCTTCGGCGTTCATGAACGGGCTCCTTCGTTCAGGCCCGCGCCTCGCCCGGCAGGGCCAGGCGCGCCGCCCAGTGGCGCGTCAGCGGCGAGGCCGGCTTGGCCATCGTGCGTTCGTTCAGCAGCGCGCGGCCCAGGCTGCGGCGACCGCCGTCGGCGGCGGCCGCCAGCAGCGTGAGATCGATCAGGTCGCGCTGCGCGTGGCTGCCGCCAACACGTGCCGCCTGGCCCCGCACCGGCGCGATGAGGTCGGCTGCGCCGTCGGCATCGCCCCGCGCCAGCGCGATCAGGCCGCGCATCAGCGGCAGGCCCACCTCGCGTGCCATCGCGTGGTTGTCGCGGCCGGCGTCGGTGGCCGACAGCGCGCGCTCGGCGCAGCGTGCCAGCCAGGCCTCGGCGCGCGGCAGCTCCTGCGCCAGCAGCAGCGCCAGCACGCGGTGCACGTCGTTGAAGGCGTAGTGGCCGGCCTCGTCGTCGGGCATCGTCCAGCCGTCCACCAGGGCTTGGCCGTGGGCCGCGACGTCTTCGCCCAACAGGTGCAGCCGCCACAGCAGCGAGGCGGCGTCGACGCGGTTCAGCGTGATCTGCATGGCCGTGCCGGTGAAGTGCGTGTCCACCAGCCGCAGCGCGCCGACGAGGTCCATGCCCTCGAGCCGGAACAGCGCCTTGTGCCACCACAGGTGGCAGGCCAGGCCGTTGCCCTCGGCCCAGTGCGGCTGGTGCTGGCGCAGCCACGCCGCGCCGTCTTCGAAGCGGCCCTGCATCTCCATCACGTGGGTCACGGCGTGCACGGCCCAGGGCACGCCGGGGTCGAGCGCCAGGGCGCGGCGGCCGGCTTCCTCGGCCTGCGGGTAGAGGTTGCACTCTTCCAGCCCGAAGGCCCACAGGCCCAGCACGCAGGCGTACAGCGGATCGGCTTCGCTCCAGTCGGGCAGCGCGCGCGCCGGCCGCTGGCGCAGGGCCAGCGCGTCGCCGCGGTAGAAGTCCCAGAGCTGCGCCCACTGCAGCGCCAGCGCGTCGCAGGGGTGCTCGACGAGCAACCCGTCCCACAGGCGCAGCGCCTCGCGCCAGCGGCCTTCGAGCACGCGCTGCTGCGCTTCGAGGTGGGTGCGTTCGCGGGGCGTGGCCTCGGCGGCCAGCGCGCGGGCGTGCGACAGGTGCGCATCGGCCTCGGTCAGCAGCGCGGGCTCGGTCAGGCTCAGCAGGAAGCCGGCCTTCATGACGTGCGGCAGGCACCAGCCGGGGTCGGCGGCCATGGCGGTATCGAGGTCGGCCAGTGGCGGCGCGTCGAACACCATCATCAGGCGCAGTGCACGCTCGGCCGCGTCACGCGCGGTGGCGCTGGCGCTGCTGCAGGGGTTGCCGCGGACGTCCGGGTGGGCCATCACCCCTGAATGTAGCGTGACGCCGTGACGGCAGCCGGCCTATGCTGGCGGCGCGCGGCAAGACCGCCGTGCCACGACTCCGAGCCCCGGGAGACTCTTCGAGATGCTGACGCTGCAACGGTGCGCAGGGCCCACCCCGCAGGGCCTGGGGTGGTGGGTGGCTGGCGCCAGGGCCTTGATGCTGGTGCTCTTGCTGGGTGCGGCCACGCTGCCGGCTCGGGCGCAGATCGACCCCGGCTCGGCCGAGCGGCTGCTGCGCAAGAGCGGCCTGTGGGCGCAGCTCGAGGGCATCGCCGAGCAGGTGCGCCAGGGCCTGAAGGAGGCGGCGGCCCAGGGCGGGCCGGCGCCCGGCCCAGCCGAGTCTGAGCGCCTCGATGCGGCGGCCCGTGCGGCCTACGCGGCCCAGCGCTTGCGCGGCGTGGCCCTGCGTTTGGTGACGCAGGAACTGCAGCCGCAGCACCTGGGGGCCCTGTTCGCCTGGTACGACGCGCCCACCGGCGTGCTGATGACGCGGCTGGAGGAGCGCTCGGCCGCCGACGCGCGCGAGTCCGATGTCGTGATGGCCGAAGGCCTGGCGCTGCTGCAGGCGATGAGCCCGGCGCGCCGCGAGCAGATCGAGGCCGTGGTGCAGGCCAGCGGCAGTGTCGACACGGCCGTGGCGATGACGCTCAACACGGTGGCGGGGGTGCGCCAGGGCTTGTCGGGCGTGCTGCCGCCCGGCGCCGGGCCCACACCCGAAGCCACGCGCGCCCTGCTGGCCGAGCAGCTGCCGAGACTGCGCCCGGCCTTCGAACAACTGGTGCGCGCCGTCAGTGCCGTGGCCTATGCCGGCGCCGACGAGGCCCAGCTGGCAGCGTACGTGGTCTTCTTGCGCTCGCCGGCCGGCCAGCACCTGAGCGACGTGATGAACCGCGTGCTCGACGAAGCCTTCCTGGATGCCGCCACCGAACTCGGCCGGCGCCTGGCGCCTGCCGCGGGCGTCTCGGCCTGACCGGCCCGGGCGGCTTTCAGCGCAGCTCGCGCGCCAGGAAGGCCTCGGTGCGCTGCCAGGCCAGCGCCGCAGCCGCCGCGTCGTAGCCCAGGCTGGGCAGCGTCTCGTGCCCTGGCGTCTGCGTCTCGTTGGCGAAGGCGTGCTTGCAGTCGTAGCGGTGGAACTCGAAGCGCCGGCCGGCTTCGTGCAGCTTCGCTTCCAGCGCATCGACATCGGCGATCTTGAAGACCTCGTCGCGCACCGCCCAGTGGCCCAGCAGCGGCGCCGTGATCAGGCTGGCGTCGACGTACTCCAGCGGCGGCAGCCCGTACCAGGGCACGCCGGCATCGACCTCGCGCACGTGCACGGCCGCCAGCACGGTGAGCGCGCCGCCCATGCAGAAGCCGGTGACGCCGACCTTGGCCGAGCCGCTGCCCTTGAGGAACATCACCGCGCCGCGCACGTCCTGCGTGGCGGCGTCGCCGAAGTTCAGGCTGCTCATCAGGTGGTGGGCTTCTTCGGCCTCGACCGTGCTCTTGCCGCGGTACAGGTCGGGCACCAGCGCGCGGTAGCCGGCGGCGGCCATGCGGTCGGCCACGCCGCGGATCTGGTCGTTCAGGCCCCACCACTCCTGGATGACCACGAGGCCGGGCGCCGATGCGGGCTGCGCGGGCTCGGCGAGGTAGCCCGACAGCGTGTGCCCGTCGGGGCGGGTGAAGCTCACGGAACGTCCCATGCTCGTCTCCTGGGTTGGGGGTGTCGAACGAAAAAGGCAACGCCGCTCAGCGCGACTCAGCGCGGCGGCTGCGGCCACGGCGGCAGCGGCCCGCGCAGTTGCTCGAAGGCCCGCGCGAGCTTCAGCACGCCGATGTCGTCGTGCCGCGCGCCGGCGATCTGCAGCCCCGTGGGCACGCCACCGGCCAGGGCGCCGGTGGGCACGGCCACGGCGGGCAGTTCGCTGGCGTTGCAGGGCAGCGTGAAGCCGATGTGCGCCATCGCGCGGGCCGGGTCGTTGCTGGGCATCGGCCACTCGGCCGGGAAGCCGGCGTTGGGCGACACCGGCGAGATGACGAAGTCGTAGCGGCTGGCCCCGGTCATGGCGGCCACGGCGGCATCGCGCAACCGCCCGAACTGGCTGTAGCCATGAAAGGCCGTGGCGGCATCGAAGCCCGCTGCCGGCGCCACCCAGGCGCGGATGAAGGGCAGCACGCGCTCGCGGCGTTCGGCCGGCAAGGCGGCCAGGTCGAGGCTCGAGCGCAGCTGCCAGAAGCGCTCGATGCCTTCGGCCATGTCGGCCGTCAGGAAGGGCGCCATCGGCTCGACCCGCGCACCGGCCTCGCGCAGGCGCTCGACCGCGTCGTCCACGGCCCGGGCCACCGCGGCATCGACCGCCAGGCCCCAGCCGGCATCGCGCAGCACGCCGATGCGCAGGCCGCGCACGAAGCCGGCGTCGGTGCGGGCCACCTCGTGCCAGGGCAGCTCGGCGGCGGGCAGCTGGGTGGCGTCGCGCGCGTCGGGGCGCGCGAGCACCGCCATGGCGGCGGCCACGTCGGCCACGCTGCGCGCCAGCGGCCCGGCCACGCGGCCCAGGTAGGGCGGCTGGATCGGCACGCGGCCGTTGCTGGGCTTGAAGCCGACGACACCGCACCACGCGGCCGGCAGGCGGATGGAGCCGCCGATGTCGGTGCCGATGTGCAGCGGCCCGTAGCCCGCGGCCGCTGCGGCTGCCGCGCCGGCGCTGCTGCCGCCGGGATTGCGCTCGCGGTTCCAGGGGTTGCGCGTCAGCGCATGAAAGCTCGACAGGCCCGAGGACAGCATGCCGAAGTCGGGCATCGTCGTCTTGCCCAGCAGCACCGCGCCGGCTTCGCGCAGGCGGGCTGCGGGCGGCGCGTCGGCCGCGGCCGGCAGCAGCTCGGTGGCGGCGGTGCCCAGCGGCAGCGGCGTGCCCTGCGTGGCGATGTTCTCCTTGATCGTGACCGGCACGCCGTCCAGCGGCGACAGCGGCTGGCCGCGGCGCCAGCGCGCCTCGGAGGCGCGCGCCTGCGCCATCGCGGCGTCGGCGTCGGCGGCCCAGAGGGCGGCGATGTGCGGCTCCCATTGGGCGATGTGCTCGAGCACCGCCTGCAGGTGCAGCACCGGCGAGTGCGCGCCGCTGGCGTAGGCCTGGGCCAGTGTGGCGGCGTCGGCGTCGACCGGAAACCCTGCCGCCATGCCGGGCCCTCAGCCGCGTTCGAGGTAGCGGCGCAGGTTCTCCGCCGCCATGCTGCGCACCTTGTTGCGCAGCATGGGCGACCAGCCCAGCAGCCAGCCCGGCGCGCCCAGCGCCTGGCGCGACCAGGCCCAGAAGTCGAAGCGGTCGCGGTGGCGCGTGATGAGGCCGTGCTCATCGAACTCGAAGCGCGCGTCGATGCGGTTGTGCACGCGGCGGCCAGTGGCGCCGAAGAGGTAGTGCGCTTCCCAGTGCGCGCTGCTGGCCGTGATGTCGCTGACTTCGAGCTTCCAGTGAGCGCGGGCCGCGTCGTTGCCGCGCGTGGCGCCGCAGAGCATGCGCCACATGCCGCCGATCTGCGCGGCGCCCTTCAGAGAGAAGGCCTCGTCCTCGAACTGCGCCTCGCGGGCGTAGCAGGCCTGCATGGCCTCGCCATCCAGCCGCGCGAAGGCCTCGTAGAAGCGGCGGATGGTGGCTTCGCTCATGCACTCGTCTTCAAGACAGCGCTGCTCAGCTCTTGGTGGGCGGCGGCGCCCAGTTCAGCGCGGCAATGTCGTTGGCGAAGATCGGGCTCGAGGTCCACAGGCCGCGCAGCCCGCGCTTGCCCACCGACACCTGCGCCGGGTTCCACACGAAGGCGTTGACGGCGTCCTCGGCCAGCTGGCGCTGGATGTCGCGCCACAGGCGGGCCTTCTCGCGCTGGTTGGTCGTCGAGGCCATCGTCGACACCAGGCCGCGGAAGCGCGCGCTGTCGTAGCCGAAGTAGTAGGCCGGGTCGGCGTACGCCGTGGCGTAGTCGAGCGGCTCGACGTGGTTGATGATGGTGAGGTCGAAGTTGCCCTTGAACGGGCCGCTGAGCCACTGCGCCCACTCGACGTTCTCGATCTTGGCGTTGATGCCCACCTTGGCCAGCTGCGCCGCGATGATCTCGCCACCCTTGCGCGCATAGGCCGGCGGCGGCAGCGTCAGCGTCAGGTTCAGCGGCGTCGTGACGCCGGCTTCGCGCAGCAGGGCGCGGGCCTTGTCGGGATCGTGCGGGTACATCCCGGTGAGATCGACATAACCCAGGTCGGTGGGCGCGAAGTGGCTGCCGATGGGCGTGCCCAGGCCTTCTTGCGCGCCGTCGATGAAGGCCTTGCGGTCGATGGCGTGGCTGATGGCGCGGCGCACGCGCACGTCGGCGAGCGGCGCCTTGCGGTTGTTGATGGCGACGATGCCCTTGCCCGAGGTGCTGCCCAGCACGACCTCGAAACGCTTGTCGGCCTGGAACTGCTTGAGGGCCTGCAGCGCGCCGAAGCGCGGAATGGCGTCCACGTCGCCGGCCAGCAGCGCCGCCACCTGCGCGGCGGGTTCGTTGATGAAGCGGAAGGTGGCGCGCTTGATGCGCAGCTTGGCGGCGTCGCGGTGCGTGGGCGAGGCGGTGAGCACGATGCTCGAGCCGCGGTTCCAGCTGTCGAGCACATAGGGGCCGGTGCCGATGGGCTTGGTGGCGGCCTGCGCGGCCGAGTCGGGGTGCAGGATGACGGCGGTGTTCTCGCCCAGCCGGAAGGGCAGCAGCGCCTCGGGCTTGTTGAGCACCAGGATCACCGTGTGCGGCCCCTGCACCGAGACGCTGGAGATGTTCTCGAACACCGCCTTCTTGGCCTTGTTGGTGCTGGTCGGCGCGCGTGCGCGGTCGAAGCTGAACTTCACCGCGTTGGCGTCGAAGGGCTTGCCGTCGGAGAAGCGCACGCCCTTCTTCAGCTGGAAGGTGTAGGTGCGGCCGTCGATACCCTGCACCCAGCTCTCGGCCAGCAGCGGCGTCACCGCGCCGTCGGGGGCGATCTTCGTCAGGCCTTCGAGGATGTTCAGGTGCACCACCTCGCCAATGGCCGCGGCAGCGGCGCTGGTCGGGTCCAGGCCCGGCGCGGGCTCGAGCGCCATGCCGATGACGATGCGGTCGCGCGCCGTCTGCGCGTCGGCCAGCGGCAGGGCGCCGGCCAGCGGAGCGCCGGCGAGCAGGGCGTTGAAGGTGCGGCGGTCGAGGTGTTTGTCGAGGCTCATGCGGCAATCTCAGATGGCGACGGCGGCGATTCTGCGCCAAGGCTGCGCCGGGCCGTTCCTAGAATCCACTCATGAACTGGGCCACCGTCCTGTTGCGCGTTCTGGGCGTGCTGCTGCTGCTGACGGTGCTGGCACTGTCTTGGCTGCGCATGCCCGATCGCCCGGTCGAGGCCCTGGTGGCGCGCTGGGCGCCGGCGCCGTCGGATTTCATCGACCTGGGCGGCCAGCTCGTGCATGTGCGCGACGAAGGCCCGCGTGACGACCCCTTGCCCATCGTGCTGGTGCACGGCACCAGTGCCAGCCTGCACACCTGGGAGGGCTGGACCAAGGCGCTGGTGCGCCAGGGCCGGCGCGTCATCAGCTTCGACCTGCCGGGCTTCGGGCTGACAGGGCCCTTCACCGGCGGCTGGGAAGGCCAGCGCTACCACGGCGACACCTACGCCCGCTTCACGCTGGAGCTGCTCGATGCGCTGCAGGTGTCGCGCTTTGTCATCGCCGGCAATTCGCTGGGGGGCGAGGTCGCCTGGCGCACGGCCTACGCGGCGCCGCAGCGTGTGGCGGCGATGGTGTTGGTCGATGCCGTCGGGCCGGCCTTCGAGCCGGAGTCGGTGCCGCTGGGCTTTGTCGTGGCGCGCACGCCGGTGCTGCGGGTGGTGACTGAGTGGACGCTGCCGCGCGAGCTGGTCGAACAGAGCGTGCGCAGCGTCTATGGCGACCCGGCCCGCGTGACACCCGCGCTGGTCGACCGCTACTACGAGCTGACGCTGCGCGACGGCAACCGCGGCGCGCTCGTCGAGCGGCTTGCGCTGATGGTGCCGGGCGAGCACGCCGAGCGCATCGGCACGCTGCGGCTGCCCACGCTGCTGCTGTGGGGCGGGCGCGACCGGCTCGTGCCGCCCGCCGTGGGGCGCGAGTTCCAGCGGCTCATCCCGGGCAGCCGCCTGGTCGAGTTCCCGGAACTGGGCCACGTGCCGCAAGAGGAAGACCCGGCGCGCAGCGTGGCGCCGGTGCTGGAGTTCCTGGCCGCATCGGCCCCAGGTGCGGCCCAAGCACCCGCCCCACCCACCCCCCGGAGTCCACCATGACCCCACTCTCCCGCCGCCACCTGATGGCCGCCACCGGCGCCGCCTCCGCCGCGCTGGTCCTGCCCACGTTCGTGCGCGCCCAGGGCCGCACGCTGCGCATCCTGGTGGGCTTTCCGCCGGGCGGCGGCACCGACGCCATCGCCCGGCTCATCGGCGAGGCGCTGAAGGGCGAGCTCGGCGCCACGGTGGTGGTCGAGAACAAGGCCGGCGCGGGCGGGCAGCTCGCGGCGCATGCGCTCAAGGCCGCGGCGCCCGACGGCAACACCGTGTTCATCTCGCACGACCACACCATCTCGATCCTGCCGCTGGTGTCGAAGACCCCGGGCTTCGATCCGGCGAAGGACTTCGTGCCGGTGGGCGGCTTCGCCAGTTTCGTCAACGCCTTCGCCGTCTCGCCCGGCACGCCGGCCAGGACGATGGACGAGTACGTGGCCTGGCTGCGCAGCACAGGTGGCGGCAAGGGCACGGTGGGCGTGCCGGCGCCGGCCTCGACGCCGGAGTTCCTGGTCAAGGTGCTGGGCGGCCGCTACAAGCTCGACCTCGTGCCCGTGCCCTACCGCGGCAGCGCGCCGATGATGGGCGACATGCTCGGCAACCAGATCGCCGCCGGCGTGGGCTCGGTGCCCGACTTCATCGAGAACCACCGCGCCGGCCGCCTGCGCGTGCTGGCGGTGCTCGGCCGTGCCCGCCAGGCGGCGCTGCCCGAGGTGCCCTCGTTCGGCGAGATGGGCCTCACGGGCTTCGACGACCTGCCGTACTACGGCTTCTGGGCTCCGGCAGGCACGCCGGCCGCGGCGGTGGAGGGCTTCTCGCAGGCCCTGGCCCGCGCCATGGCCAAGCCCGAGGTGCGCGAGCGCCTGGGTCAGCTCGGCCTGGCGGTGGACGTGATGAACCCGGCCCAGCTGGCCACGCGCGAGGCCAGTTACACGCGCAACTGGGCCGAGATCATCAAGCGCTCGGGTTTCCAGCCGCAGTAGCCGTTGCGGCGTGCCGGCAGCGGCCGGGCCGTGACGCGGTTCACGGATTGCCGGCCACCCACCCGGTGGCGGCGGGAGAACGGATACCAAGGTGTCATTCACGGAGTGGAGGCCAGCGGGTGGAATGCACCCATCCGACGAACGAGTCGGGCCACCCCCGGAGGAAAAGCACCATGAACATCGCCGCCGCCTACAGCGCATCCCACACCGCCGCCTCGAACGCCGCTGCCCAGGCTGCCCACCAGGCCGCTGCCCACGCCCACCCGGCGAACAGCCGGGCCGCCCGCCTGGCCGCCCTCGGCCACTGCCTGCTCGAGCGCCTGGAAACGCCGCTCTTCGTGGCCGACGCGCAAGGCGCCGTGCTCGAAGCCAACCCGGCGGCGTCGCGCCGCATCGAGCGCCGCGACGGCCTGTGGCTCGACGCCGGTGGCCGCGTCGCGCTGCGCCAGGCCGGCCGCTGGGTGCCGCTGTCGTACTGGGCCGCGGCGCTGGCCGGCGGCCAGGAACTCACGCTGCCGCTCGAGATGGACGGCGGCGGCTCGCCGATGCAGATCTCGCTGCGCGGCATGAGCGCCGGCGACGGCATCCCCAGCGGCTTCGGCTGGATCGTCGCCACCATCGAGCGTGTCACGCTGTCGCGCGCCGACGCCATGCGCCGCCGCTTCCGCTTCACGCAGACGCAGGCCAAGCTGGCCGAGATGCTGTGCAAGGGCATGCGCCCCACCCACGCCGCCGAGGCGCTGGGCGTGAAGATCTCGACCGTCCGCACGCACGTCGGCCAGATGTACGAAAAGACCGGCACGCACAGCCAGGCGCAGCTGGTGGCGCTGCTGCACGCCGTCTGACGCAGCCGCGGGGGCGGCGCCTGCGGGGCGGGCTACAGTCGCCCGCATGACCGAGGACGACGCGCGCCGCGTGCTGCTGCTGCGGGCCTTCGAGAGCCCGCCCGGCGACGCCGGCTGGCACGACGAAGACCGCGCCTGGGCCACGCGCCAGGCCATCGCCGCGGTGGGCGACGGCGCCGCGCCCGAGCGCTTCGTGGCCACCCGCGCCACGCTGGCGCTGACGCGGCTGCTGCCGCGTGCACCCGAGGCGGCGCAGTGGCTCGAGCGACGCTGGTGGCACCCGCTGTGGGTGCTGCTGGCCTTGCTGCTGGGGGCCCTCGCGGGCCTGGCCGCAGACCAGCTGGGCCCGCCGCAGCGCGTGAACCTGCTGGCCCCCGCGGTGTGGGCCGTGGTGCTGTGGAACCTGTTCGTCTACGCCACCGCGCTGCTGCCGCAACCGAAGCTGGGCCTGCTGGCGCGCGGGCTGGCCTCGCGGCTCGGCCGGGTGGCCACACGGCCCCGTCTGCAGGCCGACTGGCTGCGCGCGGCCGCGCCCTTGCTGGCGCGCCGCGCCGCACTGCTGATGCACAGTGCGGCCGCCGGCCTGGCCCTGGGGCTGATCGGCGGCCTGTACCTGCGCGGCCTGGTGATGGACTACCGCGCCGGCTGGCAGAGCACCTTCCTCGATGAGGCTTCGGTGCAGGCGGGCCTGTCGTTTGCGCTGGCGCCGGCCGCCTGGCTCACTGGCGTGGCCGTGCCGGCGGTGGCGCCGCTGCAGCTGGCGCCGGGCGCCGCGGCCACGGCCAGCGCCGCGCCGTGGATCCATCTGTACGCCGCCACCCTGATGTGGGCCGTGGTGCTGCCGCGCGCCGCGCTGGCGGTCTGGGCCGGCCTGCGGGCAGCCTTGCTGGCCCGCCAGTTGCCGCTGCCTCTGGCCGACGACTACTACGAAGGCCTGCACCCGCTGATGCGCCCCGCCCACAGCCGGCCGCTGACGCTGCTGTGGTGTCCGCTGGTGCCGCCCACTGCGCCCGTGCATCTGCTGGGCCACGACATCGCCCTGGCCGACGACGGCGAACAGCGCCTCTTCGATGCCGGCGACGGCGAACGCCTGCACCTGCGCGCCGTGCCTGGCGTGCTGGCCCGCCCGCCGCAGCCGCTGCCCTGGTGGCGCCGCCTGTTCGCGCCCGACGCGGCCGCCGAGGCCTTGCGCGCCTTGCAGCGCGAGGTCGATGCCGTGCTGCTGGTGCTGCCGCCGGGCGCCGCCGCGCCGCGCCCGGGCTGGCTGGCGCAGTTGTCGCGGCCGCTGATCGTGCTCGAAGACGCCGACACGGCCGTGGCGCCCGCACTGCCGCTGCACGCGCTGGCCGACGGCTGGCTGGCCGACGGCGCGCTTTGGCAAGCCCTGGCCAGCGCGCTGCCCGACGACCGCTGCCGCCAGCGGCTGGATGCCGCCTGGCGCCAGCGCCAGAGCCGCCGGCTCGAGGACACCGCGGCGCTGCTGGCGGCCAGCCTCGCGCGCATCGCCCTGGCGCGCGAACCGCTGCCCGAGCCGCGGCTCTTCGGCCGCGGCGCGGCCGACGAGGCCGGCGCCACCGAGGCCGCGCGCCAGAAGTTGCTGCAGCAACTCGACGACGAGTTCGCCGTGCTGGCGGCCCGGCTGGCGCCCGACTGGGGCGCCGGGGAGCCCGGCGCCGCGCGCGCCGGCACCGCCGTGCAGCCGCGCGTGCAGACCCCTGTGGGCGAGGGGCGCGCGGCGCTGTGGGGCGGCGTGGTGTCGGGCGCGCTCACCGGGCTGAAGGCCGATCTCGCCACGGGCGGCCTCACGCTCGGTGCGGGTGCCGTGGCCGGTGGCGTGATCGGCGCGCTCGGCGCGGCGGGCGTGGCGCGGGGCATCAACACCGCGCGGGGCAGCTCGCAGGCGCACGTGGCCTGGGGCCCGCAGGAGCTCGACGCCATCGCAGCCGCCCTGCTGGGCCTGCCGCTGCACATGGCCGCGCGTGGCGGCGAGGCCGCGCGCGCCGCGCGGCTGCAGCCGGCCCTGGCCGCCGAGTCCGACCTGCTGGCGGCGGCCTGGCAGGAGCGGGGTCCGCAGCTGCCCGAGCGTTTGGCGCCGGCACTGCAGCGCGCGCTGAAGGCCGCACTCGGCGGCCCGGCTTGACCGTGCCGCCTGACTACACTCCCCCGCCATGAAGATCCTGATCCTGGGCGCCGGCCGCGTGGGCGAGAGCGTGGCCGAGAGCCTGGTGTCCGAGAAGAACGACATCACGGTCATCGACAGCGATCCGGCGCGCTTGCGCGGCCTGCAGGACCGGCTCGACCTGCGTGGCGTCGTCGGCAACGGCATCCAGCCCAGCGTGATGCAGGAAGCCGGCATCGAGGACACCGACCTGCTCATCGCCTGCGCGCCGCAGGACGAGACCAACCTCGTCGCCTGCAAGGTGGCCAAGCACTCCTTCAACGTGCCCACGGCCATCGCGCGGGTGCGCAGCCCCGAGTTCGTCGAAGGCAGCGCGCTGATGGCGCGCGACGGCTTTGCGGTCGACCACCTTTTGTGCCCGGAGCAGACGGTCACCGCCTACATCCGCAAGCTCGTCGAGTACCCCGAGGCGCTGCAGGTGCTGGAGTTCGCGCACGGGCTCGTGAGCCTGATCGCGGTGCGCGCGGTGGCCGGCGGGCCGCTGGTGCAGCACAGCCTGGCCGAGATCCCGAAGCTGGTGCCGGGCGCGGACATGCGCATCGTCGCCATCTACCGCCAGGACACGGTGCTGCCGGTGCTCGACGGCGCCACGCGCATCGAGCCCGGTGACGAGGTCTTCGTGCTCGCCGCCACCGAGCACATCGGCGCCGTGCTGGGCGCGCTGCGCCACCGCGCCGAGCCGGTGAAGCGCGTGATGATCGCCGGCGGCGGCAAGGTCGGCCTGCGCCTGGCGCGCCAGCTCGAAGACCGCTACCAGCTGAAGATCATCGAGCCCCACCACGGGCGCTGCCAGTACCTGAGCACGCAGCTGAGCGCCGGCAGCCTGGTGCTCAACGGCGACGCCACCGACGAAGACCTGCTCGGCGAGGAGAACGTGCAGGACATGGACCTCTTCATCGGCCTGACCGGCGACGACGAGGACAACATCATGTCCTGCCTGCTGGCCAAGCGGCTGGGTGCGCGGCGCGTGCTGGCCGTCATCAACCGCCGCGCCTATGCCGACCTGGTGCAGGGCACCACGATCGACATCGCCATCAGCCCGAGCCACACCGTCATCGGCGAGCTGCTGGCCTACGTGCGGCGCGGTGACGTCGAGGCCGTGCACAGCCTGCGCCGCGGCGCCGCCGAGGCGCTCGAGGCCATCGTGCGCGGCGACCACAAGACCTGCAAGTTCGCCGGCCGCCGCATCGAGGAAGTGGGCTTGCCCAAGGGCGCGCAGGTGGGCGCCATCGTGCGCGGGCTGCACCGGCCCGACGGCTCGGAGGCCGGCGACGAGGCCAAGCCACAGGTCATCATCGCGCACCACGACACGGTGGTGATGCCGAACGACCACGTCATCATCTTCGTGCCGCGCAAGCGCATGGTGCGCGAGGTCGAGAAGCTGTTCCAGGTCAGCGCCACCTTCATGTTCTGATGCCCCCAAGCTCGCTTTCGCCCGCGACCCCCAGAGGGGGCGCACGGTCGCTCACAGCCCCCCGAGGGGGCGCACAGCAGCTTCGGACGGCCGGGCGCTGCTGAGATGGGTTCCCTGGCCGTTCTCGCGCTCGTCGGCCGCATGGTCGTGCTGTTTGCGCTGCTGCTGCTGGTGCCGCTGGCCTTTGCGGTGGGCCGCCACGACGACGCGGAGCGGGCCTTCGTCATCGCCACCATCGTGACGGCGGTGGCCGGGCTGCTGATGAGCGTGGCCACGCGGCGCTTCCGCCGTGAGCTGCAGCCGCGCGACGGCTTCGTGCTGGTGGGCATGACCTGGCTCGTGCTGCCGGCCTTCGGCGCGCTGCCGCTGGTGCTGGCCGTGCCGGGCCTGAGCATCACCAACGCCTACTTCGAAGCCATGTCGGCCTTCACGGCCACGGGCGCGACGGCGCTGTCGGGCCTGGACACGCTGCCGCTGAGCGTGAACGTCTGGCGCTGTTTCATGCAGTGGGTGGGCGGCCTGGGCATCATCGTGCTGGCGGTGGCCATCCTGCCGCTGCTGGGCGTGGGCGGCTCGCAGCTGTTCAAGGCCGAGTTCTCGGGGCCGCTGAAGGACCAGAAGCTCACGCCGCGCATCGCCGACACGGCGCGGGTCCTGTGGGGCACCTACTTCGGGCTCTCGGCCGCCTGCTTTCTGGCCTACCGGCTGGGCGGCATGAGTTGGACGGACGCCTTCCTGCACATGTGCAGCACCGTCAGCCTGGGCGGCTTCTCGAACTACGACGCCAGCTTCGGGCACTTCCAGAGCCCGCTGCTGGAGATGATCGCGGTGGTGTTCATGATGCTGGCCGGCATCAGCCTGCTGATGTACTTCACGCTGTGGCGCGCGCGTTCGGTGCGACCGCTGCTGCGCAACCCGGAGGTCGTGGCCTTCTACGTGGTGATCCTGGGCGCCATCGTGCTGATCGCCGGCTACCTGCTGTGGCACGACACCTACGCCGAGCCCTGGCAGGCGGTGCGCCACACGGTGTTCCATGTCGTCAGCGTCGCCACCACCACCGGCTACGCCAGCGCCGACTACGCGCAGTGGCCGCTGTTCGCGCCGCTGCTGATGATCCTGCTCGGCTGCTTCGCCACCTGCGCCGGCAGCACCGGCGGCGGCATCAAGATGATCCGCATGCTGCTGCTGCTGAAGCAGGCGCGGCGCGAGCTGGTGCGCATCGTGCACCCGAACGTCGTGAACCCGGTGACGCTGGGCCCGAACGCCGTGAGCGACCGCGTGATGCAGGCCGTGATCGCCTACATGATGATCTACGGTGCCTCGCTGGTGGGTCTGACCATGTTGCTGCTGTTCAGCGGGCTCGATGTCGTCACCGCGTTCACCGCCGTCATCGCCTGCGTCAACAACATCGGGCCGGGGCTGGGCGATGTCGGCCCGGCGGTGAACTACGGCGTCTTGAGCGACTTCCAGACCTGGGTCTGCACCTTCGCGATGCTGCTGGGGCGGCTGGAGCTGCTGAGCGTGCTGGTGCTGTTCACGCCGCAGTTCTGGCGCCGGTAGCGGCTGCCGCGCTCAAAGCAGCGGCTTCAGGTACAGGTGGTCGGCATAGGTGGCCAGCCACTGCGGACGAAAGGCCACGAAGATGGCCGTGAGCATGCCGGTGATGAAGGCGTCGCCGAAGGCCGAGAGCAGGCGCGCCAGCATCAGGTCTTCGGCCTGCAGCGTGGCCGGGACGCCAAAGAGCCAGGCCGCCAGCGCGCCGCTGAGCGTGAGCGCCAGTGCCGTGGCGAAGAAGCCGCGGCCCATGATGTAGACGAACAGGTGGCGCGGCAGCCAGTGCCGCACGCCGGCCCCGAGCGCCAGTGCCAGCGTCGCCGGCACGAGCCCGAGCCAGACCACGCGGTGCAGCGCGCCGCCGGCATCCAGCCCCGAGGCCAGCCACATCACGCCGCCCACCGGCAGCAACGCCAGCACGGTGAGCGGCCAGCCCAGCATCAGCAGCAGGATGCACACGCCCGACAGCGGCTGCAGCAGCGGCGACGCCGTGGTGGCGTCCAGCGACCACAGCAGCGGCAGCGCCGCCCACACCGCCAGCGCCGGCCACGGCGGCGGACTGCGCAGCAGCCGCCAGGGCTTCAGCGCCAGCGCGATGGCCACGGCAGGCAGTGCGAGCAGCAGGTTGAGGGTGTTTTCGATCATCGAAAGCGGCTTGGGCGCGGTGCGCGCCCGCGCACAATCTGCCGACTAGGCTAACGACATCCGAAGGAGACACCGTGACTTTGCGCAACCCGCTCTCGCGTCAAACCCGCCGCCGGGCACTGCTCGGCCTGGCCGCGCTGGCCGGCACGGCCGCCTTCACGCTGCCGGCCGCAGCCCAGGCGACGTGGCCGACACAGCCGGTGAAGATCCTCGTCGGCTTTCCGGGCGGCAGCACGCCCGATCTGTCGGCCCGCGCGCTGGCGGATGCCCTCACCAAGACCTGGGGCCAGCCGGTGGTGGTGGAGAACCGCCCGGGCGCGGGCGGCAACCTGGCCGCCGACGCGGTGGCCAAGGCCACCGACGGGCACACGCTGGGCGTGGTGATCAACGGCAACCTGACCACGGCCCGGCAGCTCAATCCCCGGCTGCCCTACGACCCCGCCAAGGACTTCGCCGTCGTCTCCTTGCTGGCCACCGCGCCGCTGGTGCTGGTGACCCCGGCCGATCAACCCCAGGGCGCCGCCTGGCTGGCGGCGGCGCGCGTCGCCGGCGACAAGTGGAGCTACGGCTCGGTGGGCATCGGCTCGGTCGGCCACCTGGGCCTGGAGGTGGTGAAGGGCGCTATCGGCAGCCCCGCCGTTCACGTGCCCTACAACGGCAACCCGGCGGTGCTGACGGCCATGCTGGGCGGCCAGATTCAGCTCGCGCTGGTGCCCCCGGGCCTGGCGCTGGCGCAGGTGAAGGCGGGCAAGCTGCACGCCATCGGCGTGACGGGCCCGAGGAGCGAGCTTGCCCCCGGCGTGCCTGCGCTGGCCGAGCTGGGCGTGCAGATGCCGGCGCTGGAGGTGTGGAACGCGCTCGTGGCGCCGGCCGCGATGCCGCGCGCCGCGCTCGAGCGGCTGGCGCGCGACGTGCCCGCGGCGCTGCGCGAGCCCGAGACGCGCCAGCGCATGGTCACGGGCGGCTGGGAGCCCGTGGGCAGCACCGCCGAGGCCGCGCTGGCGCGTGTGCAGGCCGAGGCCCGGTTGCTGGGCGACATCATCACCAGCCGCGGCATCAAGCTGGAGTGAGCGCCATGGTGTCGTCCGCCCCCATCGACTTCTGGTTCGACTTCTCCTCGCCCTATTCCTACATCGCCTCGGAGTGGATCGACGCCCTGGCCGCCCGCCACGGCCGCACGGTGCGCCGCCACGCCATCCTGCTGGGCGCCACCTTCCAGGCCGCGGAGTTGAAGTCGCCGGTGTCGTACCCGATCAAGCGCGAGTACTCGCTGCACGACTTTGCGCGCTCGGCGCGGTTCCACGGCGTGGCGTACACGCCGCCGCCGGTGTTTCCGATTCCGACGCAGAACGCGGCGCGCGTGTTCTGGTGGCTGGCCGACACCCAAGGCGACGCCGCCGCATCGGTCTGGTCGCGCGAAGGCCTGCGCGCGGTGTTCACGCGCGGCGTGGCACTGCATGAGCCGGCGGCTCTGAAGGCCTTCGCCGCCGAACAAGGGCTGGATGCCGATGCAGCCGAGGCGGTCTGGAACGACGCGGCCTGGAAGGCGCGCCTCAAGCGCGCCAACGACGAGGCCGTGGCCGCCGGTGTCTTCGGCGCGCCCTTCTTCCGCATCGACGGCGAGCCCTTCTGGGGCAACGACCGCCAGCCGCAGATGGAGCGCTGGCTGGCGCAAGGGCCGTTCTGAACGCCTTGAAGGCCGCTGTGTACCATCCGCCCGGTTGACGTTGACGTAAACGTCAATCAAAGACGCGAACGCCCCTGCCGCCACTGTCGCGGCGCGGCCCGAGGAGACCCGATGCCGGTGCTGACCAGCCAGATCAACCCCCGATCCGACGCCTTCAAGGCCAGCGTGGCCTGGATGCGCGGCCTGGTCGACGACCTGAACCTGCAGCTCGCCCGCGTGGCCGAAGGCGGCGGCGGCGCGGCGCGTGCCAAGCACGTGGCGCGCGGCAAGCTGCTGCCGCGCGACCGTGTCGAGGGCCTGCTCGACCCCGACACGCCCTTCCTCGAGCTCGCGCCGCTGGCCGCGCACGGCCTGTACGACGGCGCCGCGCCGGGTGCGGGCGTCATTGCCGGCATCGGCCGCGTCAGTGGCGTCGAGTGCCTGATCATCTGCAACGACGCCACCGTCAAGGGCGGCACCTACTACCCCGCGACGGTGAAAAAGCACCTGCGGGCGCAAGAGGTGGCGCAGCAGAACCGCCTGCCCTGCATCTACCTCGTCGACAGCGGCGGCGCGAACCTGCCCAACCAGGACGAGGTGTTCCCCGACCGCGACCACTTCGGCCGCATCTTCTACAACCAGGCGCAGATGTCCTCGTTGGGCATCCCGCAGGTGGCGGTGGTGATGGGCTCGTGCACGGCCGGCGGCGCCTACGTGCCGGCCATGAGCGACGAGACCATCATCGTCAAGAACCAGGGCACCATCTTCCTCGGCGGCCCGCCGCTGGTGAAGGCCGCCATCGGCGAGGTGGTGAGCGCCGAAGACCTGGGCGGCGGCGACGTGCACACGCGCCTGTCGGGCGTGGCCGACCACCTGGCGGAGAACGACCACCACGCGCTCGCGCTGGCGCGCAACGTGGTGGCCAACCTCAACTGGCGCAAGCCCGATCAGCTGCTGATGCAGCCGCCGCGCCCGCCGCTGGCCGACCCGGCCGAGCTGCACGGCGTGATCCCGGTCGACTCGCGCAAGCCCTTCGACGTGCGCGAAATCATCGCCCGCCTCGTCGATGGCAGCGAGTTCGACGAGTTCAAGGCGCGCTATGGCAGCACGCTGGTGTGCGGCTTCGCGCACATCGAGGGCATGCCGGTGGGCATCATCGCCAACAACGGCGTGCTGTTCTCGGAAAGCGCGATGAAGGGCGCCCACTTCATCGAGCTGTGCTGCCAGCGCCGGGTGCCGCTGGTGTTCTTGCAGAACATCACCGGCTTCATGGTCGGCCGCAAGTACGAGGCCGAGGGCATCGCCAAGCACGGCGCGAAGATGGTCACGGCGGTGGCCACGGCCACGGTGCCCAAGTTCACGGTGATCATCGGCGGCAGCTTCGGCGCCGGCAATTACGGCATGTGCGGCCGCGCCTATTCGCCCCGCTTCCTCTGGATGTGGCCCAACGCGCGCATCAGCGTGATGGGCGGCGAGCAGGCCGCCAGCGTGCTGGCCACCGTCAAGCGCGACGGCATCGAGGCCAAGGGCGGCGCCTGGAGCAGCGACGAAGAAGCCGCCTTCAAGAAGCCCATCCTCGAGCAGTTCGAACACCAGGCGCACCCGTACTACGCCAGCGCGCGGCTGTGGGACGACGGCATCATCGACCCGGCCGACACGCGCCGCGTGCTGGCGCTGGGCCTCTCGGCCAGCCTGAACGCGCCGATCCCCGAGACGCCGCGCTTCGGTGTCTTCCGCATGTAGTGTACGATGTGTGCACATTGTTGATTTCACACACATCGCACACATCATGCGCACGAACATCGACATCGATGACGAGTTGATGGCGCAGGCCCTGGCGGCCGGCCCCTACAGCACCAAGAAGGACGCGGTCGAGGCCGGCCTGAAGCTGCTCGCGCGGCAGGCCGCGTACCGCGAGATCCTCAAGTGGGAAGGCAAGCTGAAGTGGGAGGGTGACGAGTCGATCGACTGGACGCAGCCCGCCGTCGAGGCGCTCGCGCCCGCTGTCGCCGAACCGAAGCCGAAGGCGTACAAGCGTGGTCGTCGCTGACTCGGGCGTCTGGATCGACTTCTTCAACGGCCGGCCCAATCCGGCCCGCGATGTGCTGCGCCGCCTGCTGCGCGAGGGTGATACGCGCATCGTCGTGCCCGACCTGGTGCTGTTCGAGGTGCTCCGGGGCTTTCGGGGCGAGCGCGAGCTGCGCCAAGCCGAGGCCCTGATGGGCAGCCTCTCGGTGGAGCCCACCGGCAGCGTGTCGCTGGCGCTGCAGGCCGCACGCCATTACCGCGGCCTGCGCGAGCG
Organism: Rubrivivax sp.; assembly: GCA_020248945.1. Lineage (GTDB taxonomy): Bacteria > Pseudomonadota > Gammaproteobacteria > Burkholderiales > Burkholderiaceae_C > Rubrivivax. The sequence goes on from JADCGQ010000008.1 coordinate 70,742, forward strand.
CGGCATCACCGTGCGCAGCGGCATCGATGTGCTGGTAGCCACCTTCTGCATCGAGCGCGACTACCTGCTGCTGCACCGCGACCGCGACTATCTCGCCTTCGAGCAGCATCGCGGCCTGCGCGGCTGGCGCCATTGAAGGAGTTGCCGATGACGAGCACGCTGGAAGTCCTGCGCCCGCGCCCACACGTCGCCGAGGTCTGGCTCAACCGGCCCGAGGTGCGCAATGCCTTCAACGACGGCGTTATCCAGGAGCTGACGGCCACGTTCCGTGCCCTCGGCGCCGAGCCGGGCCTGCGCGCCATCGTGCTGGGCGGGCGCGGCAAGGCCTTCTGCGCCGGGGCCGATCTGTCGTGGATGGCGCGCATGGCCACCTATACCTGGGACGAGAACCGCGCCGACGCCGCCGCGCTGGCCGAGATGCTGCACACGATCTGGTCCTGCCCGGTGCCGGTGCTCGGCCGTGTGCACGGCGACTGCTACGCCGGTGGTGTGGGCCTGGCGGCGGTGTGCGATGTGCTGGTGGCTGCCGACACGGTGCAGTTCTGCCTGAGCGAGGCGCGCCTGGGCCTGCTGCCGGCCACCATCGGCCCCTATGTCGTGCGCGCCCTGGGCGAGCAGGCCTCGCGGCGCTACTTCACCACCGCCGAGCGCTTCGATGCCCAGCGTGCTGCCGCGTTGGGCTTCGTGCACGAGTGCGTGCCGGCCGAGCAGCTCGATGCCACCTGCGACGCCCTGGTCAGCGCCTGGGTCGGCAACGGCCCGGCGGCCGTGCGCGCCTGCAAGCGGCTGGTGCAGGACGTGGCCGCGCGGCCCATCGACACCGAGCTGCGTGCCGAAACGGCCCGCCGCATCGCCGACATCCGCGCCAGCGACGAAGGCCGCGAAGGCGTGGCCGCGTTCCTGGGCAAGCGCGATCCGGGCTGGCGCTCATGAACGCGCTGCCGGTGCCGCTCGACTTGGCGCAGTTGGCCGCGCTCGCGGCAGCGCTCGGCTGGGCCAGTGGCGTGCGCCTCTATGCCGTGGTGTTCATCACCGGCGCGGCCGGCTACCTGGGCTGGCTGCCGCTGCCGGCGGGCCTGCAGATCCTGCAAAACCCGCTCGTGCTGGCCGGCGCCTTCGTGCTGTTCGTCGTGGAGTTCGTGGCCGACAAGATCCCGGCCGTCGACACGCTCTGGGACGTCGTGCACACCTTCATCCGCATCCCCGCGGGGGCGGCGCTGGCGGCGAGCGCGCTGGGCGCTGACCATGCCACCTGGGCGGTGCTCGCCGCGCTGGCCGGCGGCACGCTGGCAGCCACGGCGCACACCGCCAAGGCCACCACGCGCGCCGCAGCCAACACGAGCCCCGAGCCGGTGTCGAACTGGCTGCTCTCGCTGGCCGGCGATGCCGCGGTGCCGACGATGCTGTGGCTGGCGGTGGCGCACCCGGTGGTGTTCTGGCCGGTGCTGGCGCTGGCCGTGGTGCTGGCCGTCGTGTTGATCGTCGTCTTCTTCCGATTCCTGCGTGCGCTGCTGAAGCGCTTCATGCCCAGACCGCCCCTGGCGGCCTGAGGAGGACCTGCCCATGTTCGCCAAGATACTGATCGCCAACCGCGGTGAGATCGCCTGCCGCGTGGCCGCCACGGCGCGCCGCCTGGGCGTGCGCACGGTGGCGGTGTACTCCGACGCCGATGTCGACTCGCGCCACGTTCGCGCCTGCGACGAGGCCGTGCACGTGGGCGGCAACGCGCCGCGCGAGAGCTATCTGCAGTGGCAACGCATCATCGACGCCGCCAAGGCCACCGGCGCGCAGGCCATCCACCCGGGCTACGGCTTCCTCAGCGAAAACGAGGACTTCGCCCAGGCCTGCGCCGACCACGGCCTCGTCTTCATCGGCCCGCCGGCCAGCGCCATTGCCGCGATGGGCAGCAAGAGCGCCGCCAAGGCGCTGATGGACAAGGCCGGCGTGCCGCTGGTGCCCGGCTACCACGGCGCCGACAACGACCCGGCGCTGCTGGCGCGCGAGGCCCAGCGCATCGGCTACCCGGTGCTCATCAAGGCCAGCGCGGGCGGTGGCGGCAAGGGCATGCGGCGCGTCGACCGGCCCGAAGACTTTGCCGCCGCGCTGGCCGGCTGCCAGCGCGAGGCGGCGGCGTCCTTCGGCGACGACCACGTGCTGGTGGAGCGGTATGTCACGCGCCCGCGCCACATCGAGATCCAGGTCTTTGCCGACGCGCACGGCCACTGCGTGCACCTGAACGAGCGCGATTGCTCGGTGCAGCGCCGCCACCAGAAGGTGCTCGAGGAGTCGCCCGCGCCCGGCCTGAGCGCCGAGCGCCGCGCACAGATGGGCGCCGCGGCGGTGGCCGCCGCGCAGGCCGTGGGCTACGTGGGCGCGGGCACGGTGGAGTTCATCGCTGAGCCGGAGGGCGATGGCGACATCCGCTTCTACTTCATGGAGATGAACACGCGGCTGCAGGTCGAGCATCCGGTGACCGAAGCCGTGACGGGCCTGGACCTCGTGGAGTGGCAGCTGCGCGTGGCCAGCGGCGAGCCGCTGCCGCTGGCGCAGCACGAGGTGCCGATGCGCGGCCATGCCATCGAGGCGCGCATCTGCGCCGAAAACCCCGACGCCGGCTTCCTGCCCGCCACCGGCACGCTGCACGTGGCGCGCTGGCCCGCGCACGTGAGCTTCGAGCGTGCCGCCGAGCTGCCGCGCGTGGACAGCGGCGTGCGCGAGGGCGACGCCATCAGCCCGCACTACGACTCGATGATCGCCAAGCTCATCGTCTGGGGCGAAGACCGCCACCAGGCGCTGGCGCGGCTGGCGGCGGCACTGGCGCAGACGCACATCGTCGGCCTGGCCACCAACGTGGCCTTCCTGCAGCGCGTGGTGGCCAGCCGCGCCTTTGCCACGGCCGATCTCGACACCGCGCTGATCGAGCGCGAACGGCCGGCCTTGTTCGAAGGCCCGGCCTTGCCTGCGGCCTGGGCGGCCGCGGGCGTGGCCGCCTGGCAACTGGCCGACGAGGCGCTGCGCGAAGACGCCGACCCCTGGAGCCGCCGCGACGGCTGGCGCCTGGCCGGTGGCGCCCGCCGCCGCCTGGTGCTGGTGCGCGGTGACGAGCCGCTGCAGGCTGTGCTCGAGCGCCGCCACGATGGCGCCGCCGTGCTGGAGCTCGGCGCGGAGCGGCTGGCGTTTGCCAGCCAGGCCCTGGGCCACGGCCGCTTCGATATCACCCTGGCCGGCGCCCGCGCGCTGCTGGCCGTGTACCGGGTTGGCGAGCGCTACGCCGTCTTCGCGCCCACGCTGCCCGGTGGCAGCGCGCTGCTGCAGGAGCACGACCCGCTGGTGCACGCCGCCGACGGCGCGGCCGAGGGCGGCCGCCTGACGGCGCCGATGCCCGGCAAGGTGATCTCGCTGCTGGTGGCCGCCGGTGCCGCCGTCACCAAGGGCCAGCCGCTGGCGGTGATGGAGGCGATGAAGATGGAACACACGCTGGCCGCCCCGCGCGACGGCACGGTGGCCGAGCTGCTCTACGCCGTGGGCGATCAGGTGGCCGAGGGGGCCGAGCTGCTGCGGCTCGAGAAGGCCTGACGCAGCGCCTGCCCATGGTCCTTGGCCAGGTTGCTGCCCAAGCCACTGCCCCAACCGAAAAGGGCGCCCCAGCGCGAAGGGCTCGGGCCGGGCTGGCTTTCGTCGGGCGCCGCCGCGGCGCGCCGGAAGGCGCGCGCCAGCAGCGGGCCGTCGGTGGCCAGCAGCGCATCGCAGACCAGCAGCACGTCGCGCGCGTACAGCGGCTCGGCCAGCAGGCGCGCGCGCTCGATGCCCTGGCCGAGCTCGTGCTCGAGCAGCGCGTGGATGCGGTCGGCAAGCTTGAGGCAGTGGCGTGTGTGCATGAGCCGAAGTCTGAGCCCGAGGTGGGGGCTGTCACATCCCCACAAGGTGCGAGCGCAACGCCCCGGTACATTTGAAACGCTGTCGTCGACGATCTTTTCCCCGGAGCTGCCCACTGATGCATCCCGCCCACGTCACCCTGTGTGAAGTCGGCCCGCGCGACGGGCTGCAGAACGAAGCGCAGCCGGTGCCGGCCGCCGCCAAGATCGCCCTCGTGCAGCGGCTGCAGGCGGCGGGCCTGCGCGAGATCGAAGTCACCAGCTTCGTGAGCCCGAAGTGGGTGCCGCAGATGGCCGACAACACCGAGGTGCTGATGGGCCTGCAGCGCCCGGCCGGCGTGCGCTACGCGGTGCTCACGCCCAACCTCAAGGGGCTCGAAGGCGCGCTGGCGCTGCCGGCCGCGCACCGGCCCGACGAGGTGGTGGTGTTCGGCGCGGCCTCCGAGGCCTTCAGCCAGCGCAACATCAACTGCAGCATCGACGAGAGCCTGGCGCGCTTCGCCCCCGTGGTGGCTGCCGCGCACGAGGCCGGCCTGAAGGTGCGCGCCGCGCTCTCCTGCGCCCTGGGCTGCCCCTACCAGGGCGAGGTCAGCGCCGACGAGGTGGAGCGCGTGGTGCGCGGCTTCAAGGCCATCGGCGTGGACCACTGCGGCATCGCCGACACCATCGGCGTGGGCACACCGCGCAAGGTGCAGGCGGCCATGGAGCGCGCGCTGAAGCACTTCCCGGTGGTCGAGGTGAGCGGGCACTTCCACGACACCTACGGCCAGGCGCTGGCCAACATCCTGGCCTGTCTGGAGATGGGCGTGCACAGCTTCGACACCAGCGTGGCCGGCCTGGGCGGCTGCCCTTACGCCAAGGGCGCCACCGGCAACGTGGCCACGGAGGACGTGGTCTTCATTCTGCGCGGCATGGACATCGACTGCGGCGTCGATCTCGATGCGCTGGTCGATGCCGGCGCCTACATCAGCGGTGTCCTGGGCCGGCCGCCGGCGTCGCGCGTGGGGCGTGCGGTGCTGGCCAAGCGCGGCGTGGCGGTGAATGTGGCGTCATGAACGAGGCCGTCGACACCGCTCGCCCCGAGGGCTTTCGCCGTGTGGCCGCCGCTTTGGCCGCCGCCGGCCACGCCGGCCCGCGCTGGCTGGACGTGGCCGCCCGCACCTCGCAGGAGGCCGCAGATGCCCTGGGCGTGAGCGTGGGCCAGATCGCCAAGAGCGTGGTCTTCCGTCGCAAGCAGGACGACTCGGCCGTGCTGGTGGTGGCCGCCGGCGACCGCCGCGTCGACGAAAAGCGCGTGGCCGCGATCACCGGCGCACTCGGCCGCGCCGATGCCGACTTCGTGAAGGCCCGCACCGGCTTCTCGATCGGCGGCGTCTCGCCGCTGGCGCACGCCGAGCCGCTGACGGTGCTGATCGACCGCAGCCTCTTCCGCTTCGACGCCGTGTGGGCCGCCGCGGGCCACCCCAACGGCGTGTTCTGCGCCACGCCCGACGAGCTGGTGCGCCTGGCTGCCGCGCCCGTGGCCGACGTGGTGCAGGAGTCCGCCCCGTGACGATGACCCCGATGCCCACGGCCCCCCCGGTGCCCAGCCCCTGCATCAACATCTGCCGCATGGACGAGGCCACCGGCCTGTGCGAAGGCTGCCTGCGCACGCTGGACGAGATCGCCTGCTGGAGCCTGCTCGACGACGCCGAGAAGCGCGAGGTCTGGCAGCAACTGGCCCGCCGCCGCGAGGCACGCGAAGCGCCATGAAGCGCATCGTCTTCCATCTCGACCCGATCTCGCCTTTCGTGCACCTGGCCTTCATGCGCCTGCCCGAGGTGCTGGCCGGCACGCACCACGAGGTGCAGATCCGGCCGGTGCTGTTCGGCGCGATGCTCAAGGCGCTGGCGAACAAGGGCCCGGCCGAGATCGAGCCCAAGCGGCAGTGGACGTTCCGCCACGTCGCCTGGCTGGCCGCGCAGCACGGCATCGTGATGCAGACGCCGGCCGTGCACCCCTTCAACCCGCTGCCCTTGCTGCGCCTGCTGCTGGCGGCCGGCGCCAACCGCCGCCACACCGAGCTGGTGCTGCGGCACGTGTGGGAAGGCGGCGCCGACGCCACCGACCCGGATCGCCTGGCCGCGCTGCGCGACGCGCTGGCCCCGGCCCGCGATCCCGACGGCGACGACGTCAAGGCCGAGCTGCGTGCCAACACGCAGGCCGCGCTGGCCGCCGGTGCCTTCGGTGTGCCCAGCTTCGAACTCGACGGCCGCCTGTTCTGGGGCCTCGACGCGCTGCCCATGCTGCGCGATGCGCTGGCTGGCGGCGCCTGGTTCGACGGCCCCGCGTGGGCCGACGCCGGGGCCACGCGCCCGGGCACTGTCCGCCCCGCCTGACACGCCTGATGTAAGCCTGGCATCAGCGCCGCGTCAGCAGGCGTTGGTTCCGCGTCAGAGCTGGGTCAGAGCCCCTGGCCACAGTGGGGGCACTCGCCACCGGTCGGTGGCGGTGCAGTTCACATCCAGGAGACAACACATGGACACGACCCTCGTGCAGCGCATCGCCGCACACCCGTCGTACCGCGAGCTGAAGGCCCGACGCACCAGCTTTGGCTGGTGGCTGACGGCCGCGATGATGGTCGTGTACTACGGCTTCATCCTGCTCGTGGCCTTCAACAAGCCGCTGCTGGCCAGCCGTCTGGGCGAGGGCGTGATGACGCTCGGCATGCCCATCGGCCTGGGGGTCATCGTGTTCACCGTGGTCATCACGGCGCTGTACGTGCGCCGTGCCAACAGCGACTTCGACCGCCTGTCGGACGAGGTCGTGCAGGCCGTGGCCGCCACCGCTCCGAGCGTGAAGGGAGCGTCCAAGTGAGCGCCCCGTTCATGGCAGGAAAACTCCTCGTCGGCCTGACACTCGCCGCCGCCGCGGGCATCGTGCTCGCCGCCGGTGCCGACCTCGGCCAGGCCGAGAAGCAGGCCGTCAACTGGACGGCCATCGGCATGTTCGGCGCGTTCGTCGCCTTCACGCTGTGGATCACCAAGTGGGCGGCAGCCAAGACCAAGAGCGCCGCCGACTTCTACACCGGGGGCGGTGGCATCACCGGCTTCCAGAACGGCCTGGCGATCGCGGGCGACTACATGTCGGCGGCCTCGTTCCTGGGCATCAGCGCCGCGGTCATGGCCTCGGGCTTCGACGGCCTGATCTTCTCGATCGGCTTCCTCGTCGGCTGGCCGGTGGTCACCTTCCTGCTGGCCGAGCGGCTGCGCAACCTGGGCAAGTTCACCTTTGCCGACGTGGCGGCCTTCCGCTTCCAGCAGACGCCGGTGCGCATGTTCGCGGCCAGCGGCACGCTGGTGGTCGTGGCCTTCTACCTGATCGCGCAGATGGTGGGCGCGGGGCAGCTGATCAAGCTGCTGTTCGGCCTGGAGTACTGGATCGCGGTCGTCATCGTCGGCGGCCTGATGATGGTCTACGTGCTCTTCGGCGGCATGACGGCCACGACCTGGGTGCAGATCATCAAGGCCATCATGCTGCTGGGCGGCGCCACCTTCATGGCCGTCATGGTGATGGCGCAGTTCGGCTTCAGCCCCGAGGCCATGTTCGCCAAGGCGGTGGAGATCAAGACCGGCATCGCCGCCAGCGCCGGCAAGAGCCCTGAGGAGGCGGCCAAGGCGGGCTTCTCCATCATGGGGCCGGGTGGCTTCGTGAAGGACCCGATCAGCGCCATCAGCTTCGGCATGGCACTGATGTTCGGCACCGCCGGCTTGCCGCACATCCTGATGCGCTTCTTCACCGTGCCCAACGCCAAGGAAGCGCGCAAGTCGGTGCTGTGGGCCACCACGTGGATCGGCTACTTCTACATCCTCACCTTCATCATCGGCTTCGGCGCCATCACCTTCGTGCTGACGAACCCGCAGTTCCTCGATGCCAAGGGCGGGCTGCTGGGCGGCAACAACATGGCCGCCATCCACCTCGCCAACGCGGTGGGCGGCAACGTGTTCCTGGGCTTCATCAGCGCGGTGGCCTTCGCCACCATCCTGGCGGTGGTGGCCGGCCTCACGCTCAGCGGCGCCAGCGCGGTGAGCCACGACCTCTACGCCACGGTCATCAAGGGCGGCAAGGCCGATGCGAAGGCCGAGCTGCGGGTGTCGAAGATCACGACGCTGTGCCTGGGCATCATCGCCGTGCTGCTGGGCATCGCCTTCGAGAAGCAGAACATCGCCTTCATGGTGAGCCTGGCCTTCGCCATCGCGGCCAGTGCCAACTTCCCGGTGCTCCTGATGAGCGTGCTGTGGAAGGGCTGCACCACCAAGGGCGTGGTGATCGGGGGCTTCCTCGGCCTCGTCAGCTCGGTGGCACTCACCATCGTGTCGCCGGCGGTCTGGGAAGTGACGCTGGGCAACCCCAAGGGCAGCGCCTGGTTCCCGTACGCCAGCCCGGCCCTGTTCAGCATGACCATCGGCTTCGTCGGCATCTGGCTGTTCAGCGTGCTCGACGGCAGCAAGCGCGCGCAGGTCGACAAGGCCGGCTTCCTGGCCCAGCAGGTGCGGTCGGAGACCGGCATCGGCGCCTCGGGGGCTTCGGGCCACTGAGCGGCGTGTGAGCAAAGGCTGATCCGGATCAGCCTCGTCTTCAAGGCCGCAGGCGACAGTCTGCGGCCCTCTGTCATGGCAGGCCGACACCGATGCTGTCCCAAGACCCGCAGCGCGAGCTGCTCACGCTGGTCACCGCGCGGGTGCGCGACGCCTTCCTGCGCAAGCCGCATTACGTGGACGGCGCCACCGACCTGGTGAGCCTGTGCCGCGATCTGTCGCAGCGCGGCCTCACGCAGGCGCTGGTGCGCGACGTGGCCGCCGACGGCAGCGAGCGCCTGGGCATTTTCACCACCACCGACCTGCGCGACGCGCTGCTGCGCGAGCAGCCGCCGCACGCGCTGGCGGTGCGTGAGGTGGCGCGCTTCGGGCTCGTGGCGGTGGACATGGACGCCGATCTGTTCGAGGCGTTGTGGCGCATGGTCAAGCACCGCGTGCACCGGCTCGTCGTCACCGATGCGGCCGGGGCGGTGGTGGGCGTGCTGGGCCAACTCGACCTCGTCAGCCTGGTGGCCAACCACTCGCACATCGCGGCGCTGCAGATCGACGAGGCCGCCACGCTGGCCGAGCTGCGCGAGGCCGCGCGCCGCATCGATGCGATGGTGGCGCTGTTGCACGGCGGTGGCGTGCGCGTGGAGCGCATCGCCTCGCTGGTGAGCGAGTTGAACAGCCGCCTGCTCGCGCGCCTGTGGCAGCTGCTGGCGCCGCCCGAGCTGGTGGCCACGAGTTGCCTGGTGGTGCTGGGCAGCGAGGGCCGTGGCGAGCAGATCCTGAAGACCGACCAGGACAACGCGCTCATCCTGGCCGATGCCGGCATGCCGCTGTCCGAGCCCGAGCTGGCCGCCGTGGCGCGCAGCTTCAGCGACGCGCTGGCCGCGCTCGGCTGGCCGCCCTGCCCGGGCGACGTGATGCTGACCAACCCGCTGTGGCGCCAGACGCAGACCCAGTGGACGCACACGTTGCACGGCTGGGTGCGCGGCGAAGGCGGCCCCGACGGCGTGATGAACCTGGCGATGTTCGCCGACGCCACCGCGGTGGCCGGTGACGCGGCGCTGCTGCACACGCTGCGCGAGCGGCTGCAGCCGCTGGTGCAGGGGCACGACACGGGGCTCGCGCGTTTTGCCGCGGCCGCCGACCAGTTTGCCGAGCCGGGCAACTGGCTCACGCGGCTGGCCCACCGCCACGACGACGACCCGGTGGACCTGAAGAAGCTCGGCACCTTCCCGCTGGTGCACGGCGCGCGTGCGCTGGCGCTGCAGGCCGGCATCACCGACACCGGCACGGTGGCCAGGCTGGCGGCGCTGGCCGCGGCCGGCCGGCTGGACGCCGCCTTCGTGCGCGACCTCACCGATGCGCTGCACTGGTTCATGGGCCAGCGCCTGGCGCACGGCCTGGCGGGTGATGCCGCCCCGCTGCGGCCGGCCACGCTGGGCACGCTGGACCGCGAGGCGCTGCAGGACGCGCTGGCCATCGTGCGCCGCTTCCGGGCGCATCTGCGGCAGCACTTCCACTTCGACACGCTGTGACCGGCCATGTCCGCACCGCCACCCGTTCGCCCTGAGCCTGTCGAAGGGCCGTCCTGGCCGTTCCCGTACACGGCGCTGCAGGCCCAGCGGCTGCTGGCACTGGTGCTGCTGGCCTCGGCCTTGTTCCTGTTGCCGCCGCTGATGCCCTGGCTGCAGGGCGGGCCGCTGTGGGGCTGGCCGCGCTGGGCCTGGGCGCTGTTCGGCCTGTGGGCGCTGCTGATTGCCGTTCTCGCCTGGCTGGTGGAGCGCGCCGCCGACCGCATCGAGCCGCCTTGATGAGCCCGGCCGCGACCCTGCCCCTGCCGCTGGTGCTGGCCGCCTCGCTGGCCTGGCTGGGTGCGCTGCTGGCAGTGGCCGCGTGGGCCGAGAAGCGCGCCGCGGCCGGCCGCAGCGTCGTCGCCAGCAGCACGGTCTACGCCCTGAGCCTGGCGGTGTACTGCACGGCCTGGACGTATTTCGGCAGCGTCGGCCGCGCGGCGGCCGGTGGCCCGGCCTTCCTCGCCATCTACCTGGGGCCGACGCTGGCCATGGGCCTGTCCTGGCTGGTGCTGCGCAAGATCGTGCGCATCGCGCGCGAGCAGCGGCTCACGAGCATCGCCGACTTCATCGCCAGCCGCCACGGCCACAGCCGCGCGCTGGCGGCGCTGGTCAGCCTGGTGGCGCTGGTGGGTGTGGTGCCGTACGTGGCGCTGCAGCTCAAGGCCATCGCGCATGGCGTGGTGATGCTGGCGGGCGTGCAGGTGAGCGAGGGCCTGATCGCCGCCGTGGCCGCGCTGCTGCTGGCGGCCTTCACCATCGCCTTCGGCACGCGGCAGATCGATGCGCGCGAGCGCCACGAGGGCCTGGTGGCCGCCGTCGCTGCCGAGGCGGTGTTCAAGCTGCTGGCCTTCGTCGCCGTGGGTGTGTTCGTGTGCTGGGGCTTGTTCGACGGCCCGGGCGACATCGCGGCGCGCGTGGCGGCCGATGCCGGCCTGGCGGCACGGCTGATGCCGGCCGGCGGCGCCTCGGGCTTCGACTTCGCCGGCTGGACGGCGCTGCTGCTGCTGGCCGGCTTGTCGGTGCTGCTGCTGCCGCGGCAGTTCCAGGTGGCGGTGGTGGAAAACGTCGACGAGCGCCACATCCGCCGCGCCAGCTGGCTCTTCCCGGCCTACCTGCTGGCCATCAACCTCTTCGTGCTGCCCATCGCCTGGGGCGGGCTGCTGCTGCTGGGGCCGCAGGCCGATGCGGACAGCTTCGTGCTGGCGCTGCCGCTGCAGGCCGGGCTGCCGGCGCTGGCGCTGCTGGCCTACCTGGGCGGCCTGTCGGCGGCCACCGGCATGGTGGTGGTGGAGGCCATCGCGGTGGGCACGATGGTCAGCAACGACCTCGTGCTGCCGGCGCTGCTGCGTCGTGGTGCCGGCGCGGGCCTGGCGGCACGGCTGCTGCTCGTGCGCCGCGCCGCCATCGTCGCGCTGCTGGCGCTGGGCTGGCTGTACCTGCAGCTGGCTGGCGAATCGCGCTCGCTGGTGAGCATCGGCCTCGTCAGCTTTGCCGCGGTGGCGCAGTTCGCGCCCGCGCTGCTGCTGGGGCTGTACTGGCAGGGCGGCACGAAGGCCGGTGCGCTGGCCGGGCTGGCCGCGGGCGCCGTGCTGTGGGCCTGGCTGCTGCTGGGGCCCGCGTTGGCCGGCTCGGGTGGCGTGCCGCTGGCCGAGGGCCTGTTCTGGAGCCTGGGTGCCAACCTCGTGCTCTACGTCGGCGTCTCGTTGTGGAAGCCGCCCCAGGGAGCCGAGGCGGCGCAGGCGCTGCGTTTCGTCGGCGCGCTCGAGCCCGGCGCCGCCGAGCGCGTGTTCTGGCGCGGCCGCGTGCGGCCCGGCACGCCGGCGGCCCTGGCGGCCCTGCTCGAGCGCGTGCTCGGCCCGGGCCGCGGTGCGGCGCTGGCCACCGCGGGCGAGGCGCCGGCCACGCCGCAGCAGCTGCAGCAGGCCGAGGCGCTGCTGGCCGGCGCCGTGGGCGCCGCCACCGCGCGCGCCCTGGTGGCCACGGCCGCCGAGGCCGAGCCGCTCGGCGCCGCCGACGTGCTGCGCCTGGCCGACGAGGCGGGCGCGCTGCACCAGCGCAACCAGCAGCTCGAAAGCCTCGACCGCCTGAAGGACGACTTCATGAGCAGCGTCACGCACGAGCTGCGCACGCCGCTGACCAGCATCCGCGCCCTGGGCGAGCTGATGCGCGACGCGCCCGACATGCCGGCGGCGCAGCGCCAGCGCTTCGTCGGCATCGTCGTCGACGAAAGCGAGCGCCTGTCGCGTCTGGTGAACCAGGTGCTGGACCTGGCCAAGATCGAAAGCGGCAACGCCGATTGGCAGCCCGAGCGGCTGGACGCGGTGCCGCTGCTGGCGCGCGCCGTGCGGGCCACCGACGGCCTGTTCCGCAGCCGCGGCGCCGAGGTGCGCATCGAGTCGCCGCCCGCCGCGCCACCCGTGCACGCCGACGCCGACCGGCTGCTGCAGGTGCTGATCAACCTGCTGGCCAACGCGGCGCGCTTCGTGCCGGCGGGCCAGGGCCGTGTCGTGCTGGCGCTGGCCGTCCGCGCCGGAAAGCTGACGATCGAAGTGAGCGACAACGGGCCCGGCGTGCCCGAGGCCGACCAGGCGCATGTCTTCGAGAAGTTCCGCCAGGGTGGCGACACGCGCCAGCGCAGCGGCGGCACGGGCCTGGGCCTGCCGATCAGCCGCCGCATCGTCGAGCACTTCGGCGGCCGGCTCTGGCTGCGCAGCCGGCCGGGCGAAGGCGCCACCTTCGGCATCGAGCTGCCGCTGGCCGAGCCAGCGCGCGCACAACAGGGCACACAACCCGGCACCCAACCCGGCGACGACCGGGACCCAGCAGACCCCCGACAGGAGACGACCCCATGACGACGCACACCGTGCTCATCGCCGACGACGAGCCCAACATCCTCGTCAGCCTGGAGTTCCTGATGCAGCGCGAGGGCCACCACGTGCTGCTGGCGCGCGACGGCGACGAGGCGCTGGCGCTGTGGCGCACGCACCGGCCCGCGCTGCTGCTGCTGGACGTGATGATGCCGGGCAAGACCGGTTTCGAGGTCTGCCAGGCCGTGCGGGCCGACGATGCCGGCGCGCAGACGAAGATCCTGCTGCTCACTGCCAAGGGCCGCGACACCGACGTGGCCCAGGGCCTGGGCGTGGGCGCCGACGGCTACATGACCAAGCCCTTCTCGACCCAGGAGCTCGCGGCGCGTGTGCGCGAGCTGCTCGTGTCATGACCGCGCCGCTCGACCGCGCCAGCGTCGCCGCCGCGCTGGCCCCCGGCGCGCTGCTGGCGGCCGTGCTGCTGGGCGCGGCTGTGCTGCTGGGCGCCACGCTGGCACCGGCCGAGCGGGGCACCGCCTGGGCCTTGCTGGAGCCGCGCCTGGCGCTCGTCTTCCTGCTGTGGCTGGTGGCCTCGCTCGCGGCCGGCTCGGCGGCGCGGCGCCTGTGGCTGCGCCATGGCTCGACGGCCGGCCGGCTGGCCGAGACGGTGCAGGTGCTGCGCCTGTCGCCGCCCGGCCGCCGGCTCGACGCCGAGGGCCAGCCCCGCGGCGCACGCGCGCTGGCCGAGGCCGTGAACGCGCTGCTGGCCGAGCGGGAAGAGCTGCTCGGCGCGATCGACCGCCGCGTCGCCGAAGCCGCCGACGGCATCGCGCAGGAGCGCAACCGCCTCGCGGCACTGATGGCCGAGCTGACGCAGAGCGTGGTGGTGTGCAACCTCGATGGCCGCGTGCTGCTGTTCAACGCCCGCGCGCGGCTGCAGTTCCGCGCGCTCGCCGAGGCCGCGGCCCACGCCTCGACGGACGCGCAGGGCACGCCGATCGGCGGCGCCGAACCGCTGGCGCTGGGCCGCAGCATCTACGCCGCGCTCGACCGCCGGCTGGTGGCGCACGCGCTCGACTCGGTGCAGCAGCGCCTGGCCCGCGGCGCCGCCCATGCCGCCGCCACCTTCGTGACGGCCACGCGCGGCGGCCAGCTGCTGCGCGTGCAGCTGGCGCCGGTGCGGGCGCCGTCGGTGTCGGGTGCCGGCGCTGCGCTCGACGGCGTCGTGCTCGATGGCTTCGTGCTCATGCTCGACAACGTCACCCACGACCTCGGTGCCGAGTTGCAGCGCGACCAGGCGCTGCACCGCCTGGTCGAGGGCCAGCGCGCCGCCCTGGGCAACCTGCGCGCGGCGGTCGAACTGCTCGACGAGCCCGATCTGCCCGCCGCCACGCGCGAGCGCTTCTTCGGCGTGGTGCGCGACGAGATCGGCACGATGACGAAGCGGCTGCACGAGGCCACCGCCAGCGGGCTGCAGCAGGCCCGCACGCGCTGGCCGCTGGACGACATGCTCGGCGCCGACCTCGTGGCCGCCGCCGCGCGCCGCATCGAGGCCGATGGCGGCCCGCGTGTGAACACGGCCGATGTCGATGGCACGCTGTGGCTGCGCGTCGACAGCTACTCGTTGCTGCAGGCGCTGTCGCACCTGGCCTCGCGGCTGGCGGGCGAGTACGGCATCGGCCGCATGGCTCTGCGGCTGTCAGCCGCTGCGCCAGCCGGCGACGGCAGGGTCTGGCTCGATCTCGTCTGGCCCGTGCAAGCCATGAGCACCGAAACGATCACGGCCTGGGAGAACGAGCCCATCGTCGCCGCTGGCGAGGCCACGCCCCTGAGCGTGCGCGACGTGCTCGGGCGCCACGGCGGCACCTTGTGGTTCGAGCGCGCACGCGCGCGCCAGGAGGCCTTCTTCCGCCTCTTGCTGCCGAGCGCCGGTGCGCCGGGCCAGCGGCACGAGCCCGCGCATGCCGACAGCCGCCCGGAGTTCTACGACTTCGAGCTCTTTCGCCACGGCAGCGCGGCCTCGGCCGGCTGGCTCGAGCGGCCGCTGGCCGAGCTCGCCTACACCGTGTTCGATTGCGAGACCACGGGCCTCTTGCCCGCCTCGGGCGACGAGATCATCCAGATCGGCGCCACCCGCGTGGTGGCGGGCAAGCTGCGGCGCGAGTCGGTGTTCGAGCAGCTGGTGGACCCGCAGCGCAGCGTGCCCGAGGCCGGCATCGCCATCCACGGCATCCGGCCCGAGCAGCTGGCGTGCCAGCCGCTCATCGGTGCCGTGCTGCCGGTGTTCCACGCCTTCGCCGCCGACACGGTGCTGGTGGCGCACAACGCCGCCTTCGACATGCGCTTCCTGCAGCTGAAGGAGGCCGCCACCGGCGTGCGTTTCGAGCAGCCGGTGCTCGACACCCTGCTGCTGTCGGCCGTGCTGCACCCTGAGCAGGACAGCCACCGCCTGGAGGCCATCGCCGAGCGCCTGGGCGTGCCGGTGCTCGGCCGCCACACGGCGCTGGGCGATGCGATGGTGACGGCCGAGGTCTTCGTGAAGATGCTGCCGCTGCTGCGCGAGCGCGGCCTGGTCACGCTCGGCCAGGTGCTCGAGGCCAGCCGCGCCACCTGGCTGGCGCGTGTGCAGTACTGAGCCCAGATCGGGCGGTTCGCAGCCCCTGATCGCGAGAGTGGTCAGCACTGACGTGCTGCTGGGCCGCTCAGGCTCTCAGGCGCGTGTCGCCACTGTCGACGTGGCCACCGGCGCGGCCTTGGTGGTGGCCATCTCCTGGGCTTGACCATCGTGGCTGGCCAGCACGTCGACGAAGCCCAGCATGGCCAGGGTCACGACGGCGGCAAAGGCCAGGGCGGGGGTGTTGAGCTTGGCGGGACGGTTGAACATGGCGATCTCCTTCGAGAGGGGCTCCCGACCTCGGGAACCGATGGATCGCACTGTAGGCAGCGGCATCGCGTGCCGCGGGGTGGAAGCGACGGCTTGCAAGTTGGCCGCCACGAACGGCGTGCTGCGCGGACAGGCCGCGAGCGCCCGCGTCGGATGCGCGCCGGGCGCCGCGCTTGGGCAGCTCAGCGCGCTTGCCAAGCGGCCAGAAGCGCGGCCTCGCGCTCGGCGGCCATGCCGGGTTGCGAGCGCGCGGGCCCACCGGCCGCTGGTGGCGGCATCACCGGTTCGCTGCCGGGCAAGGTGGCCAGCCAGGCCGCCGTGTCGCGCAGCGTCTGGGCCAGCGGCCGTGTGGCCAGACCGCAGGCCCGGGCGCGCTCGATGGTGGTCTGGTGCAGCGCGCTCTGGGCCGCCGGCAGCCACAGCGGCAGCTCCATCCATGGGGCCACGCCGGCCGCCAGCAGCGTGGCCTCGTCGATCCAGGTGAGCGTGGCGCTGCGGTTGAGCACGGCACAGGCGGTTTCGAGCCACTCGCCCATCGTCGTGCCGCCGACCGGGCCGGTGAGGTTGAAGCAGCCCCCGCCGCCGGCTTCGGCGCGCTGCAGCATCCAGGCGGCGAGGTCCCGTGCATCGATGAACTGCACGGGCGCCGCCGGGTCGCCGGGGGCCAGCACCTGGCCGCCGCGCCGCAGCCGCTGCACCCACCAGCTGAAGCGGCCGGTCGGGTCGAACGGGCCGACGATGAGCCCGGGCCGCACGACCAGACAGCCCGCGGTGCCGAAGTGGCGCCAGGCCGCCGCCTCGCACAGCGCCTTCAGGCCGCCGTAGGTGGCACCGGTGATCTCCTCGGTGGCGGGGTCGGCCAGCGGGGCCAGCGGGCTGTCTTCGGTCAGCGGGGGTGCTGCGTCTTCGGCGTAGACGCTGATCGTCGATACCAGCTGGTACTGTCCGACACGGCCGGCCAGCACGGCCGCAGCGCTGTCGACGTGCCGCGGCACATAGGCGTTGGTGTCGATGGCCACGTCCCAGGTGCCGCCCGCCAGCGCGGCGGCGAGGTCGCCGTTGCGGTCGGCCAGCCGGTGTTCGGCCTGCGGGAACAAGCCGCTGGCGCTGGCGCCACGGTGCAGCAGCGTCACCGCATGCCCGCGCTCCAGCGCCTGCGCCACGAGATGGCGGCCGAGGAAGCGGGTGCCGCCGAGCACGAGGATCTTCATCGGGCTATTCTGTCGCGAGCGCGGGGCGGCCGGACCGGTGGCTGACGAACTGGCCGGCAAGCAGCCCCCAGTTCGGCGAGGCACGCCTTGTCAGTTTGGCGCAAGATTCGCCCCAGGCGGCGCTCATCGGCCTGCCGCGACAGGAGATTGCCATGCTGCCGTTTCGATCGCCGCACCGCGCATCTGCCCACCATGAGGCGGCGCCCGCACCCGGCCCGGTGCCCGAGGACACGCTGATCGCCGACCGGGGCGAGTTCATCGACGCGCTGGCCCGCCTGCGCCGCGGCCAGTTGCTGGTGCACTCGACCGACCGCAGCGACGAACGCTGCCTGATCGAAGGCCAGATGCTCTACACGAGCTGGAAGCCGCTCAGCCGTTTCGGCCTGCTCGACGAGCTGCCCGTAGGCCCGCGCGAGGGCCGCATGCGTTGCTACAAGCTCAGCCCGCGTGGCCGCGACTTTGCCGATCGGGCCTGCAAGGCATGGAAGGCGCGGCCGCTGTGGCAGCGGCTCGCGATGCGCCTGGGCGGCTGAAACACCGCCCCGGCGCGGCGGGATTCGTCAGGCCTTGGCGCGCCGCGCGGCCACGCCCACGGCCGCCAGGCCGAGCGCCATCAGACCCCAGGTCGCGGGCTCCGGCACGGGCTGCAGGAAGCCGCGGATCTCGCCCGCGGGGAAGGTGGAGCTGTGCACGTTGAAGTACGCACGGCCGTTGCTGATGCCGGCCAGCAGCGCCGCCGAGGCGCTGGCCGGCGTGCCGCCGTTGGCCGCCAGGAAGCCGCCCGTGAACGTGGTGGTGCGCGTGAGGTCGAGCGTGACCTCGTAGCGGCCGAAGGTGGTGCCCGTCGGGAAGCCCGGCAGCGTGCCCGGCGTGACCGCCACGCCCACCGTGCCGGTGCCCGGCACTGCCGTGCAGCAATGGATGTGCGACACCGTGGTGCCGCCGCTGAGGCCGAACCAGATGGTGTCCAGCAGCAGGGTCTGCGCCGTGACGTCGAAGGTCACGAACACGGCACCGCCGCCCGTGGCGCCGGTGACCTCGGGCTCCAGGCCCGCGGCGAACGAGAAGCTCTGGGCCTGGGCGGCCGGGGCTGCCAGCACGAGGGCGGCCGCGAGGGCCAGCAGGCTTTTCATGGGATGTACTCCGCAGACACGAGACGACGCCAGGCCAGGATGGGCCTCGTTACAAGAAGTGTGCGCCTGTCCGCAAGATCGCGGCAGTCGGGCCTAACCCTGCCCCTGCGTCCAAACGGGTTCATTCGGGCTCGATCTTCGCGGCGCGGATCACGCCGCCCCAGCGCTGGATCTCGCCGGCCAGCAGCGCCTGCAGCTCGGCCGGGCTGCTGCCCTGCACGCGCATGCCCAGCTTGCCCAGGCGTTCGCGCACCGCGGCCGAGGCCACGGCCTCGCGCACGGCGCGGCCCAGCACGGCCATCACCTCGGGCGGCGTGCCGGCCGGCGCGGCCAGCGCGTTCCAACTCGCCACCCCGTAGCCCGTGAGGCCGGCCTGGGCGGCCGTCGGCACCTCGGGCAGCGCCGGGTTGCGCTGATCGGAGCTCACCGCCAGCGCGCGCACCGCGCCGGCCTGCACCTGCGGCACCATCGGCCCGGCGATCTCGAAGGCGACATCGATCTCGCCCGCGCGCAGCGCCGTCAGCACCGCCGGGCTGCCCTTGTAGGGCACCACCAGCGTGTCGATGCCGGCGACCGTCTCGAACAGCTTGGCACTCAGGTGCTGGGTGCTGCCCGGCGCGATGGTGCCGACGTTGAGCTTGCCCGGGTTGGCGCGCGCAAAGTCGAGCAGCGCCTTCAGGGTGGCGAAGCGCGAGTTCGCGGCCACGAAGATGCCGAGGTCGAAGAAGCCCAGCGTGCTGATGGGCGCAAAGTCCTTCTGCGGGTCCCCACCTGGATAGGGAGGCAGCTTCTTGAACAGGCCCACGCTGACGGCGTTGCCATTGCTCATCAGCAGCAGCGTGTGGCCGTCGGGGCGGGCCGTGGCCACCGCCTGGCTGGCGACGATGCTGCCCGCGCTGGGCTTGTTCTCGATGACCACCGGCTGGCCCAGCGACCGGGCCATGTGCTCGCCCACCGCACGCGCGGTGATGTCGGCGATGCCGCCGGGCGCGAAGGGCACGAGCACGGTGATGGCGCGGTCGGGAAAGCGCGGCTGCGCGCGCAGCGCCGCAGGGGCCAGTGCGGCGGCGCCGGCCAGGACCAGGGTGTGTCGACGGGTGAGGTTCATGCGGGTTTGGCGAGGGTCGTGCAAGGGCTCGGAATCCCGGGTCGTTTCGCCACGCTGCGTCAGCGCACCCAGGGGTCGGCCCGGGTGCCGTCAGCCGCCCGCCGGCTTCGGTGCTGCCGGCGCCGGCCCGAACATGGCCCGGTGGCGATCGCGCAGCAGGTTCTTCAGCACCTTGCCCATGGCGTTGCGCGGCAACTCGCTCACCACCTCCACGAACTTGGGCACCTTGAAGCCGGCGATGCGGCCCTTGAGCGCGCCGATCAGCGCGGCCGGCGCCGGCGCCGGCCCGCCCGGCCGGGCCACGACCACGGCGATCACGGCCTCGCCGAAGTCGGGGTGCGGCACGCCGACCACGGCGCTCTCGGCCACGCCGGGCAAGGCGTTGAGGAAGCCCTCGATCTCGGCCGGGTAGACGTTGTAGCCGCCGGTGATGACGAGGTCCTTGCTGCGGCCGACGATGGTGCAGAAGCCGTCGGCCTCGACCTTGCCGACGTCGCCGGTGCGGAACCAGCCGTCGGCGCTGAATTCTTCGGCCGTCTTCTCCGGCATGCGCCAGTAGCCCTTGAAGACGTTCGGGCCCTTGACCTGGATGTGGCCCACCTCGCCGGCCGCCACCACCGCGCCGTCGTCGCCCATCACGCGCAGGCCCACGCCAGGCAGCGCCGGCCCCACGGTGCCGCCACGGCGTGCGGCCTCGGGCCGGTAGGGGTTGCTGGTGAGCATGACGGTTTCGCTCATGCCGTAGCGCTCGAGGATGGTGTGGCCGGTGCGCCCGCGCCAGGCCTCGAAGGTCTCGAGCAGCAGCGGCGCCGAGCCGCTGATGAACAGCCGCATCGAGGCGCAGGCCGCCGGCGTGAGGCCGGGCTCGGCGAGCAGGCGCACGTACAGCGTCGGCACGCCCATGAAGACGCTGGCCCCGTGCAGCCGCGCCACCACGGCTTTGGGGTCGAAGCGGTTGAGCCAGATCATCTTCGCGCCCGCCAGCAGCGCGCCGTGGCTGGCGACGAACAGGCCGTGCACGTGGAAGATCGGCAGCGCGTGGATCAGGACGTCGCGCTCGGCGCCGGTGCGCCAGCCCCAGAACGCCTTCAGCGTGAGCGCGTTGCTGCGCAGGTTGCCGTGCGTGAGCATCGCGCCCTTGCTGCGCCCGGTGGTGCCGCTGGTGTAGAGGATGGCCGCGAGATCGCCTTCGCTGCGCACGGCCGGCTCGTGCGTGTCGGCGTGCTGCGCGGCCCGCTCGAGCAGCGAGCCGGTGCGGTCGTCGCCCAGCGTGAAGACGTGCTTCGTGCCGGCCTTGAAGGCGATCTTGGCGAACCACGAAAACGCCTTCGGCGTGCACACCACCAGCGCCGGCTCGGCGTTGCCGATGAAGTACTCGATCTCGGCCGACTGGTAGGCGTTGTTCAGCGGCAGGAACACATGGCCGCTGCGCAGCACCGCCAGGTACAGCACGAGTGCCTCGACGCTCTTGTCGACCTGCACCGCCACGCGCGACTGCGCGGGCAGGTCGAGCGAGGCGATGAGGTTGGCCATCATCGCGCTGGCGCGCTCGAGGTCGCGCCAGGTGTAGGCGTCCGACGACATGGCCGTGTCGGCCGTTTCGATGGCGATGGTGTCGAGATCGGCCGGGAAGCCGCCCCGCAGGGCGACGAAGAGGTTGGCGTTCACGGTGCCGATCAGTCCAGTTTCGCCCCGGAGTTCTTCACCACCTCGGCCCAGCGCTTGACTTCGGCGCTGACGAAGCGGCCCATGTCGGGGCCCCAGGTGTTGGGCAGCTCGGTGCCCAGGCCCGTCCAGGCGGCCTTGATCTCGTCGCTGGCGAGGGCCTTGCGCATCTCGTTCTGCATGCCGCTGATGGCCTCGGCAGGCGTGCCCTTGGGCGCCCAGATCGCGTACCAGGTGGCCACCTTGTAGGTGGGCACGCCGCTTTCGGCGGCGGTGGGCACGTCAGGGAAGCCAGGCGCGCGGCGCTCGCCGGCCACGGCGATGGCGCGGATGCGGCCGCCCTTGATGTGCGCGGCGCTGGAGCCCAGGCCGTCGAAGCACAGGTCCACCTGGCCGGCGATCAGGTCTTGCAGCATCGGGCCGGCGCCGCGGTAGGGGATGTGCGTGATGAAGGTCTTGGTCTGCAGCTTGAACAGCTCGCCGGCCAGGTGGTGGCTGGTGCCGTTGCCGGCCGAGCCGTAGTTCAGCTTGCCGGGGTTCTTGCGGATGAACTCCAGCAGCTGCGGCAGCGTCGTGGCCTGCACTTTGCCCGGGTTGACGACGATGACCTGCGGCACGCTCGACACCAGCCCCACGGGGATGAAGTCGGTCTCGATGTTGTAGTCGAGCTTCGGGTACATGCTCGGCGCGATGGCGTGGTGCACCGCGCCCATGAAGAAGGTGTAGCCGTCGGGCGCGGCCTTGGCCGCGATGCCGGCGCCCAGCGTGCCGCCGGCGCCGCCCTTGTTGTCGATGAGGAACTGGCGGCCCGAGCTCTTGGTGATCGATGCGAACAGTGGCCGCGCGAACGCGTCGGTGCCGCCGCCGGGCGGGAAGGGCACGATGATGTTCACGGGCTTGCTGGGCCACGCGCTCTGCGCGCGGGCGATCGAGGGCAGGGCCAGGCCGGCGGCCAGGCCGGCGGTGCCCATCAGGGCCTCGCGGCGGTTGATGTGGTTCATGGTGTGTCTCCGGTGGTGTCGTTATGGGAACAGGAACGGGAATGGTCAGACAGGACTGCCGACGGCCCTCGAGCGCGCCACCTCGCCCTGGCGGAAGCGCGCGTGGCTGGCCTCGACCTTGGCCAGGTCGTACAGGTAGTTGACCATCAGGCCGAACGACTGCTTCAAGCCCTTGCCCGACATGTTGCCACGCGGGTTGAGCCGCTCCAGCCGCGCGCCGTTGTCAAGGTGGAAACGCGCCACCGGGTCGCCCGCCGGCGTGGGCGACAGCAGCAGGTAGGCGCTGGCCAGCAGCGCCAGCGCGCTGCGGTCGTCGTCGTCCATCAGCGCGTGAACGGCCGCGCCCTGCAGCGCGCCCAGGTCGCCGTTGCAGCGCTCGCGCAGCCGGGCGCGGGCGGCGTTCAGCTCGGCGGCCGAGCCCTTCTTCAACCCGGGCAGCGCGTCGAGCTCGGGCTCGGCGAGCAGCCACTGCGCCAGCCCCGGAATCGGCGACAGCGTGCAGAAGGTCTTCAGCCGCGGCAGCTCGCGCTGCAGCTGCGTGGCCACGGTCTTGATGAGGAAGTTGCCCAGGCTCACGCCGCGCAGCCCGGGCTCGCAGTTGCTGATGCTGTAGAAGGCCGCGACGCGGAAGCGGTCGGGCAGCAGTGGCGTGCTGAGCTTGTCGATCAGCGGCGTGATGGCGGCCGGCATCTCGGGCACCAGCGCCACCTCGACGAAGATCAGCGGCTCGTTCGGCAGCTGCGGGTGGAAGAAGGCGAAGCAGCGGCGGTCGGGTTGCAGCCGGCGGCGCAGGTCGTCCCAGCCGTCGATGGCATGCACGGCCTCGTGGTGGATGATCTTTTCGAGCAGCTGCGCCGGTGAGTTCCAGTCGACGCGCCGCATCTGCAGGAAGCCGGGGTTGAACCAGCTCGTCAGCAGGTGCAGCAGGTCGGCCTCGATGACCTCGAGCTCCGGCCGCGCGCGCAGCCGCTTCAGCAGCGCGCGGCGCAGGCGCAGCACCGCGGCCGTGCCGCCGGGCGTGCGGTTGAGGCGGCGGAACAGCTCCTGCCGCGCCGGCTCGGCGGAGCGCGTCAGCGCCAGCAGCGAGGGCGCATCGCGCTGCGCGGCGTAGGCCTCGGCCAGCTGCAGCACCTGGGCGGGGTCGGGGCTCAGGTCCTTGGCGAGGTAGGTGAACAGGCCGTCGAGCTCGTCGTCGTCGAGGCCGTCGAGCCGCTCGATCAGGCCGGCCGCGATGGCCATGCCGCCGAGCTCGCCCTTCTCGCCGAGCAGGCGCTTGCAGTCGGCCACCATGCGGCGCACGGCGCGTTCGCGGCGCTGGCGCAGCGCGACGGCGCGGATTTCATCGAGCACGGCCGGGCTCCTTGGCCTTGGGGCTGCGGGCCTGGGCGCGGCGCAGCTTCTTCAGCGCCGCGAGCTGCGCCATGAGATGGTCGTGCATGGCGCGTTCGGCGCGCGCGGCGTCGCGCTGCTCGAAGGCGTCGATCAGCACGCGGTGTTCGTTCAGCGAGGCCTCGATGCGCCCCGGCAGCGCCAGCTGCCGTCCGCGCATCAGCCGCACGAAGCGGCGCAGGTCGCCGGTCACGCGGTCGAGCCAGCGGTTGCCGGCCAGCTGCTGCACGGCGCTGTGGAAGACGTGGTTGACGCGGTAGTAGCCGTCCAGGCTGCCGGCGGCGGCGTGGCGCTCGAGCTCGTCGTGCAGCCGGCGCAGCTGGTGCACGGCCTCGTCGTCGGCGCGCTGGCAGGCTTCGAAGGCGCAGCGGCCCTCGAGCAGCGCCATCACCGGGAACAGGGCGTCGGCGTCGGCCTCGGTGATCTCCACCACGCGGCAGCCGCGGTGCGGCACCAGCTCCACCAGGCCCTCGGCGGCCAGCACCTTGAGCGCCTCGCGCAGCGGCGTGCGGCTCACCTGCCAGGCGGCGGCGAGGGCCTTCTCGTCGATCCAGTCGCCGCTGGCGACTTCGCCGTCGAAGACCATGCCGCGCAAGCGCTCGGCGACGCTGTCGTGCAGCGAGGTGGCGCGCAGGGGTGTGGGTTCAACCATGCGCGCAGTGTAGTGCTGTAATTACAGAATCACAAGCAGGCGCCTGTGCCGTCCCGCGGCACCGGCCAGGCCTGGCCTCGCCGTAGGATCGTCAGCGATGCTCGCTGCCCGCCCCACCGCGACCTGGCCTTGTCCGCGATGTGCCGCGCCGATGGCGCCGCTGCGGCCGGCGGGCCGGCAGACCACGCCGGTCGACCACTGCGCGGCCTGTGCGCTGGTGTGGTTCGACCCGCTGGAGTTCGACGGCCTCGACCGCGCCGGCTGGGTCTCGCTGCTGATGGACACGCTGGCCACCGGCGCGCCCGAGCCAGGCCTCGGCTCGGCCGACTGGCGCTGCCCGCGATGCGACAGCGCCCTGCAGGCGCGGCCGCTGGCCGGCGCCCACGGCCGCCACACGGCGATGGCCTGCCCGGCGGGCCACGGCCAGGCGCACGGCGTGGCGGCTTTGCTGGCCTCCCGCGGCTTGCTGCAGCCGCTGGGCCTGGCCGAGCGCCTGCTGCTGCAGCAGCGCGAAGGGGGGCTGGCCTGCATGAGCTGTGGCGCGCCGCTGTCCGCCCACGACGAGGCCTGCGGCCACTGCGGCAGCCCGCTGCTGGGCGTGGACGTTCCGCGGCTGGCGCAGGCCCTGGGCGCGACCGGCGGCAAAGCGCTTGGCGGCAAAGCGCGCGGCGACGGCCCCGAGCCCTGGCGCTGGGGCTGCCACGGCTGCGGCCGCGTGATCGATCCCAGCGCCGATGCCACCTGCCCGCAGTGCGGCTCGCCGGCGCAGGCGCCGCGCCTGGCCGACCTCGAGCCGCTGCTCGCGCAGGCCCGCCGCCGGCTCGACGACGAACAGGGCCGCGCGATGCGCGAGGCGCTGGCCGACATGAGCGACCCGGAGCGCCACCGGGTGGCTGCCGCCACCGGCCGGCCCGAGCACCGCGCGGCGTCGCAGCGAGCCGAGCGCCGCTGGTGGCAGCGCTGGGGCCTGATCGCGGCCGCCTTCGGCCTGGCGCTCGCGCTGGCCCTGTGCAGCGGCGGATGCGCCACATGAGGCGCGCTGCCATCCGCTTCGGGATCGCGCTGGCGCTGGCCCTGACCGTCGTGCTGCGGGTCGCCATCGCGGCGCCGGCGTTGCTCGAGGCCAGCCCGTCGTGGCAGGCGGTGATGGCCGTCCCGGCCGAACGTGACGGCGAGGTGGCCTTCTGGGCCACCGACCTGCTGGCCGTTTGGGGCCGGCCCGATGCCGCGGCACGCCTGCGCCGCAGCCTTCTGCTGCGCCACCTGGAGGCTCAGGGTGCCGCGCCGCCGCCGGCCGCCACGCTGCAGCAACTGGCCGACGCGCCGGTGCCGAGCTTCGACCAGCTGCTCGCGGCGCAGCAGCGTGCCCGACAGCGCGCAGGCACGGCGGCCGCGGGCGCGCCCTGGGCCGCGGAGGCACCCCGCGACGATGGGGCCGTGGCCCTTCTGGCCGAACGCGTGGGCAACCGCCCGCCCGCCGACCTAGCCGATTTCGTGCAGCGTTGGGGCGGCTGCGTCCCACAGGGCCGGTGCCCCGAACAAGCGGCGCGCGAGCAGGCGCGGGCTGAGGCCGCGGCGTCGAAGCGCGCTGCGCGGCTGCGCGAGGAACTCGCGTCCGAGACGCGGCAGCGCGCGTCGCAGCGCAGCGCCGAGCGTCGGCAGCAGGCGATGCTCGCCGCCTTCGTGCTCGGCGGCCTGTTGCTGCACCTGCTGCTGGCGCGCTACCTCGGCCGCTGGGCCGCGAATGCGGCCACCGTGCTCACAGGCATCGGCCTGGCCGCCTGGCTGTGGCTGGCCAGCGGTCCGCAGTCGGGCTGGGGCGGGCTGGCGATGTTGATCGTCGCGGGGGCGCTGGCCTGCAGCGGTTTGCTGCTGGCGCCGCTGTACGACTGGATCCACCGCCGCTGGTTCGCGCGCCGGTGATCGCCGGCGCCCCAGGCGCTCCCGCTACAGTGCCGCTCGCCGTGCCCACACCCTCCAACGCCCCTGTCCTGCTCGACGCCGCCCGTGCGGTGGAGCTCGCGGCGCGCAGCATGTTCCACACCTTCGCCCGCACGGCGATGGGCACGATGGTGGTCGACCGCGAGCACCGCCTGGTGTGGATCGACGATGGCTACCGCCGCTTCCTGCCCGCGCTGGGCCTCGAAGAGAGCGACTTCATCGGCCGTCGCGTCGAGGAGGTGGTGCCCAACACGCTGATGGGGCAGGTCGTCGACACCGGGCAGCCGGTGCTGGTGGACCTGCTCACCAACCAGGCTGGCACCTTCCTCGTGACGCGGCTGCCGCTGCGCGACGACGCCGGCGTGGTGATCGGCGCCGTCGGCTTCGTGCTGATGGACCACCCCGAGTCGACGATGCAGCCGCTGATGGCGAAGTTCGGCGCGCTGCAGGCCGAGCTCGACAGCGCGCGCCGCCAGCTGGCCGACAAGATCGCGGCGCAGCGCCGGCCGCGCCACACCATCGCCAGCTTCATCGGCACCAGCCCGGCGGCCATGGAGGCCAAGCGCCAGGCCCGCCGCGTGGCCATGGCCGACAGCCCGGTTCTGCTGCTGGGCGAAACGGGCACCGGCAAGGAGCTGCTCGCGCACGGCATCCACCGCGCCAGCCGGCGCGCCGCCAAGGCGTTTGTCGGCGTCAACATCGCCGCCGTGCCCGAGGGGCTGCTGGAGGCCGAGTTCTTCGGCGTCGTGCCCGGCGCCTACACCGGGGCCGACCGCAAGGGCCGCGAGGGCAAGTTCCGCCTCGCCGACGGCGGCACGCTTTTCCTCGACGAGATCGGCGACATGCCGCTCGTGCTGCAGAGCAAGCTGCTGCGCGCGCTGCAGGAGCAGGAGATCGAGCCGCTGGGCAGCGACCGTGTGGAGCGCGTCGACGTGCGCATCATCGCCGCCACCAGCCGCGACCTCGCCGCCATGGTGGCCGAGGGCTGTTTCCGGGCCGACCTCTTCTACCGCCTGCACGTGCTGCCGATCCGGCTGCCGCCGCTGCGCGAGCGGCTGGGCGATCTCGAAGCCCTGGTCGAGGCGCTGATCGAAGACATCGCGCGGCGCAGCGGCCTGCCGGCGCGCAGCGTCAGCCCCGAGGCGCTGGCGCTGCTGGCGCGGCGTGTGTGGCCGGGCAACATCCGCGAACTGCGCAACGTGCTGGAGCAGGCGGCGCTGATGACCGACGACCTGGTGCTCGAGCCCTGGCACTTCGGGGTCGACGAGGTGGGCGCGCCAGCATTGCCGCAGCCCCTGCCCGCACCGGCCCCGGCCCCGGCCCCGGCCCCGGCCGCCCGCCGCGAGGGCGCACCGCCCGCGCTGCTGCGCCCGCTGGGCGACCAGGTGGCCGAGATCGAACGGCAGGCCATCCGCACGGCGCTGATGGCCACCAGCGGCAACCGCATGGCGGCGGCGAAGCTGCTGAAGATGTCGCGCGCCGCGCTGTACGAGCGGCTGGCGCGCTGGCCCGAGCTCAGCCTGCCGCGCTAGCCGGCCAGCGCGTGGCGTCTGCGCCGCGCGCTCAGCCGCTCTTGCCGATGACCGCCTGCATGCGCGCCAGCCGCGGCGCCACCATCGGCACTGTCAGCATGGTGCTGGCCACGGCCATCAGCAGCAGCGCGGTAAAGGTGTCGGCGGTGATCACGCCGCGGTCGAGCAGCACGTTCGAGAAGATGATCATGATCAGCGCCTTGGTCTGCAGCAGCCAGCCCACGAGCGTGGCCTCGCCCGGCGCCCAGCCGAGCAGGCGCCCGGCGAGGTGCACGCCCGCCAGCTTGCCCGCCACCGCCGCCACCAGCAGCGCCGCGGCCACGGCGAACACGGCTGCGCCGCCCACGCCCCACTCGGTGCGCAAGCCGGTGGAGAGAAAGAACACCGGCATCAGCACCAGCAGCACGTGGTGGCGCAGCATGTCGGTCTGGCGCTGGTCGAACCACTCACCGTCGAGCACCGCGCCGGCGAGGAAGGCGCCCACCATGAAGTGCAGGCCGCACCAATCGGCCCCCAGCGACGTGACGGCCAGCCACACCAGCGCCACGGCCCAGCGGTCGCGCTCCACCAGCCGCGGCATCCAGCGCCGCAGCAACCAGGCCAGCAGCGCAAAGGCCGCCAGGAACAGCGCCTGGCGGCCGATGCGCACCCAGTCCAGCAGGATGGCCGCCAGCACGGCCCAGATGGCGATGTCGTCCAGGCTCGCGTAGCGCAGGATGCGCTGGCCCAGCGGCTGGCGCAGGATCTGCATCTTGTCCATCAGCAGGATCAGGATGGGCAGCGCCGTCACCGCTGCGGCCATGCCGATGCCCAGCACGAACTGCCAGTTCGCCGCGCGCGGCCCCACCCAGCCCGCACCTCCCACCGCCAGCACCGCCAGCGCCACGCCGCTGCCCAGCAGCATGGGTACCACCATCGCCAGGCCGGCGGTGAGCGCGGTCTCGCCGCGGTGCTTCCAGGCTTGGCGAAGATCGAGTTCGAGCCCGGCGATGAACACGAACAACATCACCGCCCACCAGGCCAGGCCGTTGAGGCTCTGCACCACGGCCGGCATGAAGACGGCGCGGTAGACCTCGGGAAAGGCGGCGCCGAAGAGGCCAGGCCCGAGCAGGATGCCGGTGACGATCTGCACCACCACCAGCGGCGCCCAGTAGTCGGTTCGGCCCAGCCGCCAGATGGCGTAGGGCAACGCGAAGATCACGGCCATCGCGACCAGGAACAGCTCGACGGTGGACAAGGCAGGTACGGGCATGGCGGGCGCGATTGTGAGGGCGCGTCAGCGATCGGCCTGAATGTCTGCGAATCAAACACACGTCCGACTTAAAGGCAGTCCTTGCGCGTGACTGTCCAGCGAACAAGCAGAAGAACGCCAGGAATGCACCAAAAACGCGGGAAAACCCGGCCGCAGCGCACCGGCATGGCGCTTGCGATGAAGCTGCATCACACAAGGAGACACCCCATGCAGCGCCGCACCCTGGTCGCCCTGTCCACCCTGGCCCTGGCGGCCACGCTCGCCGGCCCGGCCGCCGCCCAGGCCGGGAAGGACGTCAAGATTGCTCTGCTCACCGGCAAGACCGGCCCGCTGGAGGCCTACGCCAAGCAGACCGTCGTCGGCTTCATGATGGGCCTTGAGTACGCCACCGGCGGCACCATGGCGGTGGCCGGCCGCAAGATCGTCATCATCGAGAAAGACGACCAGGGCAAGCCCGACATCGGCAAGGCGCAGCTCGCCGCGGCCTACGCCGACGACAAGGTCGACATCGCCGTCGGCACCACCGGCAGCCCGGTGGCGCTGGCCATGCTGCCGGTGGCCGAGGAGTACAAGAAGATCCTGCTGGTGGAGCCGGCGGTGGCCGACAGCATCACCGGCGACAAGTGGAACCGCTACATCTTCCGCACCGGCCGCAACTCGAGCCAAGATGCGGCGGCCAACGCCGCGGCGCTGGACCAGCCGGGCAACGTGATCGCCGTGCTGGCCAACGACAACGCCTTCGGTCGCGACGCGGTGAAGGCCAGCAAGGACTTCATCAAGAAGGCCAAGATCGTCCACGAGGAGTACCTGCCCGTGGGCACGACGGACTTCACCGCCGGCCTGCAGCGCATCGTCGACCGGCTGAAGGACCAGCCGGGCAACAAGTACGTCAGCGTGGTGTGGTCGGGCTCGCCGACGCCGTTCAGCAAGATCGCCGACCTCGAGCTCGACAAGCGCTTCGGCATCAAGCTGGCCACCGGCGGCAACATCCTGCCGGCCATGGTGGCCTACAAGCAGTTCGCCGGCATGGAAGGTGCGCTGTACTACTACTTCGGCATCCCGAAGAACAAGGTCAACGAGTGGCTCGTGGCCAACCACTACCGCGTGCACAAGGCACCGCCGGACTTCTTCACCGCCGGCGGCATGAGCGCGGCCATCGCCGTCGTCGAGGCGCTGAAGAAGACCAAGGGCGACACCGCCACCGAGAAGCTGATCGCCACGATGGAAGGCATGAGCTTCGAGACGCCCAAGGGCACGATGACCTTCCGCAAGGAGGATCACCAGGCGATGCAGGACATGTACCACTTCCGCATCAAGAACGACCCGGCCTTCGCCTGGGGCGTGCCGGAGCTGGTGCGCGTGATTCCGGCGGCCGAGCTGAACATCCCCATCCGCAACAAGCGCTGAGCCCGCGGGCCGTCCCGTGCTCGAGACGCAGGACCTCACCATCCGCTTCGGCGGCCACGTGGCGGTGGACCATGTGTCGTGCCGCTTCGAGGCCGGCACGCTGACGGCCATCGTCGGGCCCAACGGCGCGGGCAAGACGACCTACTTCAACCTGATCTCGGGCCAGCTGCCGGCCAGCGAGGGCCGCGTGCGGCTGGACGGCGAGGACCTCACCACGCTGCCTGCGGCGGTGCGCACGCGCCGCGGCCTGGGCCGTGCGTTCCAGCTCACGCAGCTGTTCCCCAACCTCACGGTGCACGAGAACGTGCGCCTGGCGGTGCAGGCGCGGGACAGTGGCCGGCGCGGAACCGGCCTGGACTTCTGGCGCATCTGGAGCGACCACAAGGCCTGGATCGACAAGGCCCACCGCCTGCTGGAGCAGGTGCGCCTGGCGGCCAAGGCGCAGCAGCCGGCGAGCAGCCTGCCGCACGGCGACCAGCGCAAGCTCGAGGTGGCGCTGCTGATGGCGCTGGACCCCAAGGTCTACCTGTTCGACGAGCCCACCGCCGGCATGAGCGCGGCCGAGGTGCCGGTGGTGCTGGACCTGATCCGCGCGCTGAAGGCGCGGCGCGACATCGCCATCCTGCTGGTGGAGCACAAGATGGACGTGGTGCGCGAGCTGGCCGACCGCATCGTTGTGCTGCACAACGGCCGCCTCGTCGCCGACGGCGAGCCTGCAGCGGTGATCGCGTCGCCCATCGTGCAGCAAGCCTATCTCGGCATGGCTGCGGAAGAGCCCGCATGAGCACGCCGCTGCTGGAACTGCGAGGCGTGCACACGCACATCGGCGCGTACCACATCCTCCACGGCGTGGACCTGGCCGTGCCCGAGGGCGAGGTGACGATGCTGCTGGGCCGCAACGGCGCCGGCAAGACGACGACGCTGCGCACGGTCATGGGCCTGTGGCGGGCGTCGCAGGGCCAGGTGCGCTTCCGCGGCCAGGCGCTGGAGCGCGCGGCCACGCCCGACATCGCCGCCGCCGGCATCGCCTACGTGCCCGAGAACATGGGCATCTTCACCGACCTCACGGTCAAGGAGAACCTGGTGCTGGCCGCGCGCAGCGCGCGCCACGAGGGCGAGCTCGACGCGGCGCGGCTGCGCTGGATCTTCGGCCTCTTCCCGGCGCTGCAGAAGTTCTGGCTCTACCCGGCCGGCAAGCTCAGCGGCGGCCAGAAGCAGATGCTCGCCGTGGCGCGCGCCATCTGCGAGCCGCGTGCGCTGCTGCTGATCGACGAGCCGAGCAAGGGCCTGGCGCCGGCGATCGTGCAGAACCTCGTCACCGCCTTCCGCGAGCTGAAGGCGCAGAAGACGACCATCCTGCTGGTGGAGCAGAACGTGATGATGGCCAAGGCCCTGGGCGACCGTGTCGCCGTCATGGACGACGGCCGTGTCGTGCACACCGGCCCCATGGCCGCGCTGGCCGACGACGCCGCGCTGCAGCAGCGGCTGCTCGGCCTGTCGCTGGGGGCCGCCGCATGAACACCGTCGTGGCACCGACGCCCGGCGCGGCGGCGGCCATCCCGAAAGCGCGCTTCGACTGGATCCCGGTCGGTCTGCTCGTGGCGGTGATGCTGCTGGCACTGCCGGCCGTGGGCAGCGGCAGCAGCTGGCTCACGCTCACGGTGGCCGGCCTGGCGATGGGCTTCATCATCTTCATCATCGCCTCGGGCCTGACGCTGGTCTTCGGCCTGATGGACGTGCTGAACTTCGGGCACGGCCTGTTCATCGCCATTGGGGCCTTCATGGCCACCACGGTGATGGGCGGCATGGCCACCTTCGCCGACACTGGCGTGCTGCAGGCGCTGTTGGCGATCTTCTGCGCCATGCTGGTGGCCATGTCGGTGGCCGGCGCGCTGGGCCTGGCCTTCGAACGCGTGATCGTGCGCCCCGTGTACGGCCTGCACCTGAAGCAGATCCTCATCACGATGGGCGGCATGATCGTCGGCGAGGAGCTGATCAAGGTGGTCTGGGGGCCGCTGCAGATCGCGCTGCCGCTGCCGGAGCCCTTGCGCGGGGCGTTCATCATCGGCGAGGCCGCGATCGAGAAGTACCGCGTGTTGGCCAGCGTCATCGGCGCCGTCGTCTTCGGCCTGCTGGCCTGGACGCTGGCACGCACGAAGATCGGCCTGCTCATCCGCGCCGGCGTGCAGGACCGCGAGATGGTGGAGAGCCTCGGCTACCGCATCCAGCGCCTGTTCGTCGGCGTGTTCGTGGCCGGCTCGGCGCTGGCCGGCCTGGGCGGCGTGATGTGGGGCCTGTACCAGCAGGCCGTGTCGCCGCAGATCGGCGCGCAGGTCAACGTGCTGATCTTCATCGTCATCATCATCGGCGGCCTGGGCTCGACGCTGGGCTGCTTCATCGGCGCGCTGCTGGTGGGGCTGATGGCCAACTACACCGGCTTCCTGGCGCCGAAGGTGGCCCTCTTCTCCAACATCGCGCTGATGGTGGCCATCCTGGTGTGGCGGCCGCAGGGCCTGTACCCGGTGACGAACCGATGATCGGCCGGCTCTTGTCACACGACCTGCCGCGCAGCCGCTGGCTGGCGGCGGCGCTGATCGTCGTCGTGCTGGCGCTTCTCCTGGCGCCGTTCCTGTTCCCCGGCGCCAAGGCGCTGTCGGTGGCGGCCAAGGCGCTGGTGTTCATCCTGCTGGTGGCCAGCTTCGACCTGCTGCTCGGCTACACCGGCATCGTCAGCTTCGCGCACACCATGTTCTTCGGCATCGGCGCGTATGGCGTGGCCATCGCCAGCACGGCGATGGGTCCGGGCGCGGGGCCGGTGCTGGTGGGCACGGCGGCGGCGCTCGTCGTGTCGCTGGCGCTGTCGCTGGTGGTGGGCCTGTTCTCGCTGCGTGTGAAGGCGATCTTCTTCGCGATGATCACGCTGGCCGTGGCCAGCGCCTTCCAGACCCTGGCCTCGCAGTTGAGCGACTTCACCGGCGGCGAAGACGGCCTGAGCTTCAAGGTGCCCGAGCTGCTGAGCCCGGCCTTCGAGCTGTTCGGCGGCGCCGAGCTGCTGGGCCGCGTCGTCGACGGCCGTGTGATCACCTACTACGGGCTGTTCGGCGCCGTGGCGCTGCTGTTCCTGGCGCTGCTGCGCATCGTGAACTCGCCCTTCGGGCGCGTGCTGCAGGCCATCCGCGAGAACGACTTCCGCGCCGAGGCGCTGGGCTTCCGCACCGTCGTCTACCGCACGGCCAGCAACGTCATCTCGGCGCTGTTCGCCACGCTCGCCGGCGCGCTGCTGGCGCTGTGGCTGCGATACGTGGGGCCGGACACGACGCTGTCGTTCGAGATCATGCTGGACATCCTGCTCATCGTCGTCATCGGCGGCATGGGCACGATGTACGGGGCGGTCGTGGGCGCGGCGCTCTTCGTGCTGGCGCAGAACTACCTGCAGGACCTGCTGAAGTGGCTGTCGGCCGACGGCGGCGCCTTCGCGGGCATCCCGGTGCTGTCGCAGCTGGTGTCGCCCGATCGCTGGCTGCTGTGGCTGGGCGTGCTGTTCGTGCTGTCGGTCTACCACTTCCCCACCGGCATCGTGGGGCGGCTGCGTGCGGCGGCAACCAAGGGGCGGCGATGAGCGCCGTGCCGCGCTCGCTGTACCTGCCCTGCGCCGGGCGCGAGGTGCACGTCACTGCCTGGGGCGACGCGTCGGCGCCGGTGCTGGTGGCCTGGCACGGCCTGGCGCGCACCGGCCGCGACATGGACCCCATCGCCGCCGCGCTGGCCGGCCGCTGGCGCGTGCTGTGCCCCGACACCCCCGGCCGTGGCCTCAGCCAGTGGAGCCCCGAGCCCGTGGCCGAGTACTGCCTGGATTTCTACGCCCGGGTCGCCACCGAACTGCTCGACCAGCTCGGCGTGGCGCGCTGCGCCTGGCTGGGCACCTCGATGGGCGGCGCCATCGGCCTGCGGGCCGCGGCCGGGCCGCTGCGCGGGCGCATCACGCGGCTGGTGCTCAACGACATCGGCCCGGAGCTCGCTGCGCCCGCGGTGGCGCGCATCCGTGCCTACGCCGGCAGCCCACCGGCATTCGGCACCGTGGCCGAGCTGGAGGCCTTCTTCCGCAGCGCCTACGCGCCCTACGGCTGGCTGAGCGATGCGCAATGGCGCCACCTCACCGAGACCAGCCTGCGCCGCCTGCCCGACGGCCGCGTGACCCCGCACTACGACCCCGCGATGGTGGGCCAGTTCGAGCACCACCCGCACGACTACGACCAGTGGCCGCAGTACGACTCGCTGGACCTGCCCGTGCTGTGCCTGCGCGGCGAGACGAGCGACCTGCTGATGCCCGAAGTGGCTGACGCCATGCGCCAGCGCGGCCCGCGCGCCGTGGTTGCTACGATCCCCGGCTGCGGCCACGCCCCGGCGCTGAACACGCCGGCGCAGATCGGCCTTGTCGAACGGTTTCTCGACGCTTCCTGATCGGTTTACGAATATGCGGCTGAACGGCCGCCTTCACGAGGAGGCAGCGATGCAAGGAATCTTCAAGTGGGCCCCGCTCGCCCTGGCAGCCAGCCTGCTGGTGGCCTGCAACGGCGACACCGAGGTCACCATCGGCACCGGTGACTACGCCGTCAACACACGGCCCTCGTTCCTGGTGGGCGCCGTGCGCAGCGCCAGCTACGACGGCACGGCCGATGACCTTCTCACCGCCGGCCTCGGCCGCACCGGCCTGGCCAGCGCCGTGGCGCCCACGCTGAGCGCCACGCCCACCGCGGCCGAACTGCGCAAGCTGGCCATCCACACCAACTACCGCGCCATCGTCGACACCACCGCGGGCGGCGGCTTCGGCACGCTCTACGGCCCCAACATCTCGGCCGACGGCACCGTGGGCACGGGCGACGGCAAGATCGCCGGCACCGAGCACATCGGCATCGGCCCCGGCGGCGTGACGATGATGGTGCAGGTGCCGTCCAGCTTCAGCGCCAGCGCGCCGTGCATCGTGACGGCGGCGTCTTCGGGCTCGCGCGGCGTCTACGGCGCCATCGGCTCGGCCGGCGAGTGGGGGCTGAAGCGCGGCTGCGCCGTGGCCTACACCGACAAGGGCACGGGCAACGGCGTGCACGACCTGCAGAACGACACCGTCAACCGCTACGACGGCACGCGCGCCACGGCGGCGGCCGCGGGCAGCGACAGCAACTTCACCGCGGCCTTGAGCGCGGCTGAGCTCACCGTCTTCAACACCTCCACGCCCAACCGCTTTGCCGTCAAGCACGCGCACTCGGGCCTCAACCCCGAGGCCGACTGGGGCGCGATGACGCTGCAGGCGGTGGAGTTCGCGTTCTACATGCTCAACCAGCAGTTCGGCGCGCCGCTGCCCGACGGCACGCGCACCAAGCTCATCGTGCCGGCCAACACCATCGTCATCGCCTCCAGCGTGAGCAACGGCGCCGGTGCCGCGCTGGCCGCCGCCGAAAACGACGGTCTCGGCCTGATCGACGGCGTGGCGGTGAGCGAGCCCAACATCCAGATGGCACCCACGGCCGGCCTGCGCATCGAACGGGGCACGTTGCCGGCCTACACCGGTGGCAGCAAGCCGCTGTACGACTACTTCAGCTACGCCAACCTGCTGCAGCCCTGCGCCGCGCTGGCCACGGCAGCCACCGGCTCGCCGTTTGGCTACATCGGCGGCACGGTGCTTGTCGCCGGCAACCGCTGCGCCTCGCTGGCGGCCAACGGGCTGGTGACGGGCGCCACCACGCTGGAGCAGGCCGACGACGCGCTGGCGCGGCTGCGCACCTATGGCTGGGAGCCGGAGTCCGACCTGCTGCATGCCAGCCACTACCTGTTCGCCAGCCCGGCGATTGCCGTGACCTACGCCAATGCCCACGCCCGGGCGCGCGCGCAGTCCAACCTGTGCGGCTTCAGCTTCGGCGCCGTCGATGGGGCCGGCCTGCCCACGGCGGCCGCCCCTGCGGCCATCGCGGGCGTCTTCGGCACCGGCAACGGCGTGCCGCCGAGTGGCGCGCTGCAGCTGATCTGGAACAACGCCGTCGGTGGCGCGCGCAACCACGGTGCCGCGGCCAGCCCCAGCACCGGCGCGCTGGACTTCGCGTTCGACGGCGCGCTGTGCCTGCGCAACCTCTGGACAGGCACCGGCGCTGACGCCGTCGCGGTGCGACAGGGCGTCAGCGAAGTGCAGCGCCGGGCCAACCTGCTGGGCAAGCCGGCGATCATCGTGCACGGCCGCAACGACACGCTGGTGCCGCCGAACTTCAGCTCGCGGCCCTACGTGCTGCGCAACGCGCAGGTGGAAGGCGCGGCCAGCCGGCTGCGCTACGTCGAGGTGACGAACGCGCAGCACTTCGACTCGTTCCTGCCGTTCCCGGGCTACGACACGCGCTTCGTGCCGCTGCACCTGTACTTCAACCGCGCCATGGACGCGATGTGGGCCCACCTGAAGAACGGCACCGCGCTGCCGCCCAGCCAGGTGGTGCGCACCACGCCGCGTGGCGGCACGCCGGGCGCGGCCAATGCCATCGCGGCGTCCAACGTGCCGGCCATCGCGGCCAACCCGCCGGCCGGCGACCGCATCACCATCGACGGCAGCACGCTGCGCATCCCGGAGTGACCCAATGACGACGCTCAAGCTCAACGGCCGCGACACCACGGTGGCGGCCGACCCCGCCACCCCGCTGCTGTGGGCCCTGCGCGACGACCTCGGCCTCACCGGCACCAAGTTCGGCTGCGGCATGGCGCAGTGCGGCGCCTGCACGGTGCACTTGAACGGCGCGCCGGTGCGCAGCTGCGTCACGCCGCTGGCCGCCGCCGCCGGTGCCAGCGTGACCACCATCGAAGGCGTGGGCACCGATCGCGTGGGTGCCGCCGTGCAGGCGGCCTGGATCAAGCATGACGTGGCCCAGTGCGGCTACTGCCAGAGCGGCCAGGTGATGAGCGCCACGGCGCTGCTGGCGCGCGTGAAGAAACCCACCGACGCGCAGATCGACGAGGCGCTGGCTGGCAACCTGTGCCGCTGCGGCACCTACCAGCGCATCCGCGCGGCCATCCACGACGCTGCGGCGTCGCTGGCCTGAGCGGGAGCGGTGCGATGAAGATCGACCGCCTGCTCTCGCGCATCGAATCGAGCGAGGCCCTTGAACCCACCGGCGAGCCGGCAGCGGGCTTGTCGCGTCGCCACTTCATGGCCACCACCGTGGCCGGCGCGCTGGGCCTGGCCGTGTGGCCGGACCGTGCCGACGCGCAGGCCACTGCCGCCGGCCTGAAGCCCACCGACGCCCCGGGCGCCTTCGTCAGCATCGCGCGCGACGGCACCACCACCATCCTGTGCAACCGCATGGACATGGGCCAGGGCATCGAAACCGCGCTGGCGATGATCTGCGCCGAAGAGCTCGACGCCGACTGGGGCCGCGTGGCCACCGGCTTCGGCAACCAGAAGGTGGCCTATGTCGACCCGGCCATGGGCATGCACCTCACCGGCGGCAGCAATTCGGTGAAGAACAGCTACACGCAGTACCGCGAGCTCGGTGCCCGCACGCGCGCCATGCTGCTGGCGGCGGCCGCGCGGCAGTGGGGCGTGCCGGTGGCGCAGCTGAGTGCGGCGGGCGGCGTGATCACCGGGCCGCAAGGCGCGATGAAGGCCGGCTACGGCGAGCTGTTCGAGGCCGCGATGGCGCTGCCCGTGCCCGAGGCGGTGGTGCTGAAGTCGCCGCGCGACTTCAAGCTGCTCGGCAAGCCGCAGACGCTGAAGGTGGCCACGGCCAAGAGCACCGGCACGCAGCAATACGGCATCGACGTGCGCCTGCCCGGCATGCTGACGGCCGTGATCCAGCGCCCGCCGGTGTTCAACGGCAAGGTCGTCGGCTTCGATGCGGCCGCGGCGCGCCGCATCAAGGGCGTGCGCGCCATCTTCCCGGTGGCACTGGACCGCGGCGGCCAGGGCGTGGCCGTGGTCGCCGAGGGCTACTGGCCCGCACACCAGGGCCGCGAGGCGCTGAAGATCGACTGGGCGCTGGCCGACGTCGCCCGGCCCGACACCAGCGCGCTGCGCGCCGAGTACCTGCGCCTGGCGCAGACGCCTGGCACGCCCGCGCCCGAGCCGCACTTGCGCGCCGACACCGCGGCCGGCCCGGGCGCGCCGAGGAAGATCAGCGCCGAGTTCGTCTTCCCTTACCTCAACCACGCGCAGCTCGAGCCGCTGGCCTGCACGGTGGACCTGCTGCCCGACCGCGCCGTGATCCACGCCGCCTCGCAGATGCCAGGCATCGATGCCGGCGCGGCGGCCTCGGTGCTGGGCCTCAAGCCCGAGCAGGTGGAGATCGTCGTGCAGATGGCCGGTGGCGGTTTCGGCCGCCGCGCCACGCCGGGTGGCGAGTGGGTGCGCGAGGCCTGCGCCGTGGCCAAGGGCCTGGCCGAGCGCGGCCAGCGCGCGCCCGTGAAGGTGGTGTGGAGCCGCGAGGACGACATGCGCTCGGGCTACTACCGCCCGTTCACCGTGCACCGCGCCGAGATCGGCTTCGATGCGGCTGGCAAGGTGCTGGCCTGGGAGCACCGTGTCGTCAGCCAGAGCATCCTGGCGGGCTCGCCCTTCGAGGCTTTCATGGTGAAGCAGGGCGTCGACGTCACCACCACCGAGGGCCTGCGCGAGCCCTACGGCGTGCCGATGAACGTGAGCGTGCACCACCCGAAGGTGAACGTGCCGGTGCTGTGGTGGCGCGCGGTCGGCAGCACGCACACGGCCTACGTGATGGAGACGCTGATCGACGAGATCGCGGTGGCCACGAAGCAGGATCCGGTGGCCTACCGCATGGCCTTGATGGGCACCGAGGCCAAGACCGTGCGCCACCGCGCCGCGCTGCAGCTGGCGGTCGATGCCAGCGGCTATGCGCGCCGCCGCGCGGTGGCCGGCACGGCCTGGGGCGTGGCGCTGCACGAGAGCTTCGAATCGGTGGTGGCCTACGTCGTGCAGGTGCAGATGCAGGGGCGTGGCAAGGAGCGCCGCCCGGTGCTCACGCAGGTGACGGCCGGCGTGCACTGCAACTTCTGCGTCAATCCGCGCAGCGTCGAGGCGCAGGTGCAGGGCTCCGTGCTGATGGCGCTGGCCACCACGCTGCCCGGCCACGCCATCACGCTGAAGGACGGGCGCGTCGAGCAGGGCAACTTCCACCAGTTCACGCTGCCGCGCCTGGCACAGATGCCGAAGGTGGCCGTGCACATCGTGCCCAGCAGCGACGCACCCAAGGGCATGGGCGAGCCGGCCCTGCCGCCGCTGGCGCCGGCCTTCGCCAACGCCGTGGCGCGCCTGACGGGCCAGCGCCAGCGCGAGCTGCCGTTCCGCTTTGCCTGAGCAGCCCGCGGCTGAAGTCCTTCCTTGACGCCGTGACGACGCGGCCGGTGGCCGGGGCGATCCCTAGAATCCCCTGCCTTCCCTCTCGAAGGACCGCATGTCTACTGGTGTCATCCGCATCCGTGGTGCTCGACAGCACAACCTGAAGAACCTGGATCTGGACATCCGCACCGGCGAGCTGACGGTGGTCACCGGGCCCAGCGGCAGCGGCAAGAGCTCGCTGGTGTTCGACACGCTGTACGCCGAAGGCCAGCGCCGCTACGTCGAGACCTTCAGCGCCTACGCGCGCCAGTTCCTCGACCGCATGGACCGCCCGGCGGTCGACAAGGTCGAGGGCGTGCCGCCGGCCATCGCCATCGACCAGACCAACCCGGTGCGCACCAGCCGCAGCACCGTGGGCACGATGACGGAGCTGAACGACCACCTGAAGCTGCTCTTCGCGCGGGCGGCGCAGCTGTTCGATCGCGAGACGGCGCTGCCGGTGCGGCACGACACGGCGCAGACCATCCATGAAGACCTGCAGCGCCGCGCCGCCGCGATGGGCGACCCGCGCCTGGTGTTCAGCTTTCCGGCCGAGCTGCCCGCCGACACCACGGCCGAGCAGCAGGAACAGTGGCTGTCGGCGGCCGGCTTCACGCGCGTGCACGGCGAGCGCGTCGTGGGCGATCGCAAGGTGCTGGACGTGGTGGCCGACCGCTTCCGCATCGCCGGCACCGAGCAGGTGCGGGTGCTCGAGGCCATCGAGCTGGCGCTCAAGCGCGGCGGCGGGCGGCTGACGGTGTTCGCCGGCGACGATGCCGCGGCGGCCGAGGCCTGGAAGTACAGCACCGGGCTGCACTGCCCGGAGAGCGACATCCGCTATGCCGATCCGCAGCCGGCGCTGTTCAGCTTCAACAGCGCCTACGGCGCCTGCGAAACCTGCCGCGGCTTCGGCCGCGTGATCGGCGTCGACATGGGCCTGGTGATCCCCGATGCGCGCAAGACGCTGCGCAACGGCGCCATCAAGCCGATGCAGACGCCGGCCTGGAAGGACTGCCAGGACGACCTCGTCAAGTACGCCGGCGAGGCCGGCATTCCGCGCGACACGCCGTGGGGGCAGCTCACGCAGAGCCAGCGCGACTGGGTGATCGAGGGCACGCCCAACTGGAAGGGCAACTGGAACACGCAGTGGTACGGCGTGCGGCGCTTCTTCGAGTACCTCGAGAGCAAGGCCTACAAGATGCACATCCGCGTGCTCTTGTCGAAGTACCGCAGCTACACGCCGTGTGGGGCTTGCGGCGGCGCGCGGCTCAAGCGCGAGGCGCTGCTGTGGCGCTTGGGGTCGGTGGGGGATGCGGAGGGGGTGCTGAGGCGCACCGTTCGGGCTGAGCCTGCCGAAGCCCCGACGTCCACCGAGTCCGTTCGGGCTGAGCCTGTCGAAGCCCCTGCCAGCACTTCGACAGGCTCAGTGCGAACGGAGGGCACCTCCCACCACCGCTTCATGCCCGTCGGCGTGGCCTGGAGCCGCGAGCAGCTCGATGCCTTGCCCGGCCTGCACCTGCACGATCTGATGCAGCTGCCCATCGAGCGCCTGCGCCGCTTCTTCGATGGCCTCACGCTGCCCAGCACGCTGCTCGACGAGGCGCTGAAGCTGCTGCTTGACGAGATCCGCACACGCCTGAAGTACCTCTGCGACGTCGGCCTGCACTACCTCACGCTCGACCGCCAGAGCCGCACGCTCAGCGGCGGCGAGGTGCAGCGCATCAACCTGACGACGGCGCTCGGCACCAGCCTCGTCAACACGCTGTTCGTGCTCGACGAGCCCAGCATCGGCCTGCACCCACGCGACATGAACCGCATCGTCGAGGCCATGCACCGGCTGCGCGACGCCGGCAACACGCTGGTGGTGGTGGAGCACGACCCGGCGGTCATGCTCGCCGCCGACCGCCTGATCGACATGGGCCCCGGCCCCGGCGAACGCGGCGGCCAGATCGTCTTCGACGGCACGCCCGAGGTCGCGCGCTCGGCCGACACGCTCACCGGCGCTTATCTCGGCGCACGCAAGCAGGTGTCGACGGGCTTTCGCAAGCTGGTGGAGCCGGCGACGCCCAAGCTCGTGCTCACCGGCGCGCGCGAACACAACCTGCAGAACGTGACGCTCGAGCTGCCGCTGAACCGGCTGGTGTGCATCACCGGCGTCAGCGGTAGCGGCAAGAGCTCGCTGGTGCAGGACGTGCTGTACCCGGCGCTCGCGCGCCACTTCGGCAAGGCCACCGAGACGCCGGGCGTGTTCGACAAGCTGCTCGGCGCCGAGCAGTTGTCGGACGCCGTGTTCGTCGACCAGAGCCCCATCGGCAAGACGGCACGCAGCAACCCGGCCAGCTACGTGGGCGCCTTCGACGCGCTGCGCGCGCTGTTCGCCGACGCACCCCTGGCGCGCGAGCGAAGCTACACGGCGGGCACCTTCAGCTTCAATGCCGGCGACGGCCGCTGCCCCACCTGCGGCGGCAGTGGCTTCGAGCACGTGGAGATGCAGTTCCTCTCCGACGTGTACCTGCGCTGCCCCGACTGCGACGGCACGCGCTACCGCGCCCCGGTGCTGGAGGTGAAGGTGGTGCGCGGGCCGCACCGCTTCTCCATCGCCGACGTGCTCGAGCTCACCGTGGCCGAGGCCGCGCACTGGTTCCAGAACGACCGCGAGGTCGTGGCGCGGCTGCAGCCCATCATCGACGTCGGCCTCGACTACGTGCGCCTGGGCCAGCCCGTGCCCACGCTCAGCGGCGGCGAGGCGCAGCGCCTCAAGCTGGCCGGCTTCCTGGCCGAGGCGGCCAATTCGCCGGCGCAGCGCGTGGCCAAGTACGGCACGCTGTTCCTCTTCGACGAGCCCACCACCGGCCTGCACTTCGACGACATCGCCAAACTGATGCGCGCCTTCCGCAAGCTGCTGGCGGCAGGGCATTCGCTGCTGGTCATCGAGCACAACCTCGATGTCATCCGTGCCGCCGACTGGCTGGTGGACCTGGGCCCCGAAGGCGGCGAGGCCGGCGGCCACATCGTCTGCACCGGGACGCCCGACGACGTGAAGGCCCATGCCAGCTCGTACACCGGGCAGGCGCTGCGCGAGTACGAGCGCGCGATGGGCCTGGGCGGCGCGGCGCGCGCCGAGGAAGGCCGGCCGCTGCAAGCCATCATCCGCGAACGCCGGGTGGCCGTGCCGCACGACGACGCCATCCACATCGTCAACGCCCGCGAGCACAACCTCAAGTCGCTGAGCGTGCAGGTGCCGCG
This sequence comes from Rubrivivax sp., assembly GCA_020248945.1. Classification (GTDB taxonomy): domain Bacteria; phylum Pseudomonadota; class Gammaproteobacteria; order Burkholderiales; family Burkholderiaceae_C; genus Rubrivivax. Next base: position 113,351 of record JADCGQ010000008.1, read on the forward strand.
CGGCGTGTTCAACGTCGTCACCGGCGTCTCGGGCTCGGGCAAGAGCACGCTGGCCTTCGACATCCTGTTCAACGAAGGCCAGCGCCGGTATCTCGAAAGCCTGAACGCCTACGCCCGCAGCATCGTGCAGCCGGCGGGGCGGCCCGAGGTCGATGCCGTCTACGGCATTCCGCCCACCGTGGCCATCGAGCAGCGCCTGTCGCGCGGCGGCCGCAAGAGCACCGTGGCCACCACCACCGAGGTCTGGCACTTCCTGCGCCTCTTGTGGGTGAAGCTCGGCCTGCAGCACTGCGTGCACGACGGCGCGCCGGTGAAGGCGCAGAGCGCCGAGAGCATCGCCGCGCAGATCGTGCGTGACCATGCGGGCCAGCACGTCGGCCTGCTCGCGCCGCTGGTCATCAACCGCAAGGGCGTCTACACCGACCTGGCCAAGTGGGCGCACGCGCGCGGCCACACCCACCTGCGCGTCGACGGCGAGTTCCTGCCGACCCAGCCCTTCCCGCGCATCGACCGCTTCAAGGAACACACCATCGAGCTGCCGGTGGGCGACCTGATCGTCGACCCCGCGAACGAGGCCGAGCTGCGCCGCCTGCTGAGCGCCGCGCTCGAGGTGGGCCGCGGCGTCGTGCACCTGCTGAGCCCGCTCGACCAGCTGGCCGTGGCCATGGACTTCGGCGGCACCGGCGTGGGCGTGGGCACGCTGAAGGTCTTCAGCACCAAGCGCGCCTGCCCGGTGTGCGGCACCAGCTACCCGGAGCTGGACCCGCGCATGTTCAGCTACAACAGCAAGCACGGCTGGTGCACCACCTGCGTGGGCACGGGCCTGAAGCTCACGCGCGAGCAGCGCAAGGCCTTCGATGACAGCGTCAAGGACGACGACGCGCAAGGCCGCGAGCTGAGCTTTCCCTCCGAGGAAGCCGAGGTCGAGGGCCTCGTCGACGAGGCCTGCCCCGATTGCCACGGCGCGCGGCTGAACGCGGCCGCGCGCGCCGTCACCTTCGAGAGCCTGGCCATCGACGCCGTCGCGCGCATGTCGGTGCACGAGGCGCGCGCCTGGGTGGCGGGGCTGGCGCTCACCGGCCGCGACGCGGGCATTGCGCGCGATGTCGTCACTGAAATCGCCAGCCGCCTGAGCTTCCTGCACGACGTGGGCCTGGGCTACCTGACGCTGGACCGCGCCGCGCCCACGCTCAGCGGCGGCGAGGCGCAGCGCATCCGCCTGGCGGCGCAGCTCGGCAGCAACCTGCAGGGCGTGTGTTACGTGCTCGACGAGCCCACCATCGGCCTGCACCCGCGTGACAACGGCATCCTGCTCGACGCGCTGGCGCGCCTGAGCCGCGGCGGCAACACGCTGGTGGTGGTGGAGCACGACGAAGACACCATTCGCCGCGCCGAGCACCTGATCGACATCGGCCCCGGCGCTGGCGTGCGCGGTGGCCATCTGGTGGCCCAGGGCACGGCGGCCGACCTGATGGCCGCGCCCGATTCCGTCACCGGCCGCATGCTCGCGCACCCGCTGAAGCACCCGCTGAAGCCGCGCCGCCCTGTGGCGGCCGATGCCCTGCAGCTGCAGCTGCAGGGCGCCTCGCTGCACAACCTGCAGCGCCTGGACCTCGGCGTGCCGCTGGGCCGCCTGGTGGCGGTGACGGGCGTCAGCGGCTCGGGCAAGAGCACGCTGGCGCGCGAGGTGCTGCTGGCCAACGTGGCGGCGCAGGTGGCACACCAGGCCACCAAGGCCGGGCGCGATGCCGCCGCCGCCGGCCGCCGGCCCAGCCTGCAGGGCTGCACGGGGCTCACGGGCTTTGATGCCATCGACCGCGTGCTCGAGGTCGACCAGACGCCCATCGGCAAGACGCCGCGCTCCTGCCCGGCCACCTACATCGGCTTCTGGGACACCATCCGCAAGCTCTTCACCGAGACGCTCGAGGCCAAGGCGCGCGGCTACGCCGCCAACCGCTTCAGCTTCAACACCGGCGACGGCCGCTGCCCGGGCTGCGAAGGCCAGGGTCTGAAGACCATCGCGATGAGCTTCCTGCCCGACGTGAAGCTGCCCTGCGACGTGTGCCACGGCGCGCGCTTCAATCCCGAGACGCTGGCCGTCACCTGGCGCGGCAAGAGCATCGGCGACGTGCTGCGCATGGAGGTCGACGAGGCGGTGGGTTTCTTCGCCAGCATGCCGGCCATCGCGCACCCGCTGCAACTGCTGCAGGACGTGGGCCTCGGTTACCTGACGCTGGGCCAGCCCAGCCCCACGCTCAGCGGCGGCGAGGCGCAGCGCATCAAGCTGGTCACCGAGCTCAGCAAGGTGCGCGACGACGTCACGCGCCGCGGCCAGAAGCCGCCGACCACGCTGTACGTGCTCGACGAGCCCACGGTGGGCCTGCACATGGCCGATGTGGAGCGGCTGATCAAGGTGCTGCACCGGCTGGTCGACGGCGGCCACAGCGTCGTCGTCATCGAGCACGATCTCGACGTGGTCGCCGAGGCCGACTGGGTCATCGACCTCGGCCCCGAAGGCGGCGGTGCGGGCGGGCGGCTGGTGGCTGCCGGCACGCCCGAGGCGGTGGTGGCGGCCGGCACGCACACCGGGCACGCGCTGGCGCCGGTGCTGGCGCGGGGGTGAAGCCCGCGCCGGGTGTTCAGGCGCCGAGTGCTGCGCTCAACGCGGGCGCTTCACCCACCACGAGAACGCGCCGGTCAGCCCCATCAGCGGCCACAGCGCGACGCACAGCAGCACCCAGGCCAGGCGGCTCTGCATCGGGTCGGACAGGTCAGCCGCCGCGCGCTTGGTGTGGCCCTCGCTGAACAGATGCCGGCGCGAGTAGGTGGCGAGGCCGAACAGCGCCCCGAACAGGGTGAACAGCGTGATGGCGACAGGAAAGGTCATGACGGGCTCCTCGCTTCGGAAGGGCGCCAGTCTGACGCGTTCGAGGGCGGTAATCAAGCAGAGTTGACACCACTGATCGTCAAGGGGTCATGACACTTTCCGGGCGTAGCGCCACCACTGCCGCCAGCCCAGCAGCACGGCGATCACCGCGGCATACACCGCCACTTCCGCGTAGTCGTTCTTGCCGCTGCGCATCCAGAAGAAGTGCAGCAGGCCCAGCAGCACCACCGCGTACACGGCCCGGTGCAGCAGCTGCCAGCGCGCCGCGCCCAGGCTGCGGATGGCGCGGTTGAAGGAGGTGGCGGCCAGCGGCAGCATCAGCACGAGGGCGGCCGTGCCGACGAGGATGAAGTTGCGCTTGGCGATGTCGGGCAGGATCAGGCCGAGGTCGAGGCCCATGTCGAGCCAGGCGTAGCAGGCGAAATGCAGCACGCCGTAGAAGAAGGCGAAGAGCCCGAGCATGCGCCGCAGCCGGGCCAGCGCGGCCAGCCCGAAGGCCTGGCGCAGCGGCGTCACGGCCAGCGTCAGGCACAGGAAGCGCAGCGTCCAGTCGCCGGTGCCGCGGATCAGCGCCTCGGCCGGGTTGGCGCCCAGCGTGTTCGTCAGCGCGCCCTGCAGCAGCGCCGCAAAGGGCAGCAGCGCGAGCACGAAGACCAGCGGCTTGACGGCCGCGTGCAGCAGCAGCCGCTGCAGCCCTGTCGCGGCCACGGTGTCAGTAGAACTTCTTCAGGTCCATGCCGGCGTAGAGCTGCCCGACCTGCGGCTCGTAGCCGTTGAACATCTGCGTGGCCAGGCGCTTGGCGAACAGGCCGCCGCCGTCGCCGATGCGGCGCTCGGTGGCCTGGCTCCAGCGCGGATGGTCGACCTTCGGGTTGACGTTCGAATAGAAGCCGTATTCCTCGGGCGCCGACACCTCCCAGCTGGTCTTGGGCTGCTTTTCGACGAAGCGGATCTTCACCAGGCTCTTGCCGCTCTTGAAGCCGTACTTCCAGGGCACGACCAGGCGCACGGGCGCGCCGTTCTGGTTGGGCATCACCTCGCCGTACATGCCGAAGGCCAGCATCGTGAGCGGGTGCATCGCCTCGTCCATGCGCAGGCCTTCGACGTAGGGCCAGTCGAGCACGCTGGAGCGCAGGCCGGGCATCTGTGCGCGGTCGGCCAGCGTCACGAACTGCACGAACCTGGCATTGCCGGTGGGCTCGACGCGCTTGATCAGCTCGGCCAGCGACCAGCCCACCCAGGGGATGACCATGCTCCAGCCCTCGACGCAGCGCAGCCGGTAGATGCGCTCTTCCATCGGCGCCATCTTCAGCAGCGTGTCGATGTCGAAGCTGCCGGGCTTCCTGACCTCGCCTTCGATGGCCACCGTCCAGGGGCGGGTCTTCAGCGTGTGGGCGTTGCGCGCCGGGTCGGACTTGTCGGTGCCGAACTCGTAGAAGTTGTTGTAGCTGGTGGCGTCGCCATGCGCGGTGAGCTTCTCGATCGTGCTGGCGCCGGGCACGGCGCTTCTTGCGCCGGGCAGGGCAGCCAGCTTGCCCGGCCGCGCCACCTGCGCCCCCGCCGTGCCGGCCGCGGGCAAGGCCAGTGCGGTGGCGCCGGCCGCAGCCAGCCACTGGCGGCGGTTGAGGGCGAGATCACGCGGCGTGATCTCCGAAGGGTGGGGGTGCTGGAAGCCGCGATCGGGGATGAGATGCATGGTGTCCGTTCTGAGCCGACATCCGCGGATTCGTTCCCGGTGCCGCCCTGGTTACAGTTCGCCGTAGGAGTGCAGGCCCGAGAGGAACATGTTCACGCCCAGGAAGGCAAACGTCGTGATCGCCAGGCCCACCAGCGCCCACCAGGCGCTGACGGTGCCGCGCAGGCCCTTCATCAGGCGCATGTGCAGCCAGGCGGCGTAGTTCAGCCAGACGATCAGCGCCCAGGTTTCCTTCGGGTCCCAGCTCCAGTAGCCGCCCCAGGCCTCGGCCGCCCACAGCGCGCCCAGGATGGTGGCGACGGTGAAGAAGGCGAATCCGATGGCGATGGCCTTGTACATGACGTCGTCGAGCACCTCGAACGACGGCAGCTTGTCGGCGATGCGCCCGCGCAGCGCGATGATGCCGGCCGCCAGCAGCGCACTGACGCCGAAGTAGAGGGCCCAGTAAGTGGACAGCGGGTCGACCCCGCGGCGGAACACCATTGGCTCGAAGCACAGCACCACGCCCAGCACCCACAGCGGCGCCAGCTTCCACCATCGCGTCTCGGTGGCCTGCTGCTTGATGAGGTAGGCGAACGCCACCATCGCCGCAATGGCGAAGGTGCCGTAGCCCACGAAGTTGGCCGGCACGTGCACCTTCATCCACCAGCTCTGCAGCGCCGGCACCAGCGGCTGGATGGCGTGGGCCTCGCGCACCAGCGTGTACCAGAGCAGGAAGCCGACCGCGGCACTCACGACCAGCATCGAGAACGCGCCGAGCGCGCGCGTGCGGTAGTGCTGCTCGTAGTACAGGTAGAACAGCGTCGTCATCCAGCAGAACAGCACGAACACTTCGTACAGGTTGCTCACCGGGATGTGGCCCACGCCGGTGGCGATCTGATGGCTCTCGTACCAGCGCACGAAGGAGCCGATCAGCGCCATCACCACGGCGGCCCAGGCGAACCAGGTGCCGAACTTCAGCGCCGAGTTGTCGCCGCCACCCGCCGGCTTGCGCGCGAGCAGGCCGATCCAGTAGAAGGCCGTGCTCATGAAGAACAGCAGGCTCATCCACAGGATGGCGCTCTGGCTCGACAGGAAGTACTTCAGCAGGAAGGCGTTCTCGCCGGCGGCGAGGTCGGCGCCGAAGTCGTCGGTCGCGCGGCCGTACAGCGCAATGGCCAGCAGCGTGGCCACGCCCACGCCCAGGCTCAGCGGCTGCAGCGGGCGCCAGAACCAGCCGATCGCGATCAGGCTGGGGGCGGCGCCGGCGAGGATCCAGGTCTCGTAGAAGTCCATGCGCCCGCCGTAGCGGTGGAACGCGAAGGCCGTGGCACCGAGCACCAGCGCCGCGAAGACCCAGTCGAAAGCCGTGCGGCGCGCCAGCGGGTTGGCGCCCTTGCCGAGCATCATCGTGGTCGTGTTCATGCAGCAGACTCCTTCAGCAGCGCCTTCTTCAGGCGCTCGAATTCGCGGTCACCGTCGAGCGTGCGGCGCGTGCTCGACAAGGCCGTGGTGATGCGGGTGCGGGCAGTGTCGGGTGCAGCGTCGGGTGTCTCGGGCTGCAGCCAGACCCACAGGCGCCGGTCGCGCACGTAGAGCATCATGAAGACGCCCAGGATCAGCAGCGCGCAGCCGAGGTAGACCAGCGTCTGCCCGGGCGCGCGCGCCACCTGGAACACGCTGGCCTGCACCTGCTTGAAGTCCTTCAACTGGAAGATCATCGGCGCCGGGTAGAAGTAGCTGTCGGCCAGCGACGTGACGGCCAGCGTCATGAAGCGTTCGGCCTCCGGGCTCGGCTTGAGTGCCGCAAGACCGGCCTGCTCACGCGTGAGGTTCACCAGCTCGAACAGCGAGCCGTTGAGGATGCGCAGCATGACCTCGCTGACGCGCATGCGGTCGGCTTCGGGCACGGTGGCCTCGAGGAAGTCGGCCAGCGCCTGCAGGCCATTGACCTTGGCGCCTTGCGTACCCGGCAGCTTGCCTGGCTCGGTGCCGGCGAAGAGGCCCAGCACCCGGCGTGTCGTGCCCAGCAGCTGCTCGGCGACCTCGGGGCGGTCGGCCGGCGCGGCCAGCGCCACGTAGCGGCGGGCGGCACGGTCGCGCTGGGCCGGATCGTCGAGCGCCTGGCGCAGCCGCATCCAGCCGTCGATCTGGCCCTGCTCGTCGGCCGGCACGCGCAGGTAGCGGAACTCGTCCTGCGGCGATTCGCGCATGCCGAACAGGAAGACCGCTGCGCCCTCGAGCATCACCGGCGACATGAAGTTCTGGAACTCGCGCGCCTGGCCGGCGGCGTCGCGGATGCGGTAGGTGATGCTGGGGCCGATGTTGGTGAGGTCGCGCTTGGTCACGGTCTTGTCGCCGGCGCCCAGGCGCTGGTCGAGCGAGTGCACGAGGTCGACGCTGCGCACGTCGGCGCCGGCGCTGTCGGCACCACCCGCCGGGCCGCTCATGTTCTCGACGTTGATGACGCGCAGCGTCGCGAACTCCAGCGTCGACTTCTCCTCGCCCTTCGGGCCGGTGCTCACCAGCTGCGTGCTGCCGCCGATCTGGCCTTGCACGTCGAAGCCCTGGCCCGGGCCCAGCGGCAGCGCGCGCAGCGTGACGCTGGAGCCGCCGTCGTCGAAGCTGCTCTGGTAGATGGCGACGCCGCGGTGGTAGGCAGGCTTGTTGACCTCGACGCGGTGCTCGATCTTATGGCCGCTCTCGTGGTCGTGCACGACGATCTCGCTGGCAAAGAGGCGCGGCATGCCGGTGGGGTAGTACTCGACGATGAAGCGCTTGAGCTCGACATCGAAGGGCAGGTCCTGCAGCACCACGCCGCCGGGCATGGTGAGCACGGCGGTGCTGGCCTTCAGGCCCTCGGGCACGAACAGGTTGCCGCGGAAGGTGGGGTTGGTGGCGGCCAGCCGGTGCTGCTCGGGCACGTCGGGGATCAGGCCGCCGCCGGCGAACACGCTCTTGCCGAAGATCGCCATCTGCGCCCGCACCATCAGGTCGCCGTCGAGCAGGCCGCCGATGCACACCAGCACGATCGCCGAGTGCGCCGCGAGGTAGCCGATCTTGTTGGGCCGGCCCTTGCGCGCCGCGATCATCACGCCGCTGTCGCGCGTCTGCACCTTGGCATGCCAGCCCTGCGCCACCAGCAGGCCGCTGACGCGTGCCAGCGCATCGGCCGGCGCCTCGGCCACCGCGGCCTGGCCCTTGTGCGCAAAGGCCACCAGGCTCTTCTCGCGGATGTCTTCCTTGTACTGCGTCCAGTCGGCAATGATCTTCGGCAGGTTGCGCGCGATGCACAGGCTGGTCGAGAGCACCAGGAAGGCCAGGATCAGCAGGAACCAGGGCGCGCTGTACACCGTGTGCAGGCGCATCGCCGAGAACACGTCGGCCCAGAAGGGGCCGAACTGGTTGACGTAGTTGATCGCCGGTTCGTTCTGCTTGACGACCGTGCCGATGACGCTGGCGATGCAGATGATGCTCAGCAGCGAGATCGAGAAGCGCATCGACGAGAGCAACTCGACGGTGTCGCGCAGGGTGCGCGAGCCGACGGGAACCTCAACACCCGAGGTGGTGACTGCCATGCGCTGGATTATGGTTGGCACAGCCCGTTGCAGCAGGTAATGAAACGCGAAGGGCCGGCGGTGAGCCGGCCCTGTGCCTGGGTTCAGGTGCGCTTCAGGTTTGCGTCAGCGCAGCCCGGCAGCGAAGTCGGACACCGCCTTGATCTCGCGCTCGGTCATCTTGCCGGCGATGGTGATCATCTGCGCGTTGTTGCCGCGCTCGCCCAGGCGGAAGGCGTTCATCTGCGCTTCGGTGTAGGCCGCGTGCTGCCCGGCGATGCGCGGGTACTGCGCGGGCATGCCGCTGCCGGCCGGGCCATGGCAGGCCGCGCAGGCCGGCACGCCCTTGGCGGCGATGCCACCGCGCCAGATGGACTCGCCCAGCGCCACGGTGTCCTTGTTGCCGGCAAAGCCCTTCGGCGCGGGCTTGCTGGCGTAGAAGGCAGAGATGTGCTTCATGTCCTCTTCGGACAGCGCGGCAACCATGCCGGCCATGATGGCGTTCTTGCGCTTGCCGCTCTTGAACTCGATGAGCTGCTTGACCAGGTACTCGGGGTGCTGGCCCTGGAGGATGGGGTTGGCCGGCGCACCGCGCGAGCCGTCGGCGGTGTGGCAGGCCAGGCAGGTGGCGGCCAGTTGCTGGCCCTTGGCCAGATCGGGCTTGAAGGCCGGTGCCGGTGCGGCAGCCAGGGCAGATGCCACCGGCAGGGAGCTCAGGGCGAGGGCGGCGAGCGTGGCGGACAGGGTCGGCAGCTTCATTCGAGGGCTTTCGGGTGGGCGCGGATCCGGCCGCTGCACACGCAGCCCGCCGGACAAAACCCATGAATTTTACAATGCACCATGACACCGCCCTTTCGTGCCCCCCCCGCCGCGCCGACCGCAGCCCCCAGTCCGCGTCAGAGCAAGGTCGCGGCGCCCTCCGCCGAGGCCCGCGCCGCGCTGGCGTGGCTGCATGGGGCGCGCTTCCTCACCACGGCCAGCAAGCTCGATCAGCTGCCCGCCGATGAACTGCCTGAGATCGCCTTCGTCGGCCGCAGCAACGCCGGCAAGAGCACGGCCATCAACCGCCTGACGCAGCAAAAGCGCCTGGCCTTCGCCTCGCGCACGCCGGGCCGCACGCAGCACATCAACCTCTTCGATGTCGGCCCGCGCGACGCCGTCGAGGTGCGCCTGGCCGACCTGCCCGGTTATGGCTACGCCGCGGTCGCGCGCACGGCCAAGCTGCGCTGGCAGGAGGTGATGGCGCAGTACCTCGAGCGCCGCCGTTCGCTGCACGGCGTGGTGCTGATGGCCGACTCGCGCCTGGGCCTCACCGAGCTCGACCATCGCCTGCTGGCGCTGATGTCGCAGCGCATCATCACCGGCGAGGTGCGCCTGCTCGTGCTGCTGACCAAGGTCGACAAGCTCAACCGCAACGACGCGCAGAAGGCGTTGCGCGACACCGGCGAGGCGCTGGCCGAACTGGGCTCCGAGGCGTCCGACATCGGCATCACGACGTTTTCCGCGCTCTCGGGTCTGGGCCTGGGCGATGTGGCGGAGGCCCTGCGCGGCTGGGTGCCCGCGCAGCCCGAGTCAGCGGTGGCCCCGCCGGTTGCGCCATGAGTGCCGTTCGCACGTTCGACACGGCGCTGCCCCACGGCGTGACGCTGGCCTGCCGCGCGGCCGGGCAGGCCCCCGTGCAGGCGCTGCTGCTGCATGGGTTTCCGGAGGCCGCCTTTGCCTGGGACGAGGTGCTCGAGCGGCTGGCCCCGCGCCATGCGGCGCTGGCGCCCAACCAGCGCGGCTACCCGGGCTCGACGGCGCCCGAAGGTGACGGCGCCTACCGCGCCCGCCACCTGGTGACGGACCTCGTGGCGCTGATCGAGCAACTCGGCGCGCCACTGCCGCTGCTGGTGGCGCACGACTGGGGCGGTGCCGTGGCCTGGAACCTCGCAGCCCAGCGGCCGGAGCTGATCCGCCGGCTGCTCATCATCAACTCGCCGCACCCGGCCACCTTCCTGCGCGAGCTGCGCGACGACGCCGAGCAGCAGGCCGCCAGCGCGTACATGAACTTCCTCGTGCGGCCCGATGCCGCGGCGCTGCTGGCCGAAGACGACTTCCGCCGGCTCTGGCCGTTTTTCGGCGGCGCCGCCTGGCTCGACGAGGCCACGCGCCAGCACTACCGCCAGGCCTGGCGCAACGGCGGCCGCGGGCTCGATCCGATGCTGGCCTGGTACCGTGACTCGCCGCTGCGCCCGGGCGCCGGCGAGAGCGACCCCCTCCACCGCATCGAGCTGCCCGACGACGCCGTGACGGTGACCGTGCCGACCACGGTGCTGTGGGGTGAGCAGGACGTGGCGCTGCGCCCGGGCCTGCTGCGTGGGCTGGAACGCTGGGTGCCGCAACTCGACGTCCGCCGCGTGGCCCAAGGCACGCACTGGCTGGTGCACGAGCAGCCGGCGCTGGTGGCCGCGACCATCGCCGAGCAGATCGACCTCGCCCTGGCCCGAGCCTAGGCTGCGGTTTCGGCGGCCACGTCCTGCTGAACGCGTTGGGCGGCGCTGCCGACGATCGAGCGCACGCGCAGCGTCTTCACCAGCCCGTGGCTGTGCATCAGGGCCAGCGCGCGGCTGCGCACGGCCCAGGTCTCGTCGCTCGCACCGTCGCCGAAGAGCAGGTACTCGCCCTGCTCGCCACGCCACAGCAGCTGCGCCTGCAGCCAGCGGCCTTGCAGGAACATGCGTGCCCAGTCGCCGGTGTCCAGCGCAGCCAGCCAGGCTTCGGCGGCCGACACGCTTTGCGCGGGCGTCACGCCGGAGTCGATGAACTCGGCCGGCACGGTGTCGAGCTGGTGGGCATCGAGCGGCCCGTTCAGCGTGCTGGGCGCCGCGTCCCGGCGGCTGTCCTTCAGCTTGAGTTCGGACTTCTGCAGTGCGCCGACCTGCGACGCCAGCGTGGCCAGTCGGCGCTGCATCCGCTTGTCGAGGAAGCCTTGCAGATGGTCCCAGGCCCAGCGGTACAGGCCGGTGTGCTGCACCGCCTCGCTGGCCAGCTGGTCGATGGTGGCCTGCGCCGTGCGCAACAGGGCCAGGCGCTCCGGGTCGCCGCCATGCGGCGTCATCTCGGCAATGAACACCAGCTGGTTGATGTAGCGCCACAGCGGGTGGCGGTCGTGGTCGAGCAGGCTGCGGTCGCGGATGGCCAGGCGCATCGCCGGGCCGTGCAGGCGCGAGATCAACAGCGTCACGTCCTGCGGCACCCGGCGGTCGGCGATCATGGCCTCGAACAGGCGGCTCACCAGCTCGATGGCCTGGCGGTCGGCGCGTTGCGTCGTGCCGCGGGCCACATCGGTCCAGCGCTCCAGCGGCATCGCGCCCGTGCGCGGAGCCGGTGGCGGCACGGCGACGAGGTGCGTGCCGTGCTGGGTGTCCAGCGGCGCCGGCATCGTCTCGCTGATGCGGTGCAGGTCGGGGCTGTAAGTCGACAGCACCGAACGGCCCCCGCGGCGCGAGCCCGAGGGCAGGATCAGCGTGCGGTAGGCCGCTGGCTCCACGCCTTGGCTTTCGAGCCGCGAGGTCGATGCCGCGTAGCCCGTGCGCAGCAGCTGCGCCAGCGGCATGGCGCACTCGCGCATGAAGGCGATCTGGTGCCCGCGCGAAAGCGGCAGGGCCTGCGCTGCGACCCAGGTGGCGCGCGCGTAGGTGGCCGGGCGGAAGGGGTTGTGGTCCTGCGCCATGTCGAGATCGCCGAACATCGCGGCCACGAAGGTCTGCAGCTCGCGCAGCTCGTACTCGGCGGTGCTCTTGATGCCCTCGATGGCATGCGACAGCTCCACCTCGACGGCCACTTCCTCTTCGTCGACGAGCGCCAGCACCTGCGGCCGCGCCGCCGTGGGGCCCGCATGCGCGCCAGTGTCGGGGCTGACCCGGCGCGTCAGCTCGGACTGCACCTGTTCGCGCAGGCTGTGCATGAAGTAGTCCACCAGGCGCGCGCGCTGGGCCTGGACCGAGTGCAGCATGTCGCCGACGGCGTTGCGCTGGCTGCCCTTGAGGCCGGCCAGCTGGCGGCCGGCGCCGCCAATCACGCCGTCGAGCACCTGGTCGAAGAGCATGGGCGCACGCAGCAGCTCGTCGTCGACGAACTGGCGGAACAGCGGCGAAAGCGGACGGGCGCTCATGGTTCGCTGCATTGTGGGCAAGGCGTCGGCATCCCCATCGCCTGAACAACACCCGGAAAGTGCCCGATAAGCGGCCGGGGCAGGGCAAGCGGCGGCCATGAAAAAGGGCCCGCGCCTTTCGGCGCGAGCCCTGCAGCCATCGCGGCAAGCCGCGATGTGCCGGGTCTTACATGTCCATGCCCATGCCGCCCATGCCGCCCATGCCACCGCCGCCACCGGGCATCGGGGTCTCTTCCTTGGGGGCCTCGGCAACCATGCACTCGGTCGTCAGCATCAGGCTGGCCACCGACGCGGCGTTCTGCAGCGCGGTGCGCGTGACCTTGGTGGGATCCAGGATGCCCATCTCGATCATGTCGCCGTAGGTGTCGTTGGCGGCGTTGAAGCCGTAGTTGCCCTTGCCTTCGAGCACCTTGTTGATGACGACGCTGGGCTCGCCACCGGCGTTGGCGACGATCTCGCGCAGCGGCTGCTCGACGGCGCGCAGCACGATCTTGATGCCGGCATCTTGATCGTGGTTGTCGCCCTTGAGCGTTCCGGCCACGGCCGCGCGGGCGCGCAGCAGCGCCACGCCACCACCGGCCACGATGCCTTCTTCGACGGCGGCACGCGTGGCGTGCAGCGCGTCTTCGACGCGGGCCTTCTTTTCCTTCATCTCGACTTCGGTGGCAGCACCGACCTTGATGACGGCCACACCGCCGGCCAGCTTGGCCACGCGCTCTTGCAGCTTCTCGCGGTCGTAGTCGGAGGTGGCTTCCTCGATCTGGACGCGGATCTGCTTGACGCGCGCTTCGATGTCGCCAGCGGCACCGGCGCCGTCGATGACGGTGGTGTTCTCCTTGGCCACTTCGACGCGCTTGGCGCTGCCCAGATCGGCCAGCGTGGCCTTCTCGAGCGTCAGGCCCACTTCCTCGGCGATCACCTTGCCGCCCGTCAGGATGGCGATGTCTTCCAGCATGGCCTTGCGGCGGTCACCAAAGCCCGGGGCCTTGACGGCGACGACCTTCAGGATGCCGCGGATGGTGTTCACCACCAGCGTGGCCAGCGCTTCGCCGTCCACCTCTTCGGCAATGATCAGCAGCGGGCGGCCGCTCTTGGCCACCTGCTCCAGCACCGGCAGCAGATCGCGGATGTTGCTGATCTTCTTGTCGTAGAGCAGCACGAACGGGCTCTCGAGAATGGCGACCTGCTTCTCGGGCGTGTTGATGAAGTAGGGCGACAGGTAGCCGCGGTCGAACTGCATGCCTTCGACGATGTCGAGCTCGTTGTCGAGCGACTTGCCGTCTTCGACGGTGATGACGCCTTCCTTGCCGACCTTGTCCATCGCCTTGGCGATGATCTCGCCGATCGACTCGTCGCTGTTGGCGGAGATGCTGCCGACCTGGCCGATTTCCTTGCTGGTGGTCGTGGGCTTGCTCGACTTCTTCAGCTCTTCGGTCAGGGCGATCACGGCCTTGTCGATGCCGCGCTTGAGGTCCATCGGGTTCATGCCGGCGGCGACGTACTTCATGCCTTCGCGCACGATCGACTGAGCCAGCACCGTGGCGGTGGTGGTGCCGTCACCGGCGTTGTCGCTGGTCTTGGAAGCGACTTCCTTGACCATCTGCGCGCCCATGTTCTGGAGCTTGTCCTTGAGCTCGATCTCCTTGGCGACCGAGACACCGTCCTTGGTCACGGTGGGGGCGCCGAACGAGCGCTCGAGCACCACGTTGCGGCCCTTGGGGCCCAGGGTCACCTTGACGGCGTTGGCCAGGATGTTCACACCCTCGACCATGCGCTGGCGCGCGTCAGCGCCGAAAATCACGTCTTTTGCAGCCATGTCTTATCTCTCCGTATGCAGTGGGGGGTGCTGGATTACTTCTCGACGACGGCGAAGAGGTCTTCTTCGCGCATCACCAGCAGCTCATCGCCATCGACCTTGACGGTCTGGCCGCTGTACTTGCCGAACAGCACGCGGTCGCCGACCTTGATGTTCAGGACGACGAAGTCGCCCTTGTCATTGCGCTTGCCGGGGCCGACGGCCAGGACTTCGCCCTGGTCGGGCTTTTCGGCAGCGTTGTCGGGGATCACGATGCCGGAGGCGGTCTTGGTTTCGTTCTCGAGACGCTTCACGATCACGCGGTCGTGCAACGGGCGCAGCTTCATAGGATCTCCTTGAGTCTTGGCAATGGACAGGCGCTGAGAAAGTCAGTGCCCGCTTACAAGAGGATGGCGGGTGCTGGAACCTGATCAGGCTCGCGGCGATTCCGCTCGTTAGCACTCGACTTCGGTGAGTGCTAGCAATCAGATTATAGGGTCGCCGGGTGTCAGTTCAAGAGGCGCCGTGCAATGCCGGGCGCCGCAGCAGGGGCAGGCTCGCCCGGGTGGTCGGGCGCCGGCACCGGCGCTACCGTCGGCTCCCATGCGCCGCGCCCTCCCTTCGCTCCCCCGCCGCCGAGCCCTGCTGGCGGCCGCCCTGGGCATCACGACCGGGCCGCGCGCGGCCTTGGCGCAGACCGCGCCGATGCCGATCTTCGACGCCCACCTGCACTACAGCCACGACGCCTGGGAACGCCTGCCGCCCGCGCAGGCGGTGGCGCTGCTGCGCGAGGCCGGCCTGAAGAAGGCGATGGTGTCGAGCAGCAGCGACGAGGGCACGCAGAAGCTGTTCGCCATCGCGCCCGAACTCGTCGTGCCGGTGCTGCGCCCCTACCGCAGCCGTGGCGAGATCGGCACCTGGGTGCACGACCGCTCCGTCGTCGGCCACATGGAAGAGCGGCTCGCCAAGTACCGTTACGTCGGCCTGGGCGAGTACCACGTGTTCGGCGCCGACGCCGACCTGCCGGTGATGCGCCGCGTGGTGCAGCTGGCGCGCGAGCGCGGGCTGTTGCTGCACTCGCACTCCGACGCCGAGGCCATCGACCGGCAGTTCGCGCAGTGGCCCGAGGCGCGCATCCTGTGGGCGCACGCCGGCTTCGACGCGCCCGACAAGGTGGCGTTGATGCTGCGCCGCCACCGCCGCCTGTGGGTGGACCTGGCTTTCCGCAGCGACCACGCCACCCGCAGCGCGGATGGCAGCACCGTCGACGCCGGCTGGCGCGCGCTGTTCACCGAGTTCCCCGAGCGCGTGCTGCTCGGCACCGACACCTTCACGCCCGAGCGCTGGTACTACGTGGGCGAGCACGCACGCTGGTCGCGCCAGTGGCTGGCCACGCTGCCGGCCGAGGTGGCCGAACGCATCGGCTGGAAAAATGGCGAGGCGCTGCTGGCGGCGCTGCCGTCGCCGGTGGCGCGATGAGTCGAAGGCGAGGCTGGCTCATTGTCGGGGCCGTGTGGTCCATCTGGCCCGTCGCCGCCGCGGCCCAGATGGCCCCGGCACCGGCTGCGGCCTGCCCGCCGCCCGAGGCGGGTGCCTCGGTCATCGAACAAGGCGGCGTCACCGCCTCCTGGGCCGCCGAGCCGGCGCTCGCGGTGTCCAAGCCCTTTGCCCTGCGCGTGGCGCTGTGCCCGGCCCGAGCCGAGCTCGTGCGCGTCGACGCCACCATGCCCGAACACCGCCACGGCATGAACTACCGCGCGCGCCTCTTGCCGGCGGGGGCCGGCCGCTGGCGGGTGGATGGCCTGGTCTGGCACATGCCCGGCCGCTGGGAACTGCTGCTGGTGGTGCGGCTCGACGGGCAGGAGCAGCGCCTCGTGCAGTCGGTGGTGCTGCGCTGAGCGTGCCGTGAACGGCTGGCGACGCATCGGCGTGCTGGTGGGGCTGGCCGCCGCAGCGCTGGCCCCCGCGCAGGCCGCTCCGGCGCTGCTCGACTTCACCGCTGACGAGCGCGAGCGCATCCTCTCGCACGGCCCCTGGCCGCCGCCGCCGGTGCGCGACCCGGCCAACGCGCTCGAAGGCCGTGCCGAGGCCATCGCCTTCGGCCGCCGGCTGTTCCATGACCGGCGGCTCTCGGCCGATGGTCGCATGGCCTGCGCCAGCTGCCACGTGCCGGCGCGCGGCTTCAGCGATGGCCGGCCCACCGCATCGGCCCGCCAAGGCGAAGGCCCGCGCAACACGCCCACCGTCTGGGACGTCGCCCAGCAGCGCTGGTTCGGCTGGGGCGGCGCCACCGACTCGCTCTGGGCCGCTTCGATGGTGCCGATGCTGGCCACCGGCGAGATGGCGCAGACCGTGCCGGCGCTGGCGCAGCGCGTGCGCGCCGCGCCCGAACTGGCCGCCGGCTGGAGACGCGTCCACGCCTTGAGCGCCACCCAGCAATTGCCTGCTGACGACGAGAAGGTGGTCGTCGGCCTGGCCAAGGCCTTGGCGGCCTGGCAGGCCACGCTCAGCTCGCCGCGCACGCCCTTCGACCAGTTCCGCGATGCCCTGGCGCGCGGCGACGAACGCGCCGCCGCCTACCCGCTGGCCGCCCAGCGCGGCTTGCGTCTGTTCATCGGCGAGGCGCGCTGCAGCGTCTGCCACAGCGGGCCGCGCTTTTCGAACGGCGAGTTCGGTGACGTTGGCGTGCCGTTTTTCGTGCCGCCGTCCAAGGGCGGGGGTGTGGACAGCGGCCGCCATGCCGGCTTGCGCGCGCTGCAGCAAAGCCGGCTCACGCGCCTGGGCCCGCACCATGACGGCGGCGCCGCCGACGACCCGCGCGCCTTGCTGACGCAACAGCTGACGATGGAGCCGCGCCACTTCGGCGAATTCCGCGTGCCCGGCCTGCGCCAGCTGGCGCACACCGCCCCCTACTGGCACGACGGCAGCGCCGCCGCGCTGGGTGACGTGGTGCGCCACTACAGCCTGCTCAACGAGGACCGGCTGCACGCCGACGGCGAACGCATCCTGCGGCGGCTGAACCTGACGCCACGCCAGGCGGCCGATCTCGAGGCTTTCCTGCGCTCGCTCAGCACGCCAGCGGCGCCGGCGGCTCAGCGCGCGATGGCCTCGCCCTCGACCCACACACGCTGAAGCGCGCCGCTGGCGCCGTCGACCTGTACGACATCGCCCCAGGCGCCGGGCGCCAGCACGCCGCGGTCGGCCAGGCCCAGGTGCTGCGCCGCCAGTGTGCTGGTGCGCAGCGAGGCCTCGGCCAGCGGCAGGCCCAGCTGCAGCAGGTTGGCCAGCGCACGGTCCATCGTCAGCGCGCTGCCGGCCAGCGTGCCGTCGGCCAGGCGCACGGCGCCCAGGCACTTGTGGACGGTGTGGCGGCCGAGCTTGTAGTCGCCGTCGGGCATGCCGGCGGCCGCGGTGGCGTCGGTCACGCAGTACAGGCCCGGAATGCAGCGCAGCGCCACGCGGATGGCACCCTCGTGCACGTGCAGCAGGTCGGGGATCAGCTCGGCGCGCTCGGCGTGAGCCAGCGCCGCGCCGGCCAGGCCGGGCTCGCGGTGGTGCAGCCCGCTCATGGCGTTGAACAGGTGCGTGAAGCCGCTGGCGCCGGCCGCCAGCGCGGCCACGCCGTCTCCATAGCGGGCCGCGGAATGGCCCAGCTGCACGATGAAGCCCTCGCGGCGCAGCGCCACGATCAGCGCCAGGTGGCCGGGCAGTTCGGGGGCGATCGTCACCAGCCGGATCGGCGCCAGTGCATGCAGCGCCAGCACCTCGGCCTGCGTGGCAGTGACGGCGAAGTCGGGCTGCGCACCCAGGCGCTCGCGGTTGAGGTAGGGGCCCTCGAGGTGCACGCCCAGCACGCGCGCGCCGCCGGTCGGCCGCGTGGCGATGTGCGGCGCGATGGCACGCAGCGCGGTCTCGATCTCGTCGCGCGGCGCTGTCATCGTGGTGGCCAGCAGCGCCGTGCTGCCGTGGCGCGCATGGGTGCGCGCCAGCGTGGCCACGGCCTCGCCGCCTTCCATGGTGTCGGCCCCACCGCCGCCGTGCACGTGCAGGTCGACGAAGCCGGGCAGCAGGCAGGGCGCCTGGCGCGCCTGTTCTTCGGTGAGCGGCGCGCCGTCGACGGCCGCGATGCGCCCGTCGGCGCCCAGGTGCACCGGCCCGCTGCGCCAGCCCGCGGGCGTGAGCAAGGCGCCGGCCAGCGTGTTCACGGCGTTTCCGGCGGCAGCGTGCCGTCGGGCGGCGCTTCGGCCGGCAGGCGGAAGCGCTCCGAGGCCCAGTCGCCCAGGTCGCCGTTGCGGCAGCGCTCGCAGCAGAACGGCCGCCAGGGGTTGGACGGGCCGTAGACGGCCTGTCCGCGGCAATGCGGGCAGCTCACGCGCCGCTCGCCAGCGGCCTTGGCGGCCGGCACGCTCATGCGCACAGGCTCAGCTCGAAGCGGCAATCGGTGCCCGCGCCGCGCAGCCGGCCTTCGGCGTCGGGCTTCATGAAGCGGATCGACACCATCAGCCGGTGGCCGGTGATCTCGGGCACCAGGCCGTCGGCGGCGTCGACGCGCACACGCAGCAGCTGGTACACCTTGGGGCCGCTGGCCGCCGCGGCGCCCGCCGGCTGCAGGCCCTGCTGGTATTGCCCGCCGGGGGCCACCATGCGCTGCGGTGTGCCGCTGTCGCGCAGCAGGCCGAGCAGCACCTGCAGCGCCTGCGCCAGCGGTGCCAGCGTGGCGATCCAGCCCTGCAGGTCTTCGCGGCGGCGCTCGGCGGGGTGCTGCTGCCAGGCATAGTAGGCCGGCAGGTCGAACGCGCAGGTGCCGCCCGGGATGCTGATGCGGCTGCGGATGCTCATCAGCCAGTCGTTCGTGGCCAGCGACTGCCCGGCCTTGCCCTGCAAGGCGTTGAGCCCCGCGAAGGCCTGCTCGATGCGGCCGGTGATGGCGTCGAGCGCACGTTCGTCGACACCGGGCAGGCCGCGGTAGGCCTGCAGCTGCGTGCGGTGGCGCTCGAGTTCCTTGAGCAGATCGCTCTTCAGGTCGGCGCGCGAGGCGACGTCCATGACCTCGAAGATGGTGGCCAGCGCGAAGTGGTGGTCGACCGGCGCGTCACGCGAGGCCAGCACGCCGAGGCGGTCGAACAAGTGCTCGAGCCGCAGCATCGTGCGGATGCCCTCGTTGAACGGGTACTCGTACAGGACCCAGGTGCGTTCCCGGGCAATCTCGTGTGGCGCCACGCCGGCATTGTTTCACACGGGATCGGCTGCTTCAGTCCGTTGCACCCCCGAACCAGAGGCGCCACAGCAGTTGCACCTCGGCGCGCAGTGCATCGAGGCTGATGCCGTCGTTGTGGATCACGGCGTCGGCGAGAGCGCGGCGCTGGGCACGGGGCAACTGCTGGGCGATCACGCTCTGAGCCAGTGCGTCGTTCCAGCCCGGCCGCTGGGCCACGCGGTGGGCCTGCGTGGCCTCGCTGCAGTCCACCACCAGGATGCGCGCCACGCGGGCCCGCCACGCCGAGCCGGGCGTGAGCAGTGGCACGTCGAACACCACCGGCCGGCCGCCCGCCTGTGTCGCCTGGCGCAGCGCCTCCGCACCGATCAGCGGGTGCAGCAGGGCTTCGAGCTGCGCCTTGGCGCCGGCGTCGGCAAAGGCCCGCTCGCGCATGCGGGCGCGGTCGAGTGCGCCGTCGGCGGCCACGAACTCGGGGCCGAAGGCTTGGCGCACGGCCGGCATGGCGCCACCGCCCGGCGCAGTGAGGCTGCGCGCGATGGCATCGGTGTCGACGAGGTGGGCGCCGAACTCCACCAGCAACGCGGCCACCGTGCTCTTGCCGCTGCCGATGCCGCCGGTCAGGCCGATCGCGGCATCGGGCGCCAGCCGGCTCATCGTGTGGTGCCTACCAGCCGATCCAGCCCAGCACCGTGGGCAGCCCGGCGAGGATGACGACCACACCGCCGCCGGCCAGGAAGGGCCCGAAGGGCACGAAGCGGCCCTGGCGCAGCGAGCCGCTGGCCTTCATCACCAGGCCGATCACCGCCCCCAGCACCGAGGCCATCAGGACGATCGGCAGGATCGCCGTCGCCCCCAGCCAGGCGCCGAGCGCGGCGAGCAGCTTGAAGTCACCGTAGCCCATGCCTTCCTTGCCGGTGGTGAGCTTGAAGAGCCAGAACACCGCCCACAACGAGAGGTAGCCTGCCGCGGCGCCGGCCACCGATTGCATCAGGCTCAGGCCCGGCAGCCAGCCCAGTGCTGCGGCGACGATGCCGCCCCACAGCAGGGGCAGCGTCAGCACGTCGGGCAGCACGGTGGTGTCCCAGTCGATCAGGCTCAGCGCCAGCAGCGCGGCCATCGCGGCGCACCACAGCAGCACCAGGGGCTGCGGGCCCATCGTCCAGCCGAGGGCGCCGAACAGCAGCGCCGTGCTCAGCTCGACCAGGGGGTAGCGCAGCCCGATGGGCGTGCCGCAGGCCGAGCACTTGCCACGCAGGGCCAGCCAGCTGAGCACCGGGATGTTCTCGAACCAGCGGATGCGGTGGCCGCAGGCCGGGCAGCGCGAGCCGGGGCGCGCCAGCCCCAGCGGCTTGAGTTCGGCGAGCGACTTTTCGAGCGAGCTCGACGACAGCGTCAGGCGCTCCGGCATGTCGCTGCCGAAGACCCGCTGGTAGGACTCGGCATCGGCCAACTGGGCGCCGACATCGCCCCACCACTGGCGCTCGAGCATCAGCGGCAGCCGGTGCACGACCACGTTGAGGAAGCTGCCCACCGCCAGGCCCAGCAGGGCCAGCACCCAGGGCGACAGCAGCAACTCGAGCGGCCAGCCCGCGAAGAAGCCTTCCAGCACGGCGAACCCGTCGTGCCGAGCGTCAGACCACGGCGCCGAGCTTGAAGATCGGCAGGTACATCGAGACCACGATGCCGCCAATCAGCACGCCCAGGATGACGATGATGAAGGGCTCCATCAGGCTGGACAGGCCCTTGACCATCTCGTCGACCTCTTCTTCATAGAACTCGGCGGCCTTGCCGAGCATGTGGTCGAGCGAGCCCGACTCCTCGCCGATGGCGGCCATCTGCAGCACCATCGTCGGGAACACACCGGTGGCCGTCATCGAGGTGGTGAGGGCCGAGCCGGTGGAGACATCGCGCTGGATCTGCTCGGTGGCGATCGCGTAGACCGCGTTGCCCGAAGCGCCGCCGACGGAGTCGAGCGCCTCGACCAGCGGCACGCCGGCGGCGAACATGGTCGACAGCGTGCGCGTCCAGCGCGCGATGACCGACTTGTTGATGAGATCGCCGAACACCGGGATGCGCAGGAGCAGCCGGTCCATCGTCACCTGCATCTTCTCGGAGCGCTTCCAGCTCTGGAAGAAGAAGTAGCCCCCGCCCCCGAGGATGATGCCGATGAGCCACCACCAGGCGACGAAGAACTTGGACATCGCGATCACGGCCTGCGTGGGCGCGGGCAGTTCGCCGCCGAAGCTCTTGAAGACGTCTTCGAAGGCCGGAATCACGAAGATCATGATCACCGTCAGCACGACGAAGGCGACGACGATGACCGCGATCGGGTACATCAGCGCCGACTTGATCTTCGACTTGATGGCCATCGTCTTTTCTTGGTAGATGGCCAAGCGGTCGAGCAGCTGCTCCAGGATACCGCCGGCCTCACCGGCTTCAACGAGGTTGCAATACAGCGCGTCGAAGTGCATCGGGTGCTTGCGGAAGGCACTCGACAGACTGGTGCCGGTTTCGACGTCGGAGCGGATGTCGTTGAGCAGCTTGGTCATGCGCGGATTGGTCGCGCCACGGGCCACGATGTCGAAGGACTGCAGCAGGGGCACGCCGGCCTTCATCATGGTGGCGAGCTGGCGCGTGAAGATCGCGATGTCGCGCTGCTTGATCGACTTGCCGCCGCTCGTGCGCCGCTTGCGCACCCGCGTCACCATCACACCCTGGCGTCGCAGGCTGGCATTGACGACGGCCTCGCCGCCGGCGCGCATCTCGCCGCGGATGACTTTGCCGTTCTTGTCCTTGCCTTCCCACTCGAAGATGAGTTCCTTCGGGGACTTCAGTGCTGCTGCTGCTGTGGCCATGAACGGATGCGGTGGATGAGGACGATGGGTTCGGCGGGCAGGACGCTCGGTTGCACGCTCACTCGTTGGTGACGGTGATCACTTCCTCGAGCGTGGTCGCGCCCGCACGGACCTTGATCAGGCCCGACTGACGGAGATCGCGCACGCCTTCGATTTCGGCCTGCTTGGCGATGTCCAGCGCCGTGCCCTGGGTGAGGATGATGCGCTGTATCGCCTCTGTTATCGGCATCACTTGGTAGATGCCGACCCGTCCGCGGTAACCATTTGTGCACGAACTGCAGCCCACGGCACGGTACGGCTTCCAGTTGCCGTCGAGGTCTTGCGGCTTGAAACCGGCCTTCAGCAGGCTCTCGCGCGGGTAGTCCGCCGGCTTCTTGCAGTTCTCGCACAACTTGCGGGCCAGGCGCTGGGCCGTGATCAGCAGCACGCTGGACGCGATGTTGAACGGCGCCACGCCCATGTTCATCAGGCGGGTCAGCGTCGTCGGGCCGTCGTTGGTGTGCAGCGTGCTCATCACCATGTGGCCGGTCTGCGCGGCCTTGATGGCGATGTCGGCGGTTTCCAGGTCCCGGATCTCGCCGACCATGATGATGTCTGGATCCTGGCGCAGGAAGCTCTTCAGCGCCGCGGCGAAGGTGAGGCCGGCCTTGTCGTTGACGTTGACCTGGTTGATGCCGGGCAGGTTGATTTCTGCCGGGTCTTCGACCGTGGCGATGTTCACGCCGGGCTGGTTCAGGATGTTCAGGCAGGTGTACAGCGACACCGTCTTGCCCGAGCCCGTGGGGCCGGTGACCAGCACCATGCCGTAGGGCCGCTGGATAGCGGTCATCAAGCGGTCTTTTTCGATCTTCTCGTAGCCCAGGGCCTCGATGCCGAGCTTGGCGCTCGACGGGTCGAGGATACGGATCACGACCTTCTCGCCGAACAGCGTGGGCAGCGTGCTGACGCGGAAATCGATGGCCTTGTTGCCGAACTTCAGCTTCATCCGGCCGTCCTGCGGGACTCTCTTTTCAGAGATGTCCATCCGGCTGATGACCTTGATGCGCGAGGCCAGCTTGTCCTTGATGGCGATCGGCGGCTGGGTGATCTCGCGCAATTCGCCGTCGATGCGGAAGCGCACGCGGTAGTTGTATTCGTAGGGCTCGAAATGCAGGTCGGACGCGCGCGCGTTGATGGCGTCGATCAGCATCTTCTGCAGGAAGCGCACGACCGGCGCGTCCTCGACGTCGGCGGTGACTTCCTGGCTTTCGGGCTGGGTTGTGTCTTCTTCGGTGACGTCGAAGTCGAAGTCGCCGCTGGCCAGCGTTTCCAGCGCTTCACTGGCGCTGGTGCTGGCGCTCTCGAGCTGCCGCGCCAGCTTGTCGTACTCGACGATCACCCACTCGGGTTGCAGCTGCAGCGCGAACTTGATGCGTTCGCTGGCTTCCTGGTCGGTGGGGTCGGCCGCGCCGATGAAGATGCGGTTGCCCCGCTTGCCCAGCGCGATGAGCTGGTACTGGTTCGCGATCTTCGCGTCGATGATGTTGCGCGGCAGCTTCTGCAGGTCGACCGCGTTCAGGTCGAGCAGCGGCAGGGCAAGCGCAGTGGACAGCGCCTGCGCGATCTCGTCGGGCTTCACCGCGTTGGCGCCCACCACGGTGGCCACGAAATTGGCCTTGCGCTCACGGGCGCTCTTCGAGAGCTCTTCGGCCGCCTTGGCCGAGAGCTTGCCGGCGTTCACCAGCACCCGAGCAACGCCGGAGAGCGTCGTCGAGATCGACGGTTGAGGGGGTTCGACCTGCGTCTCAGCGGCCATCGGAATCAAGACGGGGTTGGGGTGATTGATCCATCATCGCCGATCCGCCACGGGGTGTAAACGCAAGGCTTCCCGCCTGCGACACCTGCAGCCCCGCGATGCACATCGCCACGGGCTGCCGGTTGAAGGATTCCTGGTCGGGGTGAGAGGATTCGAACCTCCGGCCTCTACGTCCCGAACGTAGCGCTCTACCAGGCTAAGCTACACCCCGATCTGGGCCGTGAATTCAGGAAGACCTGTTCACCGCCCGAACCGACAATTCTAGCAGAGCTTCGCGAGCCCGCGAAGGCGGCAGCAACTCGAGCAGGCGCCGCGCCTCATCGGCCTCGGCCTGCGCCGCCTGCCGCGTGGCCTCCAGCGCACCCGTGCGACGCACGATGGCGAGGATCTCCTCGAGGCGATCTTCGCCGCCGGACTCGATGGCCTCGCGCACGCTGGCGCGTTCCTGCGGCGTCGCCCGCTCCATGGCCAGCAGCAGGGGGAGCGTCGGCTTGCCCTCGCGCAGGTCGTCGCCTACGTTCTTGCCGAGTTCGTTGCTGTTGCCTTCGTAGTCGAGCAGGTCGTCGACGAGCTGGAAGGCCGTGCCCAGGGAGCGGCCATAGCCTGCGGCGGCTTCCTCGACCTCGGGTGACGCGTTCGCCAGCACCGCGCCCAGCCGTGCACTGGCTTCGAACAGCTTGGCGGTCTTGAAGCGGATGACCTGCAGGTAATCGTCGACCGCCAGATCGGGGTCGTGCATGTTCATCAGCTGCAGCACCTCGCCTTCGGCGATCACGTTGGTGGCGTCGGCCAGCACCTGCAGCACGCGCATGCGGTCGACCGACACCATCATCTGGAAGGCGCGCGAGTAGAGGAAGTCGCCGACCAGCACGCTCGCCGCGTTGCCGAACATGGCATTGGCGGTGGCACGGCCGCGGCGCAGGGCCGACTCGTCGACGACGTCGTCGTGCAGCAACGTGGCGGTGTGGATGAACTCGACGATGGCCGCGAGCTCGTGGCGCTCCGGCCCCTCGTAGCCCAGTGCCTCGGCGAACAGCAGCACCAGCCGGGGCCGGATGCGCTTGCCACCAGCGCCGACGATGTACTGCGAGATCTGGTTGACCAGCGCCACCCGCGAGGCCAGCCGCTCGCGGATGACTTCGTCGACCCGCCGCATCGCTTCATCGAGCGGATCGGCAGCAGACAGGGCGGTGGCGGTGGCGTTGAGCACGTAACGGCGCGGCAGCAGCGCTGATTATAGGAAGCCTGCCTCGGCCGACCGCGAGGCCGATGCAGGTCAGTCCGGGGCGTCAGTGGCGAGGGGGCCTCCCGTGCTATATTCAAAGGCTCTGCGCAATTCGCAGGTGGCCCGCATGGGCTGCTGCGGGCTTGAACGCGCGGAGCATCACTGAAAGGTCCTCCACATGTACGCGGTCATAAAAACCGGTGGCAAGCAATACAAGGTTGCTGCCGGCGAAAAGATCAAGGTAGAACAGATAGCTGCGGACGTGGGCCAGGAAATCACCATCGAGCAGGTCCTCGCCGTCGGCGAGGGTGCCGAGCTCAAGGTGGGAACACCCTGGGTCACGGGTGCCAACGTCACGGCCACGGTCGTGGCCCATGGCAAGCACGACAAGGTGCGCATCTTCAAGATGCGTCGCCGCAAGCACTATCAGAAGCACGGCGGCCACCGCCAGACCTACACCGAACTGCAGATCGCTGCAGTCAACGGCTAAGGAGCAAGCACCATGGCACAGAAAAAGGGCGGCGGCTCAACCCGCAACGGCCGCGATTCACAGCCGAAGATGCTCGGTGTGAAGGTGTTCGGTGGCCAGGCCATCCACGCCGGCGGCATCATCGTGCGTCAGCGCGGCACCAAGTTCCACGCCGGCCGTGGCGTCGGCATGGGCCGCGACCACACGCTGTTCGCGTTGGTCGATGGCACGGTGTCCTTCGACATCAAGGGCTCGCAGAACCGCCAGACGGTGTTCGTGACCCCGGTCTGAGGCGGCTTGCGCCCGTGGGCGCCACGCCACGAAGCCCCGGCCCGCCGGGGCTTCTTTGTTTAGGCGGCCCCGGCCCGCCGGGGCTTCTTTGTTTAGGCGGCCCCGGCCCGCCTGGGCTTCTTTGTTTACGGGGCGCCGATGCCCGGGGATTGATTGCTGGAGCCGGCCCATGAAGTTCTTCGACGAAGCCACGATCGACATCGCCGCCGGCCACGGTGGCGCGGGCTGCGTGAGCTTTCGCCGCGAGAAGTTCATCCCCTTCGGCGGCCCCAACGGCGGTGACGGTGGCCGCGGCGGCAGCGTGTTCGCGATTGCCGACCAGAACATCAACACGCTGATCGACTACCGCTACACGCGCCGCTTCGAGGCCAAGAACGGCGAAGCCGGCCGCGGCTCCGACCAGTTCGGCGCCGCCGGTGCCGACATCGAGATGCGCATGCCCGTGGGCACCATCATCCGCAACGCCGAGACCGGCGAGGCGATGGCCGAGTTGCTCGAACACGGCCAGCGCTTGCCACTGGCCAAGGGTGGCGACGGCGGCTTCGGCAACCTGCACTTCAAGACCAGCACCAACCGCAGCCCGCGCCAGAAGACGCCCGGCTGGCCCGGTGAAGGCTTCAAGCTGCAGCTCGAGCTGCGCGTGCTGGCCGACGTCGGCCTGCTGGGCATGCCCAATGCGGGCAAGAGCACCTTCATCACCGCGGTCAGCAACGCACGGCCGAAGATCGCCGACTACCCGTTCACGACGCTGCACCCCAACCTCGGCGTCGTGCGCGTGGGCCCGGAGCGCAGCTTCGTCATCGCCGACCTCCCGGGCCTGATCGAAGGCGCCAGCGACGGCGCCGGCCTCGGCCACCAGTTCCTGCGCCACCTGCAGCGCACGCGGCTGTTGCTGCACATCGTCGACGCGGCGCCGTTCGACGACAGCATCGATCCGGTGGCGCAAGCCAAGGCCATCGTCGCCGAGCTGAAGAAGTACGACCCGGCGCTGCACGCCAAGCCGCGCTGGCTGGTGTTCAACAAGCTCGACATGGTGCCGGCCGACGAGCGCGAGGCGCTGGTCAAGGACTACGTGAAGCGGCTGCGCTGGAAGGGCCCTGTCTTCAGCATCTCGGCGCTGGCGCGCGACGGCCTGCAGCCCTTGCTGGAGAAGATCCAGAACTTCGTCGCCGAGCAGGTGCCGCCGCCGCCAGCGCCGCCCGATCGCCGCTTCGACGCGCCCGCGGCCGACACCCCGGGAGCCGGAGGCACGGCGTGAGCGCAGCGAACGTCGCCGTGGTGCAGGGCGCGCGCCGCATCGTCGTCAAGGTCGGCTCGAGCCTGGTCACGAACGAGGGTCGCGGGGTCGACGCCGACGCCATCGACAACTGGTCGCGCCAGCTGGCCGCGCTGGCGGCGCAGGGTCGCGAGCTGGTGATGGTGTCCAGCGGCGCCATTGCCGAAGGCATGAAGCGCCTGGGCTGGGCCAGCCGCCCGAAAGAGCTGCACGAGCTGCAGGCCGCCGCCGCCGTGGGCCAGATGGGTCTGGTGCAGATGTACGAGACGCGGCTGCGCGCCCACGGCATGGCCAGCGCGCAGGTGCTGCTGACGCATGCCGACCTCGCCGACCGCGAGCGCTACCTCAACGCCCGCTCGACGCTGCTCACGCTGCTGTCGCTGAACGTGATTCCGGTGATCAACGAAAACGACACCGTGGTCAACGACGAGATCAAGTTCGGCGATAACGACACGCTCGGCGCGCTGGTGGCCAACCTGGTAGACGCCGACGCCTACGTCATCCTCACCGACCAGCGCGGCCTGTACTCAGCCGATCCGCGCAAGGATCCGCAGGCCCGCTTCATCGACGTGGCCACGGCGGGCGATCCGGCCCTGGAGCAGATGGCCGGTGGCGCCGGCAGCAGCATCGGCCGTGGCGGCATGCTCACCAAGGTGCTGGCCGCCAGGCGCGCCGCGCGCAGCGGAACCAGCACCGTCATCGCCTGGGGCCGCGAGAGCGACGTGCTGCTGCGCCTGGCCGCCGGCGAGGCCATCGGCAGCGCGCTCGTGGCCGGCACGGCCAAGCTGGCGGCGCGCAAGCAGTGGATGCTCGACCACCTGCAACTGCGCGGCGCGGTGCGCGTGGACGCCGGCGCGGTGGCCAAGCTGCGTGACGAAGGCAAGAGCCTGCTGCCGATCGGCGTGCACGAGGTCGAAGGCGACTTCGTTCGCGGCGACGTCATTGCGGTGCGCACGCGCGACGGCTCGGCCGAAGTGGCACGCGGCCTGGCGAACTACTCCTCGACCGAGGCGCGCCTGATCGCTCGCAAGCCCTCGTCGCAGATCGAGGCGCTGCTGGGCTATGCCAACGAGCCGGAGCTCATCCACCGCACGAACCTCGTGCTCATCGACTGAGCACGGCGGGCACGTTCAGCCCGGCGGCTCGCTGCCCTCGTTGGCGGGGTGGCTCGCACCGATGGGCGCTTCAGCTTCGTGGCGCTGGGCGCGCAGGCCCGAGCGCAGATAACGGTTGTGGTGGTTCACCCGCGGCAGGTAGCGCGCGAGCTCCGTCAGCGCCATCTCGTAGACGCCGCGCTTGAACTCGATGACCATGTCCAGCGGCACCCAGTAGTCGTTCCAGCGCCAGGCGTCGAACTCCGGGTGGTCGGTGGCGCGCAGGTTCATGTCGCTGTCGCGGCCGACCAGGCGCAGCAGGAACCAGATCTGCTTCTGGCCGCGGTAGTGGCCGCGGGCATCCTTGCGGATGAAGTGCTCGGGCACCTCGTAGCGCAGCCAGTCGCGCGTGCGGCCCATGATCTGCACGTGCTCGGGCCGCAGGCCGACTTCCTCGTGCAGTTCGCGGAGCATGGCCTGCTCCGGTGTTTCGCCGTGCTTGATGCCGCCCTGCGGAAACTGCCATGAATGGGTGCGGAGCCGCTTGCCCCAGAACACCTCGTTGCGCGAGTTCAGCAGGACGATGCCGACGTTGGGCCGAAAGCCTTCCCGGTCGAGCATAATGAACCCCGATTTGTGACTGTTTTCATTATTGCACCGGCGCGGTGCGGGCCCGGAACCCGGGAAACCCGCAACACCCGTCGCGGCAGGCGGCTTCGGCGCTGAAAGGGTGCTCGCCCGGCAGGTCCGGAGCGGCCCTTCAGAAGAGCCCCATGAAAGCCTCCCAGACCTTCATCTCCACGCTCAAGGAAGCACCTTCCGACGCCGAGATCGTCAGCCACCAGCTGATGATGCGCGCCGGCTTCATCAAGCGCCTCGGCGCCGGCATCTACAGCTACATGCCGATGGGCTTGCGCGTCATCCGCAAGGTCGAGGCCATCATCCGCGAAGAGATGGTACGCGCCGGTGCGGTGGAGCTGCTGATGCCCGTGGTGCAGCCGGCCGAGCTGTGGATGGAGACCGGCCGCTTCCAGGCCTATGGCCCCGAGCTGCTGCGCGTGAAAGACCGCCACAAGCGCGACTTCGTCATCCAGCCCACCAGCGAAGAGGTCATCACCGACATCGCCCGGCAAGAGCTGCGCAGCTACAAGCAGCTGCCGCGCAACTTCTTCCACATCCAGACCAAGTTCCGCGACGAGCGCCGGCCGCGCTTCGGCCTGATGCGCGGCCGCGAGTTCACGATGAAGGACGCCTACTCCTTCGACCGCGACCAGGCCAGCGCGCTGAAGAGCTACCAGGTCATGTTCGAGGCCTACAAGCGCATCTTCGATCGCTTCGGCCTGCAGTACCGTGCCGTGGCCGCCGACACCGGCGCCATCGGCGGTGATGCCTCGCACGAGTTCCAGGTCATCGCCGACACCGGCGAGGACGCCATCGTCTACTGCCCCACGAGCGAGTACGCGGCCAACATCGAGCTCGCCGAGGCGCTGCCGCTGATCGCGCAGCGCGCGGCCGCCGCACAGGCCTGCATGAAGACGCCGACGCCGGGCAAGAGCACCTGCGAAGACGTGGCCGAGCTGCTGCAGCTGCCGCTGGCGCAGACGGTGAAGTCGCTCGTGCTGGCGACCGACGAGCTCGGTGCCGACGGCGCGATCGTCAAGTCCACCGTGTGGCTGTTGCTGGTGCGCGGCGACCACAGCCTCAACGAGGTGAAGGCAGGCAAGGTGCCGGGCCTGAAGGACGGTTGGCGCTTTGCCTCCGTGGCCGAGATCGAGGATCACTTCGGTTGCAAGCCTGGCTACCTGGGCCCGATCGGCTTGCGCAAGCCCGTGAAGATCGTCGCCGACCGCACGGTGGCGAACATGGCCGATTTCGTCTGCGGCGCCAACGAGCCCGACTTCCACTTCACCGGCGTCAATTGGGGCCGTGACCTGCCCGAGCCCGACCTCGTGGCCGACATCCGCAACGTCGTCGTCGGCGACCCCAGCCCCGATGGCCAGGGCGTGCTCGCCATCCAGCGCGGCATCGAGGTCGGCCATGTGTTCTACCTGGGCACCAAGAAGTACAGCGCCCCGATGGGCGCCAACTTCCTCGACGAACACGGCAAGCCGCAGCCCTTCGAGATGGGCTGCTACGGCATCGGCGTGACGCGCATCCTGGGTGCCGCCATCGAGCAGAACCACGATGAGCGCGGCATGGTCTGGCCGGGCTCCATCGCGCCCTTCGAGTGCGTGATCTGCCCCATCGGCATGGACCGCAGCGCCGATGTGAAGGCTGCGGCCGAGAAGCTGCACGACGAGCTGGCCGCCGCCGGTATCGACGTCGTGCTCGACGACCGTGGCGAGCGCCCGGGTGCGATGTTCGCCGACTGGGAGCTCATCGGCGTGCCGCTGCGCGTGGTGATCTCCGACCGCGGCCTGAAGGCCGGCACGCTCGAGGTGCAGGGCCGGCGCGACAGCGCCGCCGCCGCGGTGCCCTTGGCCGATGTGTTGCCGGCGGCCGTGCAGGCGCTCAAGCGCGGCTGACGCGGCTGACCCGGCGTTGATGCGCTGAAGGCCGTGCCCCCAAGCGTTCGCGAGCCGTTCCCGGACGCGCTGCGCGCACTGGCGCTGGTGGGCGTGCTCGTCGTCAACGCGGCGGGCTATCTCAGCAGCCCCTGGGGCGCGGTGCTCGGCGACGAGGCGGCGCGCAGCGGGGGCGTGGCGCTGGCGCTGCAGGGGCTGTACGCCTTTCTGGTGCAAGGCAAGGCCTACCCGATCCTGGCCTTTCTCTTCGGCATGGGCCTGGTGCTGGCCCAGCGCGGCCAGCCCGCCGCCGAGGCGCTGGACCGCGCGCGCAGCCGCCAGAAGTGGCTGCTGCTGCTGGGCGTGCTGCACGGCGTGTTCATCTACTTCGGCGACATCCTCACCATGTATGCGCTGATCGGCTGGCTGCTGCTGCACCACGTGCGCGCGCCCTGGACGCGGCTGCGCCGGCAACTGCGGCGTGCGCTGGTGTGGGCGCTGGGGGTGGGCGGCCTGGCAGCCGTCGCCATGCTGGCGGGCCTGACGATGGCGCCGGCCCCTGATGAGGCCGCGGAGATCGAGCCCACGTTCGCGGACATCGCGAGCTGGCCCGAGTTCTGGGCGCTCAACGCCGAAGGCTATGTGTTCATCCAGATCGGCAGCCTGATCCTGGGCTTTGCGCTGCTGCGGCTGCTCATGATGGTGGGCATCGCGGTGACGCGCCTGCGCTGGCTGACGCATCGGCGCTGGCAGGCCCAGCGCCAGCGGCTGCTGCGGCGCTGGGCGGCGCCGGCGCTGCTGCTCAATGCGCTGTACGGCCTGGGCTATGTGTACTTCGCCGGCAACCGCGACGCCGTGGGCATGGTCGAAGTCATGGGCTTTTCGGTCGGGCCGCTGCTGTCGATGGTGATGGTGGTGGCGCTGGTGCAGCACGCCCGCTGTGCGCCTGTGCTGCTGGCGCTGGCGCCGCTGGGCCGGCGCACGCTGACGCTGTACGTGGGCCACGGGCTGCTGTGCCTGTTGCTGTTCAGCGGTGTCGGGCTGGGCTGGCAGCCGGGGCTCGTCGGCATGCTGGGTTTCTCGCTGCTGTTGTGGACGGCGGCCTGGCTGGCGGCGCGCGCCAGCGGCACACGGCGCTGGCCGCTCGAGGCCGCGCTGGCCTGGGTGGCCCGCCGATGATCGACCGCCGCGTCTGTCTCGCCCTGCCGGCGCTGCTGCTGGTCGGCGGCAACGCGCAAGCCGGCGCGCAGGCCGAGGAGCCGCTGACGCATGCCGTGCGCACCGCCTTGTCGGCCGCCGTGGCCGAGCGCGCGCCGCCCAAGCCCACCTTCGCCCGCATCGAGGACCGCCTGGCCTACCTGCGCTGGCTGGGAGCGGCCAGTGACCGCCTGAAACGCCGCAAGGCCGAGCACCACGTGCGCATCGAGTTCCTCGAGGCCGTCTGGTACGAAAGCCGCCGCGCCGGCCTGGAGACCGCGCTCGTGCTCGGCCTCATCCAGGTGGAAAGCGGCTTTCGCAAGTACGCCATCAGCCGCGTGGGTGCGCGCGGCTACATGCAGGTGATGCCGTTCTGGGCGCGCCTCATCGGCGACGGCGAGCCCAGTCGCCTGTTCCACCTGCAGACCAACCTGCGCTTTGGCTGCGTCATCCTGCGCCACTACCTCGAGCGCGAGAAGGGCGATCTGTTCATGGGCCTGGGCCGCTACAACGGCAGCCGTGGCCGCGCGGAGTACCCGAACCTGGTGTTCGGCGCGCGCCGGCAGTGGGACTTCCCGACAACCTGATCCGGCTTGCCGCCAGGCCGTCGCCTACAAGCCCTGCCAGGCCTGCGGCGCCGCGCCGCCAAAGCCCAGCAGCGCCAACACCCGCTCGGCGCCCTCGGCCACCATCTCCTCGATGCTCGAGGGCTTCAGGTAGAAGGCCGGCAGCGGCGGGAACACGATGCCGCCCATCTCGGTGACGGCCGTCATGTTGCGCAGGTGGGCCAGGTTGAAGGGCGTCTCGCGCACCATCAGCACGAGGCGGCGGCGTTCCTTCAACGTCACGTCGGCGGCGCGCGTGAGCAGGTTGTCCGAGAAGCCGTGTGCAACGGCCGCCAGCGTCTTCATCGAGCAGGGCGCCACCACCATGGCTGCGGTGCCGAAGCTGCCGCTGGCGATGCAGGCGCCCACGTCGCCGGGCGCGTAGGCGTGGTCGGCCAGCGCTTCGAGATCGCCGCGCGACAGGCCCAGTTCGTGGTGCACGTTCAGCACGCCCGCGGGCGTGGCCACGAGGTGCGTCTCGACACCCAGCGCGCGGGCGCGCTCGAGCAGCGTGACGGCGTACAGCGAGCCGGTGGCGCCGCTGATGCCCACCACCAGGCGCGGGGGGCGTGCCGGCGTCACGTCAGGGCTTGGCGAGCAGCTGCTGCAGCTCGCCCGACTCGTACATCTCCATCATGATGTCCGAGCCGCCGACGAACTCGCCGTTCACGTAGAGCTGCGGAATCGTCGGCCAGTTGGCGTACTCCTTGATGCCGTGGCGCACTTCTTCGTCTTCGAGCACGTTGAAGGTGCTCACGCCGCTGGCGCCAGCGGCCTTGAGCAGCTGGATCGCGCGGCCCGAGAAGCCGCATTGCGGGAACTGGGCCGTGCCCTTCATGAAGAGCATGACCTTGTGGCCCTTGACCATCTCGTCGATGCGTTGCTGGACGTCGCTCATGGCTGTGTGTGGCGTTTGGCTGCTGAGGAGGCCGGCATCGTACTGCTGGCGGCATGTCAACGCAGCCCGCGGGGCGGGCGGTTGGGTGGTGCCGTTCAGCCGCCCGGCCGCCGGCCGCCGGTGCAGCGCCGGTGTCCGGCGAGGTCATGCCGATGTGCGACGGCCTCGAAGCCGGCCTCGCGCAGCAGCGCGGCCACCGCGTCCGCCTGCTCGAAGCCGTGTTCCAGCAGCAGCCAGCCGCCCGCGGCCAGGCAGGCGGGCGCACCGGCCACGATGAGACGCAGGTCGGCCAGCGCGTCGCCGCTGGTCGGCACGAGCGCCGCCTGCGGCTCGTGGCGCAGCGCCGGCAGGTGCGGGTCGGTGGCGGCCAGGTAGGGCGGGTTCGACAGCGCCAGCTGCACCCGCGGCGGCCCGAGCGGCTGCCACCAGCTGCCATGCAGCCACTGCACCGGCAGGCCGAGCCGCTGGCCGTTGTCCTGCGCCACCGCCAGGGCCGCCGCGCTGGCATCGACGGCGCGCAGCACCGCGCGCGGGCAGCCGTGGGCCACGGCCAGTGCGATGGCGCCGCTGCCGGTGCCCAGGTCGGCCACCTGCGGCACGGCGAGCGCCGCCAGTTCGCCGGCCAGGATGTCGAGTGCCCAGTCGACCAGGGTCTCGGTGTCGGGCCTCGGGTCGAGCACCGCCGGCGTGACGCGCAGCTCGAGCCCGTGGAAGCCGCGCCAGCCGGTGAGGTAGGCCACCGGCTCGCCGTCGGCGCGGCGCTGGAACAGCGCGCGCAGCTGCTGCGCCGTGATGGGGTCGACCACCTCGTCGCCATGCGCCAGCAGCCACGCCCGCGGCCGTTGCAGCCCATGGCTGGCGAGCGCCTGCGCATCGTAGCGCGCCAGGCCCAGCGCGCGGGCTTCGGCGAGCAGCTCGTCGATGCGGGCCATGGGCGCTCAGCGACCGGTTTCGAGCTCGGCCAGCTGCTCGGCCGCCCGCGCGGCCACCAGCGCCGCGACGACATCGCCGAGGTCGCCGTCCATCACCTGCTGCAGCTTGTAGAGCGTGAGGTTGATGCGGTGGTCGGTGAGCCGACCCTGCGGGAAGTTGTAGGTGCGGATGCGGTCGCTGCGGTCGCCGCTGCCGACGAGGCCCTTGCGCGTGGCGGCCTCCTTGGCAGCGCGCTCGCCCTGTTCCTTGTCGCGCAGCCGCGCCTGCAGCACGGCCAGCGCCCGGGCCTTGTTGCGGTGCTGGCTGCGGTCGTCCTGGCACTCGGCCACCAGACCCGTGGGCAGGTGGGTGATGCGGATGGCGCTGTCGGTCTTGTTGACGTGCTGGCCGCCGGCGCCGCTGGCGCGGAAGGTGTCGATACGCAGCTCGGCTGGGTTGAGGGTGATCTCCTCGGCCTCGTCGGGCTCGGGCATCACGGCCACGGTGCAGGCGGAGGTGTGGATGCGGCCCTGGCTTTCGGTGGCCGGCACGCGCTGCACGCGGTGGCCGCCGCTCTCGAAGCGCAGGTGGCCGTAGACGCCATCGGCGGCATCGCCTTCAACGCGGATGACGATCTCCTTGTAGCCGCCGAGCTCGGAGTCGCTCTGCGACAAGACCTCGGTGCGCCAGCGCTGGCGCTCGCAGTAGCGCAGGTACATGCGGGCCAGGTCGCCGGCGAAGAGCGCGCTCTCGTCGCCGCCGGTGCCGGCGCGGATCTCGAGGAAGGCGTTGCGCTCGTCGTCGGGGTCCTTCGGCAGCAGCGCGGCCTGCAACTCGGCTTCGAGGCGCTGCATCTCGGCGCTGGCGGCCGCGATCTCATCGGCGGCCATGGCCGCCATCTCGGCGTCGTCGGCGGCTTGCATCGCGCGCGCCTCGGCGATGTCGGCCTCGCGCTGGCGGTAGCGCTGCCAGCGCTCGACGATGCCTTGCACCTCGCTTTGCTCGCGCAGCAGCGCGCGGTAGCGCTTGAGATCGGCCGTGACCTGGCCGTCGGACAGCGTGGCGTCGAGCTCGGCCAGGCGCAGCGTCAGGCGGTCGAAGCGGTCGCGAAGGGTGGGGTTCATGGTGGGCGGCGGGGCAGGGCACACGGGCAACGGCGGCGCCACGGCCATGCCGCAAGGCATGCCGGCCGCTGCCACGCGGGCGCTAACGGGGGTTGTGGTCGCCGCCGCCTTGGCGGCCGGAGCGCAGGAACAGGCGCGACACCGTGTCGGCCAGGCGCGAGCGGTCCTCGCCCTCGGCCGCATGCAGCTCGGCCATCGTGCCGTGCAGCATCTTGTGCGTGAGGCCGCGGCTCAGCGCCTCGAGCACGTTTTCCACCGATTCACCCTTGGCCAGCAGCTTCTTGGCGCGGTGCATCTCCAGCGCCGCCCAGTCGTCGGCCTGGCGGTTGAGCGCCTGGATCAGCGGCACGGCGGCGCGCTGGTCGAGCCAGTGCTGGAAGCTCACGACGCCGGCATCGACAATGGTCTCGGCCTGCTGGACGGCGGCCTGGCGCTTGTCGCTAGCGGTCTGCACCAGAGTGGAGAGGTCGTCGACGGTGTAGAGGTAGATGTCCGAGAGGCGCGCGACCTCGGGCTCGATGTCGCGCGGCACCGCCAGGTCGACCATGAACATCGGCCGCCGGCGCCGCGCCTTCAGCGCCCGCTCCACCGCACCCAGGCCCACGATCGGCAGCGTGCTGGCGGTGCAGGAGATGACGGCGTCGAACTCGTGCAGCCGGTCGGGCATGTCGGCCAGGCGCAGGGCCTCGCAGCCGAGGCGGGCCGCGAGCTTCTCGCCGCGTTCCATCGTGCGGTTGGCCACGGCCATGGCCTTCGGCGAGCGCGCCGCGAAGTGCGTGGCCACCAGCTCGATCATTTCGCCAGCGCCGATGAACAGCACCTTGATCTGGCCGATGTCCTCGAACAGCTTCGAAGCCAGGCGCACGGCCGCGGCGGCCATGCTGACGCTGTGGGCGCCGATCTCGGTGGCGGTGCGGACTTCCTTGGCCACCGAGAAGCTGCGCTGGAACAGCTGGTGCAGCGTCGTGCCCAGGGTGCCGGCTTCGTCGGCCAGGCGAACGGCCTGCTTCATCTGGCCCAGGATCTGCGGTTCGCCCAGCACCATGCTGTCCAGGCCGCTGGCCACGCGGAAGGCATGGCGCGCGGCGTCGCGGTCTTCCATGACGTAGCTGTGCGACTGCAACTGGGCCGGGGCGATGCCGCCCTGGCTGGCGAGCCACTCCACGGCCGGGCGCGCGAGCTCCTGCGCGCCGGCCGGGGTGGCGCTGGCCACGTACAGCTCGGTGCGGTTGCAGGTGGAGACCAATGCCGCCTCGGGCACGGCGCGCTGCAGCCGCTGGCGCAAGGCCTGCAGCGCCGGGGCGGTTTGCTCGGGCGCAAAGGCCAGCCGGCCGCGAAGATCGAGCGGGGCGGTGGTGTGATTGAGCCCGAGGGCGATGACGCTCACCCCACAATTGTAGGAGCCGCGGCCCAGGTCGACTACCCCCGGGTTGACACGCTGTCTGACAACTCGAATTGACGCTCCATGGGACCCATCGACGCCCTCTGGCACCTGAGCAACCTGTTCCTGTCCGCGCTGCTGCTGGGCGCACTGGCCGCCGCGCTGGCCAAGCTGCTGTGGCGGCGCGAGCTCGCCGGTGTGCGCTGGCGCCGCCTGGCCACGGCCGCCGCCGCGGCAGCCGCGGCCGTTGTGCTGCTGGGCCTGGTGGTGTTCGGCCGCGACGGCCGCATGGCCACCTACGCCGGCATGGTGCTGGCCACGGCCGGCGCGCTGTGGTGGCGGGGCTTCGGGCCGGGGCGCTGAGGCCGCCGGGCCCGGGCTTACACCACCGCGGGTGCGTCGTGCAGCACCGGCGTGCCGCGCAGCGAGTGCGGCAGCGCCTCGGTGATGCGCACGTCCAGCATCTGCCCCACCAGCCGCGCCGACTGCGGGCCGCCGTCGAAGTTGACGATGCGGTTGCACTCGGTGCGGCCCATCAGCTCAGGCGCGCCGTCCTTGCCTGGCCGGCGTGACGGCCCTTCGACCAGGATGCGCTGCACCGTGCCCACGCGGCTGGCGCTGATGCGGCGCACATTGGCCTCGATGGTGGCCTGCAAGTGCTGCAGGCGCTTGAGCTTGACGTCTTGCGGCGTCTCGTCGGCCAGCGCGGCGGCCGGCGTGCCCGGGCGCGGGCTGAAGACGAAGCTGAAGCTGGCGTCGAAGCCGGTGTCCTCGATCAGCTTCATCATTTTGCCGAAGTCTTCTTCGGTTTCGCCGGGGAAGCCGACGATGAAGTCGCTCGACAGGCTGATGTCCGGCCGCACCGCGCGCAGCTTGCGGATGGTGCTCTTGTATTCCATGGCCGTGTAGCCGCGCTTCATGGCCATCAGGATGCGGTCGGCGCCGTGCTGCACCGGCAGGTGCAGGTGGCTCACGAGCTTGGGCACGCGGGCGTACACGTCCACCAGGCGCTGCGTGAACTCGTTCGGGTGGCTCGTGGTGTAGCGGATGCGCTCGATGCCGGGGATCTCGGCGACCAGCTCGATGAGCAAGGCGAAGTCGGCGATGTCGGCGGTGTCGCCCGCGCCGGCCTCGGCGCCTGAGATCGTGCCGCGGTAGGCGTTGACGTTCTGCCCCAGCAGCGTCACCTCCTTCACGCCCTGCGCGGCCAGGCCGGCCACCTCGACCAGCACGTCGTCGAGCGGACGGTGCACTTCTTCGCCGCGCGTGTAGGGCACGACGCAGTAGCTGCAGTACTTGCTGCAGCCTTCCATGATGGACACGAAGGCGGATGCGCCCTCCACGCGCGCTGGCGGCAGGTGGTCGAACTTCTCGATCTCGGGGAAGGAGATGTCCACCTGCGGCCGGCTCTGCGCGGCGCGCGCCTCGATCATCTGCGGCAGCCGGTGCAGCGTCTGCGGCCCGAAGACCAGGTCGACGTAGGGCGCGCGCTCGATGATGGCCGCGCCTTCCTGGCTGGCCACGCAGCCGCCGACGCCGAAGAGCACACCCTTCTTCTTCAGGTGCTTGACGCGGCCGAGGTCGGAGAACACCTTCTCCTGCGCCTTCTCGCGCACGCTGCAGGTGTTGAAGAGGATCAGATCGGCGGCCTCGGGGTCGTCGGTCTTCTCGTAGCCCTGAGCGGCGCCGAGCACGTCGGCCATCTTGTCCGAGTCGTACTCGTTCATCTGGCAGCCGAAGGTGCGGATGTAGACCTTCTTCGGTGCCTTGCTGTCAGCGGCGCTCATGGCAGCCGCGCGCCGCAGGCCGCGGCGCGGTTGACACAGCAGTTCATGGTGTGGATCCAGGGGCTGTGGAAAGGGCCGCGAGTCTACCGGAGGGCGCCCGGCCGGGCGCCGGGTGTCAGGGCTTGGTCCAGGACTGCGACGGCGGGTCGAAGCGCCAGGCCGCGGCCTCGGCCGGCGTGCGCGGCCAGGGCTGGCGCGCGGCTTCGGCGGCGGTGAGCAGCCAGACGTCGCGCAGTTGCCCATCGGGGAATCGCGTGTAGTGCACGAGCAGCTTCTGGCCCACCAGGCTGCCGCTGAGCACCACCCGGTTGGCGCCATCGCGGATGCGCGCGCCGGGCGCCAGCCGCTGCGGTGTCTGGTTGAGCAGCACCTCGGGCGGCGCCGTGACGACGAGTTCGCCCCGCAGCGCCTCGGGCGGGAAGGGGCGGGCCTGCAGCGGCAGGGCCAGCAGCATCAAGCCGGCCGCCACCCAGGGCAGCACGGGCACACGGAAGGCGGGCAAAGCAGGCATGGGCGGTCCTTGGCGGGCTGGCCGGATGCTACCGCCGGGCTTGCCAGGGACGGGCGCCAGAGCCCCGTG
Organism: Rubrivivax sp.; assembly: GCA_020248945.1. Lineage (GTDB taxonomy): Bacteria > Pseudomonadota > Gammaproteobacteria > Burkholderiales > Burkholderiaceae_C > Rubrivivax. Next base: position 152,632 of record JADCGQ010000008.1, read on the forward strand.
CGCCTGCCCAAAGACCGCTTGCGCGATCGAAAGCACACGATGATGGCGAGCCGTCGCTGCAGAAATCCAGCCCCGCGTGCGGCGCGTGTCGCACGCTCTCGGGCGGCGCTGTCAGCACGCCGGGCGGTCCCAGCAAGAAGCCCCGCGAGCGGTGGCCGGCGGGGCTTGGCAAGGATCTGGTGGCGCTTCAGGGATTTGAACCCCGGACCTGCGGATTATGATTCCGTCGCTCTAACCAACTGAGCTAAAGCGCCTGAGCCCATGATTATAAGCCGCTCTGCCGAGCGGATGTGAAGGGGCGCCTTGCACGGCGCACGGTCCGATCCCGATGTTCAGTTTCTTCCGCAAGAAGGCGCCAACACCTGCGCCGACGGCCCCCGCCCCCGAGGTGCTGCCGGCCCCGACCGGGTCCGCGCCGTCTGTCATGCCGCCAGAGTCCTCTGCGCCCCCGCAGGCGCCCGAGCGCAGTGGCTGGCTCGGCCGCCTGACCCAGGGCCTGCGCAAGACCGGCTCCAGCCTCGCGCAGGTGTTCACTGGCACGAAGATCGACGACGCGCTCTACGAAGAGCTCGAGTCGGCGCTGCTGATGGCCGATGCCGGCGTGGCCGCCACCGAGGCGCTGCTCACCGACCTGAAGCGCCGCGTCAAGGACGCCCGCGCCACGGATCCTGCCGCCGTGAAGGGCCTGCTCGCCGAGGCCATCGCCGAGCTGCTGCGGCCGCTGGAAAAGCAGCTGGTCATCGGCGAGTCCAAGCCCACGGTGATCATGGTCGTCGGCGTCAACGGCGCCGGCAAGACCACCAGCATCGGCAAGCTCACGCGCCACCTGGCCGAGGCGCAGGCCAAGGTGCTGCTGGCCGCCGCGGATACCTTCCGCGCCGCCGCCCGCGAGCAGCTCGGCGTGTGGGCCGACCGCAACCGCGTCGAGATCGTCAGCCAGGAAGGCGGCGACCCCGCCGCCGTCAGCTTCGACGCCGTGCAGGCCGGGCGCGCCCGCGGCTGCGATGTCGTCATCGCCGACACCGCCGGCCGGCTGCCGACGCAGCTGCACCTGATGGAGGAGCTGAAGAAGATCCAGCGCACCATCGGCAAGGCGCAGGCCGGCGCGCCGCACGAGGTGCTGCTGGTGGTTGATGGCAACACTGGCCAGAACGCGCTGTCGCAGGTGAAGGCCTTCGACGCCGCGCTGGGCCTGACGGGCCTGGTCGTCACCAAGCTCGACGGCACGGCCAAGGGCGGCGTGCTGGCGGCCATCGCGCGCTGGGGCGCCACGCGGCCGGGCGGGCCGGTGCCGGTGGTCTTCATCGGCGTGGGCGAGAAGCTCGAGGACCTGCAGACCTTCAGCGCGCGCGAGTTCGCGCTGGCGTTGCTGGGCTAGCCCGGATATTTCATGAGCGTTGTACTGGATGCGTTTGCGACGCCGATCTGCAGGCTTTTTGAGCCCACGGGCGCAGTAATGAGGCGATTGCTGCGCAGGGTGCAGGCGACGGGGCGAGCATGGCC
>JADCGQ010000080.1 GCA_020248945.1 Rubrivivax sp.
CCGCCCGAATGGACGCGAAATGGGCTGTTTGGCGCCGTTGCGGCGAATGCCGCAGGCTGTATGAACTCCCAAACCAACGTTGCGATGGTGGAACTCGCGTTCATCGGTGGTAATTCAACGGCCTGCTAGGTTTCCCTAGATGTACCCCTCACCTGGATGCCTAGTTGTCTCCTCACCGGCTGGACGCGCGCCATTCAACGGTGGACCTCGGCCTCGCCGTGCGCCGCCAGCAGCTCCATCAGCTGCTTGCGGATCAGGATGCCCGGCCGATCGGAGTCCATGCTGAACTCCACGCCGCGGCGGCGCAGGTCGACCACGGCGTCGGGGTCGGTGGACTCGAGGATGTCCTTGTCCTCGCGCGTGATGACGTGGTCGAAGTCGATCAGCATCTGCGCCGGGCAGTCGGCCTCGGTGTCGTTGCGGAACAGCCATTGGCACAGCTGGATGTGGCCGTCGTCGATGGGCGTGAAGCCGTTGAGGATGACGTGGCGCACGCCGCTGGGGTATTCGATGTCGAGCCGGCGCGCAAACGGCAGGTAGTAGGCGTTGCGCATGTGGCGCTGCGTGATCGGCTCGCTGCTGCCGCTCACGCGGTGGAAGGCCGGTGGGTTGGTGGCGGCGATCACGGTCTCGGCATAGAACCCGCCCGAGCCGCCGTCCTGCTCGACGAGTTCGTAGCGGCTCGGCTTGGGCTGCGCCGCCACGCCGAAGGTGGCGCGGTGCACGAAGCTGAAGTGGCTGTTGTCGAAGCTGTTCTCCAGCGCCCGCACCGGGCTCGTGGCCCAGACCTCGTGGAACTGGAAGATGGTGCGCCAGCCCGGCGCGCCGAACTCGGGCATCTCGGGGATCGGCGCGAGCGGTTCCTCCAGCGCCACCCAGGCGTAGCCGTAGGCGGCCTGGCAGCGGTAGGCCGGCGTGCAGTAGCCAGCCGGGATTTCACGGCCCTCGTCGTACTGCGGGATGCGGATGACGCGGCCGGTGCCGTCGTACGTCCAGCCGTGGTAGCCGCATTGCAGGGCGCCATCGATGCAGCGCCCCTTGCTGAGCTTGGCCGTGCGGTGGCAGCAGCGGTCCTTCAGCGCCCTGGGTTCGCCGTCGGCACCGAGCCACAGCACGATGGCCTCGCCCAGCAGCGTGAAGGGCTGCGGCGTGCCGGCAGCCAGCTGCGACAGCGGCATCACCGGGTGCCAGAACTTGCGGAAAACGGGTTGTTGGGTGACCAGCATGAACCCAGCGTAGCAGGACGCGTGCCGGCTCGACAATGCCGGCATGAACCCGCTCACGCGCGTCGATGTGCTCATCCTGGGCGCCGGCATGTCGGGCCTGGCGATGGCCACCGGCCTGCTGCGCGCTGGCCGCCGCGATTTCGTCGTCGTCGAGCAGAGCACAGGGCTGGGCGGCACCTGGTGGGACAACCGCTACCCGGGCGCCGCCGTCGACGTGCCGGCGCCGCTGTACAGCTTCAGCTTTGCGCCCAACCCGCGCTGGTCGCGCCGCTTCGCCTCGGCGGCCGAGATCCTGGCCTACCAGCAGCAGCTGGCCCGTGAGCACGGGTTGCAGGCGCATCTGCAGCTGGGCCGGCGCGTGGTCGAGGCGCGCTTCGACGAGGCCCGCGGCCGCTGGCAGATCGTGCTCGACGACGGCAGCGGCTTCGATGCCCGCGCCTTTGTCTGCAGCACCGGGCCGCTGTCGGTGCCGCGCTGGCCCGCCATCGAAGGCCTGCACAGCTTTGCCGGCCCTTGCCTGCACACGGCGCGCTGGGACGCCCGCCTGCCCCTGGCCGGCCGCCGCGTGGGCGTCATCGGCACCGGCTCGACGGCGGCGCAGCTGGTGCCCGAACTGGTGCGCCAAGGCGCGCAGCTGACGGTGTTCCAGCGCACGCCGAACTGGGTGCTGCCGAAGCTGGACCGGCGCTACGGCACGATCGACCGCCTGCTGTACCGCGTGCCCGGCTGGAACCGCGCCGTGCGCCTGACCTGGGCCGCGGGCTCGGAACTGTTCCGCCGCGGCTTCGAGCCCGGCTCGGGGGCACAGCGCCGGCTGCTGGCGCTGGCCGCGCTGCACCTGCGCCGGCAGGTGGCCGACGCCACGTTGCGCGAGCGGCTGCGCCCGCCCTATCCCATCGGCTGCAAGCGCATCATCTTCTCCAACGAGTGGCTGCGCACGCTGGCGTCACCGGCGGTGGCGCTGGTCAGCGAGGCCCTCGAGCGCGTCACGCCCGAGGGCGTGGCCACGGCCGATGGCCGAACCCATGCGCTGGACGTGCTGGTCTGCGCCACGGGCTTCGACGTCGAGCACGCACTGGCCACGCCCATCGTCGGCCGCGCCGGCCAGCCGCTGCAGCAGGCCTGGCGCGACGGCCCCGAGGCCCACTTCGGCAGCAGCGTGGCGGGGTTCCCGAACCTGTTCCTGATGCTTGGCCCGAACACCGCCACCGGGCACACCAGCACGCTGCTGTTCATCGAGCCCCAGGTCGACTTCGTGCTGCGCTCGCTGGCCGAACTCGAGCGCCGCGGCCTGGCCTGGCTGGACGTGCGCCCTGGCGTGCAAGACAGCTTCAACACCGAGCTGCAGGCGCGCCTGGCGAACTCGGTGTGGATGCAGTGCCGAAGCTGGTACCGCGCCGCCAGCGGCCGCAACGTCGCCATCTGGCCCGGCTACACGCCGGAGTTCCGGCGCCGGCTGGCGGCGCTGGACTTCAGCGGCTACGAGTTCGGCTAGAAGCTCGGCAGCGTCGACAGGCTCACGCGGCCGGCGGCCACATCGGCCATCACGCGTTCGCGCTCGGCCCAGCCGCGCAGCTTTCCGGGGTTGAGCAGGCCCAGCGGATCGAAGCGCATCTTGGTGGCCACGACGTCGGGGTTGACCTGGCCCTGCTTGCCGTCTTCCACCATCCACACGTGCGGGTTGGCGATGTAGACGCCGTGCTCGCGGTGGATCTGCATGACCTCGTCGAGCCGCTCGTCGCTGCGGTAGCGCACGAGCTGCAGGCCCGAGCACGTCATCGCGCCTTCCTTGGTGCGGATGAACTCCAGGTGCGTGTGCACCTCGTCGCCGAAGTGCGCGCGCAGCGTCTTCGCCTGCGCCACATGGCGGCCGGCCGCGAAGCCGCTCTGGATGTAGGTGAGCGACTTGTCGACCTTCATCGCGTGCAGCGTGGTGTGGTTCCAGGTGTACTCGACGATCGTGCGGTTGCTGCTCCGCACCTCGGCCGCGGTCTTGCGGTAGGTGATGCGGCCGCCGAACTCGGCCACCAGCTGCTTGAGCGCCGGCTCGCTGGCCTCGGCCACGAGTGCGAAGACGGCGTGGCTGCCGGGCTCCATCGCGCCCTTGAGCAGCGGTGTGGCCGCCATCAGCAGGTCGGGGATGGGCGCGGCCTGCAGCGTGACGCTCTTCTTGATGACGCCCGGCGCATGGGCCAGCGCATCGCCGAACTCGATGGCGGCATCGAAGGTCTCGAAACACACGATGGCCTCGAGCCAGGCATGCGCCGGGGCCAGCGCCACCTCGAGCTCGAGCACGAGGCCGTTGGTGCCGTACACGTGGTGCAGCAGCAGCGCCTCGGGTGCGCGCAGCTCCACCGTGCGCGGCTCGGGCTCGATGCTCATGGCACGCACGCCCAGCACGTTGCCGGTGCTGGCCAACGGGCCGAAGTTGATGCTGCCGACGCCGCCGAAGCCGCCGCCGTACAGACCACCCAGCGTGGCGCTGCGGAAGGTGCTGGGCACGCAGCGCAGCTCCCAGCCCAGGCCCCCGCTGGGGCCATCCTTGGCTTGTTGCGTGGCCTTGTCCATCTCCATCATGCGGATGCCGGCCTGCGCGCGGCCCACGCCGCCCTCGCACCACAGCAGCCGGTTGTAGGCGGAGAGATCCAGGATCACGCCGCCGTGCAGCGGCATGCACTGGCCGTAGTTGCCGGTGCCGCTGCCGCGCACCGTGATCGGCACGCGATCGGCGGCACAGGCGGCCACGACGGCGCGGATCTCGTCCTCGGTCTTCGGCCGCACCACGGCGTGCGCGCGCAGGTGCTCGAGCTGGCGCTTGAGCACGGGGCTGAACCAGTAGAAATCCTGGCTCAGGCGCTCGACGCGGCTGTCGGTGATCCACTCCAGCGCCGGCAGCCGCGCGACGATGCCGGCGGTGGCGGCGGCCACGGCAGTGGCGTCGAACTCGGGGGCGGTCGGGGCGTTCAAGGCAGTGTCCTGACGAAGGCCTCGGCGTCGGCGCGCAGCTGCGCCATGTCGAGGCCGGGAATGCGGTCGTTCTCCACGACCACGCGGCCGTGACACAGCAGCCACTTCAGCGTCGGCCGGCCGCCGCTGGCCACCGGGCCGACGGCAGGGTCGCGCAGGCCGAAGTGGCGCGGCTGGTCGAGGTCGTACACGGCGATGTCGGCGGCCATGCCGGGCTGCAGCGTGCCCACGCCGGGCAGGCCCAGCACGCGGGCGCCACCGGCGGTGCCGATGTGGACGACGTCTTCCACCGTCATCGCCGCGGCGTGGCCCCCGGGCTGGATCGGGCGGCCGTGGCTGCGCGTGTCGTTGCGCTCGCCCGCGCGCGGGTCGGCCCGGTGCACGAGCCAGGCCATGTGCGCCTCGCTGGCCATGTCGGCGGCCTCGTTGCTGGCCGCACCGTCCACCGCCAGGCCCACCGGCACACCGAGTGCCAAGGCCTCGGGAATGCGCGCGATGCCGCTGCCCAGCCGGCCGTTGCTCTGCGGGCAGTGCGCGATGCCGGTCTGCGTGTCGGCGCACAGCTGCAGGTCGCCGTCGGACAGGTGCACCATGTGCGCGTACCAGACGTCGCTGCCCACCCACTCGTGCTCGGCCACGAACTGCATCGGCGTCATGCCGTGCTGCTCGCGCGCCCAGCGCACGTAGTCGTAGGTTTCGCTCAGGTGGCTGTGCAGCCGGATGCCCAGGCGCCGCGCCTCGCGCGCCATCGGCTTGAGGTGCTCGACGGCGCAGCTCCAGTTCGGCGTGGTGATGGCGCTGGCTACGCGGCGCATCGCCATCGGGCCGGCGTCGTGGAAGCGGTGCACGTCGCGCTCGACGCTGGCCAGGAAGCCGTCCAGCGTTTCGGGCGTCACCTGCGGTGGCGCGTCCATGTCCACGCCCGGCCGCGCCTGCGTCTGGCCCCCACGCGCCAGCACGAAACGCAGGCCGAGCTTGGCGGCCTCGTCGAACACGGCTTCGCTGGCATCGAAGGGCATGCCGGGCCAGTAGTGGTACTGGTGATCGCACACCGTGGTGCAGCCCGACAGCGCCAGTTCCACCAGGCCCACGCGCGCGGCCAGGCGCAGCGCGGCCTCGTGGTCGAAGTGGCGGCGGTAGGCCACCGGCACCGCCGCCAGCCAGGGCACCAGCGCCAGGTTGATGCCCGCCGGGATGCCCTTGAGCAGGCTCTGGAACAGGTGGTGGTGGGTGTTCACCCAGCCCGGGTAGACGACGCAGCCGCGCGCCTCGAGCACACGCTCGCCGGGTTCGGGGGTGAGCGTGCCGATGGCGGTGATGACACCGGCCCTGATGCGGATGTCGGTGCCACCGGTCGCACGCGCGTCGGCGCCCGCCTGGCCAGTGAGCAGCGCCTCGGCGCCGCGGATGAGGATGTGGTCAGTCATGAGCCTGTTCGCTTTCGTGCCACGAGCCCAGCGCCCACTTGCTGAGCACCGCCATCAGCGCGAACAGCAGCACGCCGGTGACGGTGATGAGCACCAGCGCCGCGAACATGCGCGGGATGTTGAGTTGATAGCCGGCCTGCAGGATCTGGTACGCCAGCCCCGTGCCGGTGCCGCCGGTGCCGGCCACGAACTCGGCCACCACGGCGCCGATCAGCGCCAGGCCCGAGCTGATGCGAAGGCCACCAAAGAAGTAGGGCAGCGCCGAGGGGATGCGCAGCCGCAGCAGCGTCTGCATGCGCGTGGCGCGGTTGAGCTTGAAGTAGCTCATCAGCCCCGGATTCACGCTGCGCAGGCCTAAAGTGGTGTTGGCGATGATGGGAAACAGGGCCACCAGCGTGGCGCAGATCACCAGGCTGGCGGTCGGGTCCTTGACCCAGATGATGATCAGCGGCGCGATGGCCACGATGGGCGTCACCTGCAGCAGCACGGCGTAGGGAAACAGCGCCGTCTCGATGACACGGCTCTGCACGAAGGTGAAGGCGATCAGCACGCCCAGCACCGTGGCGCAGAGGAAGGCGAACAGCGTGATCTTCAGCGTGGTGTAGAGGGCGCCGAACAGCAGGCCGGCGTCCTTGACCAGCGTCTCGGCCACGTTCAGGGGGCTGGGCACCAGGAAGGGCGGCAGCTTGTAGGCCACGACCAAGCCTTGCCAGGCGGCGATGAGCACCACCGCCACGAGGGCGGGCCAGACGATCTTGTGAGCCGAAGAATTCATCACGTCAGGCCAGGGCCTCGTCGGCATCGGCCCCGCTGGCCTTGAGCAGCGCGTCCTGCAGCCGCTTGGCGTGCGCGGCAAAGCGCGTGGAGACACGGAAGTCGGCGCTGCGCGGGTAGGGCTCGTCGATGAGGATCTCGTCGACCACGCGGCCCGGCCGCGCCGCCATCACCACCACGCGCTGCGACAGGAACACCGCCTCGTAGATGCTGTGGGTGACGAACATCACCGTGAGCTTCTGCGCCGCCCACAACTGCAGCAGGTCGCTGTCGAGCCGGTTGCGGGTGATCTCGTCGAGCGCGCCGAAGGGCTCGTCCATCAGCAGCAGGTTCGGGCGCGTGACGAGGCCGCGCGCAATGCTCACGCGCATCTGCATGCCGCCGCTCAATTCGCGCGGCAGGGCGTCTTCGAACTTCTCCAGGCCCACCAGGCGCAGCACCTCGCGCACACGCGGCTCGCTTTCGGTCTTGGGCACGCCGGCCAGATCAAGGGGCAGACGTACATTGGCCATCACACGCGCCCATGGCATCAGCGTGGCCTCCTGGAACACGAAGCTCAGTGCGTGGCCGGTGCTTTCCACCTGCTCCACAGGCTTGCGCCACAGCAGCAGCCGGCCGTCGGTGGCCTGCAGCAGGCCGGCCACCATCTTGAGCAGCGTGCTCTTGCCGCAGCCGCTGGGGCCGAGCAGCGTGACGAACTCGCCCTCGGGCACCGCCAGGTCCACGGGCAACAAGGCCTGGGTGCCGTTGGGATAGGTTTTCTCCGCCGAAAGCACTTCGACGGCAGGGATCTGATTCATGCAGCGACGGTGGGCTTGACCCCAGGCTGGACGGTGGTGCGGCGGTACATCTCGACGAGGTGCTCGCCCGCGGTGATGGGGCCGTAGCGCGGCGTCTCGCCGGCCGGCACGCAGCCGGGCAGCGGCAGGATGACGGCCTCGGCATCGAGGTCGAAGAAGTAGGCGATGCTGTAGCGCTCCCTGCCCGCCACGCGGTTGACCACGCGGTGCATCGTCGAGCGCCAGCGGTCGTGGGTCCAGCGCGCCATCAGGTCGCCGATGTTCACGACGAAGGCGCCCGGGATCGGCGTCACGTCGGTCCAGGTGCCGTCGGTGCCCTGCACCTGCAGGCCGCCGGCGTCGTCTTGCGCCAAGAGCGTGAGCGCGCCCCAGTCGGTGTGCGCGCCGCAGCCAATCTGGCCCGGCGCCACCACCGCGGGCTGCGGCGGGTAGTGCAACAGCCGCGTCGTGCAGGTGGGGTGGCGCATGAAGCCGTCGAAGTGGCCGGCGGGCAGGCCCAGCGCGCGTTCGTACAGCGCCATCAAGCGGCGGGCCAGCGCGTCGCAGGCCGCCGAGTAGGCTTGCATCGCGGCGCGGAAGCCCGGCACCAGGGCCTCGTCGGGCCACTGGTTGGGGCCGATGGCCTCCACACCGAGGTAGAAGCTCTCCTTGATGTCGGGCGGCTGACTCGGATCGAGGGCCTGCCAGCCGACGGGATCGAAGCCGCGTTTCAGCGGCCAGCCATCGATGTGCCAGCGGCGCTTGTCGGCCTCGGCCAGCGCAAAGAAGCGCCGGCCGGCATCGAAGGCCGCAGCCACCACCGCGGCGTCGACGCCGTGGTTGAGAACGGCGAAGAAGCCGTGCTCGCGCAGCGCCGCGTCGATGGCCACAGCCTTCGCGGCGTGATCATCGGCGGGGCCCGCCGCGAGGTCGACGACCGGCACCCCCATCAGGGCATGACCTTCAGGTCCTTCACGAACTGCGTCGTGTAGGTCTTGCGCACGTCCACCTTGGCGGGGTCGATCAGCTTCATGGCCACCATCATGTCGAAGGTCCTCTTCATGCGGTCGTCGGTGACGATGCCCACGCCCAGCTTCGCCGCATCGCCGCCGAACACCATGCCGGTCTCGTTGAGCAGCTTGATGCCGACGGCGATCTTGTCGTCGGTCATGTTCGGGTTGTCCTTCTTGATCAGCGCGTTGGCCGGGGCCGGATCGCCCTTCAGGTAGCTCTTCCAGCCTTCCATGCTGGCCTTCACAAAGGCGGCCACGGCCTTGGGCTTCTCGCGCACCGTCTTCTCCAGGCACACGATGGTGGTGCTGTACGGGGGCCAGCCGTGGTCGCTCAGCAGAAAGACGTTCGGCTTGAACTTCGCTTCCTTCTCGATGGCGTACGGCTCGCTGCTCAGGTAGCCCTGCTGCACCACGTTCTTGTCGGCGATGAAGGGCTGGATGTTGAAGGTGTAGGGCCGCGCCTGGCTGGCCTCGAGCTTGTAGGTGGCCATCAGCCAGGGCCAGTAGGTGGTGTTGGCGGCGCTGCTGATGAGGATGGTCTTGCCCTTCAGGTCTTCCATCTTGTTGACCACGCCGGGGTGGCCGATCAGCACCTGCGGGTCTTTCTGGAAGGCCGCGGCCACGGTGACGGCGTTGATGCCGGTCTCCCAGCTCTTGAACGTCTGCACGTCGTAGCCCATCACGCAGTCGGTCTGGCCGGCGGCCATGAGCTGCATGATGTTGACCTGCGGGCCGCCCATGCGGATGGTGACGTCCAGGCCTTCGCGCTTGTACAGGCCCGTGGCCAGCGCCTGGTAGAAGCCGCCGTGTTCGGCCTGCGCGTACCAGTTGGTGGTGTAGGTGAACTTCTCCTGCGCCAGCGCTGCCGGGCCGTGGGCGGCAAGAGCCAACAGGGCAGCCGCGGCGGCAAGCGCGCGGGCGGGACGGCGGGCGTTCAGGGTCATCGGATCACTCCTTGGTGGATGGGCACGGGGCAACCGCGGCAGCGAGTGCAATCGACGTGCCACCGTCGGCGGGCTGCCTTGGTGCCTAGCCGGCCGTGCGCGCCCCCAGCACGTCGCCGTCGTGGTGCAGCATGCCCCAGGTGCGGGCATCGCGCTCGATCCAGTGCATCTGGTGCAGGTCGGTGATGCCCTGGGCCCAACTCTCGGCCAGTGAGTCGAGGATGGCCTGGCCCTGTCCGGGCGTGGCGGGCAACGGGTCGCCGATGACGCCGCTCTCGCCGAAGTCGCGTGCCGTCCAGGCGCAGGCCGGGCGGCCGTCGGGCGAGAGCACCTTGCTCGGAAACTCCGGCGGCACGTTGGCCACCGCGTGCTGCATGTGCACGGTGTGCGGCGCCAGCGCCATCATCAGCGCCGTCTCGGCGTGGCCGGCGTGCATGGCCAGGCGCCGCTCCTGCTCGGAGAGGTACTTGCCCGCCACGTGCGGCACGCGCCAGGCAAAGTGCGGCAGCACCATGAAGTCGCCATGGCGCAGGCGCAGCTCGCGCGCCGCCAATTCCATTACCTGGGGCTGGCCGCCGTGGGCGTTGACGATCAAGAGGCGCCTGAATCCCATTCTGTAGACCGACTCGCCGATGTCCTCCACCGTCTTCTGCAGCGTGGCGCCGTCGATGGTGACGGTGCCCGGGAAGTGCAGGTGCTCGCAGCTCTTGCCGAAGGTGATGGGCGGCAGCGCGTAGGCCAGCACCTCGGCCGGCAGACGCGCCAGCGCGTGGCCCACCACGCCCGCCGCGATGACGCTGTCTACGGCGCAGGGCAGGTGCGGGCCGTGCTGCTCGATGCTGCCGGCGGGCAGCACGATCACGGTGTGGGCGCGGTCGGGCAGCGCGGCGATCTGCGTCCACGTGAGGTAGGGCAGGAAGCGTTCGGGCGGGCAGTAGCCGTGCAGCATGGGGTCAGGCCTTGGGAGTGAGGGGCACGTAGGCGGTGGCTTCGACCTCCACCACGATGTCGGGCGTGGGCAGCATGCCACTGACCTGCACCACGGTCGATGCCGGCGGCTCGCCCGGAAAGAACTGGTGGCGGATGCGGGCGTAGCGCGGGAAGTGGTCCAGGTCCTTGAAGTACTGCACGAGGCGCACGACCTGGTCCATGCGGCCCCCCGCGGCCTCGAGCGTGCTGCGGATGCGGTCGAGCACGAACCAGCTCTGCGCCAGGATGGCGCCGTCGCGCGCATCGACGCTGAACTCGCCGGTTTCGCCGGCCGCCGCGCGCGCCTCGGGCGGCAGGTCGGCGAAGCCGCGCACGATGAGCTGGCGCGTGGGGTCGACGGCGATCACGCCCGAGAGCAGCAGCCAGTCGCCGGCGCGGCGCCAGGGGCTGTAGCGGGCCAGGGGTTTGGCGATGTCGGTCATGTCAGGGCCTTCATGTCAACAACCTCAAGCTGCGGTCCACCTTGGCCAGAAAAGCCTCGCGGTCGGCCGCGGTGGCGTGGTTCATGTCGTGCAGCTGCAGCCAGCTCATGCGGCAGCCGCGGGCGTACAGCGGGCGCAGCCCCTTCATCAGCAGGCTGCGGCCCGGGTCGCCGATGACGCGCAGCCACCACCAAGGCGAGCCCGAGGTGGTGATGCCGACGAAGCGGCGGATGTTCTGCAGCTCGCCACGGATGGTGCGCTTCTTCGCCGTCGCCACCTGGAAGGTGACGCCGGGCAGCCAGACGCGGTCGAGCCAGCCCTTCAGCATCGCCGGCAGGCCGTAGAACCAGGTGGGATAGATGGCGACCCAGCCCTCGGCCCACTGCAAGGCCTCGACGTGGTGGGCCACCCCGGCGATGTTCTGCGCCGTGTCGGTGAGGTAGGTGCGCCGCTCCTCGCGCGTGAACACCGGGTCGAAGCCCTCGGCGTAGAGGTCGATGATGCGCAGCTCGTGGCCGGCGGCGCGCAGCGCATCGCAGGCGGTGCGGAAGATCGCCGCACCAAAACTCTCGGGGTCGGGGTGGCAGAACACAACCAGCAGCCGCATCGCTTACAGCCCCCCGCCCGGGATGCCCAGCACGCGCTCGTCCCAGGCGCGCAGCTTGCCGGGGTTCATCAGGCCGAGCGGATCGGCGGTCTGCTTGAACGACAACTGGGCCTCGTCGACCTGCTTCATGCCACCGTCCTCCAGCACCCAGGTGTGCGGATCGTAGATGGCGCAGCCATCGGCCTCGAAGCTGGCAATGAGTGCGCGCAGCTGCGGCTCGTCGAAGTACTGCACCAGCGGCAGCGCAAAGGCCACCAGCTCGCCACCGGCGCGGCTGAACTCGTGGTGCATGAACACCTCGTCGCCGAAGCGCCATCTGCGCGGCCACGAGCTCGGGGCTGAAGGGCGCCGGGTAGGCCACCTGCAGGTAGGTCACGCCGCGGTCGGACTTCAGCGCCTCCAGCGTGGTGTGGTTGTAAGCACACTCGGTGCACGAGGGCAGCCCCTGCGCCAGCAGTTCGGCCTCGGTGCCGGCCACGACGACGCGGCCGCCGTGGGTCTGCACCAGCGCCGTGTAGCCCGCCAGCGAGGCCGGGTGCACCTGCGCGAACATCGCGTCCGCGTCCTCCAGCCGGCCGCGCAGGCCCGCGTAGTACGGCGTGATGCGGCGCTCCACGGCGCTCATCTGGAACAGGTCGAGCTCGCCGCGCACGCTGGCCGCGCCGGCCGCCAGGCCGAAGTGCAGCAGCGTGTCGTAGCGCGGGAAGAGTGCGATCGTGTGCTGCCACTCGACCCGCGGCACCAGCGCCACGTCCACCTCGAGCAGGATGCCGTTGCTGCCGTAGGCGTGGTGCGCGCGCTGGATGTCGGCGCCCTCGAGCACCACGCGGCGCGGCGGGTCTTCGAGGGTGAGCACCACCAGCCGTGTGACGTTGCCCGCGTCGGCCAGGATGCCGTGGCGCAGGCTGCCGATGCCGCTGTGGCCACCGGCGATGAAGCCGCCCAGCGTGGCGATGCGCTCGGTGCTGGGCCACATCGCCAGTTGCTGGCCGGTGGCGGCCGCCGCCTCGTTGAGGCGGTGGATCAGGATGCCGGCCTGCACGCGCGCGCGGCCGGGCTGCAGGGCGATCACGGCATCCAGCCCGGTGATGTCGAGCGAGACGCCACCGTACAGCGGCACGCACTGCCCATAGTTGCCGGTACCGCCGCCGCGCACCGTGAGCGGCACGCGGTGGCGCACGCAGGCCGCGGCCACGCGCTCGAGTTCGGCCTCGGTGCGCGGCCGCACCACCAGGTGCGGCTGCCGGCCCTGCAGCGCCTGGGCCAGCACGGGGCTGTACCAGTGGTAGTCGCTGCCGGCGCGGGCGAGTTCAGCGGCGTCTTGCCGCACATCCAGGCCGGCCAGGGCCGACGCGACGGCGTCGATGTCGAAGGGGTCGTGCGGGCGGTAGGGCGTCATCAGTGTCGGCTCAGAAGGCAAGGACTTTGCAAGCCGCGTGCCGGCTTGTTCCATGTCAACATGAAAGGGGCTTCGATGCAGCCCGCAGCACCTCAGGAGGAACCCGCATGCCGCTGATCCAGGTTTCCATGTTCGCCGGCCGCACGGCCGAGCAGAAGCGCGCCTTCGCGCAAGCCCTCACCGAAGCCGCCGTGCGCACCATCGGCGCCACGCCCGACTCGGTGGACATCATCTTCACCGACGTCGAGCGCGGCGACTGGGCCACCGCCGGGCGGCTGTGGAGCGACCCGCCCCCCGCGCCCGTGCCGCGGCCCGAGACCTGATCCCTGAGCACCATGCCCGGCAGCAAGACCCTGCTGATCCACCACGCCGAACGGCTGGTGACGATGGACGCCGAGCGGCGCGAGATCGCCGACGGCGCCGTGTTCGCCCGCGGCGGCGTGATCGAGGCCGTGGGCCCGAGCCACACCCTGCCGGCTACGGCCGACGAGGTGATCGACGCCCGCGACCACGTCGTGCTGCCCGGCCTGGTGAACACGCACCACCACATGTACCAGACGCTCACGCGCGCGTTGGGCGCGGTGCAGGACGCGACGCTGTTTCCTTGGCTGCAGGGCCTGTACCCGGTGTGGGCGCGCCTGACGCCCGAGATGCTGCGCGTGAGCACGCAGATCGCGGCGGCCGAGCTGCTGCTGTCGGGCTGCACCACGAGCAGCGACCACCTCTACCTCTTCCCCAACGGCTGCACGCTCGACGACACGCTCGAGGCGGCGTCGGAGATCGGCATCCGCTTCCACGCCGCGCGCGGCGCCATGAGCGTGGGCGCCAGCGCCGGGGGCCTGCCGCCGGATGAGGTGGTGGAAGACGAGGACGCCATCCTCGCCGACACCGAGCGCCTCATCCTGCAGCACCACGACCCAGCGCCCTTTGCCATGCGCCGCATCGTCGTCGCGCCCTGCAGCCCCTTCAGCGTGAGCCCGCGCCTCATGCGCGAGGCCGCGGTGCTGGCGCGCCGCCACGGCGTGAACCTGCACACCCACCTGGCCGAAAACGACAGCGACATCGCCTACACGCGCGAGAAGTTCAACTGCACGCCGGCCGAGTACGCCGACGAGCTGGGCTGGCTCGGCCCCGACGTCTGGCACGCACACTGCGTCAAGCTCGACGAGGCCGGCATCCGCCGCTTCGCGGCCACCGGCACGGGCGTGGCGCACTGCCCGGGCTCGAACATGCGGCTGGGCTCGGGCATCGCGCCCATCCGCGCGATGCGCGACGCGGGTGTGCCGGTGGCCATCGCGGTGGACGGCTCGGCCAGCAACGACAGCGGCCACCTGCTGGCCGAGTTGCGCCTGGGCCTGCTGCTGCAGCGCGTCGCGCGCGGGGCCGATGCGATGAGCGCGCGCGAGATGCTGGAGATCGGCACCCTCGGCGGCGCCCGCGTGCTGGGGCGCAGCGACATCGGCGCGCTGGCACCCGGCATGGCGGCCGATGTGATCGGCGTGCCGCTGGCCGACGTGGCGCTGGCGGGCGCCGACGACCCGGTGGCCGCGCTGCTGCTGTGCCAGGTGGCCCGTGTGGGCTTCAACGTGGTGGCCGGCCACACGCGGGTGCGCGGCGGCGAGCTCACGCACGCCGAGCTGCCGGCGCTCGTGGCGCGGCAGCGGCAGCTGGCGGCGGCGCTGCGCGAGCCGCACTGAAGGCGGCCGCGGGCCCGCGCCAGCGGCCGCCCCGGCAGGCGCGTTCAGTAAGGGCTTCAGGGAAAGTCCCAAACCACACACGCACTGCCGCAGCGCGGCGTGTCAGCACGGGCGACCGAGAATGCCGGCCATGCGAACAGGGCTCTGGCCGCCGGCCGCCCGCAACCAGGAGTCACACCCATGCTCGGTCAGATGATGCAGCTGCCGCTGCTGATCTCGTCGCTTCTCGTTCATGCCGAACGCCACCATGGCGACCAGCTGGTCGTGTCCCGCCGGGTCGAAGGCGACATCCACCGCATCACCTACCGCGAGGTGGCGGCGCGTGCGCGCCGGGTGGCCAACGCATTGAACACCCTGGGCGTGAAACCCGGCGAGTGCGCCGCCACGCTGGCCTGGAACACGCACCGCCACATGGAGCTGTACTACGGCGTCAGCGGCTCGGGCCGCGTGCTGCACACCGTGAACCCGCGGCTGCACCCGGACCAGATCGTCTACATCGCCGACCACGCCGAAGACCAGGTGATGTTCTTCGACATGACCTTCTGGCCGCTGATCCAGGCCGTGGCCGGCCGCACGAAGACGGTGAAGCACTGGGTGGCGATGACGAGCCGCGCGCACATGCCGCCGGCCGAGCAGGCGGCGAAGGTGCCTAACCTGCTGTGCTTTGAAGAGCTGCTCGAATCGGCCAGCGACCAGTACACCTGGCCGGTGTTCGACGAGAACACCGCCAGCAGCCTTTGCTACACCAGTGGCACCACGGGCAACCCCAAGGGCGTGCTCTACAGCCACCGAAGCACGGTGCTGCACACGATGGCCGCCGCGCTGCCCGACTGCCTGGGCTGCGGCGCGGCCGACGCCATCCTGCCGGTGGTGCCGATGTTCCACGTCAACAGCTGGGGCATCGTCTACCTGGCGCCGATGACGGGCGCCAAGCTCGTGCTGCCCGGCCCGGGCCTCGATGGCAAGAGCCTGTACGAGCTGTTCGAGAGCGAGCGCGTCACCATCGGCGCCGGCGTGCCCACCGTGTGGCAGGGGCTGCTGGCGCACGTGGAGGCCAACGGGCTGAAGTTCAGCACCATGCGCAAGAGCGCCATCGGCGGCTCGGCCTGCCCGCCGGCCATGATCCGCAAGTTCCGCGATTCGTACGGCGTGCACGTCATTCACGCCTGGGGCATGACGGAGATGAGCCCGATCGGCACGGCGGCCGCCTTCAAGGCGGCACACGCCGAGCTCGACGACGAGGGCAAGCTCGCCATCATGAGCACGCAGGGTCGCGCCATCTACGGCGTCGACATGAAGATCATCGGCGAAGACGGCGCCGAGCTGCCCTGGGACGGCGTGGCCTCGGGCGACCTGCTGGTGCGCGGGCCCTGGATCATCGACACCTACTTCAAGAACGAAGGCGGTGATCCGAAGGTGACCGATGCCGCTGGCCACCAGTGGTTCCCCACCGGCGACGTGGCCCGCGTCACACCCGAGGGCTACATGGTCATCACCGACCGCAGCAAGGATGTCATCAAGAGCGGCGGCGAGTGGATCGGCTCGATCGACCTCGAGAACATCGCCATGGCCCACCCGGCGGTGGCGATGGCCGCCTGCATCGCCGCACCGCACCCGAAGTGGGACGAGCGGCCGCTGCTGGTGGTGATGAAGAAGCCGGGCGCCGAGGTGTCGCGCGACGAACTCATCGCCTTCTACGAGGGCAAGATCGCCAAGTGGTGGACCCCCGACGACGTGGTCTTCGTCGACGCCATTCCGCTGGGCGCCACCGGCAAGATGCAGAAGAACAAGCTGCGCGAGCTGTTCAAGGGCCACCGGCTGCCCACCGCTTGAGCGCGTCGTCTCCGTTCGCGCTGAGCCTGCCAAACCGCCCGGCCCGAGCCCACCCTCCGTTCGCGCTGAGCCTGTTGAAGCGCCGGCGCCGACACAGCGGCCTCTCCCTGCTGCTGCTCGCCATGGCCGGCGCCGCCCCGGCCCAGGACGAAGTGCCCTTCATCACCACGCCTGACACCGTGACGCTGGCCATGCTGCAGCTGGCCGGCGTCGGCCCGGCCGACACGCTCGTGGACCTGGGCTCGGGCGACGGCCGCATCGTCATCACCGCCGCCCGCCGCTTTGGCGCGCGCGGCCTGGGCGTGGAGATCGTGCCCGAGTTGGTGGCGAAGAGCCGCACCAACGCCCGCGCGGCCGGCGTGGCCAATCGCGCCGACTTCCGCGAGCAGGATCTGTTCACGCTCGACCTGGCACCGTACAGCGTCATCACGATGTACCTCTTGCCGCAGGTGAACCTGCAGCTGCGCCCGCGCCTTTTGGCGCTGAAGCCGGGCACCCGCATCGTCAGCCACGACCGGGACCTCGGCGACTGGCAGCCCGACCGCAGCCTGACGCTCGACGTGCCCGACAAGCCCATCGGCCGCGACAAGAAGAGCACGCTGCACCTCTGGGTGGTGCCGGCACGCCTGGCCGGCTGGTGGTGCGGCGCGGACGTGGCGTTACACGTGGCGCAGCACTACCAGCAGGTGTCGGTGACGATGCAGCGGCGTGGCCAAGCCGCGCCGGCCTACGTGTTCGACGGGCGGGCGCGTGCCGATGGCCTGCACGAGGGCGAGCAGGCTGCAGCGGCCGGCGTCGTGGCCAGCTTGGACGGCGAAGCGCTCCGCATGACGCGCGTTCGGGGTGTGGCGGCGATCGGCTTCGAAGGGACGCGGCTGCGGGCTTCGGGCGTCGCTTGCTTCTAGGCCGCTCCGGCACGCTCGCGACGAAGTGGCATCAGAGCGCAGCCGGTCCTGTGGGTGCGGATGGAGCCCCATGGTGCGAGAGCAAGGTCAGCGGGGTCCGCTGTCGGCCATTGCACTAAACCGCTGGCGCGGTAGGTGGCCCGCGGAGCCCAAGGCGCGTAGCCGGGAGGTTTCCTTGGCGCTCGGGTTGGAGAAGGATGCAAGTGCTGCTGTCAGCAGCATCCATCGACCATCCAACCAGGAGCTTTGTC
>JADCGQ010000081.1 GCA_020248945.1 Rubrivivax sp.
CACCATCGATTCGATGATCGACCCGCTCCATCGCCGGGCTGCCAGCCAGCCCCCAGATCGCCAATCCCAGGTCCTCGCCAGGCTCACTCCTCAATGGAATCTCGCGCCTGGCTCCAGGCTCATACCTCGTTGGACAAGACTCCGGGCCGCCGGGAGCCCCGGGCTGTGGCATCCTGCTGGCTTCGCCCGCCTGCGCGGGCTGCGCGCCGAGCCGGGGTTCTCGATGAACAGCATGGACGTGGAAGTGGTCCGCACCGCGATGGACTGGATGAACCGGGGCCATCGCGTCGTGCTCGGCACGGTGGTGCGCACCTGGGGCTCGAGCCCGCGGCCGCCGGGCAGCCTGATGATCATCCGCGACGACGGCCAGGTGGCCGGCTCCGTGTCGGGCGGCTGCATCGAAGACGACCTCATCGACCGCGTCAAGCGCGGTGAACTGGCGCTGCGCCTGCCGCAGGCCACCACCTACGGCGCCAGCGCCGAAGAGGCGCAGCGCTTCGGCCTGCCCTGCGGCGGCTCGGTGCAGATCGTGCTGGAGCCGCTGAACGCCGGCAGCCGGCTGCGCGAACTGCTGGCGGCCATCGAAGAACACCGCGTGGTGCGGCGCCGGCTCGAGCTGGCCACCGGCCTGGTGACGCTGGCGCCCAACACCGAGGGCGACGAGGTGCTGTTCGACGGCGCCACGCTGCAGACGGTGCACGGGCCGCGGCTGCGCCTGCTGGTCATCGGTGGCGGCCAGCTCAGCCGCTACCTCGCGGCGCTGGCGGTCATGCTCGACTACCGCGTCACCATCTGCGACCCGCGCGACGAGTACCACGAGGGCTGGGCCGCGATGGAAGGCGTGACGCTGTCGCGCCAGATGCCCGACGACCTCGTCATCGCGATGAACCTCGACGCCATGAGCGCCGTCGTGGCCGTCACGCACGACCCCAAGCTCGACGACCTGGCGCTGATGGAGGCGCTCAAGACGCCGGCCTTCTACGTGGGCGCCTTGGGCTCGCGGCGCAACAACGACAGCCGGCGCCTGCGGCTGCTCGACTTCGATGTCAGCCAGGACGAAGTGGCGCGCCTGCGCGGGCCGGTGGGCCTGCGCCTGGGGGGCCTGACGCCGCCGGAGATCGCGATGAGCATCGTCGCCGAGATGACGGCCGTGCGTCGCGGCATCGACCTCGCCGGGCCGCTGACCGACTGGTCGGGCTCGAGCACCGAATGCCTGGTCAGCACCGGAGCGCCCGCGCCTTGATCCCGCCCGAACCCGATTCCACCCGCTTCGGCCCGCCCGAGGACGACGGCGAGCGGACGATGATCCGCGCGCCGCGCAGCCGCATCACGGTGGCGGTGCCGCGCGAAGGCTGGGTGCACTACCTCGTCTACACCGATGAAACCGGCGCCGTGCAGCGCCACCGGCTGCGGCCCGACGTGCCGGTGCGCATCGGCCGCCGCGCGCCGGCCGAGCTGGTGTTCAAGGACGGCGAAGTCTCGGGCCTGCACTGCGAGCTGATGCTGCGCGCCGACGAGCTGCTGGTCAGCGACCGCGGCAGCACCAACGGCACCTTCGTCGACGGCAAGCGCGTCTACGCCCACGTGCCGGTGCCGCACGGCGGCGTGCTGCAGGTGGGCAAGCAGATCCTCAAGCACGAGTTCCGCGACGAGCACGAGCTCGCGCAGAGCCAGGAGCTCGACCGCGACCTGGCGCGCGCCAGCCACTACGTGCAGAGCCTGCTGCCGCAGCCGCTGACGCGCGGCCCGGTGCAGGTGCAGTGGCACTACCAGCCCTCAGCCCGCGTGGGCGGCGACGCCTTCGGCTACCACCACCTCGACGAGCACCACCTGGTGCTCTACCTGGCCGACGTGTCGGGCCACGGCGTCGGCGCGGCCATGCACGGCGTGGCGGTGTTCAACGCGCTGCGCCAGCAAAGCCTGGTGGGCGTGGATTTCGCCGATCCTTCGCAGGTGCTTTCCAAGCTGAACGACCAGTTCCCGATGGACAGCCACGGCGGCATGTTCTTCACCATCTGGTACGGCGTGCTCGACCTGCGCACGTTGGTGATCGACTTCGCCGCCGCCGGCCAGCACCCGGCCTACGTGTCGCGGCCGGGCCAGCCGGCGCTGCTGCCGCTGGTGACGCGCAACCTCGTCATCGGCGCCATGCCGGGCATGCCGTTCACGGCCTCGCGGGCGCAGCTGCTGCGCGGCGACCGCCTGTACCTGTTCAGCGACGGCGTGTTCGAGATCGTCACGCGCGACGGCCGCACCTGGCAGATCGACGACTTCCTGCCGATGATGGGCCAGCCGCACGACCCGGCCATCCACGGCGCGGCGACCGAAGCCGAGCATCTCTATCGCATGGTGAGGGGGCTTGCGCGTCCGGGCCCGCTCGACGATGATTTTTCAATGGTGGTGGCGCAGATCGTCTGAACCGCGCGCCGTTCGCCCCAACACCCAGAACCAAGAACACCCGAGGATCACCGATGGACATGTCCGTGGAGGAGCTCGCTGGCGGCGCACTCTGTGTCGCGCTGCAGGGGCGGCTGGACACGGTGGGCGTGGACCAGGTCGAGGCGAAGTTCAAGGACGCCGTGCTTGGCACCGACCGTGATGCCGCCATCGACCTGGGCGCCGTGAGCTTTCTGGCCTCGATGGGCGTGCGCCTGATCATCGCCACGGCGCGGGCGCAGAAGGCGCGCGGCCGGCTGCTCGTGCTGTTCGGCGCCAAGGCGCAGGTGCAAAGCACGCTGCAGATGGTGGCGCTGGATCAAATCATCCCGGTGCTGCCCGACCGGGAACAGGCCACCGCGCGCCTGGCCGGCTGACGCACTGCGCGACGAAGGCAACGATGACGACCGACGCCCCGCCCTCGCTGCTGATTCCCATGACGGCAGACATCGGCGGCCTCGAGATCGCCCGCCTGCAGGCCCGCCAGTTCCTCGAGAACAACCACGTCGACGAGCACACGGTTGCCGGTGTCGAGCTGATCATCGAAGAGGCGGTGACGAACACGCTGCGCTACGGCTACGAGGTCACCGACGCCGACGAGCACATCGTCGAGCTCGACCTGCAGATCGAGCCGCTCGAGGTGCGCCTGCTCATCGTCGACGACGCCAAGGCCTTCGACCCGATGGACGCCGACGCGCTGCTGCTGCCCGAGACGCTCGACGACGCGCAGGTCGGTGGCCTGGGCCTGCTGATGATCCGCAACACCGCCAGCAGCATGGCCTACGAGCGCCGCGACGGCTGCAACCGCTTCCAGCTCACGGTGGCGCGGCGCAGCGCCGACGGCGAGCCGCTCTAGCGCAGATCCGCCCGGTCGGGCAGCTCGTTCGGGTTGCGCTGCCCCTCGGCCAGCGGGAAGTGCGCGCCGAGCAGCGCGTCCACCGCATCCACCGCCTGCGCCAGGCCCTCTTCGAAACGCCCCGCCCGGAAGGCGTCGCGCATGCCGGCCACGAGTTGCGGCCAGGTCTCGGGCGGCACCGCGCGTGTGAGCCCGCGGTCGGCGACGATCTCGATGGCGTGGTCGGCCAGCAGCAGGTAAATCAGCACGCCGTTGTTGTGCTCGGTGTCCCAGACGCGCAGCTTGCCGAACATCGTGATGGCACGCTGGCGCGGCGTGGCCTGGCGCCACAGGTAGGACAGCGGCAGCCCGGCCTCCACGCACAGGCGGATCTCGCCGCTGTGGCGCCGTTCGCTGGCGGCCACGCGCTGCTCCAGCCGCAGCAGCGCCTCGGGGCCGAGCGCGCGCGCAGCATCGGTTTCGTCGAGCCAGCGGTGCTTGAGGATGCGCACGAGGCGTTGCAGATAGCGGTTCATCACCAGTCTCCCGAGGCGCCACCGCCGCCGAAGTCGCCGCCGCCGCCCGACGAGAAGCCCCCGCCGCCGCCACCCCAACCGCCGCCGCCACCACCGCCCCAGCCGCCGCCGTTCCAGCCGCCCACGTGCGGCAGGCTGCGGCCGCGGCCGATGCGTCGCGCCACCGAGCCCACGCCCAGGATGCCCACCAGCACCAGCGCGCCGATGGCCGCGCCGCCAGCGATCAGCAGGCTGCTCGTGATCCACCAGCCGATGCCACCCGCCGCGCCCGCGGTGAGCATGGAGCCGAACTTGCGGCCGAAGATGGCGGTCAGCACCTGGCCGGCCACCGCCACGCCGACGAAGAAGAACACCGCCAGCTCTTCGAGGCCGGGGCTGCCGTCGCCGCCACGGCTGCCCTGCTCCGGCGCGGGCAGGTTCTCGCCCTTGATGCGCGCCTCGAGCTGCTCGACCGCGGCCATCAGGCCGTCGCCATAACGGCCCTCGCGGAAGGGCGTGCGCATGGCCTGGTCGATGATCTGCCGGGCCGCCAGATCAGGGATCGCGCCTTCCAGCGCCTTGGCCACCTCGATGCGCACGCGCCGGTCGTCGCGCGCCACCACCACGAGCACGCCGTCGCCCACCTCGCGGCGGCCGATCTTCCAGGTGTCGGCCACGCGCTGGGCGTAGGACGTGATGTCTTCCGGTGCCGTCGTGGCCACCATCAGCAGCACGATCTGCGGCCCGGCCTGGGCCTCGAAGGCCGCCAGGCGCTGCTCGAGTGCCTCGCGCTCGGCGGCCGGCAGCGTGCCGGTGGTGTCGATGACGCGGGCGCTGAGCGCCGGCACGGCCTGCACGTCCTGCGCGTGCGCCGGCAGGCCGACTCCCCACGCCAGCAGGGCCAGCAGAGGCAGCAGCGCGCGCCACAGGCGCATCACGGGGCCGGGGTTCCGTTCGGGCGCTTGTTCAGCGCGAGGCGGCCGGTGCCGGGGCCGTCGCCGGCTTGTCGAAGCTCACCGCTGGCGGTGCGCTGATCGCGGCCTCGTTCTGCACCGTGAAGTTGGGCTTCACGTCGTAGCTGAACACCATCGCGGTGAGGTTGCTCGGGAAGCTGCGCGCCAGCGTGTTGTAGTCCTGCACCGTCTTGATGTAGCGGTTGCGCGCCACGGTGATGCGGTTCTCCGTGCCCTCGAGCTGCACGCGCAGGTCCTGGAAGCCCTGGTTGGCCTTCAGGTTGGGGTAGTTCTCGCTCACCACCAGCAGCCGGCTGAGTGCGCCCGACAGTTCGCCCTGCGCCGCCTGGAACTTCTGGAACGCCTCGGGGTTGTTGATGGTCTCGGGCGTGACCTGGATGCTCGTGGCCTTGGCGCGCGCCTCGACCACCTTGGTCAGCGTCTCCTGTTCGAAGTTGGCCTCGCCCTTGACGGTGGCCACGATGTTGGGGATGAGGTCGGCGCGGCGCTGGTACTGGTTCAGCACCTCGCTCCAGCCGGCCTTGACCTGCTCGTCCAGGCGCTGGAAGTCGTTGTAGCCACACCCCGTGAGCGCGGTGGCCAGCAGCAGCGCAGCGGCCAGGCGCAGGCTGCGGGAGCGGATCGAGAGGGTGGACATCGGCAGGTCTCCAGGCAGGCAGGCGGCTCGATGCTACCTGCGGGTCTGCACATGGGGCCCCAGAATCGCCGTTCAAGAGGAACCAGATGACCGACTTGCTGCGACAGGCGCTGCGCGGCGCGCAGCAGGACCCGCCCCGCGCCGACGCGCTGGCGCCGCGCACGCGCGTTGTCGTCATCGGCGCCGGTGGTGCGCTGGGCTCGGCCGTGCTGGCCGAGGCGCTGGTGGCGGGGCGCTTCCAGCAGGTGTCGGCGCTGGTGGCGGCGCCGCTGACGAGCACGCTGCGCGGGCTGGTGCCCGTCACGCGGGCCGCGCTCGAGGCCGGGCAGGCGCCGGCGGCCGATGCCGCCATCGTCGTGTTCGACCGCGAGCGCCGCAGCAACGGCCGCGACGACGCCTTCGAGATGCCCGGCCCCGAGCAGCTGCTGCCGCTGGCCCGCCTGCTGCAGGCGCAGGGCACGCAGCGCCTGGTGCTGCTGATGCCGCATGCCCCGGCGCAGCTGCCGCAGGCGCTGGCCCAGGGCCTGGCCTCGCTGGACGAGGCGGCGCTGGTGGCGATGGGCTTCGAGCACCTCGTCATCCTGCGCGCCGCGCGCCCGGCCGGCACCGCGCCGGCCACGCAGGCCTTGCAGCGCCTGGCGCAGCTGTGGCTGGACCAGCTGCGCTGGATGGTGCCCACGCGCCAGCAGCCGCTGCGCCCGGCGGCCCTGGCGCGTTGCGTGGCCGAGCTGGTGATGGCGCTGCCGCGCACGCCGCCCGGCACGCGCGTGGTCGCGCCCGAGACGCTGTGGCAATGGGTGCAGGAGCTCGAGGCCGGGGAGGGGGCGGCACAGGGACAGTCCCGCTGAAGCGAGCCCCGGGCGCTGGCCATAATCCCTCGCATGTGGCCGACCCTCCAAAACGACACTTTCCTCCGCGCCTGCCTTCGTCAGAGCACCACCCACACGCCGATCTGGCTGATGCGCCAGGCCGGCCGCTACCTGCCCGAGTACAAGGCCACGCGCGTGAAGGCCGGCAACAGCTTCATGGGCCTGGCGACCAACGTGCCCTACGCCACCGAGGTGACGCTGCAGCCGCTGGACCGCTATCCGCTCGACGCGGCCATCCTGTTCTCGGACATCCTGACCGTCCCTGACGCCATGGGCCTGGGCCTGAGCTTCGGCGCCGGCGAGGGCCCGAAGTTCGCGCACCCCGTGCGCGACGAGGCGGCCGTGGCGGGGCTCGCCGTGCCCGACATGGACAAGCTGCGCTACGTGTTCGATGCCGTCACGAGCATCCGCCATGCGCTGAAAGGCCGCGTGCCGCTGATCGGCTTTTCGGGCAGCCCCTGGACGCTGGCCTGCTACATGGTCGAAGGCGGCGGCAGCGACGACTACCGGCTCGTCAAGACCATGCTCTACAGCCGGCCTGACCTGATGCACCGCATCCTGGATGTGAACGCGCAGGCGGTGACGGCCTACCTGAACACCCAGATCGATGCCGGCGCGCAGGCCGTGATGGTGTTCGACAGCTGGGGCGGTGTGCTCGCCGACGGCGCCTTCCAGCGCTTCAGTCTCGACTACACGCGGCGCGTGGTGGCCGGCCTGAAGCGCGAGAAAGACGGCCAGCGCATCCCGGTGATCGTGTTCACCAAGGGCGGCGGGCTCTGGCTCGACGAGATCGCGGCCTGCGGTGCCGATGTCGTGGGCCTGGACTGGACGGTGAACCTCGGTGCCGCGCGCGCCCGTGTCGGCAGCCGCGTGGCGCTGCAGGGCAACCTCGATCCGACAGTGCTGTTCGCGCCGCCCGAAGCGGTGGCCCGCGAAGGCATTGCCGTGCTCGACAGCTTCGGCCGCCCGCAACGCGCCGACGGCAGCTGGGACGGCCACATCTTCAACCTCGGCCATGGCATCAGCCAGTTCACCCCGCCCGAACACGTGACGGCGCTGGTGGAGGCGTTGCACCGCCATTCGCGCACGCTGCGCGGCTGAGCCGGCCGCCCCGCGGCAAGCCGGCGAGGGCCGTTGTTGCGAATAAGCCAAGACGTGAGTGAGCGCTCAGGGCTTGACTTATCCCCAATTTCGGTGCTGCGGCGCAGCGTGAAATCCGCCAGCGGGGGCGGCCGCAGAAAGTCACCGATCTACGCGCCAAGTGCTTGATTCATAAGGCATACGCCGGGTGCCGCGAAATGTGGCAACGGGCGGGAGCCCTCGCAGAATCAAGCACTTGGCGCCGCTGGGCGCAGGTTGCACACAAAGTTATCCACAGTTTCAGGGGTCAAACCGGAAAGTGGTTTCAAATCATGGACTTGAAGCGCTTTCTTCGGGTGATCTCTGAAATTGCGGCGGAATGATGACAGCGGATCTGCACCGGGTCTCGGTGGCCCTGGAGACACCCCGGCATGCCGCGCTCGGGGCCTGCCTCAGCTACCGGAGTGAGCAGCCGCTCGCGCCTGGAACGCTGCTCCGGGTGCCCCTGGGGCGCCGCGAGGTGCCGGGCCTGGTCTGGGACGCCGAACCCGCCGACGCGCCTGCCCTGCCCGAGGGCAGCGAACTGCGGGAGGTGGCCGATGTGTTCGACGCATTGCCCCCGCTGCCGGCCGACTGGCGCGCGTTGGTGAATTTTGCCGCTGCGTACTACCAGCGCGGCGTCGGTGAGCTCGCCATGGCGGTGCTGCCGCCCGAGTTGCGCAAGATGGACAGCGCGGCGCTGGAGCGGCGCATCACGCGGCTCAAGCAGCGCCCGGCGCCCGTGGCCGACGCTCAGGCGGGCACGGCGGCCGGCGCCGTACCGCCGGTGCTGGCGGCCGATCAGCTCGCCGCGCTCGAGGCCATCGCGGCGGGCGTTGCCAGCGCCGACAGCCGCCCGCTGCTGCTGCACGGCGTTACCGGCAGCGGCAAGACCGAGGTGTACCTGCACGCCGCCGCCGATGCGCTGGCGCGCGGGCAGCAGGCGCTGGTGCTGGTGCCCGAGATCAACCTGACGCCGCAGCTCGAGGCGCGTTTCGCGGCGCGGTTTCCGGGCCGCGTGCTGGTCAGCCTGCACAGCGGCCTCACGCCGGCGCAGCGCTTGCGCCATTGGCTGCTGGCGCACCTGGGCCTGGCCGATCTGGTGCTGGGCACGCGGCTGGCCATCTTTGCGCCGCTGCCGCGGCTGGGCCTGATCGTCGTCGACGAGGAACACGACCCCTCGTTCAAGCAGCAGGAGGGCGCGCGCTACTCGGCGCGCGACCTCGCCGTCTGGCGCGCCCACCAGCGTGGCGTGCCGGTGCTGCTGGGCTCGGCCACGCCCTCGCTCGAGACCTGGCACCGCGTGCAGCAGGGCCGCTACCGGCGCGTGCCGCTGGCGCAGCGCATCGGCGGCGGTGCGATGCCACGCGTGCGGCTGCTCGACATGGGCCGGCTGCCCAAGGCGCCCGGTGGCGAACGCGTGCTGGCGCCGCAGTTGCTGCTGGCCATCGAGCAGCGCATCGCGCGCGGCGAGCAGAGCCTGTTGCTGCTCAACCGCCGCGGCTACGCGCCGGTGCTGCAGTGCGGCGCCTGCGGCTGGAAGAGCGGCTGCCCGCACTGCAGCGCCTGGCGCGTGTTCCACAAGGGCGACCGCACGCTGCGCTGCCACCACTGCGGCTACACCGAGCGCGTGCCGCGCGCCTGCCCCGACTGCGGCAACCTCGACATCGCGCCCGTGGGCCGCGGCACCGAGAAGCTGGCCGAGCAGATCGGCGCGCTGCTGCCTGCGGCGCGCGTGGCACGCATCGACGCCGACACCACGCGCGGCGCCGGCATGCTCGAGCAGCAGCTGGCCGCCATGCACGCAGGCGAGGTGGATGTGCTGGTGGGCACGCAGATGGTGGCCAAGGGCCACGACTTCCGCCGCGTCACGCTGGTGGCCGCGGTCAACCCCGACAGCGGCCTGTTCAGCAGCGACTTCCGCGCGCCCGAGCGACTGTTCGCGCTGCTGATGCAGGCCGCTGGCCGCGCCGGCCGCGACGCCGCGCAGGCCGCGGCCAGCGAGATGTGGGTGCAGACCTGGAACCCGGGCCACCCGCTGTATGCCGCTCTGGTGGCGCACGACTACGAGCGCTTCGCCACGCAGCAGCTGGCCGAGCGCGAGGCCGCCGGCCTGCCGCCGTTTGCGGCGCTGGCGCTGATCCGCGCCGATGCCAAGACGGCGGCTGTGGCGCAGGCTTTCCTGGCCGAGGGCGCGGCGGAAGCGGAGGACCTGGCACGCGAGCTCGGCCTGGATGGCGCCGTGCGCGTGTACCGCCCGGTGCCGCCGCCGGTGGCCAAGGTGGCCGATGTCGAGCGCATGCAGCTGCTGCTGGAGTCGGCCTCGCGCGTGGCGCTGCAGCGGCTGCTGGCCGGCTGGTTGCCGCGCCTCGACGAGCTCAAGGCGCGGCACAAGGGCCTGCTTCGCTGGGCCATCGACGTCGACCCCGTGGCGATCTGAACAGGCCCCCAAGCTCGCTCACGCTCGCTACCCCCCGAGGGGGCCGCCCGCCAGCGGTCCGGCGTAGCCGGTCCCGCGGCGGTGGCTGGGCTCAGTGTCCTGGCAACACCCGCTGCAGTTGCAGCGCTTCGGCCGCATGCACGAGGCCGATGCGTTCGGCGCCGGCCAGATCGGCGATCGTGCGCGCCACCTTCAGGCAGCGGTGCAGCCGGCGGCCGCTCCAGCCCAGCCGCGTGGCGGCTTGCCGCACGAAGCGCTCGGCGGCCTCGTCGAGCACACACAGCCCGTCGATGCGCCCGGCCGCCAGGCGCGCGTTGGGCTCACCCTGCCGATCGAGCTGCCGCTGCCAGGCGGCCGCCACCCGTGCCGCCACCACCGCCGACGGCTCGCCGGCCGGCGCTGCCAGCAGCTCCTCGGGGCTGGCGGCCAGCACCTCGACCTGCAGGTCGATGCGGTCGAGCAACGGCCCCGACAGCCGGCCCTGGTAGCGCGCCACCGCCTCGGGCGTGCAGCGGCAGGCGCGGCCGATGCGGCTGCCGCTGCCGAGCCAGCCACAAGGGCAGGGGTTCATCGCTGCGACGAGCTGGAAGCGCGCCGGAAACCGCGCCTGCCGCGCCGCGCGCGAGATGGTCACGTAGCCGGTTTCGAGCGGCTCGCGCAGCGCCTCGAGCGCAGCGCGCGGGAACTCGGGCGTCTCGTCGAGGAACAGCACCCCGCCGTGGGCCAGCGAGATCTCGCCCGGCCGCGGCGGCGAGCCGCCACCCACCAGCGCCGCCGCGCTGGCCGTGTGGTGCGGCGCGCGCACCGGCCGCTGGCCGCTGTCGGCCGTGCTGTCGTCGGCCCCCGACCGCAACCCGGCCACGGCCGCCGCCGCCAGCGCCTCGGCCTCGTCCAGCGGCGGCAGCAGCCCGGCCAGCCGCTCGGCGAGCATCGACTTGCCGCTGCCCGGCGGCCCCACCATCAGCAGGCTGTGGCCGCCGGCGGCGGCGATCTCCAGTGCTCGCTTGGCGGCGGCCTGGCCCTTCACGTCGCGCAGATCGGGCCACAGGCGGGCTGCCGCGGCTGCCGGTGGCTGGGCGCGCGGCAGCGGCATTGCCGCCTCGCCCGGCACCAGGGACGCCACCACCTGCGCCAGCGTGGCGGCCGAGCGCACGTCGATATCCCAGACTCTGGCAGCCGAGCGGGCGCTCACATCCGGCAGCACGAGCGTGTGCGTGGGCGCATCGGCCCGCAGCGCCAGCGCCAGCGCCAGGGCGCCCCGCACCGGGCGCAGGGCACCGGCCAGCGAAAGCTCGCCGGCCCATTCGGCCGCATCCAGCCGCGCCACGTCCAGCTGCCCGGCTGCGGCCAGGATGCCCAGCGCGATCGGCAGGTCGAAGCGGCCGCTCTCCTTGGGCAGATCGGCCGGCGCCAGGTTGACGGTGATGCGCCTGTTGTGCGGGAACTCGAAGCCACTGGCCTGCAGCGCGGCGCGCACCCGCTCGCGCGACTCCTTCACCTCGGTGTCGGCCAAGCCCACCAGCGTGAAGCTGGGCAGGCCGTTGGCCAGTTGCACCTCCACCTGCACCGGCGGCGCGTTCAGCCCGTCCAGCGCCCGGCTCCGAACCACGGCCAGCGACATCGTCTTCCCTCCTGTTCATGCAGGAGCCGATGGTCGATTGCGCACCGCGAACGTGCATCGCACCAAATGTGTGCACACTGAGGGGCGAGCGAGCCGGGTGCCCTCGTTCGGGGGAGCCGCCGTGCCCTAGGCGGGGAAACAGGCCCGGGTTCGGCTTTGGCCCGGCGTGGCACAGGCCTTGCAAACCAGCCCCGCAACGGTGGTTGGAGGGCGGGACGGTTCGTCGTCCGCCGCGCCGTGGGTCTGTGCCCACACGATGGGATCTTTTGTCTGGTTTGCGACTTTGAGGAGTCCGCGCAATGAAGATGGTGACTGCCATCGTCAAGCCCTTCAAGCTTGACGAAGTGCGTGAAGCCCTGAGCGGCATTGGCGTTCAGGGGATCACGGTGACCGAAGTCAAGGGCTTCGGCCGACAGAAAGGCCACACGGAGCTGTACCGCGGTGCCGAGTACGTGGTCGACTTCCTGCCCAAGGTGAAGATCGAAGCCGCCGTCGACGAGAGCATCGTCGAGCGCGTCATCGAAGCCATCGAGAGCTCGGCCCGCACCGGCAAGATCGGCGACGGGAAGATCTTCGTCACCTCGCTGGAGCAGGTGGTCCGCATCCGCACCGGTGAAACCGGCAAGGAAGCCCTCTGATGCGCGCCGCTGCCCTGGCTCGCGAGCTGAGTCCCCCGAAAGAAGACCTCATGAAGAAACTTCTCACCACCTTCCTGGCCGGCGTGCTGCTGGCCTTTGCCAGCCTGCTGCTCAGCGGCACGGCATTTGCGCAGGCCGCATCCGCGCCGGCCGCGGCAGCATCGGCTGCCGTGGTCGCTGCGCCGGCCGAAGCCGCGTCGGCGCCGGCTGCAGCAGCTCCGGCCGCCGCCGCCACGCCGGTGCCCAACAAGGGCGACACGGCATTCATGACCATCGCCACGGCGCTGGTCATCATGATGACGATCCCCGGCCTGGCGCTGTTCTACGGCGGCCTGGTGCGCAGCAAGAACATCCTGTCGGTGCTGATGCAGGTGTTCTGCGTCTTCTGCCTGATCTCGGTGCTGTGGGTCGTGTACGGCTACTCGCTGGCCTTCACTGCCAGCAACCCGTACATCGGCGGCCTGAGCAAGATGTTCCTGGGCGGCGTGACGCCCGAGTCCATCGCCGCCACGTTCAGCAAGGGCGTCTACATCCCCGAACTCACCTTCGTGGCCTTCCAGGGCACCTTCGCGGCCATCACCACGGCGCTGATCGTCGGTGCCTTCGCCGAGCGCATGAAGTTCTCGGCGGTGCTGCTGTTCTCGGTGATCTGGTTCACCTTCGCCTACCTGCCGATCGCGCACATGGTCTGGTACTGGGACGGCCCGGACGCCATCACCGACGCCGCCAGCCTGGCCACCGTGACGGCCAATGCCGGCGCGCTGTGGGCCAAGGGCGCGCTCGACTTCGCCGGTGGCACCGTGGTGCACATCAACGCCGCCATCGCCGGCCTGGTGGGTGCCTATGTGGTGGGCAAGCGCATCGGCTACGGCAAGGAAGCCATGGCGCCGCACAGCCTGCCGCTGACAATGATCGGCGCGTCGATGCTGTGGGTGGGCTGGTTCGGCTTCAACGCCGGCTCCAACCTCGAAGCCAACGGCATCTCGGCGCTGGCCTTCATCAACACCGTGGTTGCCACGGCTGCGGCGACGCTGTCCTGGATCGCGGCCGAAGCGCTG
This sequence comes from Rubrivivax sp., assembly GCA_020248945.1. Classification (GTDB taxonomy): domain Bacteria; phylum Pseudomonadota; class Gammaproteobacteria; order Burkholderiales; family Burkholderiaceae_C; genus Rubrivivax. The sequence continues at coordinate 13,143 of JADCGQ010000081.1, forward strand.
ATGCGCGGCAAGGCCTCGATGCTGGGTGCGGCCTCGGGTGCGGTGGCGGGCCTGGTGGCCATCACGCCGGCTTGCGGCTTCGTGGGTGTCGGTGGCGCGCTGGTCATCGGCCTGATCGCCGGTGTGGTGTGCCTGTGGGGCGTGAACGGCCTGAAGAAGATGCTGGGCGCTGACGACTCGCTCGACGTCTTCGGCGTGCACGGCGTCGGCGGCATCCTGGGTGCGTTGCTGACTGGCGTGTTCGCCAGCCCCAGCCTCGGTGGCACCGGCATCTGCGACTACGTGGCCAACACCTGCGGCAGCTTCGGTGGCATCGGGTCGCAGGTCTGGATCCAGCTGCAGGGCGTGATCTACACGATCATCATCTCCGGCGTGGTGGCCTTCATCGCCTTCAAGATCGTCGACCTGACCATCGGCCTGCGTGTGGCCGAAGACGAAGAGCGCGAAGGCCTGGACATCGCCAGCCACGGCGAGACGGCCTACAACAAGTGATGAACGGACATCCGGCGCGCTGAGCGCGCCGGCGTCAACCGACGGGGCCCGTGCTGCGCACGAGGCCCCGTTCCTCCATCTGGGCGGCCCTCTGGACGGCGGTGATTTGGGCGGAGAATGGCCCGTCTGACGAGGTGATCATGGTTCCGCATCTGACGACTGCCCTGACGGGCCCCATCAACGAACTCGAGCAGCGCATCCTCGAGTCCATGCCCGCCGTCGAGCGCTGGTTCCGGCTCGAGTGGATGGAGCACACCCCGGCCTTCTACGCCGCGGTCGACCTGCGCAATGCCAGCTTCAAGCTGGCGCCGGTGTCGACCGACCTGTTCCCGGGCAGCTTCAACCACCTCACGCCCGAGATGCTGCCGCTGGCGGTGCAGGCAGCGATGGCGGCCATCGAGAAGATCTGCCCCGAGGCGCGCAACCTGCTCGTCGTGCCCGACGACGCCACCGACGACCCGTTCTACCTGGCCAGCGTGCAGCGGCTGATGCAGATCTTCACGCAGGCCGGGCTGAACGTGCGCCTGGGCTCGGCCGATCCGGCCGTCACCAAGCCGGTGACGCTGGCCGTGCCCGAAGGCGGCGAGCTCACGCTGGAGCCGCTGCTGCGCAGCAAGACGCGCCTCGGGCTGAAGGACTTCGACCCCTGCACCATCCTGCTGAACAACGATCTCGCGCACGGCATCCCGCGCGAGTTCCACAACCTGCACGAGCAGTACCTCTTGCCGCCGCTGCACGCCGGCTGGACCGTGCGCCGCAAGAGCCGCCACTTCGAGAGTTATGAAGAGGTGGCGAAGAAGTTCGCCAAGCTGCTGGGCATGGACCCCTGGCTCATCACGCCGATGCACAGCCGCTGCGGCGAGGTGGATTTCGACGACGCCGCGGGCCTGGACTGCGTGCGCGCCAATGTCGAGGCGGTGCTGGGCAAGGTGCGGCGCAAGTTCAAGGAATACGGCATCAACGAGCGGCCGTTCGTCGTCATCAAGGCCGACCACGGCAACCTCGGCCGTGGTGTCGTGACCGTGCGCGACGTGCGCGATCTGGCCGACGCCGTGGCGCTGCGCGGCCGCATGGGCCTGGCCAAGGACGGGCAGGCCATCACCGAGGTGCTCATTCAAGAGGGCGTGCCGAGCTACGAACGCGTGCACGGCGCGGTGGCCGAGCCGGTGGTCATGACGATGGACCGTTATGTCGTCGGCGGCTTCTACCGCGTGCACGCCGAGCGGGGCGCCGACGAAAACCTCGGCGGCCCGGGCTCGAGCTACGTGCCGCTGGCCTTTGCCGAAAGCAGCACGCTGCCCAAACCGGGCGCCAAGCCCGGGGCCAGCGCGCCGAACCGCTTCTACATGTACGGCGTGATGGGTCGGCTGGCGATGCTGGCCGCGGCCTACGAACTGGAAGCCACCGACCCCGAGGCCGAGAACTTCGAATGAGCGAAGCCGCGCCTGGCGGGCGCGCCGCGCTGCCGGCGCTGACGCTGGCCGCGATCGGCGTCGTCTACGGCGACATCGGCACCAGCCCGCTGTACGCGCTGAAGGAGGTGTTCGCGCACGGCCGCGTCGAGATGACGCCCGATCACGTGCTGGGCATCCTGTCGCTGGTGTTCTGGACGATCACGGTCGTCGTCACGCTCAAGTACGTGACGCTGATCCTGCGCGCCGACAACCACGGCGAAGGCGGCCTCATCGCCATGCTGGCGCTGGCCTCGCAGGCCGTGAAAGACCGCCCCGTGCTGCGCTCGCGCCTGCTGCTGCTGGGCATCTTCGGCACGGCCATCTTCTTCGGCGACGGCGTCATCACGCCCGCGATCAGCGTGCTGTCGGCGGTCGAGGGCCTGGAGGTGGCCGCACCCGGCCTGCACCGCTACGTGGTGCCGGTGACGCTGCTGGTGCTGACGCTGCTGTTCGCGGCGCAGCGCTTCGGCACCGCGGTGGTGGGGCGCTGGTTCGGGCCCATCACGCTGGTCTGGTTCGGCGTGCTGGCGCTGCTGGGCGTGGTGCACATCCTGCGCAACCCGGGTGTGCTGGTGGCGCTGTCGCCGCACCACGCCCTGGGCTTCATCGTGGCCGAGCCCGGCGTGGCCTTTGTCGCCCTGGGTGCGATCGTGCTGTGCGTCACCGGGGCCGAGGCGCTGTACGCCGACCTCGGCCACTTCGGCAAGAAGCCGATCCGCCTGGCCTGGTTCTTCGTCGTCATGCCGGCGCTGCTGCTCAACTACTTCGGCCAGGGTGCGATGCTGCTGCAGCATCCCGAAAACGTGGCCAACCCGTTCTACGAGATGGCGCCGCAGTGGGCGCTGTTCCCGCTCATCGGGCTGGCCACGGCGGCCACCGTCATCGCCTCGCAGGCGCTCATCACGGCGGCGTTTTCGGTCACCAAACAGGCGGTGCAGCTGGGCTACATCCCGCGGCTGCGGCTGCTGCACACCAGTGTGCGCGCCAGCGGGCAGATCTACATCCCGTTCGTCAACTGGAGCCTCTACGCCTGCGTCGTGTTCGCCGTGGTGGTGTTCGGCAGCAGCAGCGCGCTGGCCTCGGCCTACGGCATTGCGGTGACGATCGACATGACCATCACCACGGTGATGACCTTCTTCGTCATCCGCTACGCCTGGAAGCTGCCGCTGGCGCTGTGCGTGGCCGCCACGGGCTGCTTCTTTGTCGTCGACATCGTGTTCCTCGCGGCCAACATCGTGAAGGTGTTCGAAGGCGGTTGGTTCCCGCTGGCCATCGGCGGCGTGATGTTCGTGCTGATGACCACCTGGAAGGCCGGCCGGCGCCTGATGGCCGAGCGGCTGCGCGACGAGGCGCTGCAGCTCGTGCCCTTCATCGAGAGCCTGTTCATCGCGCCCCCGATCCGCGTGCCCGGCACCGCGGTGTTCCTCAGCGCCGAGAAAGGCAGTACGCCCTTTGCGCTGCTGCACAACCTCAAGCACAACAAGGTGCTGCACGAGCAGAACCTGTTCGTCACCGTCGAGCACCACGAGGTGCCCTGGATTGGCTTCGGCAAGCGCGTCGAGGTAGAGCCGCTGGGCCACGACTGCTGGCAGGTGACGCTGCACTTCGGCTTCAAGAACGAGCCCGACGTGCCCGAGGCGCTGAAGCTGCTCGCCGGCCGCGGCATCGTGCTCGACGACATGGAGACGAGCTACTTCCTCAGCCGCGACACCGTGATCCCCACGCACAGTGGTGCGGGTGCCCGGGCGATGGCGCTGTGGCGGGAAAAGCTCTTCGCCAGCATGCACCGCAACGCCGCGGGTGCTGCCGATTTCCTGCACCTGCCGACGAACCGCATCGTCGAACTCGGCACGAAAGTAGAGATCTGATCAGGCCGCGGCGAGCAGCTGCGTGAACAGCTTGGTCGGACGCGGCCGGTAGGGGCTCACGCGCTTGGCGATCTCGGCAATGTGCTCCGGCGTCGTGCCGCAGCAGCCGCCGGCGATGTTGAGGAAGCCGCTCTTCGCGAACTCCTCCATCAGCGCGGCCGTGACCTCGGGCGTCTCGTCGAAGCCGGTGTCGCTCATCGGGTTGGGCAGACCGGCGTTCGGGTAGCAGCTGATCCAGGTGTCGAAGGCCACTTTCGACAGCTCTTCGATGTAGGGCCGCATCAGCGCCGCGCCCAAGGCGCAGTTCAGACCCACGGCCAGCGGGCGCGCATGGCGCACGCTGTGCCAGAAGGCGGCCACGGTCTGGCCGCTGAGGATGCGGCCGGAGGCGTCGGTGACGGTGCCGCTCACGATGACGGGCAGGCGTTGGCCGGTGTCTTCCATCAGCTCGTCGAGCGCGAAGATGGCGGCCTTGGCGTTGAGCGTGTCGAACACGGTCTCGACGAGGAACAGGTCGCAGCCGCCTTCGAGCAGCCCTTCGGCCTGCTCGCGGTAGGCGGCGCGCAGCTCGTCGAAGCTGACGTTGCGCGCGCCGGGGTCGTTGACGTCGGGGCTGATGCTGGCCGTCTTGGGCGTGGGGCCCAGGGCGCCGGCCACGAAGCGCGGCTTGTCGGGCGTGCTGTGGCGGTCGCAGGCCACGCGGGCCAGGCGCGCGGCGGCCACGTTCATCTCGCGTGCCAGGTGGGCCAGGCCGTAGTCCTCTTGCGCAATGCTCGTCGCGCCGAAGGTGTTGGTCTCGATCAGGTCGGCGCCGGCCGCCAGGTATTGCTCGTGGATGCCCTGGATGACATCGGGTCGCGTCAGCACCAGCAGGTCGTTGTTGCCCTTCAGGTCTTTTGGGTGCGCGGCCAGCTGCTCGTTGCGGAAATCCGCCTCGCCGAGCTTGTGGCGCTGGATCATCGTGCCCATGGCGCCGTCGATGATGGCGATGCGCTGCTGCAGAATGGCAGGCAGGGCGCCGCCGCGGGTGTAGCGGGCGGACGGGTTCGTCGGGGTGGAGGACGTGGGCGCGTTCATCTGCTGATTGTAGGAAGCCCGTCAAGACCGGCCACCTCGGAACGCGGGCCGCGCGCATGAAGCATCTCACTCCCCTCGAAACCTGGTCGTTCCTGCAAGCACACCCCGACGCGCTGTTCGTCGACGTGCGCATGGAGATCGAATACCTCTACGTCGGCCATCCGCCCGGCGTGGTGCACATCGCCTGGTACGAATACCCCGAGATGCGCGCCGACGCCGAGGGTTTCGTGCGCCAGGTGCGGCGCGAAGGCGGACGCGAAGACCGGCCCGTGGTGCTGCTGTGCCGCTCGGGCAAGCGCACCATCGAAGCCGGCGAGGCGCTCGAGGCGGCGGGCTTCTCGGAGGTGGTGAACGTGCTGCACGGCTTCGAGGGCGAACTCGACGAGCACTTCCAGCGCGGCCGCCTCAACGGCTGGCGCCACGACGGCCTGCCCTGGGAGCAGCTCTAGCCGTCAGCCGACAGGCCTACAGGCCTACAGCGTGCGGTAGCGGCGCCGCCGCTTGCGGCGTTTGGGCAGGTCGAGCTCCACGCCCGTGGGGCTGTGGCGCGACTTGCGCCGATCACCGTGGTTGCGCAGCACCACGTCCAGCACCAGCAACGACATCAGCGTCGACACCACCGCGCCGGCGCCCAGCGCCAGCCAGGTGGACGACATCTCGCGCTGGTAGATCGAGCCGACCTGCGCGCCCAGGCCGGCCGCGGTGATGAGCACCTCCTGCGAGGCCACCATCGTGAGCACCATCAGCGTCGACGCCCCCAGCCGCCACAGCGTGCGGCGCGCGCCGTGGCTGCTGCGGTCGGAATACGCCAGCCACATCGACGCCGTGTAGCCGACGACAGCCACGATGGCGGCGCCACTGACCAGCGGCATGTTCCAGCGCGGCCCAGGCCGGAAGCCGGCGGCGAGGATCCAGCCCGTCTGCACCGCCAGTGAGGCCACGCTGATCAGGAGCCCCGCGCCGATCAGCGCCAGCAGGTTCTGGCGGCGCGTCAGCCACCAGGCGGCCGGCAGGCAGCCCAGCAGCGCGCCGAACAGCAGCACCGGCAGCGCCGGCCACCGATAGCCCAGCGGAAAGGCCAGGGGCTCGGCACCGAGCGCCAGCACCATGGCCGACGACAGCCCGACGGCCAGTGAAGTGGCCGACAACAGCGCCGGCCCGGCGACGTCACGCGAGCGCAGGTACCCCTGCGAACGGCGAATCCAGGCCACGAACAGATGCGACGACAGCAGCGCCACGACGGCGGCCATCAGCCACAACAGAGAGGACCATTCTCCAGCGGCCATGGGGCGATCATCTCATCGTCAGCTCGGCGCGTCAGTCTGCATCTGCACCCCAGAAGGTGTGAATCTTGAGCATCAGGCCGAGGCATCCTTCAAATTCGGGACGGGGTGCACGGCGCCGGCCAGGGGCTCGGCCCTTCATTCCAGATTCGACGGCGCCGTGGGATCGAACAGCGAGGGCCTGAAGGCCGATGCCTCCGAGGGCCCGTCGCCGCTGGCCCACAGCGCCAGCGCCGTGGCCGACATGGGCTTGGCGAAGAGGTAGCCCTGCAGCTCGTCGCAGCCCAGGGCCACGAGGATGTCGCGCTGCGCCTCGGATTCCACGCCTTCGGCCACCACGTGCAGTTGCAGCGAGCGCGCCAGCTGCACGATGGCGTGCACGATGGCGCGGGCGTCTTCGCCGTGTTCGAGGTCCTTCACGAAGCCGCTGTCGATCTTCAGCTCCGCCGGCGCCAGGCGCCGAATCTGCGCCAGGCTCGACGAGAAGCCGGCGCCGAAGTCGTCGATCGAGACGTGCAGACCGGCCTGGCGCATGCGATCGAAGGCGCCACGGGTCGCCGGGGTGTCCTCGATCGCCAGGTTCTCGGTGATCTCGCAGGTCATGCGATTGGGCGGGATGCCGTGGCGGCGCAGCGAGTCGAGCATCTGGTCGACGAAGTCCTCGCTGCGCAGCTGGTGGCCCGAGATGTTGACGGCGATGCGCATGCGCAGCCCCACCTCGCGCCACTGGGCGGCCTGCCGGCAGGCCTCTTCGATGACCCAGGCGCCGATGTGGCGGATGAGGCCGTGGCGTTCGGCCAGCGGGATGAACTGCGCCGGGCTGACGATTCCGCGCTTGGGGTGCTGCCAGCGCAGCAGTGCCTCTGCGGCTGTGATCTGCAGCGAACGTGCATCGATCTTGGGCTGATAGACCAGTAGCAGCTGTCCGCGGGCCAGCGCGTGCCGCAAATCCTGCACCAGTTCGGAGTGCTCGCGGTGGTTCACGCTCATCGCCGGGTCGAAACGGGCGTGCCCGTTGCCCCCGGTGAGCTTGGCCGTGCGCATCGCCAGGCCCGCGTGCGCCACCAGACGCGGCCTTGCGCCATCGTCGGGGTACAGCGCCAGACCCACCGACAAGCCGACCTGCAGGTTCAGCGCCTCGGCCTTCAGCGGCTGCCCCACGATGCGCTGCAGCGTGCGCGCCAACTCGTCCAGGCCGGCTGCGTCGCACTTGCAGAAGAGCGCGAACTCGTCGCCGCCGACGCGGGTGACCTGCGGCTTGCCGCCGAGCCAGTCGGACAAGCGCGTGGCGATCTCCTTCAACACGGCGTCGCCCACCCGCATGCCGTAGGCGTCGTTGATGGCGCGGAAGCCGTCGAGGCCGAGGTACGCCACGCAGACCGAGCGACCCGCGGCCTCGGCTCCGGTCACGGTGGCCGCGAGTTCCTCTTCCAGCGTCTCGCGGCTGACGAGGCCGGTGAGGGGGTCGCGACCCCGGAGATCGCTCAACTCGGAGTGGGCGCTCGCCAGCCGCTGCCGTAGCCGTTGGCGGCTCTGCCATTGGCGCCAGGCCAGCACGGCCGTGACCGACAGCAGCACCGCCACGAGCAGCAACAGGCCCAGCAGGACCGCGCCATGCTCGTCCAGCCAACTGCCCAGATCACCCCAAAGTGCTCCCATGGACGGCTTATCGGAGCAAGGCCCCGGCCCTTGAGTCAGCTCGGGTGGGTTCGTTCACGTCATTTCAGTGCAGCACGACCGTTTGCTGCGCGGCGTCGGCGAAGCCGGCAATGTAATCGTCGAGCGACTCCAGGCTCGGCCCCTGCTGCACCAATTGCTGCACGCCCTGCTCGAAGCGCTCGGCCAGAGCGCCCTGGAGGTAGATCTCCTTGCGTGCGAACTTGTCCACGATCTCGAAGCCGCCCGCCCCGGTGCCGGGTTCGCGGCCGGGGGTGTCGAAGCGCACGACGACGAAGCTTTCGGAGTTGTAGAGCATTTCCATGCGATGCCAGTTGAGGCGCTGGAGCCCCGGTTTCAAGGCCCAGTCAGGCGGCAGGCTCAGCGCCAGGTCAGCGTCTCGCGCCAGATCTCGATGCCCGACTCGGCGTCGGGGCCGGCGATGCGCCACGCGGCGCGCAGCGGCAGGTGGCGGGCGGCCGGGTCGAGCCAGATCCGCACCTCGGTGTCCCAGGGCCGCCGCGCGTCGCGCCGCAGCGCCAGGGCCGGCTGATCGGTGCCTTCGGCCCGCGACACGGGCTCCAGGCCCATGGCGACGAAGGTCCAGACATCGGCGTCACCGCGCGGGCCCACCACCCACATCGACACCTCGGCGCCGCGCTCGCGCAGCGCCGGGTCGGCGTCGACGATCGCGGCCAGCTGCAGCAGCCAGCTCAGCCGGTCCTGCACCCCCGCCGGCAGCGGCAGTTCGACGGCCGGGCCGCTGAAGCTGATGCGGCCGCCGCCGGCCTCGCGCTGGAAGTTCACCGCGCGTTGGTCGCGGCCCCGACGGCCCTCGACAAAGCGCAGCGGCTCCAGGCCCGTCGGGCCGCGGCGGCCCTCGCTGCGCAGGTGGCCGACCTCGCGACCGAGCACCCGGGTCTGCAGGCTCAGCTGGTAGCTGTCGGCGCCTGCCGCATAGCTCCAGCTGGCGCGGCCGGCCAGCGCGCCGCGGCGCAGGCGGAACTCGGCCTCGAAGGGCGGGGGCAGCGCGGCAGCGTAGAGGGGCACCGCCTCGGCCTGGCCGGTGGCGGGTGCGGGGCTGGGGGCGGGTGCGGGCGCGGCTGTGGACACTGCCGGGATGCCGGGGTCGGCCACCGGTTCGGGTGTGTCGCCGACGGCCGGGCGCGGCACCTGCGGCGGTGCAGCCGGGCGCGGGGATGCCGGCGCCAAGCCCGCCAGGCGGGGCTCGGGTGGCGCCTCGGCAGCCGGCGCGGGAGCGGGTTCGGCGGGCGCGGCCGCCACCGGCCGCAGCGGCACGATGCTGCGCACCGGGGTCGTCGCCGGCACGGTGGCCATCGGTGGCGCAGCCGACGATGCCGGCAGCCCTGGGCCGGCCCAGTGCACCAGCAGCAGGCCGTGCACCAGCACCACGCCAGCCACCACCGCGGCCACCGGCCACGGGGGGAGGGCGGGTGCACCCCTACTCTTCGCAGAGGGCAAGTCAGGCGCGGCGCTCACCCCACAATAGTGCCACCCTACCCCCTGTCGCATGAAGCTCGCCACCTTGATGGACGGTTCGCGCGACGGCCAGCTGGCCGTTGTCTCCCGCGACCTCACGCTCGCCCACTTCGCCACCGGCATCGCCACCACGATGCAGCAGCTGCTCGACGACTGGAACTTCGTCTCGCCGCAGCTCGAAGACCTGTCGGCCACGCTCAACGGCGGCAAGGCCCGCCACGCCTTCCCTTTCGAGCCTGCCCGATGCCTGGCGCCGCTGCCACGCCCGGTGGCCTGGTTGCGGGCCAGCGGCCCGGCGCTCGAGGCCGCTGCCGGCGGTGCGCTGGCCGGCGCCCGGCTGCCGCTGGTGGCCGACGCGGCCGACGCGCCCTTCGAACTGCTGCCGCAACTGGCCGTGATCACCGGCGACGTGCCCCGGGGCGCCGATGCCGATACGGCGTTCGAGAGCGTGCGCCTGGTGCTGCTGGGCGCCGAGGCGCCGCATGGTGCGGCCGACGCGGCGGCCTGGCGGCTGCACACACACGCGCTGGCGGGCTTCGGCCCCGTGGCCGTGACGCCCGATGAGCTGGGCCCGGCTTGGCGCCAGGGCCGCTGCGACGGCCAGCTGCGTGTGCGGCGCCAGGGCCGCGAGTGGTGGTGCTTCGACACCGCCGGCGCCGCCGGATTCGGCAGCCTCGTCGCCGCCGCAGCCCGGCGCCGCCCGCTGGCTGCCGGCACCTTGCTGGCGCAGAACCTGGGCCCGGCTGCTCAAGGCAGCCCTGCGGGCGCCGAAACCGCTGCCATGAAGCTCTGCCTCGCTCCCGGTGACCGTCTGTCGATCGTGTTCGACACCGTGGCAGCCGATGCGCCGCTGGGCCAGCTCACGCTCAGCGTCGACGCCCCGGCCGACGACGACCCCACCGCCTGACGGCCCGGCCATGAACGAGCTGCCCGCCTGGCTGAAGCACACCACGGTTTGGCTGCTGCTCGGGCTGATGATGTTCCTGGGCGTGCAGACCTGGCAGGCGCGCGAGCGCCAGACGCGCTTCAGCTTCGACGGCCAGACGGTGGAGATCCGCCGCGCCGCCGACGGCCACTACCACTGGGTGGGCCGGCTCGCCGGCCGCGAGGTGGAGTTCCTCGTCGACACCGGCGCCACGCGCACCGCCATCCCGATGCGGCTGGCCGAGGAGCTGGGCCTGCCCAGCGTCGGCACCACCCAGTCGGCCACCGCGGGGGGCACGGTGCAGGGCCAGGTCGTCGTCGGCGCGCTGGAGCTTGACGGTGGCGTGCGCGCCGAGCGGCTGCACATCGTGGCGCTGCCCCAACTGCACGCGCCGCTGCTGGGCATGGACGTGCTGGGCCGCCTGGCCTGGCAGCAGGACCGCGGCGTGCTGCGCATCGACCTGGGCGGAGCGCGCTGATGGCCCGTCTGCGCGCGATCGGCCAGATCGGGCTGCGGGTGCTGGCGGCGGCCCTGGCGCTGGCTGCCGGCACGGCCGGGGCCGAAGTCACGCGCTCGGTGCTGCCGGCCGTGGCCACGCCGTCGCTGGCCAACGCACCAGCGGCCCGCGCGCTCTGCCCGCCGGCCTTGCCGCAGGCCAGCGCCGCCGAGCAGGCCGCCGCGCCGCGCGACCGCGGCCTGCTCTGGCGCGCCACGCGCGACGGCCGTGTGCTGCACCTGTACGGCACGCTGCACGTCGGCAAGCCGCACTGGAAGAAGCTGGGCCCGCGCACCAGTGCCGCGCTGCGCGACAGCGACGTGCTGGCGCTGGAGATCGACCCGCTGGACCCGGCCCTCGGCGCCGCCATGGCCGAGCTGCCGTACCCGCGGCAGTTCTCGGCCGCGATGCGCGAGCGGCTCGAGCTCGCCTACCGCCGCGCCTGCATGGCCCCCGAGGCCCTGGCCACCCTGCACCCGCTGCTGCAGCTGACGACGCTGACGGTGATGGAAGCCCGCTGGTTCGGCATGGACCCGGCCTATTCGGCCGAGCTCACGCTGGCCGGGCAGCCGCGCAACGGCAGCCGCAAGCTGGTGGCGCTCGAGACGCCGGCGCTGCAGATCCGCGCCCTCGTGCCCGCCGAAGAAGCCGAGGCCCAGGTGATGTTCGAGCAGGGCCTGGAGCAACTCGAGAACCAGAGCGCGCGCCGCGTGCTGCAGAAGCTGGCCACCGCCTGGGAGAAGGGCGATCTGGCCACGCTGGAAGACACCAGCGCCTGGTGCGAATGCCAGCTCAACGACACCGACCGGGCGCTGATGGCGCGCCTGACCGAGGCCCGCAATGCCGCGCTGGCGGCCGGCATCGTGGCCCAGCACCGCGCCGGCAAGCGTGTGTTCGCGGCCGTGGGCGCGCTGCACATGGTCGGGCCGCAGTCGCTGCCCCGGCTGCTCGAGCAGCAGGGTTTCAAGGTCGAGCGCGTCAGGTTCTGAGCCGGGCTGCTGGCGTACGATGCCCGCGCGGCCACCGCCGGCCGCGACAGCGCTGAAAGAGAACCTCGCGATGAACCCAGCGGCCGACTTCGCTCGCCACGTGCCGGGCTTCGACTTCCTGCAAGGCCTGCTCAAGAACGCCGGCGCCGGCTTGCCGAACGTCGGTCGGTGGATCGCCCCCACGCTCGACCCCGAAGAGCTCGACAAGCGCATCCAGGAGCTGAAGACGGTGCAGTTCTGGCTCGAGCAGAACGCCAAGCTGCTGGCCACCACCATCCAGGCGCTCGAGGTGCAGCGCATGACGCTGGCCACGCTGAAGGGCATGAACCTGCCGATGGCTGATCTGTCGGAGTCGCTGAAGATCCGCCCCTGGTCGACCGAGCCGGCCGCTGCGCCGGCGCCGCCGCCCAGCCCCGAGCCGGCGGCGCCCGCCGACGAGCCGCCGGCCGCGCCGCGGCGCAAGGCCGCTGCCAAGCCGGGCGCCGCCAAGGCCGCGGCCGCGCCGGCGATGGTCGACCCGATGCAGTGGTGGGGCGCGCTGACGCAGCAGTTCACCGACCTCGCCGCGCAAGCCCTGAAGGACGGCACGCTCGACGGCGCCCGCACGCTGGCCGGTGCCGCGGTGAAGCAGTCGGTGGATACCGCCACCGGCGCGTTCAAGGCGGCGGCCGGCCTGCCGGCCAAGGCCGCGCGTGCGGCGGGCGCAGCCGGCGCCAAGGCCGCAAAGGCCACGCCGGCGCCCGCGCGCCGCGCGCCGCGCAAGCGCTGAGCCGCCGAGGCCCGGTCGCCCATGAGCGCCTTCCTCGTCGGCCACGCCACGCACCCCGACTGGCGCGGCGCGCTGGCGCTGGCGGCGGCGCAGATCGAGGCTCGCCGTGCCGAGCACGAGGCCAGCGCCCGCGGGCCGCTGTCGCTGGGCTTCGTCTACTTCACCGACCACTTCGCCGGCGACGCCGATGCACTGGTGGCCGAGCTGCGCCGGCGCTGGCCCGGCGTGGCCTGGGTCGGCAGTGTCGGCGTCGGCGTCGCGGCGATGGGCGTGGAGTACTTCGACGAGCCGGCGCTGGTGCTGATGCTGGCGGCGCTGCCGACCGGGCGCTTCGAGGTCTTCTCGGGCGCGCGCAAGTTGCAGCGAGTGCAGCCCTTCAGTGCGCTGGTGCACGCCGATCCGGCCACGCCTGACCTGGCCGAGCTGATCGGCGAAATGAGTGATCGCGTCAGCTCGGGCTACCTGTTCGGCGGCCTGGCCTCGTCGCGCAGTGGCGCCGTGCACGTGGCCGACGGTGCCTGGCGCGGCGGCCTCTCGGGCGTGGCCTTCACGCGCGACGTGGCGCTGGTCTCGCGCGTCACCCAGGGCTCGCAGCCTCTGGGCCCGGTGCGCCGCATCACCTCGGCCGAGCGCAACCTGGTGCTGGCGCTCGACGGCGAGCCCGCGCTGCCCTGCCTGCTGCGCGATCTGGGCCTCGCCGACCTGTCCACGCCCCGCACGGCGCTGAACAAGCTGCGTGCCACGCTGGTGGCGCTGGCCGACGCCGACGCGGTGATGCTCGGCCGGCCGGGGCAGTTCGGGCCCGACACGCGGGTGCGCCATCTCGTGGGCCTCGATCCCGCGCGCAACGCCGTGGCCGTGGCCGACACCGTGGAGCCGGGCATGTCGCTGGTGTTCTGCCAGCGCGACATGCAGGCCGCGCGGCGCGACCTGGTGCGCATCTGCGCCGAGATCCGCGACGAGGTGGAGTCGGCGCAGGAGCCCGCCTGGGCCGACGGCGCCGCCCACACCCCCGATGCCGGTGGGGCCGAGCCCGCTCGGCGCATCGCGGGCGCCATCTACGTCTCGTGCGCCGGCCGCGGCGGGCCGCACTTCGGCGGGCCCTCGGCCGAGCTGCAGATCGTGCAGCACGCCCTGTCCGGCGGCGGCCCCGAGGTGCCTTTGGTGGGCTTCTTTGCTGGCGGCGAGATCGCACGCCACCATGTCTATGGCTACACCGGGGTGCTGACAGTCTTCACCGGCCACGGCTGAATCGGCCGCGGCGGCGGCGCTACAGTCCCCGCATGAACGCGCCCTTGCCCACCGCGCAGGCCGACCCTGCACACCAGCTCGAACGCAGCACGCGCCAGCAGCAGCTGGTGGCCGCCGTGGCACCGCTGCTGCCCGCGCACGCGCTGCTGTGGCACCGCGAGGACACCGTGCCCTACGAGTGCGACGGCCTCACCGCCTACCGCCAGCTGCCGCTCGCCGTGGCGCTGCCCGAGACCGAGGCGCAGGTGGCCGCCGTATTGGCGGCCTGCCACCGGCTGGGCGTGCCGGTGGTGGCCCGCGGCGCCGGCACGGGCCTGTCGGGCGGCGCCATGCCGCACCCGCTGGGCCTGACGCTCTCGCTGGCCAAGTTCAACCGCATCGTGCAGGTGGATGTGCACGCGCGCACGGCCACCGTGCAGTGCGGCGTGCGCAACCTGGCCATCAGCGAAGCCGTTGCGAAGCACGGCCTGTACTACGCGCCCGATCCCAGCAGCCAGATCGCCTGCACCATCGGCGGCAACGTGGCCGAAAACTCCGGCGGCGTGCACTGCCTGAAGTACGGCCTGACGCTGCACAACGTGCTGCGCGTGCGCGGCTACACGGCCGAGGGCGAGCCGGTGGAGTTCGGCTCCGAGGCGCTCGACGTGCCCGGCCTGGACCTGCTGCCGCTGGTGGTGGGCAGCGAGGGCATGCTGGCCGTCACCACCGAGGTGGTGGTCAAGCTCACTCCGAAGCCGCGGCTGGCGCGTTGCATCATGGCCAGCTTCGACGACATCCGCAAAGCCGGCGACGCGGTGGCCGCGGTCATCGCCGCAGGCATCATCCCGGCCGGCCTGGAGATGATGGACAAGCCGATGACGGCCGCGGTGGAAGACTACGTGCACGCCGGCTACGACCTGGCGGCCGAGGCCATCCTGCTGTGCGAGAGCGACGGCACGCCCGAGGAGGTGGCCGAGGAGATCGCCCGCATGCTCGAAGTGCTGTCGGGCTGCGGCGCCACGCGCCTGGAAGTGAGCAAGGACGAGGCCCAGCGCCTGAAGTTCTGGAGCGGCCGCAAGAACGCCTTCCCGGCCAGCGGGCGCATCAGCCCCGACTACATGTGCATGGACAGCACCATCCCGCGCAAGCGGCTGGCCGACATCCTGCTCGCCATCGCCGAGATGGAGAAGAAGTACCAGCTGCGCTGCTGCAACGTCTTCCATGCCGGCGACGGCAACCTGCACCCGCTGATCCTGTTCGACGCGAACGACCCCGACCAGCTGCGCCGCTGCGAGCTGTTCGGCGCCGACATCCTGGAGACCAGCGTCGCCATGGGCGGCACCGTCACCGGCGAGCACGGCGTGGGCGTCGAGAAGCTCAGCAGCATGTGCGTGCAGTTCAGCCCCGAGGAGCGCGAAGCGATGTTCGGCGTGAAGCGCGCGTTCGACGAGACCGGCCTGCTGAACCCCGGCAAGGTGATCCCGACGCTGCAGCGCTGCGCCGAGTACGGCCGCATGCACGTGAAGAAGGGCCTGCTGCCCTTTGCCCACCTGGAGCGCTTCTAGGCATGGCCGTGTCCGACCCCGCGCTCGCCTCGCTCGTCGACCGCATCCGCGTTGCGGCCGCCGCCGGGCAGCCGCTGTGCATCCGCGGTGGCGGCACCAAGGACTTCTACGGCGGCGCGCCCATCGGCGAGCCGCTGGACATGCGCGCGCTCGCCGGCATCAGCCGCTACGAGCCCAGCGAGCTGGTGGTGAGCGTGCGCGCCGGCACGCCGCTGGCCGAGCTCGAGGCCGCGCTGGCCGAGAAGAACCAGTGCCTGGCCTTCGAGCCGCCACGCTTTGACGAAGGTGGCACCGTCGGTGGCATGGTCGCCGCGGGCCTGGCCGGCCCGGCGCGCCTGAGCATGGGCGGCGTGCGCGACTACCTGCTGGGTGCCACGATGATCAACGGCCGCGGCGAGGTGCTCTCGTTCGGCGGCCAGGTGATGAAGAACGTGGCCGGCTACGACCTGAGCCGCGTGCTCGCCGGCAGCCTGGGCGTGCTGGGCGTCATCGCCGAGGTCTCGCTGAAGGTGCTGCCGATGCCGCGCGCGGTGGCCACGCTGCGGCTGGAGCTCGATGCGGGCAGCGCCATCCGCCGCGTCAACGAGCTGCTCGGCCAGCCGCTGCCGCTGAACGCCAGTGCCTGGTGGGACGGCATGCTCGTGCTGCGCCTGGCTGGCGCCGAGGCGGCGGTGAAGTCGGCGCTGCAGAGCCTGGGCGGCGAGCGCGTCGTGCCGGCGATGGCCGATCCCTTCTGGCTCGGCCTGCGCGACCACCGCGACGAGTTCTTCGTGGGCGCGGCGCGGGCGGTCGACACCGGCGCGGCGCTGTGGCGGCTGTCGGTGCCCGCGGTGTCGCCGCCGCTCAAGCTGTCGGGCGAGCAGCTCGTCGAGTGGGGCGGCGCGCAGCGCTGGATCTGCACCAGCGCACCGGCCGCCACGCTGCGCGAGGCCGCGGCCGCGGCGGGCGGGCACGCGGTGCTGTTCCGGGCGCGCGACAAGGCCGGCGGCAGCTTTGCCGCGCTGCCGCCGGCGCTGCAGCGTGTGCATGCCGGCCTGAAGAAATCCTTCGATCCGGCGGGCATCTTCAACCCGGGCCGGCTGGTGCCGGGGCTGTGATGGCGCACCAGGCCCGCGCCGAGGCCCGCCCGGCCATCGACATGCCGGCCGCGGTGGCCGCCATGGCCGGCTACTACGCCGCCCGCGCGGCCGAGTACGAGCGCGTCTACGCCAAGCCCGAGCGCCAGGCCGACCTGGGCGTGCTGCAGGCCTGGCTGCCCGGCGTGCTGGCGGGCCGGCGTGTGCTCGAGGTGGCCGCCGGCACCGGCTGGTGGACGGTGCACGGCGCGCGCGACGCCGCCTTCTGGCTGGCCACCGACCTGAACCCCGAGACGCTGGCCGTGGCGCGTGCCAAGCCGCAGATGCCGTGCAAGGTGCGCTTCGCCACGGCCGATGCCTACACGCTGGCCGAACTCGGCCCCCAACGCTTCGACGCCGCCTTCGTGGGCTTCTGGTGGAGCCACGTGCCGCGCGCACGACTGGCGGCCTGGCTCGACGTGTTGTTCGCGCGGCTCGAGACCGGCGCGCCGGTGGTCCTCATCGACAACCGGTATGTCGAAGGCAGCAGCACGCGCATCGCCGAGGTCGACGCCGCCGGCGACCACTGGCAGCACCGCCGGCTCGAAGACGGCAGCCCCCACCGGGTGCTGAAGAACCACCCGACGCCGACCGAGGTGGAGGCGGTGCTGGGCGCGCGCGTCAGTGGCTGCGAATGGGTCGAGCCGCTGGCCTACTACTGGGCTGTCGTGGCCCGCGCTGCATGATGCCGGCACTCCAGGGCCTGGCCCTCCTGCTGCTGGCGCAGAGCGCTGGCGAGCTGCTGGTGCGCGCGCTGCGGCTGCCGCTGCCCGGCCCGGTGCTGGGCCTGGGCCTCGTGCTGGCCGCGCTGGCCTGGGCGCCGACGCGCCGGCTCGTGGCCGGGCCGGTGGAGGCGGTGGCCGAGCTGCTGCTGGCGCACCTGTCGCTGCTGTTCGTGCCGCTGGGCGTGGGCGTCATCGCGCACCTGGGGCTGCTCGGCGAACACGCCGGCGCGCTGGCCGTGGTGCTGCTGCTGTCCACCGTGGCCGGCCTGGCCGTCACGGCGCTGGTGCTGCAGGCGCTGTGGCGCGACGACGCCACGGCCGAGATCGCAGAGCCCACGCCATGACGAACTTCGTCGAGCTCTGGCTCTACCTCTCGGCCACGCCGCTGTTCGGCCTGACGGCCACGCTGGTGGTGTACGTGCTGGCGCAGGCCGCCTACACCCGCCTGGGCCAACCGCCCTGGGCCAACCCGGTGCTGTGGAGCGTGCTGGTGCTGGCGCTGCTGCTGCTGGCCACGGGCACGCCGTACCCCACCTACTTTTCGGGCGCGCAGTTCATCCACTTCCTGCTCGGCCCGGCCGTGGTGGCGCTGGCCTGGCCGCTGTGGCAGCGCCGCGCCGAGCTGCGTGCGCGGCCCGTGGCCTTGGGTGCGGCGGCGCTGGCCGGCGCCGGGGCCTCGGTGGCCGTGGCGCTGGGCCTGGGCTGGGCGCTGGACCTGCCGCTGCCGCTGCTGGCCTCGCTCGCGCCCAAGGGCACCACGGCACCGGTGGCCATGGGCGTGGCCGAGGCGCTGGGCGGGGTGCCGGCGCTGGCCGCGGTGTTCGCGGTGCTGACGGGCCTGGTGGGCGCGGTCGCGGGCAAGTACCTGTTCGATGCGCTGAAGCTCAAGCGCCCCGAGGTGCGCGGCTTCGCGCTTGGCACCTCGGCCCACGGCATTGGCGCGGCGCGGGCCTGGCAGGTGCACCCGGCGGCCGGCGCCTATGCCGCGCTGGGCCTGAGCCTGCAGGTGCTGATCGCGGCACTGCTGATGCCGCTGGTGTTGCCCCTCCTGTTGTCGCGCCTGCCTGCCTGAGCCTGAACCGATGCAAACCAACCTGGCGCCCGAGTTCCGTGGCACGCCCGACGGCCAAGAGGCCGAGGCCATCCTGCGCAAGTGCGTGCACTGCGGCTTCTGCACCGCCACCTGCCCCACCTACCAGCTGCTCGGCGACGAGCTCGACGGCCCGCGCGGCCGCATCTACCTGATGAAGCAGGTGCTCGAGGGCGGCGAGGTCACGCGCAAGACACAGCAGCACCTGGACCGCTGCCTCACCTGCCGCAACTGCGAGAGCACCTGCCCGAGCGGCGTCGACTACGGCCACCTGGTGGAGATCGGCCGCCGCGTCGTCGAGGCCCAGGTCGAGCGCCCCAAGGGCGAGCAGGCCGTGCGCTGGCTGCTCAAGGAAGGTCTCACCTCGCCGATGTTCGGCCCGGCGATGAAGCTCGGCCAGCTGGTGCGGCCGCTGCTGCCGGCGGCGCTGAAGGCCAAGGTGCCGGCGCCGGCCTCGGGCGCCGCCGCCGCGCGCGCCCACCGCTGGCCCACGCGCGAGCATCCGCGCAAGGTGCTCATGCTGATGGGCTGCGTGCAACCGGCCATGATGCCCAACATCAACAGCGCCACCGCGCGTGTGCTCGACGCCGCCGGCATCCAGACGCTGGTGGCCGACGGCGCCGGCTGCTGCGGCGCCATCCGCTCGCACCTGAACGACCACGAAGGCGGCCTGGCCGACATGCGCCGCAACATCGACGCCTGGTGGCCGCTGGTCCAGGGCCTCACGGCGCAGGGCAAGGTCGAGGCGCTGGTGATGAACGCCAGCGGCTGCGGCGCCACGGTCAAGGACTACGGCCACGCCCTGGCACACGACCCCGACTACGCCAACAAGGCCGCGGCCATCAGCGCGCTGACGCGCGATCTGTCCGAGCTGCTGCCGGGCCTGCTGCCCACGCTGGTGCCCAAGCTGCAGGCGGCCACGCAGGGCCGCGGCAAGGCGCTGGCGCCGCGCAGCTTGGCCTTCCACCCGCCCTGCACGCTGCAGCACGGCCAGCAGCTGCGCGGCGGGATCGAGCAGGCGCTGGGCGCGCTCGGCTTCGAGGTGCAGCTGGCCACCGCCGAAAGCCATCTGTGCTGCGGCAGCGCCGGCACCTACAGCGTGCTGCAGCCCGAGCTGGCCACGCAGCTGCGCGACCGCAAGCTCGGCCACCTGGCGCCGCTGCAGGCCGAGGTCATCGTCAGCGCCAACATCGGCTGCATCCAGCACTTGCAGACGGGCACCGACACGCCGGTGCGCCACTGGGTCGAGGTGCTCGACGAGGCGCTGGGCTGAGCGCGATGGGGTGGCGCCGCCGCTTCGGCCTGCGGCCGGTGCCCAGCGCCGAGGTGCGCGGCATCATGATGGCCGCCGTCGACGGCCGTTGCACCAACTGCGAAACACCGCTGGCCGAGCCACGCCCCAATTTCTGCCCCGAGTGTGGCCAGGACACCAACCTCAACCCGCCGACGTTGCGCGAGTTCTGGGCCCAGTTCACCGACACCTACCTCGCGCCCAAGGGCGCGATGTGGGCGACGCTGAAGATGCTGCTGGCGCGCCCGGGCGAGTTGACGGCGCAGTACCTCACCGGCCGGCGCCGCCAGTACGTGCTGCCGCTGCGCCTGTTCGGCCTGGCCACGGTGGTGATGCTGGTGGTGATGCGCGTGGTCAGCGTCATCGAGCTGTCGGTGCTCGACGACCCGGCCCTGGCCGCGGCGCTGGCCCAGCGGCCCACGCAGGTGTCGCTGGAGCTGGGCTTCGGCCGCGCCGGCGTGACCGAGGGCCGTTTCTACTGCGAAGGCCTCACGCCCTGGCTGTGCCAGCGGCTGCAGGTCAAGCTCGACATGAGCACACACGACCTGCTGTTGCAGATCGAGCGCGTCAGCGACCGCATGGCGCGCAATGCCGGCCTCGTGATGCTGGTGCTGCTGCCGGCCTTTGCCGGCGTGCTGACGCTGCTGTACCGCTACCGCGGCATGGGCTACACCGAGCACCTGGTGTTCGCGATGCACCTGCACGCGTTCTGGTTCCTGGTGGTGGCGGTGATCATGGTCGCGCCCATGCTGCTGGTGCTGCCGGGGCTGCTGCTGATCCCGGCCTACGCGGGCCTGGCCTTCCGGCGCGTGTACGGCGGCCGCGCCTGGGGCCTGGTGTGGCGCGGGGCGCTGCTCAGCGTGGTGCACCTGATGCTGGTGGCGGCCATCGTGGCCGTCACGGCGCTGGTGGCGCTGCTGATCTGAGGCCGGCGTGAACGACGCCGTCACGCCTGCGGCCTGCGCCAACTGCGGCGAGCCCTTCGCCAGCCCACCACCGGCCTTCTGCCCCGCCTGCGGCCAGGAAAGCCGCGTGCGCGCCCCCACCCTGGGCGAGTTCGTGCAGCAGTTCGGCGGTGCCTACTTCAGCACCGAAGGCGCGCTGTGGCGCACGCTGAAGCTGCTGCTGTTCAAGCCCGGCGAGCTGACGAAGCAGTACCTCGCCGGTCGCCGCAAGCACTACGTGCTGCCGCTGCGGCTGTACCTGACGATCAGCCTCGTCACCATCCTGCTGCTGCGCGTGGCGGCCGATGTCGAGATCGATCTCGGCGGGTCCCCGGACCTGGACCTGCGCCAGGGCGAGTACGCGCTGCTGCAACTCGACGGGAACACCGGCGCCGGCCTGAAGGACGGCGTCTTCTACTGCCGCGGCCTGCCCGCGTGGCTGTGCAAGCGGCTGGAACGCCGGCTCGACACCGATCCCAAGCGCCTGCAGCGCGAGGCCGAGGCGCTGCCGGGCCGCGTCATCGGCAACCTGGGCGGGGCGATGTTCGTGATGGTGCCGCTGCTCGCGCTCCTGCAGAAGCTCGCCTACTGGAACCGCCGGCTTCGCTACACCGAGCACCTGGTGTTCGCGCTGCACCTGCACGCGTTCTGGTTCCTCTGCCTGCTGCTGACGCTGCTGCCCGTGTCGTGGGTGTCGGGCGTGGCCGGCGCGCTGGTTCCGCTGTACGCGCTGGCCGCGCTCAAGCGCGTCTACGGCGGCCGCTGGTCGCGCCGCTGGCTGCGCGCCGCGGGGGTGTCGCTGGCCTATGCCGTGGCGCTGTCGTTCGGGTTGCTGGGTGCGGTGATCTGGTCGTTGCTGTTCTAGCCTGGATCTTTCGCGAGTGACGTACTGGATGAACGTCTACGGCACGGCGGCCAGTCGCGCAGCGGCCACTTCGAAGACGTGGCGCAGCGGATGCTGGCTGGCCAGCATCAGCCGCACGCGGCGCGTGTTGCGCAGCACTGCCGCGCCGATCTTGAGCAGCCGCGTGCGGATCGTGGCCGTGCAGGCCTGCTGCAGTTCGGTGCCTACCAGGGCCAGCCGCCTGAGGTTGATCATCAGCGTGTAGGCCAGCGCCGCCAGCAGCAGCCGCATCTGGTTGGCGGCGTAGCGGTGGCAACGTAAGCGCGCAATGAACCCCGTCCTTGAGCGAGGCGCTGCCGTCTGACAGCCTACGTTCCCACGTAGGTGAAGGTGGGAACGTGATGTCAGACGGCATGGAAGAGCTGGCCCGGCGACTTGTGGTCGGGCGCAAGAGCGACGGCCGCAGCGTGTACGACGAGGCGGCCAAAGCCGAACTTGTGGCTGCTTGCGGCAGGCCCAGCGCGTCGGTGTTGCGGCTGGCGCGCGAGTGTGGAGTCAACGCCAATCAGCGCAGTCGCTGGGATCTCAGGGCGATGCTCGTCGCGTTGCCCAAGGCAAAGACCGTCGAGGACTTCGAGGCCTTGCTGCCCTGGCGTCTTGAACCGACCGAACGCTGTTCAGCAGACGGTACTTGGCGCAAGGGCGCGGTCTGTTGACCACTTGCCGCTAAGCTATCCTCAACCAACAAAGAAGCCTTTGAGCCCTGCGCAGCGTTCAGACACGCGTTGCCGGGCCTGCACTTAAAGGGCCGCGTGTTCAGATGTCGTCAGGCGTCGCCAGCGGGAAGGCGACCGCCGGGCTTGGGATGAATCGATGACGCAGATCGTGTCCCAACGCGTGGTGTAACTCCACAGCCCGGACGGGCTGAGATGCACGCTGTGCTCAGCGCTGCACTGCTGGCAGGCGAGCTGGGGCAGTATCGCTGAGGGTCTGCAGGC
>JADCGQ010000082.1 GCA_020248945.1 Rubrivivax sp.
AAAGGGCGCCAAGTGACCATGAATTGCGTCTCGAATCGGGCTCGGCGGTCGCAAACGCGCACGCTTTTCTTGCATTGCGAAATCCGACCGTCGTTGGAATTCAACGGCTACTGGATGACGCGTTGTTCAGCACTTCCCTAACGTAGATCCAGCTCGGAGCATCCACTCGAGATGGCAGACCGAAGAGAGCGTACCCAACAACCAAGCATCCTCGGTCGCGATGACGTACATGTTGTGGTCAAGTGCTGTACGCGGCGACTCGAACACAAAGTAGCGATGCTTTGCTGCGAAGTTTGTGACAACAACCCGATGCTGCCCAGCTACTGCGCGACGTAGGCCTGGACGAGCTTCGCCCCAAATCCACCAACGTTCGCGATGGGCGCGCCGAGCAACTTGGTCCCGAAACGGCTTCACCCTGTCCGCCAGATGCTGATATAGGAACGGAAAGCGACTTCGAGCTCCGTCTTGATCCAACGGAAAGAGATCGACAACTGAATGGCCGCGCGATCCTTGAGATAGATCTCTCCCGTTCTTCCAAGGACGGACGGCAATAGCTTCAGACGGAGCGATTTCCTCGAGCCGCAGTGCATCTTCGGCGGACAGGATGAATCCCTCTCCAACTAAAACGAACCCCTGATAGCAGATGCCCGCATTCGCAGCCAACTTCCGTGCGCTTGCAACGTCTGCGCCAACGGCCAGATCGGAGTGAATCAAGCCCTTCCGTATGGCCAATCGTGTCTCGACTTCTCCAAAGGCACCTGTTTCTTCAGTCGTAACGGAGACATGTTCACCAACCTGCACGTCCAACGCGCCGACAGTCATGGCGATACGCACGGCAGCGCCGTTGCTACCGTCCACCCATGGGTGGTCTGGAATCGCAAAGAGGAGCCGAAGAGGTGGCCTAGCCTCAAGGTGCTTGGACAGCACCTTTCGGTTGAATGTTTGCTTGATGCTGTTGGTCGTAATCAGGCCGAAACGTCGGGTTCGGAGATCGCGAACGAGCCGCGCCGACCGGTCCCACCAATAGACGACGAAGTCGGCTGTGTCTGGCACGTCCTGCCAAGCCCCTCGCAGCGCCTCCACATACCCATCCCCCAAGGCCTCGCGCATCCGCTTGTTCCCAATGAACGGCGGATTCCCCACGATGAACTCCGCTTCCGGCCACACCGCCGGCCGCGGGTTCAGGTAGCGCCACTGCGCCACCTGCGCCGCCTCGTCGGGCACCGGCTCGCCCGTGGCAGGGTGCGTCTTGAAGGTCTTGCCGTCCCAGCGCGTGACGAGCGCGCCCGCCGCGTCGCGCAACGGCTCCATGCCGTCGTAGGCCAGCACGGCATCGCGGTGTTCGATGTTGCCGTAGTCGTGGATCACCGGCTCGGCCACGCTGGTGCTGCCCAGCGTGCGCAGATGCCACTGCAGGTAGCCGATCCACAGCACCAGCTCCGCCAGCGCCGCCGCGCGCTCGTTGATCTCGATGCCGAGCAGCTGCCGCGGCGTGACGGTTTCGCCCTCGAGGCCGAGCTTGCCCTGCGTGTCGCCGAGCGCGTCGAGCCGGTCGAGCACCTCGCCTTCGAGCCGCTTCAGGTGCTCCAGTGTCACGTAGAGGAAGTTGCCGCTGCCACAGGCCGGATCGAGCACGCGCGTCGTGCACAGCTGGTGGTGGAAGCGGCGGATCTGCGCCCGCGCCTCGGCGAGCTTGTCTTCGCGCTTCTTGCCGTCCAGCGCCTCGGCCTCGGTGGCCAGCAGCAGCGCGGCGGCCTCGGCGTCGGCCCAGTCGGCGCGCAGCGGCTCCACCACGGTGGGCAGCACCAAGCGCTCCACATAGGCGCGCGGCGTGTAGTGCGCACCCAGGGCGTGGCGCTCGGCGGGGTCGAGCGCGCGCTCCAGCAGCGTGCCGATGATGGCCGGCTCGACATGCCGCCAGTCCGACTGCGCCGCCGCCAGCAGGCCCTGGATCACGCGCTTGGTCAGCGGCAGCACGTAGTCGTCCTGCGCCGAGCCCTTGAAGAGCTTGCCGTTGAAGCGCAACACCGGCTTGGCCAGCGCGCCGCTGAAGCCGCCGCGGTCCATGTCGGTCCACAGCAGGCGCAGCATCTGGCGCAGCGTGTCGGGCTCGGCCGCGTGGGTGCGCAGCAGGTGCACGAAGGCACCGGCGCCGCTGGCGGCCTGGGGCAGCAGGCCCACGTCTTCGGCGAACATGCTGAACAGGCAGCGCGTGAGGAACGCGGCCACTCGCTCGGCGCCGTGGCCTTCGCCTTCGAGATCGCGCGCCAGCTGCGCCAGCTTGGCCGCCACCTCGCGCGTGACCTGCGCGCTGCGGCGCGACGGGTCCAGCGCCATCGGCTCCAGCCACAGCTGGCGCAGGCGCGCGCGCACGGCCGGCTCGGCCAGGCGCTCGAGCGGGATGCGGTGGTTGCGTGCATCCGGAAAAGCCGTGTAGACGCCGCCGCTGCGCGTGAACTCGGCGTACAGCTCGATGACGTGGCCCACGTCCACCACCACCACGAAGGGCGGCCGGCCTTCGCTGGCTGGTAGCGCACGGGCATAGGCCTCGGCCTGTGTGCGCGCCTTCATGAGCGCGTCGTCGAAGCCCTTCGTGGCGGGCCCGAGCTTGACCTTCTTGCTTTCGAGGACAAAGCAGCCGCGGCGGTAGAGGTCGATGCGGCCGGCCGAGGTGTGGCCGTCAGGGTGCTGGAAGGTGATGCCGCGCTCAAAGGCGTACGCGTTGTCGGCGGCATCGGCCACGGCGGGCGCCGGGCGCTCCACACCCAGCAGTTCACACAGCTCGATGACGAACGACTGCGCGTTGGCCAGTTCACTGCCGCCCGCCTGGCGCCACTTGGCAATGAAGGCGTGGGCAGCGGCTTCGGTGCCAGGTTCCGCCAGTGGCGCCGACGGCGAAGGTGATGACATGGGCAAGGGGCTCGGCTGGCATCCAGCCGGGCGGCTGAACCAAAGCCCCGAAGGCTAACGCAGCGAATGCGGGCCCAACCCCGGCTCAACCCCGCATCAGACGCAGCATCTCCGGGTCTGCCCAGAGCTCGTCGACGCGCCCGTAGTGCCCGACCGGCACTTCTTCGCGGCCGACGATCCGGTCTTGCGCGGTGGCGCTGGACAGGTCCAGCCGCAGCGGTGCGATCGGCATGCCCGAGCGCAGGCTGTAGAAGACCACCACCACCGGCGAGGTAAGCGCCGCTTCGTTCTGCTCGGCCACCACCGCCACGCGCTTGGACTCCAGCCGCACCAGCGAGCCCGTGGGGTAGATGCCCAGGCTCTGCACGAAGGCGGCGAACAGCGTGGTGTCGAAGTGGCCCTTCCAGCTGGCCATGCGGGCCACCGCGGTGGCCGGGTCCCAACCCGCCTTGTAGGGGCGATTGGAGGTGATGGCGTCGTACACGTCGCAGACGGCGCCCATGCGCGCGTAACGGTCGATCGCGTCGCCATCCAGGCGGTGCGGGTAGCCGGTGCCGTCGATGCGCTCGTGGTGGTGCAGCGCCACGTCCAGCGTCACGCTGCTGGCGGCGCGGCCCTCGGCAAGCAACTGGTGACCCCTCTGCGGGTGCTCGCGCATCACGGCGAACTCGGCGTCGGTGAGCTTGCCGGGCTTGTTCAGCACCTCCAGCGGCATCAGGGCCTTGCCGATGTCGTGCAGCAGGCCGG
This sequence comes from Rubrivivax sp., assembly GCA_020248945.1. GTDB lineage: Bacteria > Pseudomonadota > Gammaproteobacteria > Burkholderiales > Burkholderiaceae_C > Rubrivivax. The sequence goes on from JADCGQ010000082.1 coordinate 3,658, forward strand.
CCTGGCCGGCCTCGCGGCACTGGTCTTCGTCCAGGCCGATGTGGCGCCCGAGCGACACCATCAGCGCGCACACGGCCACCGAGTGCATGTAGCTGTAGTCGTCGCGTGTCTTCAGCCGCGCCAGGCTGACGAGCGCGCCGGGGTTGCGCATCACCGAGCCAGCGATATCTTCCACCAGCGGCAGGCAGGCCTCGGCGTCGAGGGTGCGACCCATGCGCGCCTCGTTGAACATGGCGGCCACGGCGCGACGGCTCTTGTTGCACAAGGCGGCGGCCTGGCGCAGCTCTTCGTCGAAGGCGGTTCTTCCAGGCGGAGGTGCGGGAGTTGCTGCAGCGGCCGGGGCCGGCGCGGGCGTCACGGCAAGTGGCGCAACCGGCAGCGCCGGAGCCGCTGCCTCCGGGGGGGCCACGTCCAGGCCCAGGGCCGTGTCGATCCAGCACTCGGTCACGCCGCTGGCCCGCACTTTGGCCAGCACCTGCGGGTCCTCGACGACGAAGCGCGCCCGCCAGAACGGATGGCTGATCCACGAACCCTCCAGACGCAGCAAGTGCATGCCGACGCGCAGTTGGTTGACGGGAATCTTCTTGTGCATGGAGGGTGAGCGCCCCGAGCAGGCTGTTCGGTCACCTCTGGTTGTCGGCCTGCAACGGCCGCGCTTGAGGCAGGGACAGGGGCCGCGCGGGTGTTTCGGCTCATCAGGGCGTCATGGAGGCCCGGTTTAATCGCGTTTCGTGAATTCATGCGCCGGCCCGGGCACACGCGGCGGCCTTGCGCTGCTGGTGGCGGCCCAGGGCCTGTCGGCGCTGGCCGACCACGCGCTGCTGATCGTGGGCATGGCGCGGCTGGCCGAGATGGCCTTGCCCGCCTGGTGGGCGCCGCTGCTGAAGCTGGTGTTCACGCTGGCCTATGTATTGCTGGCGCCGGTGGTCAGCGCCTGGGCCGACAGCCAGCCCAAGGCCAGCGCCTTAAGGCTCACGACAGTGATCAAGGCCTGTGGCGTGGCCTGGCTGCTGGGCGGCGGCCATCCCCTGCCGGCGCTGGCGCTGGCCGGCATCGGCGCCGCGGCCGCCGCGCCGGCACGCTACGGCTGGGTGGCCGAGCGGGTGCCGGCCGGCGGGCTGGTGGCGGCCAATGCCTGGCTCGAGGGTATGACGGTGTGCGCCGCCGTGCTGGGCATCGGCTTCGGCGGCTGGCTGGTGCGGCCCGAGGGCGGCGGTGTGGCCGCGGCGTGCGCCGTGCTGCTGGTGATGCAGGCGCTGGCCTTGCTGCTGCTGGGCGCCCTGCCCCGCGCCGCGGCCCTTGGGTCGAGTCGGCTCCGACGCAGGCGGGTTCACCGCGGCCAGCTGCTGCGGCGCTTCGCCGCCGGCCAGCGTCGGCTGTGGACCGATGGGCTGGCCTCGTTGTCGCTGAAGGTCACGACGCTGTTCTGGGGTGCCGCTGCCGTGCTGCAGATGGCGGTGCTGCAGTGGGCTGCCGAGGTGCTGGCCCTGCCACTGCACCGCGCCACGGCGCTGCAGATGGCGGTGGCCTTGGGCATCGTGGCTGGGGCCGCCTGGGCCGGCCGGCACGTGCCGCTGGCCGCGGCACCTCGGCTCCTGCCGCTGGGCCTGCTGCTGGGCCTGGGCGTGGCCGCCGCCAGCATGCTGACGCACTGGGTAGCGGCACTGGCGGCGATGGCCCTGCTGGGCGCCATCGGTGGCGTGCTGGTAGTGCCGATGAACGCGCTGCTGCAGCAGCGCGGCCATGCACTGTTGAGCGCCGGGCGCGCGATCGCGGTGCAGAACTTCGCCGAGAACAGCAGCATCCTGCTGATGCTGGCCCTGCAGGCGGCGCTGCTGGCGGCGGGCCTGGACGTGCGCCTGCTGATGGCGCTGCTGGGGCTGGCAGTGAGCGCTGGCGTGGCGCTGCTGATGTTCAGAGGGCGGGCGAGGGCCTCCCGGCCAGCCTGAGCTGCGGCGCGTGGTCGATCGCGGCCAGGTACTCCGACTCCACCTCGCGCGCGATGCGACCCCAATCGAGCTTCAGCGCGGTGTGGCGGCCCTCGGCACCCAGCAGGCGCGCCTCGGCCATGTGGCCGGCCAGGCGGGCTGCCGTGCTGCAGAACTCGGCGCCTTCGCCGGGCTTCACGAGCAGGCCGTTGTGGCCGTGGCTTACCAGCTGCCCTGCCGCGGCGCAGTCGAAGGCCACCACGGCCAGGCCGCTGGCCAGGGCTTCGGGCAGCACGTTGCCGTAGGTCTCGGTGAGGCTCGGAAACAGGAACACGTCGGCGCTGGCGTAGTGCGCGGCGAGGTCTTCGCCGCGCTGCAGGCCGGCGAAGTGCGCGTCGGGGCAGCGCTGCTGCATCGACGCACGCGCCGGGCCGTCGCCCACGAACACCAGCTTCACGCGCGGGTCGCGCTGGCGCATGGCGGCATGGGCGGCGATCAGCGTCTCGAGGTTCTTCTCGGGTGCGATGCGGCCGACGTGCAGGGCCACCATCTCGTAGGGCGCCACGCCCCATCGGCGGCGCAGCGCCTCGCTGCGGCGGGCAGGGTCGAAGAGCTGGGTGTCGACGCCGCGCGCCACCACGCGCAGGTTCATGAAGCCCTCGGCCTGCAGTTCGGCGCGCAGGGTGTCGGTGGGCACCATGGTGCAGGCGGTCCGGTTGTGGAACTTGCGCAGGTAGCCCACGATGGGCCGCTGCAGCCAGGCCACGCCGTAGTGGCGGCTGTAGGCGTGGAAGTTGGTGCGGAAGTCCGACACCACCGGCAGCCGCAGCGCCTGCGCCGCCTGCAGCGCGCTCCAGCCCAGCGGGCCTTCGGTGACGATGTGCACCACGTCGGGCCGCTGCAGGCCCCACAGCCGCAGCAGGGTGCGGCGCGAGGGCAGGCCCATCTTCAGCTGCGGGTAGCGCGGGATCGGCAGGCCGCGCATCAGCACCTCGGCATAGCCGGGCTCTTCTGCGGCGCCGTCCTCGTGGTTCTGGCGCGGGCGGATCACCTGCAGCTCGTGGCCGCGGTCGCGCAGTTCGGCCACCACGCGCGCCGAGGTGGCGGCGACGCCGTTCACCTCGGGCGGCCAGGTCTCGGTGACCACCGCCACGCGCAGCGAGCGCCGGGCGGGCATGAAGGCATCGACGGTGAGGGCGTCATCACGGTGCAGCGTCATGCCCCTACTGTGAGTCCGGACGGCAACAGGCTGATGACAGCTGAACCCGGGCCGTTGTCGTGACAGCACGGCGACAGCGAAGCGACACGCTTCCGTCACCAGGGCTTCATGGTCGATGGTCACGATGCAGTCACCGTTTCACGAAGCCGGAGAACACGCGTGAGTGCCTTTTTCGACACCCTGAAGACCCAGCGCTGGGACGACCACCGCTACTACCACCAGAGCCGCATCAACCAGACGCTGCACTTCATCAGCGCGATCTCGTTCCTGGTGGCCTACGTCGTGGTGTTCTTCGACCCCGCACTGGCCGCACTCATCGCCTGGGGCGTGGGCATGACGACACGGCAGTCGGGCCACTTCTTCTTCGAGCCCAAGGGCTACGACCACGTCAACGACGCCAGCTTCCAGCACAAGGAAGACATCAAGGTCGGCTACAACCTGAGCCGCAAGATCGTGCTGCACGCGGTGTGGCTGGCGCTGCCGGTGGCGTTGTGGCTGGCGCCGTCGATGGGCGGGCTCATCGAGCCGGCGGTGGGCTTCGAGGGCTGGCTGCGTGATGTGGGCATGGCCTGGTTCGCACTCGGTGTGGCGGGCCTGCTGTTCCGCACGGTGCAGCTGTTCTTCATCAAGGACGTGACCGAGGGCCTGGCCTGGGCGACGAAGATCCTCACCGACCCCTTCCACGACTTCATGACCTACCGCAAGGCGCCGCTGGCGCTGCTGCGCGGCGAGCTGCTCGACCCGATGCACCACGTGCGCGGCCAGCACTGAGCGTCAACACAGGCGCGTGGGAAACTTCCGGGCATCGCGGCCGATGCCACCGGCATCTGCCACACCGACTGGTACACGCTCTCGGGGGCTGATCCGAAAGGCCTGTTCCCCGCCATCCTGGGCCACGAGGGCGCAGGCATCGTGCGCGAGGTGGGCGCCGGCGTCACCTCGCTGCGCCCCGGCGACCATGTCATTCCGCTGTACACGCCCGAGTGCCGGCAGTGCAAGTTCTGCCTGAGCCGCAAGACCAACCTGTGCCAGAAGATCCGCGCGACGCAGGGCAAGGGGCTGATGCCCGACGGCACGGCGCGCTTCTCGATCGACGGCAAGCCCATCCTGCACTACATGGGCACGAGCACCTTCGCCAACCACATCGTGGTGCCCGAGATCGCGCTGGCCAAGATCCGCGAGGACGCGCCCTTCGACGTGGTCTGCTACATCGGCTGCGGGGTCACCACGGGCATCGGTGCCGTGATCTTCAGCGCCAAGGTCGAGGCCGGGGCCACGGTGGTGGTGTTCGGCCTGGGCGGGATCGGGCTGAACGTGATCCAGGGTGCCAAGCTGGTGGGGGCCGACAAGATCATCGGCGTCGACATCAACCCGGGCCGCGAAGCGATGGCGCGGCAGTTCGGCATGACGCACTTCATCAACCCGAAAGAGGTGCCGAACGTGGTGGACGCTGTTCAGCAGCTCACCGACGGCGGCGCCGACTTCAGCTTCGAGTGCATCGGCAACGTCGACGTCATGCGCCAGGCGCTGGAGTGCACGCACAAGGGCTGGGGCCGCAGCATCATCATCGGCGTGGCCGAGGCGGGTGCGGAGATCAAGACGCGGCCGTTCCAGCTGGTCACCGGCCGCAAGTGGGAGGGCAGTGCCTTCGGCGGCGCACGCGGGCGCACCGACGTGCCGAGGATCGTCGACTGGTACATGGAGAAGAAGATCAACATCGACGACCTGATCACGCACCGGCTCAAGCTCGACGACATCAACGAAGGCTTCGCGCTGATGAAGCGCGGCGAGTCGATCCGCTCGGTGGTGGTGTACTGAAGGCGGTGGAGGTGCTCGCCGAGCACGCCTGCTTCGGTGGCGTGCAGGGCTTCTATCGGCACCACAGCGCCACCATCGGGTTGCCGATGCGCTTTGGCGTCTTCGCGCCGCCGCGGGCGTTGGCGGGCCCGGTGCCGGTGCTCACGTTTCTGGCCGGGCTCACGTGCAACGAAGAGACCTTCGTCATGAAGGCCGGCGCGCAGCGCGTGGCGGCGCAGTTGGGCCTGATGCTGGTGACGCCCGACACGAGCCCGCGGAGCACGGGTGTCGAAGGTGCCGATGCGGTCTGGGACTTTGGCACCGCGGCGGGCTTCTACCTCGATGCGACGCAGGCGCCGTGGGCGGCGCACTGGCGCATGGAGAGCTGGCTGATGAACGAGCTGCCGGCGGTGTTGGCGAGGCGCTTCCCGGTGCGCGGCGGCGCCCAAGGCCTGTTCGGCCATTCGATGGGCGGGCACGGCGCGCTGATGCTGGCGCTGCGCCACCCGGGGCGATTTGCCAGCGTCTCGGCGTTCGCGCCCATCTGCGCGCCGATGCAGTGCCCGTGGGGCGTGAAGGCGTTCAGCGGTTACCTGGGCGAGGACCGCGGCACCTGGGCCGCGCACGATGCGGTGGAACTCATCAAGGCTGGCGTGCGCGTGCCGGCGCTGCTTGTGGACCAGGGCGAGGCCGACAAGTTTCTGGCCGAGCAGCTGAAGCCCGAGTTGCTCGAAGCCGCCTGCGCCGCCGCCGGCCAGCCGTTGCAACTGCACCGGCATGCCGGCTACGACCACGGCTACTTCTTCATCGCCAGCCTGGTGGAAGAGCACCTGCGCCACCAGCCGAGCGCACTCCGTCCGGGGTGAGCCTGAAACCGTTCGGGCTGAGCCTGTCGAAGCCCTGTCTGCCGAGCACCCGGCCCTTCGACAAGCTCAGGGCGAACGGAGGTCCGTGCCCCGTTAAAACCGCTCAGCCAGCATCTCCCGCAGCACCCTGCGCCGGATGCCCTTGTTGCTGAGCTGCGCCCCCTGCCACCACCAGCCATCGGCCTGCATCGCGCGCCCTGCCGCCACGAAGCGCGCACAGACCTCGTCGAACTCGGCTTCGCTGAAGTTGTGGCTGAAGATCAAGCGCCCGCTGCCCACCCAGCTGAGCAGCAGCCGCTCGCGCCGCAGGTAGAACTGCAGCATCCAGTTGTAGCGCGAGGGCTGCGTGTACAGCACGGTGAACACGCTGGTGAGGTTGGCCACGCGCACCGGCACGCCGGCATCGGCCAGCCGTTGATTCAGCCGCGCCGCACGGCCGTTCCACACCGCATCCAGATCGCTCAGCATCGCCTTCACCGGTGCGCTGTGCAGCCGCTCCAGGAACACCTGCATCGCGCCCATCACCGCCGGGTGCGCATTGAAGGTGCCGCGCGCAAAGCAGATGTCGGCCGGGCGCTCTTCGCGGTAGCGCTTCATCAGGTGCGCCTTGCCGCACACCACGCCCACCGGGAAGCCGCCGCCGAGCGTCTTGCCGTAGGTCACCATGTCGGCCTGCACGCCGAAGTAGGCCTGCGCGCCGCCCACGCCGAGGCGGAAGCCCATGAAGACCTCGTCGAAGATCAGCACGATGCCGCGTGCGGTGCACACCTCGCGCAGTTCCTTCAACCACGCCACCGTGGCCGCCTTGTCGTAGGCCGCCGCGCGGCCGCTGTCGATGAGGCTGCTGTCGCCGGGCGCAGCCTTGTTCGGGTGCAGCGCCTGCAGCGGATTCACCAGCACGCAGGCGATGTCCTTGCGCGTGCGCAGCACGCGCAGCGTGTCGGCGTCGCGCTCCTTGAGGGTGTAGACGTTCTTCGGCGGCATCGGGTTGCCCGGTCCGGGCTGCACGTCTTCCCACCAGCCGTGGTACGCGCCGCTGAAGCGCACGAGGTGCGTGCGCCGGGTGTGATAACGCGCCAGCCGCACGGCCTGCATCACGGCCTCGGTGCCGCTCATGTGGAAGCTCACCTCGTCCAGGCCGCTGATCGCCTTCAGCTGCTCGGCGTTCCAGGCCACGGCCGGGTGGTAGTGGCCGAGCACCGGGCCGAGATCGGCCGTGCGCGCCAGGCCTTCGGCCATGCAGGCCTTGTAGAAATCGGCGCCGAAGAGGTTGACGCCGTAGGAACCGGTGAGGTCGATGAAGACCTCGCCGTCCAGATCGGTGATCGTGATGCCGTCGCTGCGCTGCACGAAGCTGCCGAGTGAGAGCCGCTCGCGCAGGTAGGGGCTGAACTGGAACGGCACGCGGTAGGCGCCGGTGAACTGCAGGTCGCTGATGGCTGGGCGCGCCTGCTTCGTCATCGCCGCGCTCTGGGCATGGCGGCTGTTCAGCGTGGCCACCAGGCCGCCGAAGCCGGCGCGGCGCTGGGCCACCACCTCGGCCGGTGCCTCGTCGGCAGCGAAGAAGCGCGCCTCGTCGTAGGCATAACCCGGCAGCAGACGAGCCACGCGCTGCGCCATGCGCGAATGGCCCGTGAGCGAGGGGTGCTTGGCCAGTGAGAGCTGCAGCCGGCGGTGCGCTCGCGGCACCAGGGCCACGGCGGCGGCCGCGGCGGCAAGCCAGGTCAGGGTGAGCGGATCGGTCATGGTGGCGTCATGGCTTCGTCGTGAGCCCGTCGAATGCAACAGGCAGCATGGTCATGTCGAAGCCAAGACAACACGATGAACGCCACACGACGACTCCGCGACAGACTGCTGCTGCAGGAAGACCTGAACTTCCTGCTTACCAACCGCGTGCCCCGCCACGCGCTGACGCATTTCATGGGCTGGTTCAGCGGCCTGCGCCAACCCTGGCTCGTGAAGTGCTCGGTGGCGGTGTGGCGCCTGTTCACCGATCTCGACCTGACCGAGGCCAAGAAGACGCGCTTCGACAGCCTGCACGAGGTGTTCACGCGCGAGCTGAAGGACGGCGCCCGCCCCATCGACACGCGCGCCGAGGTGCTGGCCAGCCCTTGCGACGCCATCGTCGGCGCCTGCGGCAGCGTGCAGCAGGGCCAGGTGCTGCAGGCCAAGGGCATGCCCTATCCGCTGCACGAGCTGCTCGGCAGCGCCGCCGAGGCCGCGGCCTGGGAGGGTGGCAGCTACCTCACGCTGCGCCTGACCTCGTCCATGTACCACCGCTTCCACGCGCCGGCCGACGCCGTGATCGAGCATGTGCGCTACATCAGCGGCGACACCTGGAACGTCAACCCGATTGCCCTGAAGCGCGTCGAGCGGCTGTTCTGCCGCAACGAGCGCGCCGTGCTGAACATGCGGCTGGCGGGTGGCGCTGAGGGCCACCGGCTGGCCCTGGTGCCGGTGGCGGCCATCCTGGTCGCCAGCCTGCGCTTGCACTTCCTGAATCTGCGGCTGCACCTGCGCTATGGCGGGCCGGCTGAACTGCCCTGCCATGCGCTGGCGCGCAAGGGCGAGGAGCTCGGCTGGTTCGAACACGGCTCCACGATCATCGTGTTCGCGCCCCCGGGCTTTGCGCTGGCCGAAGGCGTGGAGCCGGGCACGCGCGTGCGCATGGGCCAGGCGCTGATGACGCTGCCGGCGTGCAGCAGCTGAGATGAGCCCCGACGCCACCCCCCGCGTCGACCTCGTCTGGTTCAACGCCGGCGGCGGCCACCGCGCGGCGGCACTGGCGCTGGAGCAGGTGATGCGCGATCAGGGCCGGCCGTGGACGGTGCGGCGCGTCAACCTCACGGAGGTGCTGGATCCGACCGCCCTCTTCCGCCGCACGCTGGGCTTCGAACCCGAGGACCTGTACAACAAACGCCTGGCCAGCGGCTTCACGCTCGGCCTGGCGCAGGAGCTGAAACTGCTGCAGGCCGGCATCCGCCTGGCGCACAACACGCTGGCGCAGCGCCTCGCGGCTCACTGGCAGCGCACGGCACCCGACCTCGTGGTGTCGCTGGTGCCCAACTTCAACCGCGCGCTGCACGACAGCCTGGCGCAGGCGCGGCCGGGTGTGCCCTTCGTGACGGTGATGACGGACATGGCCGATCACCCCCCGGCCTTCTGGATGGAGCCCACCGTGGCACAGCACCTCGTGTGCGGCACCGCGCACGCAACGCAACAGGCGCTGGCCGCCGGCATCCCGCCTTGGCGTGTGCACCGTGCCAGCGGCATGGTGCTGCGGCCGGAGTTCCATGCCGCGGCTTCGACAGACCCTGGCGCCGATCGCAGCGCCGACCGCACCGCAGAGCGCGCCATGGTCGGCCTGGACGCCCACACGCCCACCGGCCTGGTGCTCTTCGGCGGCACCGGCTCGCGCGTGATGACGCGCATCGCCCGCGCATTGCCCGACACGCCACTGGTGCTGATGTGCGGCCGCAACGAGGCGCTGGCCGCGGCACTGCGGGCCCAGCCGGCGCGCGCACCCCGTGTGGTGGTGGGCTTCACGGCCGAGGTGGCGCGCTGGATGCGGCGCTGCGACTTTTTCATCGGTAAGCCCGGCCCGGGTTCCTTGAGCGAGGCGGTGTCGCAGGGCCTGCCCGTCATCACCACCCGCAACGCCTGGACGATGCCGCAGGAGCGCTGGAACACCGAGTGGGTGCAGCAGCATGGGCTGGGCCTCGTATTGCGGCGCTTCGCCGAAGTCAACGAGGCCGCGCCGCGTCTGCTGGCCGAGTTGCCCGCCTACCGGCAGCGCGTGCAGGCGCAGCGCAACCAGGCGGTGTTCGAGGTGCCACAGATCCTCGAGCGCATCCTGCGCGAGGCCACGGCGGCCCCCAAGCCCGTGGCCGAGTCATCAGCCTGACGCGGGCGCGTCATGCCCGCGTCGCGCAACGGGCTCAGCATGCCCGCATGCGCCGTGATGACATAGCTGCCCTCGCCGCCCAGTCCGCCCCGCCCGCGCCGGACGACGAACCCGGCGACCGCGGCGAAAGAATCTCGGTTCGAACGGTGTGGATCTCCGACGTGCACCTGGGCACCCCGGGCTGCCAGGCCACCGCGCTGCTCGACTTTCTGCGCACCGTGGAGTGCGAGACGCTGTACCTGGTGGGCGACATCATCGACGGCTGGCAGCTGCGCCGCAGCTGGTACTGGCCGCAGGCGCACAACGACGTCGTGCAGAAGCTGCTGCGCAAGGCGCGCAAGGGCACCCGCGTGGTGTTCGTGCCGGGCAACCACGACGAGTTCGCGCGCCGCTACCTGAACCACAACTTCGGCGGCGTCGATGTCGTCGAAGAGGTCATCCACGAGCTGGCCGATGGCCGAAAGCTCTGGGTGACCCACGGCGACTACTTCGACGGCGTGATCCAGTGCGCCAAGTGGCTGGCCTACGTGGGCGACTCGGCCTATGAGTTCACGCTGAAGCTGAACCGCCACTTCAACTCGCTGCGCGCGCGCCTGGGGCTGCCGTACTGGAGCCTGAGCAAGTACCTGAAGCTGAAGGTCAAGCGCGCTGTCAGCTTCATCGGCGACTTCGAAGCCGCGGTGGCCCGCGAGGCCCGCGCCAAGGGTGTGCACGGCGTCGTCTGCGGCCACATCCACCATGCCGAGATGCGCATGATCGACGGCGTGCTGTACTGCAACGACGGCGACTGGGTCGAGAGCCTGACCGCGCTGGTGGAGCACGGCGACGGGCGGCTGGAGATCCTCGACTGGTCGGAACGGGGGCGCGAGGCAAAGGCTGGCGCCGCGCCCGTGCCAACCGGCGCTGCCGCGGCCGGGACGGTCGTCGTGGCTTCTTGAGCCGCCGCCCCAGCTGCGGGGCGATCGGTGGCACCATGCGTCTCGCACCCGAGTCGCCTCACGCCATGTCAGCCCACTGCTGCCCCGTCGACAAGGAACCCGCCGTCGACCCGGCCTACCGCCGCGCCTTGTGGGTGGCGCTGGTCGTCAACGCGCTGATGTTCGTCGTCGAGCTCGCGGCCTCGTGGTCGTCGGGCTCGCTGTCGCTGCTGGCCGACAGCATCGACTTCTTCGGCGACGCGGCGAACTACGCGTTGTCGCTCGTGGTCGTGGGCATGGCCTTGTCGGTGCGCGCCAAGGCCGCCTTGTTCAAGGCCGCCTGCATGGCCGGCTTCGGCGTGTTCGTGCTCGGCCAGGCCGTGTGCCGGCTGAAGAGCGGCGCCGCGCCCGAGGCGCTGACGATGGGCGTGGTGGGCTTTGCCGCGCTGCTGGCCAACGTCGGCGTGGCCTGGATGCTGTACCGGTTCCGCACTGGCGACTCGCAGATGCAGTCGGTGTGGCTGTGCTCGCGCAACGACGCCATCGGCAACCTGGCGGTCATCGCCGCGGCGCTGGGTGTGTTCGGCACCGGCAGCGCCTGGCCCGACCTGATCGTGGCCATGGTGATGGGCCTGCTGGCACTCACCGCTGCACGCACCGTGTGGCGCCAGGCCCGCGCCGAGTTGCGCGGCGAGCCGCCGCCGCTGGCGCCGCACGCGCACCACCACTGAGCGCGCGCGCGGCCCGCGCCGGGTGATCGGCCCGCAGGCTCACACGGCGCCGCTGGCGCGCAGCGCCGCGATCTCGTCGGCGCCGTAGCCCAGCTCGGCCAACAGCGCTCCGGTGTGCTCGCCCACGGCCGGGATGGCGCCGAGCTGCGGCTCGAAGGCCTCAGGCAGCGCCGGCGGCCTGAAGGCCGGCAGCGGCCCCACCGGGCTGGCCACTTCGCCGATGCGGCCGCGCGCCCGCAACTGCTCGTGGGCCCAGACATCGCCCATCGTGTTGAGGCGCGCGTTGGCGATCTGCGCCGCATCGAGCCGCTCGATCACCTGCGCCGCGCTGAGGCCGGCAAAACACTGCAGCACGATGGCGCGCAGTGCCTCGCGGGCGCGGGCGCGCTTGGGGTTGGTGTCGAAGCGCTCGTCCCGGGCCAGCTCGGGCTGCAACAGCACGCGCTCGCAGAACAGCTGCCATTCACGCTCGTTCTGCAGGCCCAACATCACGGTCTTGCCGTCGCCGGCCACGAAGGGCCCGTACGGGTAGATCGTGGCGTGGGCCGCGCCGGTGCGCGGCGGCGGCTCGGCGCCGTCGAGTGCGTAGTACAGCGGGAAGCCCATCCACTCGACCATGGCCTCGAGCATGGACACATCGATGCGGCAGCCCTGCCCCGTGCGCCCGCGCTGGATGAGCGCGGCCAGGATGCTGCTGTAGGCCTGCGTGCCGGCCGCGATGTCGGCGATCGCGGCCCCCGCCTTGGCCGGCGCCTCGGCGCTGCCGGTGACGCTGAGGAAGCCGGCCTCGCTCTGGATCAGCAGGTCGTAGGCCTTCTTGTCGCGCATCGGGCCGGGCCGCGCGGGGTCGTCGCCATAGCCGCTGATGTCGCAGACGATGAGCCGCGGGAAACGCTGCTTCAGCGCCTCGTAGCCGAGGCCCATGCGCGCGGCGGCACCGGGCGCCAGGTTCTGCACCAGCACGTCGGCGCGCGCCACCAGGCGCTGCATCACGGCCTGCGCGGCGGGCTGCTTCAGGTCGAGCGTGAGGCTTTCCTTGCCGCGGTTCACCCACACGAAGTGCGAGCTCAGGCCGCGTGCGCGGCGGTCGTAGCCGCGGGCCTGGTCGCCGCTGCCGGTGCGCTCGATCTTGATGACGCGCGCGCCCAGGTCGGCCAGCTGCCGGGTGGCGTAGGGCGCGGCGATGACGTGCTCCAGCGCCAGCACGGTGATGCCCTCGAGCGGCCCCATCGTCACTCGATGCGGGCTTCGGCCTGCATCGCCAGTGCGCCCTCAAAGTCGCGCGCCCACAGCGCCACGCGGCCATCGGCCTGCGGGCGGCCGCAGACGTGGAAGCGGTGGATGTCGAACAGCGGCCGCACGGCGGTGAAGGCAAAGCTCGAGATGCGCGCGGCGGGCTGCTCGCGCCGCAGCAGATCGAGCAGCAGCGTGGCAAGGAGCGGGCCGTGCACGATGAGGCCGGGGTAGCCCTCGACGCCGGTGACGTAGGCGCGGTCGTAGTGGATGCGGTGGCCGTTGAAGGTGAGCGCGCTGTAGCGGAACAGCAGCACCGGGTCGGGCACGATCTCGCGCTCGAAGTTGGCGTCGGTGGGCGCGGGCTGCGCGGGCGGCAGCGGCGTGCCGGGCGCGGGCAGTTCGCGGTAGACGATGTCGTGCTCTTCGGTGAGGGCCAGGCCGCGCGGGCCCGAGACCTCGTGCCGCACGGTCACGAACACCAGCGTGCCGCTGCGGCCGGCCTTGGCGTCGACGCGCGTGATGCGCGACTCGCGCGTGATCGCGTCGCCCACGCACAGCGGCTCGTGAAACTCGAAGCGGCCGCCGGCCCACATGCGGCGCGGGAGGGGCACCGGCGGCAGCAGGCCGCCGCGGCGGGCGTGGCCGTCGGGGCCGATCTCGCCCTGGCGGGCCAGTGGCTGGAAGTACAGCCAGTGCGCCAGCGGCGGCATCGCCTCGCCAGCGGCCGGCGCGGCGTCGTCGCGGTCCAGCAGCGCAGCCAGGCCGGCCAGCGGCGCGGCGGTCACCGTGTCGTGGCGGCTTTCGCTGCGGCCGACCCACTGGCGCCAGTGGGCCAGCGAGGTGGCGAGGTCTTCGGTGGATGGCGGGGTGGTCATGGGCGATGGGTGTCGCAGCGCAGCGCGGCATCTTGCCACCGGCCCGCGCCGAGCCTGCCTAGACTCGGGCTACAAGCCGACCAGGAGACCCGACATGACCATCCGCGCCGCCGTGCTCGAGACCATGGGCCTGCCCGCCCCTTATGCCGAGAGCCGGCCGTTGAAGATCCGCGACATCGAGCTCGACGATCCCGGCCCCGGCGAGGTGCGCGTGCGCGTGCTGGCGGCCGGGTTGTGCCACAGCGACCTGTCGGTGATCAACGGCGACCGGCCGCGGCCGCTGCCGATGGTGATCGGCCACGAGTCCGCCGGCGAGGTGCTGCAGCTCGGCCCAGGCGTGCACGATCTGGCGGTGGGCGACCGCGTGGTGATGGTCTTCATGCCCAGCTGCGGCGGCTGTCTGCCCTGCCAGGAAGGCCGGCCCTCGCTGTGCGAGCCCGGCGCGGCCAGCAACGGCGCCGGCACCTTGCTGGGTGGCACACGGCGGATGCGCCTGAACGGGCAGCCGCTGAACCACCACGTCGGCGTGAGCTGCTTTGCCGAGGAGTGCGTGGTGTCGCGGCGCTCGTGCGTGCGAGTGGATGCGTCGCTGTCGCCCGCCGAGGCGGCCCTCTTCGGATGCGCGGTGCTCACCGGCGCCGGGGCGGTGTTCAACACGGCGCGGCTGCCGGCGGGCAGCACGGCCGCCGTCGTCGGACTCGGCGGCGTCGGCTTCTCGGCGCTGCTGGCGGCGGTGGCCAGCGGCGCACGCGAGGTCGTGGCCGTGGATCTGTCGGACGACAAGCTGGCGCTGGCCCGCGAGCTGGGCGCCACGCTCGCCGTGAACGCGCGCGATCCGGATGCCGCGGCGCAGGTGCGCTCGGCCACGAACGGTGGCGTCGACTGCGCCTTCGAGATGGCCGGCGCCATCGCCGCCATGGACCTGGCCTGGGCCATCACGCGACGCGGCGGCAGCACCATCAGTTCGGGCCTGCCGCACCCGGACCGGCGCTTCGCGCTACCGCCCGTGCAGATGGTGGCGGAAGAGCGCACGCTGCGCGGCAGCTACCTCGGCTCGGGCGTGCCGGCGCGCGACCTGCCGCGCTACATCGAGATGTACCGCCGCGGCAAGCTGCCGGTGCACCGGCTGATGGGCGAGCAGCTCGCGCTCGACGACATCAACCGCGGCCTCGACCGCCTGGCCACGGGGCAGGCGATGCGTGATGTGGTGATGTTCTAGTGCCTTGGGGTCTGGTGAGCTGCACTGTCTTGAGCTTGTCGAGGCAGGAGGGCCATCGCTGGCGGCGGGAGCGAGCGTCTGCTGACGAGCGGCAGGTCGAAGGTCTCTTCACGACCCGGAGCGGCCGTTCAACCTACACCCGCTCACCCCCACTTCCGTTCGGGCTGAGCTTGTCGAAGCCCTCTCCCAGCTATCGCGCGTCGCGGCAGGCGGTACACGGTGCGGGCGCTAGGTGTGGCGGTCAGCCCTGCGGGCTGACTTCCCTCCGCTGCTCGCCTTGAGGGGGCACCGCAAAACTCGCTGCGTTCGCTGCGCGAACTCCGCTCAAGCACTTGCGGTGAGTATGTTCACGATGCGCGCTGCGCGCGCCCCCTCAAGGCTGCGCTGCTCGGCGCCCCACATAGCGCCCGCACCGTGTACCGCCTGCCGCTCATCCACCATCGTGGTCTTTGGTCCGAAAACCAACCCCGCTTGTTTGCAAAGGGCTGTGCGGGCGGGGATCGTGTCCCAACGCGTGGTGTAACTCCACAGCCCGGACGGGCTGAGATGCACGCTGTGCTCAGCGCTGCACTGCTGGCAGGCGAGCTGGGGCAGTATCGCTGAGGGTCTGCAG
>JADCGQ010000083.1 GCA_020248945.1 Rubrivivax sp.
CGCCGCTACATGCAGCTTGAAAGCCTGCAGACCCTCAGCGATACTGCCCCAGCTCGCCTGCCAGCAGTGCAGCGCTGAGCACAGCGTGCATCTCAGCCCGTCCGGGCTGTGGAGTTACACCACGCGTTGGGACACGATCCCAGTGCCTGGCGCTTCACCCAAGCTGGGAGCGCGCGGCCGCCGCGAGCAGATCGCGGTGCACCGGGTTGCGGTGCAGGAACGAGGCGCGGAACTCGGGCGCCACGTGGTCGTGCGCCGTCTGGGCCACCCAGTGCGCGCCGCGCGCATAGGCGTCGGCCGCGTCGACGGCGCGTCCGACGGCCGCATAGGCGCGGCCGAGCATCAGCCAGGCCTCGGCATCGGACAGGTCGGTGGCCATCACCGCCTCGTCGCTGTCGCGCTCGGCGGCGAGCAGCGCACGGGCGCGCTCGGCGTGGGTCGCGGCGGCGTGCAGCATGCCCAGGCCGGCCGCCAGCTCGGCGGCGCGCAGGTCGGCGGCCAGCGCGGTGCCGTCGCGGCCGCCGGCGCGCGCGGCGGCGCCCACCGCAAAGATCGCGTCGAGATCGGCCGCGGTGCCCCGCGCCGAGGCCAGCTGCAGCGTCACCGATTCGCGCGCGCCGACGATGTTCTCGTTGCCCAGTGCGGCGGCCGCGGCCTCGGCACATTCCAGCGTGCTGCGCCCTTGCGCGGCGCCAAGGCGGGCCGCGTACTGCCAGCGCCGCGCCACCAGCCAAGACTGCACGGCCTGCAAGGCCTCGGCCTCGGGCAGGGCCTGCTGCGCGCGCGCGAACTGCCCCAGGTCGGTCCAGATGGCCGCGCGCCCCAGGTCGACCAGCGGCAGGTAGGCCGAACCGGACGCTGCCAGGTACCCATGCGCCCGGTCGGCCCAGGCCAGGGCCTGCTCGTAGGCGCCCAGCGCGCGCGCGACGGCCAGGGCCTGGAGCATCATCACCGGATTCACGCCGTCGCCCGCGTCGTGGCCGCGCCGCAGGGCCTCGGCCTGCTCCAGCGTGCGCTGCGCGCCGCGCATGAGGCCGCACTCCATCAGCGACACCGCCAGGTTGCCCAGCGACGACAACGCGTCTGCGGAATTGGCGCGGCGCAGCGTGAGCTCGAACGCTTGACGGTGCAGCGGGATGGCTTCGCGCGGCCGGCCGAGGTTGTCGAGCAGGACGGCGCGGGTGTTGAAGAAGTCCGGGTCAGGGTCGGGCAGCCGCTCGACCAGCGGCCAGAACTCCTCGACGACGGCCAGCGCCTCGGCCAGGCGGCCCTGCATGCTCAGCGCCATGCTCAGCGTCGACATCAACGCCGCGCTGCCCTGCGCGTAGTCCAGCCGTCCCGCATCGGCCAGGCTGCGCCGGGCCAGCGCCTCGGCGTCGGCGTGGCGGCCTTCGTTGACGAAGTCGCCGGCACGCATGTTGTCGATGTCGATGCGCTGCTGCGGCGTCAGCGCCAGCCGCTGCAGCGCCTCGACGATCGGCTGCAGGCCGGCATCGCCGTGGTCTGCGGCGTGCTGCGCCGCATAGGCCAGCTTGAAGGTCTCGAACGCGGCCGCACGCTCGCCCAGGCGCTCTTCGATCCCTGCCTGGGTCAGCAGGAACTGCAGCTCTTCGCGCCGCCGCAGGCCGGTGCGCGCCTGCTGCGCGGCGCGGCCCAGCCAGGGTAGCGCGTCGCGATGTGCCTGCGCGGCCAGCCAGTGTGCAGCCACGCGCGCCGGCACTCCCTCATGGCGGCCGAGGTGCGCGGCCACGGCGCCGTGCATGTGGCGTGCGATCGGCGGCGGGATCGAGCGCAGCACCGCGTCGCAGACCAGGTCGTGGGCGAAGGCCTCGTCGCGCAGCACCGCGGCAGACTCGAGCTCGCCAAACGCGCTGGTGAACTCCACCGCGCGCAGGCCCATCACGTCTTCGGCCAGCGCCACGCCGAAATCAACCCCGGCGATGGCGGCCACGCGGGCCAGCGCCAGCGCGCGCTCGGAGAGCTGGCGGATGCGCCGCTCGATCAGGCCGCCCACGCTCACCGGCCGGGGCAGTTCACCCAGCCGCAGGCCGTCGGCGGCGAGCGCCTGCTTGAGCGTCTCCAGCGCATACAGCGGGTTGCCGCCGGTGTGGCGCAACAGTTGGGGGGCCAGTGCCGCACTGTCGACGCCCTGCAGACCCAGCGAGTCGATCAGCGCTGCCAGCGCCGGCTCGTCCAGCGGCTGAAGCAACACGCTGTGCAGCGTGCCGGCCTCTCGCAGCATGTCGTGCAGCACGGCCGCTGCCGCGCTGCCTTCGGCCGGCCGCTGCGCGAACAGCCATTGCGGCCCACCCGGGTCGGCGTCGCCCGCCAGGGCCAGCAGCATCTCGATGCTGGCATCGTCGGCGAAATGCAGGTCGTCGACGGCGACCACCTCCAGCGAGGCCTCCGACAGCACCCGCCGCACCGCGTCCTGCAGCACCAACCGCTGGCCGTCGGCGGGCAGCGGCACGGCGGGGGCGAGTTCGGGCAGCACCCTCGCCAACTCGCGCTGCTGGTCGGGAGGGATGTCGTGCGCCGCGCGGGGCAAGGCCTCGCGCAGCAGCCGCGCCAGCGTGGCATACGGAATGCCCGCATCGCCCGGGCGCCCCTGCACCAGCGCCAGGCGGTGGACACGCGCGATCTCGGCGATGAGCCGCGACTTGCCCATGCCGGCCTCGCCCAGCAGCAGCACCACGGCGCCGGCCGCCCAGCCGTCGTGCACCGCGGCCAGTTCGCGCGCACGGCCGATCAGCCGCGGCGGGCGCTGCAGCGTGGGCGGCGTGGCACGCGGCACGGCACGCAGCGGCGCGGCCGACTCGCGCAGCGCACGGGCCACCGCCTCGGTGTCGGCATGCGGCCGTGCGTGGTGAACCTGCGCCATGTGACGCACCAGCCGATCGTGCACGACCAGGCCCGCGGCACTGTCGCCGCGCAGGTAGTGCAGGCGCATCACTTCGCGGTGCGCGGCCTCGGCGTCAGGGTCGGCGGCCAGCAGTTCCTGCGCTGTGGCCAGCGCGGCGTCGAGGTCGCCTTCGTTCTCGGCACGGGCAATGCGCTCGCGCAACTGCGCCGTCCGGCCAGTGTGCTGGCTGCTGCGCCGCGCGACCAGCCACGCGTCGAACTCGGGGCTGTCGTCGAACTTCAGCGAGCCCAGCAGCGGCGCACCCGCTTTGGCGGCTGCGACCCGCACGCCGGGGGCCAGCGCCAGCAGGTCGCCTTCGGCCAGCAGCGGCGCGCCCAGGCCCTTGCGGAAGCGCAGCAGTTGCTGGCGCAAGTTGCGCCGCGGGTCGTCGGAGTCGGGCCACAGCCACAGCGAAGCGCGCTCGCGCGTGCAGCCTGGCTCCAGCGCGGCCAGCGCGCACACGGCGGCGGCGCGTCGCTCCAGGGCTACGCTGCGGCCATCGGGCAGCGTGACCGTAGCGTCGCCGTACAGGCAAACACGCAACGCGCGCGTCGGATTCACTGGCATGGCCGAATGATCGCGCAAGGGCGCCGCAGATTGATCGTCATCGTCGCCTTGCAGCCGGTAGGACCGGGCACGTCGATCGTGCGCCTGGTCTGCCGTGACTGCGCGTCGCGCGGCACGTCGAACACCTGGACCGGCCGCAGCGGCGGGCTGAGCTGCGCCGTGCTGCGCGCCTTCGTCGAGCCGGAGCACAAGGCACGGTGCGTCGAGCTTCGGGCCGGCGCGGGCACGACGCTCACGGCGCACCCGCCTGCAGGTTCCTGAGGATCGCGCCGCCGTCACCGCCCACCAACACCGTCATGGGCGTGACCCAGGTGACGGCATTCAGGTACGACGGGGCCGGGACGGGCTGAGCGACCCACGTCAAACCCTGGTCGATGCTGCGCAGGACGCCGTCGTAGCCCGTGGCGATGCCGATGCCGGCGGCGTTGAACGACACGCCGAGCTGGCTGCCGCCAGTGGGGGTGTAGACACGAGTCCACGTTTGCCCCGCATCGGCGCTGCGCCACAGGCCGTCGTCTGCCGCCAGGACGGCGGTGGTGTTGCTGACGCGAGCAATCGCGCGGATCTGACTGAAGCCGGAGACGGGAAACGGCGCGACCGACCACGTGGCGCCAGCATCGGTGCTTCGCAAAAACACGCTGCCGCCCGCCAGGCAGACCGTCGCCGTCAGGCAACCCACGGACTTCAAGGGCAGCATGGTGCCGCTGGCTACCGCCGTCCAGCTCGATCCGCCGTTGTCGCTGCGAAGGATCAGCCCGTTGTTGCCGACCACGAGCCCGATGGTGGCCGACGCCATCGTCGTGTCCGCCAGCACGACCTGGCCGGGCTGGTCGTAGGTGATGTTCCATGTCTGTCCGGCATCGTTCGACAGTGCGATCTGTCCCGCTGGCCGCATCGCGATGACGCGCTGCTCGGTGGCAAACGAAGGCTTCTGGAACCGGAGCCCGTAAGCGGTGAAGCCGGGGGGGCGCGCCCAGGTGGCGCCGCCGTCGGCGCTGCGCAGCAGGTCGCGCTCGACAGACCCGGCCAGCACCACGGTACCGCTGGGCGATGCGGCCATGCCGATCACCTTCTCGTCAAGCGTACCGCCGCCGACCCGGGTCCACGTCGCGCCGCCGTCGTCGGTGCGCAGCGTGAGGCCGCCGATGGCGCTGACCGCGAGGCCGACGGTGGAACTCGCGAAGCGCAGCCGAAACTGGCTGCTGGCGCCGAAGAACCCGGATCCAGCCGTCCAGGTCGCTCCGGCGTCGGTGCTGCGCATCGCCCCGAACAAGTTGCCCATGACCACGACGGTGCTGCCGGTCGCGAATGCGGCTGCGGTGCCGGGTTCGGTCATGGGGGTGTTCACGCCCTGCCAGCTCGCGCCACCGTCGGTGCTGCGCGCCACCTTGCCGTTCGGGCCCACTGCCACGCCGACGCCGGTCGCGTTGAACGCCATGTCGCGCCAGTTGTCGAAGAAGCCGGCGGGGCTGACATCCACCCAGGTGACTCCCCTGTCAGCCGACCGGAGGATCTTGCCGAAGCCGCCGTAGATCAGGACCACGTTGGTGTCGGCCCACGCGACACCGCCAAAGTCGTTGAACACGACGAATTGGGCGGCTGGCGCGTTGACCTGGGTCCAACTCAGTCCGCCGTCCACGGTGCGCCACACGCCCAGGGGGCCGGCGGCGACGCCAACCGACGCATCGGCGAACGCGAGCTTCGTCACCGCAAGCTGACCCGGAGACCCCGCATCGAGGCGCTGGCTCCAGGTCTGCCCGCCATCGGTGCTTCTGAACACGCCGCTGCCTTTGGGCGAGCCCAGGGGCGGGGCGCCGGCGGCCACCAACACACCTGGGGCAGGACTCGCCAGGTCGGTGAAGGAGGTGCGCCCGGCTTCGAACGCCACCTGCCAGCTGGCGCCGCTGTCACCCGTGCGCACCGTCGTGCCCGCTTCCCCCACGGCCGTGAACGTGGAGGTGGAGGCGGTGTAGACGAGGCCGGTCAAGCCGCCTGCCTGCGGCTGCGGGTTGGCGTAGCACCAGCCGCTCGGGCCGCCGAAGCACGCACCCGGTGTCGCCGCCTGGTTCACCGTGATGGTGACGGTGTTGCTGACCGCATTCGGGTTGACGCCGTTGCTCACCGTCACGCTGATCGCCGCACCGTTGCAGCCGGCCGCCAGGCCGGCGAGCGCGATGTTCGCGCCGCCGTTGCTGCTGACAAGGCTGCCGGTGCAGAGCCCGACGGTGAAGGTGCCGGAACCCGGCAGCGGGCTGTTGTTGAGCGTCCACGCGTAGGACAGCGTGCCGCTGCCGGTGGCGCTGACGCTGAAGTTCGCGCTGCCTCCAACGGTGGTGCTCGCCGCCGCCGGCTGCGCGGTGATCTGGGGCGCGGTGCCGGCTGGGTTGACCGTGAAGGCCGCTGCTGCAGACGCCGCGCTGCCCTGGCTGTTGCTCGCGCGCAGGCGCAAAGACGCGCCGTTGCAGCTGCGCGAGACTTGGCTGAGCAGCAGCGTGCTGCGGTCTGCAGACTGCATCACCGTCGCAAAGCCAGTGCATGCCGGGGCGGGGCCCACGCTGAACGACCCGGTTGAAACCGCGCCCTCGGCCCCCCCCGCAGTCGTGAGCAACCATTGCAGCGTCGGCGCCGGGTTGCCGCTGGCAGTGCCGGTGAAGCTGGTGGAGCCGCCTTCGGTGACGGTCTTGGCCTGCGGCGCTTCGGTGATGGCCGGCGCGACCAGGGCCGGCGCGACGAAGATCGTCGCACGCGACTCGCCCGAGGTGCCGAAGCGATCTTCAGCCGAGACCGTCAACACGGCGCCATCGCAGCCTTCAACCAGCTCTCTCAGGAACACGACAGACCGGGTCACCGAGCCATCCACAAGGCCCGGGAAGGCGGTCAGGAAGCTGCTGCAACCGTTGACATCAAAGGGGCCATTGGAGGTCCGGGGAAGGGCCGCGCCGTTCAGGCGCCAGTTGAAGGCAACGATCTGGTTGCCGGCTTCACTGCTGGCGCTGGCTTCGAATCTCACCCCCAGGCTGTCGCCGGCGACCGTGCTGGCGGTGGCCGGGGACAAGGTGACCGTGGGCCCTGGCCCCGGCGTCACGGTGAGGGTGGCGCTGGCCGCGACGGACAGGCCGGCAGAACGGTCGACTGCGCGCACCGTGATGACGGCCCCATTGCACCCAGGCCCGATGCCACGCAGCGAAAGCGTGCCCCCCGTCGCTTCCAGGCCGCGCGTTGTGAAGCAGTTCGCCCTGAGCGTCATCGAGGGCAACGCCCTGACTCCGTCGATCTCCCACTCGTAGAACACCGTGTTGCCCGTTGCAGAAGTGGCCACGGCCGTGAAACTCACGTTGTTGCCGGCCACCACCGTCTGCGACATCGGCACTGCGGAGAACGCCGGGGAGGGGGCATTGGACAGGCGCAGCGTGGCGCCCGCTGGCTCGGAGCTGCCGGCGGCATTGCTGGCCAGCACCGTGACGCTGGCCCCGACGCAAACCACCGCCAGTGACGACAGCGTGATGCTCGCGCCGCCTGCGCCCAGGCGCACGGTGCCCGTGCAATTGCCGATGGTGAAGGGTGCAGCGACGCCGCCGGGCGCCAGCGCCTCGGCGATGCGGCTGCCGTTCAGGCTCCAGCGGTACAGCGGCGTCGGCGAGCCCGTGGCCAGCGCGCTGAACGTGGCGCTGCCGCCGATCACGGTGGTCTGGTCGGTGGGGCTCTGCACCAGCGTCGGCACGATGTCGGCCACCACCGTCAGCACCGCGCCGCTGCTGGTGACCGTGCGGCCGCCGCTGCTGGCGCTCAGCGCGAAGACGGCGCCGTTGTCGCCGGTGTTGCTGGCGCCGGTGGTGTAGCCGGTGCACGAGGTGGCCGCGGGAATGGCGTTGCCGTCGCGCAGCCATTGGCACGTGGGCGCGGGGCTGGCCACCACGGTGGCCGTGAAGCGCGCGTTTTCGCCCAGCTGCACGCGTGCCGCCGTGGGCCCGACCACGGTGAACCCGGATGGCGCCAGCGCCAGCCCGGCCGGCGCGCTGGTGGCGCTGCCGGCGCCGTTGCTGACGATGACGCGGTAGGCGCCGACCTCGGCCGTACCGACGTTGGAAAGGTCCAGCACCGCGGCGTTGGCGCCGGGCACATCGAAGCCGTCGCGCTGCCACTGGTACGCCAGCGGCGCCGAGCCCGTGGCAGCCACGCTGAAGCGCGCGGTCTGGCCAGCCAGCAGCGTCAGGCCTGTGGGGGCCGAAGTGATGCCGGGTGCCACGGCGCCGACAGGTGCCTCGGTGACCGTCAGTCGCGCGGCAAGGCTGGTCACGCTGCCCGAGGGTGCCGTGTTGCTCACGCGCACGGCGTAATCGGCCTGATCGGACGCGGTGATGGCGCTGAGCGTCAGCGTTGCGCCGGTGGCGCCAGTGATGGCCGTGCCGTTGCGCAGCCATTGGTAGCTGGGCGTGAGGTTGTTGCTGGCCAGCCCCACGCTGAAGCTCACCGTGGTGCCGGCGGCGGCGCTGGTGGCCTGCGGCGGGCTCAGGATGAACGGCGGCTGCGGCCCGGTGGGTGCGGTGGGCACCAGGCTCACCTGCGCCTGGCGCGACTGCACGCGCCCTGCCGAGTTGCGCACCTCCAGTCGGTACTGTCCTGCGATGGCCGCGCTGGCGCCGGTGAGCGTCAGCACCTGGCCGTTGGCGCCCCGCAGGGCCACCCCGTCCCGGGTCCACTGGAAGGTGAGCGGGAAGCCACCCGAAGCGGCAGACACCAGGCTGAAGGCATCACCCGCGGCCACCTGCACGTCCAGCGGCTCGACGAGGATGGTCGGCGCGGCCTGGCCCGTGGCCACGGTGACGTTGGCGATGTTGCTGACGGCCGTGCCGGCATTGGTGGTGTAGGTGGCCCGGAACTGGAAGGCCTGGCCCTGCACCAGCGGGCTGCGGCTGAGCAGCCGGGTGCGCCCGCGCAGCTCGGCCGGCGAGCCGGGCTCGATCTGCACGTAGAAGCCCCGCGTGGTCGCGTCTTCCCAGGGCACGCCCGGCTGGCTGCGCACCTGCCAGGTCACGCGCTGCGGCGTGGGCAGGCCCTCGTAGGCGGCCATCATGTCCAGGCTTTCGCCCGGCTGGTGGGTGCGGCTGCGCGGCTGCAGCGTGAAGGCCGGCGCGGCCAGTTGCGTGACGACGGTGATGGGCACGGCGCGGCTGGTGGTGCAGCGGCGGTCGGTCTCGTCGGAGCGCTTGCGCACGCAGTACGTCAGGCGCAACAGCCGGCCGTTGTCGGCCAGCGTGCCGCGGCCCACCACGAAACCCGGCGTGCCGTAGTAGCCGCGGGTGGCCGCCGCCAGGTTGCCGTCGGCGTCGACCAGGGTGTCGGCCAGCGGCAGCGGCGCGAACGCCGTGCTGCCGGCCAGGGCACTTTCCCAGACCACGTCGCCCTGGTCGGGGCGTGCGACCCAGGCCTGGGTGTCGAACTGCACGCGGAAGCCGCTCTTCACCTGCTGGCCCACCAGCCCAGTGAGCGGCCAGGGATGCTCGACGAAGTCCACCGGCGACTCGGCAAAGCCGCGTGCCACGACGATCGGCAGCACCGCCGTGGGCAGCGTGACGCTGGCACCACCGCCGCGGCACTCCAGCTGCAGCTCGATCTGCACGCCGCTGGCGTCGCGCTGCGCACCTGGCGGCAACGCAGGGCGCGGCAGGAAGCTGGCGGAGCCAAGGAGAGGGTTGAACGGGTGGTCCACCACGTTGACCGGGATCTCCAGCTCGGTGAGGCGACCAAGCTCGGCGCCCTCGATCTGCTGGTCCAGCGGCTGCAGCACGGCGTTGCGCGGATCCAGCAGGATGCGGTTGTTGCCGGGCTGCCCTGGCAGGCTGTAGAACTGCACGGGCGTGTAGACGAGGCGGATGCCCAGCGCCTGCGGTGGCGGGCAGCTTGCGAGCACGGCGGCCGTGGCCGGGATGGTGTAGCGCACCTGCAGCCGGGCAGGCTCGGCCGGGTCTCGCTGCTGGCGGATCAGCACGTTCGCGCCCGTGGGAGTGAGCGACACCCAGTCGTCGTTCAGCAGGTTGAGCGCGAAGCTGGCCTGGGTGGCGGGCGGGTTGGGCGGGACGCTCAAACCGCCGGCGGGCGAGCCCGCGGGCACAAAGAACGACAGGCTGCGCACCGGGGCGGTGATGAAGCCGCCTTCGACGGTCACGTCGCGCAAGACCGTCCAGCCGCCCTGCGGGTCGCCCTTCAGCAGCACGGGCTCTTCGCCGGGCAGCAACGCACTGGCGTCGAAGGGAATGCGCACCCTGGCGTCGGTGGCGAACAGCGCACCGTGCGGCGTGGCCGACCACATGCTGCCGATGGCACGCACCTGCGGCGGCAGCGGCGGCGCGTCGCTGCTGTCGGCGCCAAGCCCGAAGGTGGCCTGCTCGCCCAGCGCGCCGGCGGGGATGGTGAGCGTGGCGCCGTCCAGCGCCGCCACCGTGCCGCCGTCAACGCCGATCGTGGCGCTGCCCGCCGCCGGTGGCGGCGGTGCGTCTTCGCCGCGACCGCAACCGGCCAGCATCAGCGTCGCCGAAGCAATCACCGCTGCGGACAAGCGAAGGCTGCTGAAGAGTCTTGCCAAGGACATGACCACAACGGACGGCGTGACCGTCAGCCGCAGTGCCGCATCTCCAACACCCTGCGCACCTTGGACTTTCATCCTGACCTCGCCCTGTGGCACCGTCGAACCCGTTGCATGGACCGCAACTCGAAACGCGATCAAATCACTTCTGGCGTCACGCGAGCGTCACGCGCAGGTCGTGCAAGAGGCTCCAACCGTGGGACGCGTCGAACGGGTCGGTTGCCTTGGGGGTCGCAGCGCGCCGCCGCGAGGGCCAACCCTCATGGCACCGTCACCATGCCCGGCGCGGTGCGCGAGCTGCCATCGATGCCGTCGCCCAGCGCCCCGCGCAAGCCACTGCCCCAGGCGTAGACCACGTTGCCGGGGCCGATGACGAGGGCGTGCACGTTGCTGGCCGAAAGCTCGGTAAAGCCGCTCAACCCCGGCGAGGCCACCGGGCGTGGGAAGGGCAGGCCGGTCGGCTGGCCGGCGAACTCGTTGCGCCCGGGGTGGTCGATGGCCCATCGGGCGTGGGCCGGCACGCTGGCGAAGGCGCAGAGCGCCGCCGCCATCAGGGCATGTGGATGCAAAGGGTTGTGCATCGTTGGCTCCTGAATGTTGATGGCGCTCGGCGGCAACGCTCGGCTACGGCACGGTGATATCGAGCAGTGCGTTGTCCGCCGTCACCAACAGGCGGTTGCTCGAGATAGCGTGCACCGCGCGGCCGTTGCGCAAGCGCGGGTTGGCACCCAGCACGACGGCACTGGCCTGGCCGGCCACGCCGACCACGGTGGTGACCACGCCCGCCGCAGTGATCTTGCGCACCGTCTCGCCATTGACGCCGGCAATCACGAACAGATCGCCCGTGGGGCTGATGCTCAATACCGACGGCGATATGAAGCGGGCGGCGCTGCCGGTGCCATCGGTGCTGCCGGCACTTCCCGCCGAGCCTGCCAGCGTTGTCACGACGCCGGCCGGCGTAATGCGGCGGATGGTGTTGTTGCCCTGGTCGGCCACGTAGACATTGCCCGCACTGTCGACGGCCACACCGGTGGGCAGACTGAAGCGTGCGGCGGCGCCGGTGCCGTCGGCGCTGCCGGGTGAGCCGGGCGTGCCCGCCAGCGTCGTCACGACGCCCGCCGGTGTGATGCGACGGATAGTGGCGTTGCCCCAGTCAGCCACATACACGTTGCCGGCCGTGTCGATGGCCAGGCCATTGGGGTTGACAAAGCGCGCCGCAGCGCCGGTGCCGTCGGTACTGCCTGCACTGCCGGGTGAACCGGCCAAGGTGGTCACCACACCTGCCGCAGTGACGCGCCGAACGAGGAAGTTGTCCCAGTCGGCAACGAACAGATTGCCGGCCGCGTCCAGGGCCAGTCCGCCGTTGCCGTTGAAGCGCGCCGCGCTGCCTGTGCCATCGGCAAAGGCAAAGCTGCCCGGTGTGCCGGCCAGCGTGCTGACCACCCCGCCGGGTGTGACTGTGCGGATCGTGCTGTTGCCGAAGTCACCGATGTAGATCGTGCCCGTGGTCGGATTGGCGGTGACGTAGTTCGCGGTATTGAAGCGCGCAGCGGCACCAGTGCCGTCGGCGCTGCCCGAAGTGCCAGGCGTGCCAGCCAACAGCGCTGCGTTCAATGTGATCGCCGTGACCGTGAGCCTGGCGTCGCGGCTGGTGGTGCAGCGGTTGTTGGCGATGGGTCCGTTGCAGACGATCACACGCACCGTGGCACCGTTGTCGCTGGCCTGGAGCGGGCCGATGTCGAAGGTGCTGCCACCGAGTGGCGTCGTTGGCGCACCGATGCGTGTCCAGTAGTGGAACAACGGCCCGTTGGCGCTGGCCACGACGCTGAAGGTGGCGGTGCCGCCTTCGGGCGCAGTCACATCGGCCACGTCCTGCGTGATGATGGGCACGGCGGCGCCGGCGCTCACCGTCAGCACCGCGCCGTTGCCGATGGCCACGCCGCCCGGGCTGTAGACGACGACGTTGTAGATCGCGCCGTTGTCGGCGCTGGTTGTGTCTGCTGTGGTGTAACCGGTGCAGGAGATGGCCTCAAGGATGGCCACGCCGTTGCGGGTCCACTGGCATTGAGGCGTTGGGTTACCGGAGACGCCCAGGCTGAATGTCGCCCGTTGGCCTTCGAGGACCGAGCGATTGCCGAGCGGCGCGGTGATGGCAGGCGCACCGGGCGCCGGCGTCACCACCAGGGCCGCGGCGTCACTGGTCACGCTGCCGACGCCGTTGCTCACGGTCACCGTGTAATCGCCCGCGTCGCCGGCTTGCGCCGAAGCGATGCGCAGCACGGGCGCCGTGGCGCCCGCCACGTCCACACCGTTGCGCTGCCAGCGGTAGGTCAGCGGCCCGCTGCCGCTGGCGCCCACCGCCAGCAGCGCCGGCTGCCCGATCTCGACCGCCAGGCCGACCGGTGCCGTCGTGAGGGCCGGGGCGGCGAGTGCGCTGCCGGCGGTGACGTTGAGCTGGGCAACCTGGCTGCTGGCCACGCCGCTGGTGTTGGACACCAGCACCGCATAGGCACCGCGGTCGGCGTCGCCGACGCTGGCGATGGTGTAGACGGCGGCGGTCGCGCCGGCGATGTTGGCGCCGTCGCGCTGCCACTGGTAGGCCAGCGCACCGGCGCCGGCCGAGACCGCGAAGCTGGCCGATGTGCCGGCCGGCACCGTCAGCGACGTCGGCTGGCCGGTGATGACCGGCGGCGTGCCGGTGTTCGCGCCCTGCGTCACGGTCAGTCTTGCCGCAGTGCTGAGCACCGTGGCTTCGACGTTCGATGCCTCGAGCTGGTACAGGCCGGCGTTGGCGGCATTGACACTGTTCAATGTCAGCAGCGGGCCGTTGGCGCCCGGGATGCGCGCACCGTTGAAGGTCCATTGATAGGACATCGGCTGCGCGCCGCCCACTGCCGTGGCGAACAGCACTGCGCCGCCGCTGCCGGCGGTGGCCGGGGCCGGCTGAGCCGTGAAGACGGGTGGCGCCTGGCCGGTCGTGACCTGGAGCGTGACGACATCGCTCGTCGCCGTGCCGGCCACCGTGGTGTAGGTGGCGCGGAACTGGCGTCCGCGGTCGGCCACGGTGAGCGGCTGCAGGCCGGCGAGGCGGTCGGTGGCCGACTCGTCGCCCGGGCGGATATAGCTTGGCGAGCCGCTGCGGTAGCCGGCGCCCACGTCGGCCCAGGGCTCGCCGTCGGCCATGCGGGTCTGCCAGACCACGGCGGTGGGCAGCGGCAGGCCGCGGTAGGCGACGGTCATGTCGACCGTCTGCCCGACGTTGTAGACACGCCCTAACGGCTGCGTCGTGAAGACCGGCGGCGGGAAGTTGCTGGCCACGCGCAGCTGCATCTCGCGGCTGTAGGCGCAGCGCACCGGCAGCCCGGTGCTGGCGCACACGCGCAGCCTGTAGCGGGTGCCGTCGTCGGCGCTGAGGGCTGTGCCGCCAAGGAACAGGCCTGCGACGCCTTCGAACTGCCAGATGCCGGGCAAGGTATCGAGGCCGACGACCTGCGGCGGCGGCACAGCGGCCCACAGGCTGGCGCCGCGCGGCAGCTGCTGCCAGAGGGCGAAGCTGGGCACCGGCGACACCCAGGCGGACGGCTGGCTCACCAGCTGCCCCGGCAGGCGGTTCAACGTCGCCGGCGGGTGGGCCGTGATCAGGATGTCGTCGATGGCAAAGCCGCGCCCCACCAGCAGGGCCTGGGCGGTGATGGGGATCTCCCAGCCGCCCCAGCCTTCGGCGCAGAAGAGCACCAGCCGCTGCCGCGTCGCCCAGGTGTCGACCACCGCGTTGCCAGGCAGGTCGGTGGTCGGCACGCGGGTCCAGGGGTCGGGGTCGGGCGGGTTCCACTGGCTGAAGGACGCGTTGACGGTCTCGGTTGAGGTGTAGGTGATGTCACGCGCGATGGGCGTGGCCACATCGCCCCAGGTCAGCCAGTCGGTGACGTTGGGGACGTAGGCGGCGAGGCGGTTGCCGCGGGTCGACGCGGGGTCGGTCGCGACGCGGTTGATGCCGCCTGTGCTGCCGTCGCTGGGCAGGCGGTAGATCACGGCGCTG
The DNA here is from genome assembly GCA_020248945.1 of Rubrivivax sp. Lineage (GTDB taxonomy): Bacteria > Pseudomonadota > Gammaproteobacteria > Burkholderiales > Burkholderiaceae_C > Rubrivivax. Next base: position 14,092 of record JADCGQ010000083.1, read on the forward strand.
GTGGTCTCGCTGGAGACGGAGAACGGGCCGTTGCAGCTTTGCGCCAGCGCCGATTGGCTGCCTATGCGCACCGTCACGCGCACCTGGGCCGGGTCGTCTGCGGCCTGCTGCTGCACCAAGCGGGCGCCGTTGCCTGTGAGTGGCAGCGTGGTCCACGCGTTCTGCAGCTGCGCCGTCACCACCGACACGGTCGGGTCGGGCTGGGCCGGCGGTTGCTGCACGATCAAGCCGCTGCGCGGCACCGGCACGACGACGAAGAACGAGAGGCTCTGCACCTGCACCGCCACCGTGCCGCCTTCGTCCACCGCGTCCAGCAGCAGCTGCCAGCGCTGGCCCGGCATGCCCTTCATCACCGCCGGCCGCTGGTCGGCGCGCAGCGCCGAGGCGTCGTAGGGGACGCGCACCGTCACCGGCTGGCGGAAATTCTGGCCGTGCGGCGTGACGGCGAAAGTGCTGCCCGCCGGCACGAAACGCGACGGCAGCGGCGGCGCGCCGGTGTCATCGCGCGCGATGCTGACGGTGGTGTCGGCCGGCAATGCGCCCGCTGGCACTTCGACCGAGGCGCCATCGATGCCTCGAACCTGGCCGCCGGCA
>JADCGQ010000084.1 GCA_020248945.1 Rubrivivax sp.
CGCCCGGTGGGCGCGGCGTAGACGGATGAGGGTCAACCCTGAGACTGAGGCGGCAGATCAAGGCCAGACGAGACGCAGGGGGAGCGGCGAGACGGTCCGAATGGGCGCCGCTGCGACGATCTGTCACGATCTCACTGCCGCAGTCGGCCCTTCTTGGCTGGCCTCGGTCTGGTCGTCGGGCTTCAGGGGGCGTTTGAACTTCCTATGTGCAGGCAGGCACTTCAGGCCGCCGAAGGCCCGTCTTGGTCCTTGCCCAGGGCCTTTGAACTTCCTATGCTCCCGTTCTTCACGATGCCGATGACGCCGGTCTTGCCGAGGCCGCGGTGCACCGGGATGCCCCACCCGGTGAGCGTCTGTGCCACGAGCTCGGCGGTGCGTTCTTCCTGGAAGCACAGCTCGGGGTGGGCGTGGATGTCGCGCCGCAGCGCGGTGAGGGCGGCCGCGTCGGCCAGGATGGGTTCGATCAGGTTCATGGCAAGGGCCAGTTGAACTGCGGTGCGACATGTTATGCCGCCGTCACAACCCCTGCCCCGAGGGGCTTCCTCGGGGTGCGGGCGCGTCCGGCGAATCCCGCAAACGCGGGGGTGGACGGCACTGGCGTGCCGGCAAGGCCACGGCGTGACGCCTGCGTGACGCCAGCCCCGCCAAGCTGCGGCCCGGCAGAACCCCAGGAGGACACGCCATGCAGATCAAACCCATAGCCCTGGCCGCTGCGTTGGCCGTGGCGGCTCCGCTGGCAGGCGCCGGCAACATCAGCTACGCCGTCACGCCGATCGTGATCCAGGGTGCCGGCCAGGCCCGTTCGCTCAACGACCAGGGCGAAGTGGCGGTCTGGGCAAGGTCGCTCACTGCGACGGGTTACGTGCCGAATGTCTGGACCGGGGGCACTGTTGAGCCGGTGGATTCCTGCTGCGTGAGCAATCCCTTGGCTGACACGCCGCTTTTCATTGACGACACCGGACGCGTGACGGGCCAGCAGGTGGTGCCCTTCGTCGCCTTGCGCGGCTTCAGTCTTGATCGGAGCACCGGCATCTCGAGCGATCTTGGTGCCGGTTTCGTGCCCACTGGGCGCGGGGCCGGTGGCAGGCAGCTCGTGCAGTTGAATGGAATTGCCTCGGTGGTGAGCGGCTCTTCGGTCACGCCCCTGCCTTTGCCGGCTGGCGCGCAGCAGGCCTGGGGCCACGCCATGGCCAACGAGATGGTTGTGGGTCGGGTGGCGATCGACGGCCTGGGCTATGCAGCTAGTTTTCGCGGGGGCATCGCAAGGCTTCTGTACTCCTCGCCTTCAGTGGCCTATGACGTCAATGCAAGCGATCAATGGGTGGGCTTTGTAGGTTCCGGCGCGTCCACCCAGGCCGTGCTCGGTGGACCCAACGGCGTGCAGGTGCTGCAGGGCCCCACCACGGCTTCCACCAACAATACAGCTATCGCCATCAATGACAGTGGACAGGTACTCGCAGGCGACGCTTCCGGCAATGCGCTCTACCAGCCCGTGGTCCTGGAGCCCTTCCTTTACGGCAGCGGGCGCTCTTCGCGGCTGCAGGATTTGCTACCCGTCCAGGTGGTGGTGGACAGAGCCATGGACATGAATGAGCACGGCCAGATCCTGGCGGCCAACGGCGCGTTCAACCCTTTGCTGCTCACCCCGCAGGGCACGCTGGCCTGGGCCGGCACCGGGGGTGGCAGCTTCCACGACGCCGCCCAATGGGACAGCGGCCTGGGCTTTGCACCCAACAAGTTCCTCGATGTGCGCTACGACAGCACCGCCTCGCAGGGCGCCTGGCTCGACCGCGACGCCCGCATGCTCAGCTTCTCGATGGGTTCCGGCACCGGCCGCACCACGCTGGACCTGCAGCGCGGCGCGCTGCTGCGGGCCGACAACGGCATGGCCGTCGAAGCCAACGGCGTGCTCGGCGGTGACGGCCGCGTGCAGACACCGTGGTTCGAGAACCGGGGCCGCATCGTGGCCTCGAACCTCACATTCAGCGGCACTGGCTTGGGCGTGGACGGCGCCGTCTACAACCAGGGTGTCATCAATGGCCTGCCCGGCGAAGGCGCCACGCTGCGCGTGGGCTCGCTGTCGAACGCCTTCTCGACGAGCGGCGGCAGCGTCGTGCAGGGCCGCCTGCGCGTCGACGCCGGACACTCGCTGCGCGTGGAGGGCAACGTCTTCAACTTCGGCGCCATCGAGGTCTTCGGCGGCAGCTTCAGCCATGCCGGCCCCGGGCCCCTGGTCACCGCCCCGGCGGACCTGGGCAACGGCAACTTCGTGGTCGGCCGCATCCTGGCGCGTGACGCCACGCTGCGTTTCGACAACGGCCTGCAGCTTTCGAGCGGCCAGATGGCCTTCTCGGGCGGCGTCAGCGACGTCTTCGGCCGTGTCGAACTCATCACCCGCTTCGTGGCCACCGACCCCGAAAGCCAGCTCATCGTCTCCGGCCGCGGCGAGGTCACCTTCTGGGACGCTGTGCACAACAACGGCGAACTGCGCGTCAGCGCCGGCAGCACGGCCACCTTCTTCGGCCTGGTCAGCGGCGCGGGCCGCTTCACCGGCAGCGGCACCAAGCTCCTCGAAGGCGGTTTCGCTCCCGGCAACAGCCCGGCGCTGGTCACCGTCGAGGGCGACCTGACGATGGGTGCGAACAGCCCGCTGCTGATGGAGCTTGGCGGCACCACGCCCGGCACGCAGCACGACAAGCTGGTGGTGGAGGGCACGCTCACCCTGGCCGGTGGCCCCTTGCAGGTGGTGTGGTCGGGCGGATTCCAGGCCGGCGCGGGCGACCGCTTCGACCTGCTCGACTGGGGCGCGCTGGAAGGCAGCTTCGGCGCCATCAACCTGCCCACGCTGGACAGCGGGCTGCTGTGGGACACAGCGGCACTGTACACGCTGGGCGAGGTCCGCATCACCGCGGTGCCCGAGCCGGCGGCCGGCACGCTGATGCTGGCTGGTATGGCGGCCCTGGGCTGGCTGGCGCGGCGGCGCGGCGCGCCACGTCCTCTCTGAGACGCGGGCCAGGGGCGCGGCGCATCCGGCTCTTCGGGGGCCCGCTGCGCCTGGCCGTGCCAGGTCGGGGGCGATCACCCCGGCCTTCAGCCGCGCGGCGCAGCGCCGGCCAGCGCGAGCAGTTCCCGGTTCACCGGATTGCGGTGCAGGAAGGAATCGATGAAGGGCGCCGGCACCTGCGGCAGCGCACGGCGGCGCACCCAGTCCACCGCGTCGTCCAGCGCACGCTGCGCCGCCAGCTCGTCACCGGCTGCGCGCAGCGCCAGCCCGGCCACCAGACCGGCCTCTGGAAGATCACTTGCACGCTGGCAGCGTTGCCGCCCAGGGTGGCCACCACGGCCTCGGTGATGGCCGCGGCGGCAGCACGTTTCTGGTCGGCCGTGCGGCCCTTGAAGAGCTGGACGTGGACGGTGGGCATGCGGGGCTCCAGACAGTGTTGGGACGCCGCCGAGGTTGAGGCAGTCTGCACCTGACGGGGGGCGGCCTCACGTCTGCATGGCAACGCTGGCTGTGCGTGCGGCCTCGAATGTCTCTGAACGACCCTGAAGCGACGTCTGCGCGCTCGAAGTCGTCGCCCTGAAGCCGCCGGTCAGACCACAACGTGACGCACCCACGGCCGGGGCCTTCGGGGAGCGCACACGTCGGCGAAAGTTCCTGGGGGCAATCGCTGCGAGGCGCACGACTCGAGACGATGCAGGCAGGCGCGGCCACATCGCCAGGGCGGCCGACACCCATCAGCACGCCGTCGAGCACGTCGGCGAGCAATTCGGCCATGAGCCGGCTCTTGCCCAAGCCCGCATCTCCCTCCAGCAGCACCGCCCTGGGCTCGGACCAGGCCTGGCGCACCGCCGCCAGCTCCGCGTCGCGGCCCGCCAAGGGGCGACCTGTGCAGCGAGCGGCGCGCCGAGGCCTGCGGCAGCGCCGCGGTGGCCTGCGCCGGTCGCCTGCCGGCCCTCAGCGCCGCGGCCAGCTCCATGCTGGCGGCCGATGGCTTGCGGCCATGCCGTGCGGCCAACATGCGCTCCAGGTGTTCGTAGGCGTCCAGCCCGGGCGTGGCTTCGCCGCGCAGGTAGTGCACGCGCATCAACGCATGCCAGGCGTCCTCGCTCGCCGGCTCGGCGGCGGGGCAGGCATTCCAGACGGCGGACGGGGCATGGCAGGGGCACCGGGTGTCATCCTGCCATTCGGCTTGCACTTCAAGGAACCGTGACGAGCGTGGGCGCCAGCGCGCTGCCGCCGTCCACCCCGTTGCCCAGAGCGCCGCGCAAGCCGCCGCCCCAGGTGTAGACGGCGCCGTTGGCGGCGATGGCCATGGCGTGCACGTGGCCAGCCGCGATCGCACGCCAGCCGTCGCCGCTGGCCGGCAGCAGGCGCGGGTAGTCGATGCGCACCGTGCTGCCGCCCTGCAAGGGCTGGTTGGCTGCGCCCCAGGCCAGAATGCGGCCCTGCCGAAGCGCGAGCGACACCTGGGCCTGCGTGCTGGCCAGGGCCTGCACGCCATCCAGCGCCACGCCGGCGCCGGCCAGCAGCGGCAGCGGGCCGTTGTTGACCGTGCCGCTGGGCTGTGGCCCCAGGCCCAGTTCACCGCCGTCGTTGCGACCGCTGACGAACGCGCTGCCGTCGCTGCGCCGCACGATCAGGCCGACGTAGCTGAATGCCGCGTCGCTGGCCGTGCCCCACGCCGCCGGCAGGGCCTGCGGCGCGGCGTTGCCGCCCACGTGGCCGGTGTTGGCGGGTGTGGGCAGCCCGAACAGGTTGCCGATGTTGCTGCCCCAGCCGAAGGCGCGGCCGTCCTCCAGCAGCACCAGCATCGGGCCGTTGGACGAATGCCCGGTGGACTGCTGCGCTACCAGCCTGGCCGGCGTGCCGGGCAGGCCTGGCACGGGCACGGCCACGCCCACGGCTTCGCTGCTGTACTGGGTCAGCGTGCCGGCCACCCACACCGTCTTGGCGCTGCCGGGGTTGCAGTCGGTGGGCGAGCCAAACCCATCGAGCGCGCGGATCATCATCAGGCGGTCGCTGGTGGCGGCCATGCTGCACACCCGGTCCACCGGCGCCGCCTGCAGCGTGCCGTTCACGCTGCGGCGCTCGAGTACGGGCACCGGTGTGGCGTTCGCGCGGAATTGCGGCAGGACACCCAGGTTGCCCTGGCCATCCGCGCCGCGGCCGTCGTTGCTGCTGCGGGCGTTGCCCCAGTGCAGCACGCGACTGGCCGCGCTGCCCGGCTCGCCGGTCAGGGCCCAGAAGCCGTCGTACCAGCCGGCGATCTGGCGCACGTCGGTCAGCACGCCAGGGTACATGCGCACCGGTCGCCGTGCCTGATCGACCCCGGCAAGGTTGGAGACGACCACCGAGCCATCGAGCTTGTGCAGCCAGCCCCAGCCCCACACCGTACGGTCGGGCCGCAGCACCATGCTCCACTCGTAGCCCGCCACCACCTGGGTGGCGGTGAGGGCCCCGGCGGGCACCGCGGGCGTGACGGTCAGCGTGGCAGGATTGGACGTCGCGCTGCCCAGTGCATTGACCGCGGTGAACGTGAAGACCTTGCCGTTGCAGGCCAGCGGCACGTTGATCAGGCGCAGGCGACTGACCGTCTGGTCATAGCCCACGGTGCAGCTGCCTTCCGTGAAAGAGATGCCCGTGCCGAAGGGGATGCGCTGCCCGTTCACGAACCACTGCGGGTCGGGCAGCGGCGAACCGCTGGCCAGCGCCAGCAGGTCAGCCACGCCGCCTTCGACCACGCTCACGTCTACCGGCTGCTGGGTGATCGCCGGCGCCGCTGGCGGCGACACGTTCAGCACCGCCGGCCCGCCTGTCACCGCACCGGCCTCGTTGTAGGCGATGGATGTGTAGACGCTGCCATGGTCGGCCAGCGTCACCGGGGGCAGGGTGAGGCCGGCACAGCTGGTGGCACCAGGGAGGATCGCGCCGTTCTTCAGCCAGAGGCAACGTGGCGCCGGCGTGCCCTGGGCAACCATGACGATGGTCGGCGTCTCGCCCTGCACCGCATTGATCATGAAGCTCTGGGCGGTGTACACGGGCATGCCCGGCGCGGCCGAGACCACCAGTGCGGCGGGGTCGCTGGTGATCGGCAAGCCCGACGCGTCGGTGGCGCGCAAGGCGTAGCTGCCGACGTCGCCTGGGGCCACCGCCGGCAGGGTCAGCACCGGCTGCGTGGCACCCGGGATGGGCGCGCCTTCGCGCAGCCACTGGTAAGCGATGCTGCCGGTGCCCCGCGCCACGGCCGCGAAGGTGGCGGTCTGGCCCGGGTGCAGCGACAAGCCCACCGGCTGCACCACGAAGCCGGGCTGCACCGGTTGCACGGGGGGCGCGACCTGCAACGCCACCACATCGCTGGTGGCCGAACTGGTGGCATTGCTCACCACCACGCGGTAGCTGCCGTTGAAGTCGGGGTTGACGTTGGGCAGCATCAGCACCGGCGAGTCGGGGAAGCCGGTGACATCGTTGCCGTTGTACTGCCAGCGATAGCGAAGGCTGCCGCCACCCGAAGCGCGAACCGCGAACACGGCGGTCTGCCCGGAGGCGATGGACAGCGCCACCGGCTGGATGACGATGGCCACCGGCGCCTCGGGCACGGCGCCATCGAACAGACGCAGATCCACCGCGCGGCTTTGCGCCGTGCCGGCGGCATTGCTGACGGTGACCTGCACGGTGGCATCCGCCTGCACCGACTGCAGGTTCAGCACCGGCGCGTTCTGGCCGGCCACCACCTGGCCGCCGACCCGCCATTCGTAGCTCAAGGGTTCGGTGCCGCGCACGCCGACCGCAAAGGTGGCGTCCCCGCCGCGCAGCGTGCGGATGGCCGAAAGGTCGGCGGTGATCGTGGGCGCCACCGCCTGGTCGCTGACCGACACGCTGACCGGCGGGCTTTCATTGCTGCCACCGGCATTGGTGGCCACCACGCGGTACTGGATGCCGTTATCGGCCAGGGCCAGCGCGGCCGTGGTGAGGTTGCTGGCGGTGCCGCCCTGGGCGGCGGGCACGTCGGTCCAGGCCCCATTGCTGTTGGCCGGCCGCGTCTGCCATTGCAGCGTGGGGGCAGGCACGCCGCTGGCCACGGCGGTGAACGAGGCAGTCTGGCCGCTTTGCACCAGCACCGAACGAGGCAGGGTGCCGAAGCTCGGTGCCACCGGCACCGTGATGACGCTGAGTCTGGCCACGGCGCTGGACGTGATTTCGCCGACGCCCGGGCCGCTCACCACCGTGGCCACCGCCCGCAGGTATTTGCCATGGTCGGCCAATGTCACGGAGCGCAACCGCAGCTTGAACTTGCCGTCCGGGTGGTTGGTCGAGTCTGCCGAATCGACGGTGCCGTAAAGGCCGCCTGGATCACTGGCCATCAACAGCTGCACGTTGATGCGGCTGCCGGGCACGCCGAGCTGGGCCGCGAAGACCTCCACCGGGAACTCCGGCGCCTGGCCCACCACCGCCTGCGTGTCCACCGGGTTGCGGGTGAAGAACAGGCGATTGCCGGTGGCTGCGGTGACATAGCGTTCGTGAATCGGCATGGCCGCCGGGAACAACTGCTCGGCCACGCTGCCGTGGGCGGGGCACACGGCGCGGAACTCGCGCACGCGGAACATCTCCCTGCGCGTCATGTTCTCGTTGGGCGGTGGGCCGCCCACCCGCACCGGCGTCGCGAAGTTGTTGATGACCTGCAGGGCGCTCCACGGCAGCCGCACCACGTGTTCGGCGCCGACCGGCGTGGACAGCAGCGTGATGGGTGACCCCCAGATGTAGCTCGGCGTGCTGGCGCCGTTGCCGTAGATCGAGAGCTGCTCGCCCCGGGCCCGCACCTGCCAGCCCTCGGGCGCGCCGCAGGCAGGCGCGAAGTTCAGGGTGAATGCGAACTCCAGGTCGCCCGGTGCGTCGAGGTGCACGGTGGTGCCGATCCCGGCCCCCGCCGGCTTCAGCATCCGAACGCCGATGCTCGGGGCCAATGTGGCCGTGGCGGTGCCCATCGGCACCCAGTTCACCAGGAAGAACGAGAAGCTGGTGACCTCCACCTCGACCCAGCCGTCGCCGCTGGCCACTGGCTCCAGCAGTTGCCAATCACCGCCCGGCGAGGCCTTGGCGACCAGCGCACGGTGGTCGGCTGGCGCGGCCACGGTGATCGGCACCCGCACCCGCACCGGGGCATCGAACAATGCGCCGTGCGGAGTCAGCGCGATCATCGGGCCGGCCGGCGTCATGCCAGTGGGCTGGGGCGGGGCGCCCGTGCTGTCGGCTGCGATCCGCAGGGTCAGGGCCTGCGCCAACGCACCAGGCGGCACCACGGCCCGTGCGCCCTGAGGGCTGTCAAGGGTGACTTCCTTGGTCTGGCCCGGTCCGCCGACGGTGGCGCTGTCGGTGGGCGCTGCCGGGTCGGATCCTCCGCCCGAGCCGCCGCCGCAGCCTGCCAGGGCGGCGGCGGCCAGCAGCGCCGCCCAGGAAAGAATCTCTCGCCAAGTGATGTTCATGCGCCTTCTCCCGGATTCGTGGGTGGGTGCCGAGTCATGCGACGGGTGGCCTTGGGGCGCAAGTTAGGGCGCCGGGCGTCACGTGGGCGTCACGCGACGCGACGCCCGCGCGCCGGCCCCACCCCTAGGCAGTTGGGGGGGGGGGTGCTGCGGCACCGTGCCAGCGATGTGTGAGCGACCTCCGCCGCCAGCGGCCATGCCGTGCGGCTGGCAGCGCTGCTGCCCTGCCTGATCGGCGCATGGTCCCACCCGCGCAGGATCAACGTGTTCACCATCGGCAACGACCGGCTGCGCGAGTCGTCGGCCGCCTTCGGCCCGCTCATCGAGGCGGTGGTGGTTTACGACAGCAACCCTGTGTCGGTGGCACCCGAATCGCGCAAGGTGTTGGCAGCCATTGCGCGAGGATCTGTTCACCGTGGTGCTGGAACACTACCTGACCGATACCGCCGAGAAAGCCAACCATGTGCCGCCCGCCGCCACCCAGCGGGAGCACCTGGTTGCGTGCATCACCTGTGGCCACATCCACATGAGGCTGAACGAGCCGGCGATTGCGCCGGTGGGCCAGGGCAAGCCCAACACGCAGATCTTCCGCGCGTGGGCGGCGCGCCCGAGGTTCACTGATCAGTGTTTCACTGACACCAACGAGCAGCTTGCCCGCCAGGCCTTCAAGGGCATCACGCTGAAGGGCCTGCGCGCGACTGGGCCAAGCTGCCGATCCCCAAAGCGCTGTTCGCGGAAGGGGGCTTCCCCACGCGCGACGGCAAGGTGCAGGTGGATGCGGCCGGCCTGACCGCACCCAACAGCGTGCCGCCGGCCGAAGGCGTGGCCACGCAGCCGCGCGCGGCATCGCCAGCGGCCAGACGGTGATCGTGTTCAACGACTGCGGCGACCACCGCTGCAATGCCGGGGTGAGCACTCGCGCGCGACCCGGCGTGATCAATGGTCTGGGCATGTGGTGGCGCAAGTTCAGCCCCGCGGGCACCCACGTCAACGAGCAGACCAGACAACGGCTGATGGACATCGGCCGCGCTGGCGCCGATCGTCTTCGCCACCGCGTGCATGGCCAGCGGCCGTTCATCGGTCAGTTGTTTCACGCGGTCGGTCGGCGGCACCTCGATCTGATCCAGCGCGCCGGACCGGTGCCGCAAGTGCTGGCCAATGGCTTGCACACGATGATCCCGAGGTGGCGGGCCCTCGCGGTCTCAGGCCCTGCACTGCGTCTCAATCGCTCGGAGTGCCGCCTACCCCTGTGCCTGCCTCCGTAGGACCCAGTTCTGGTGATCAGTTCGTCGTTGCTTCGGGTGCACCGTCAGCGAGCCGAGCTGCCGGAAAGCTGGCTGTCACTGCCGTCGGCTGATGGCCGATGGCGGGTGCCGGCGAACGACCGGTCTGGCGCAGTTCATCTCGATGCAGACCCGGGCCCCAGCTGGGGTCTGCGCAGCTCACGCTGGCTGACAGCATCGGGATCAACCAAGCTGCCGGGACAAAGACAGTA
>JADCGQ010000085.1 GCA_020248945.1 Rubrivivax sp.
AGCTGCGACCCTGCCGCCTGATCACCTGCCGGACCGCTGTGCGCTCCCTCCTGCGCCTCCAAGCAGCGCCGGCGGCATTCAATCCCCATAGCACGCCAACGCCGGTGCGGCGGTTTAGCGCAACGGGATCTTTTGGCTACCAGCCGCGGGACGGCATCGCCTCGCTGGCCGACATTGGCACGCCGCGCCCGCCAGCCAAAAGACTCTCTGCAATAGCACGCCGAGGCCAACGCCGTTGTCTTGCCGCAAAGCGGTCGTTTCTCGCGCCGCAGCGTCACAAACAGGCCGGCCAAAGTGACGTCGGTGGGGTCACGCCCCACCTGGTTGCAGTCGCGCCCTTCGATCCCACCGGCATGGGTGCCAGGCCGGTCGCAAGAACCAGCGCCAGCCAGTCGCAGTCTTGTGGCGCGAGTCGCAACTGCTTTGGCGCCCTGCGGGCGGCGGCTTGACGCCGCTCCGCGCCCATGGTGTAATACTGCACCCGTACACCAGTTCACCTGTACACCCCAGCCCTCGGCGATCCCTCACGTGGACACCCCGATCCAGTTCCAGATCAACACCGGCTCGGCCGAGCCCATCTACCGCCAGCTGATGGACCAGCTGCGCCGGCGGGTGGCCGCCGGCCAGTGGCAGGCCGGGCAGGAGCTGCCCTCGGTGCGTGAGCTGGCGCTGCAACTGGCGGTGCACCCGATGACCATCTCCAAGGCCTACGGCCTGCTCGAGACCGAAGGCCTGCTCGAGCGCCGGCGCGGGCTGGCGATGCGCATCGCCGCCAGCCATGCGCGGCCCGCCGCCGCCCGCGACAGGATCGAGCAGCTGCGCCCGACGCTGCAGCGCGCCGCCGCGGAGGCCCACGAGCTGGGCGTTTCCAAGACCCGCGCGCTCGAGCTCTTCGAGCGCCTTCTCGACGCCCCCGACCGTGGAGCTGCCCGATGAACGCCACCCTTCCTTCGCACGCCAACGGCGCCGGGCTCGGCCTGCTGTCGCAAGCCGCCGAACCCACGGCCAGCGTGCACATCACCGGCCTGCAGCTTGGCTACCGCGGCCGCCCAGTGCTGCAGGGCCTGGACTGGCAGATGCACCCCGGCCAGGTCATCGGTCTGCTCGGCCGCAACGGCGCCGGCAAGACCACGCTGCTCGAAGCCCTGCTCGGCCTGCGCGACGTGCAGGCCGGCACGGTGCGGCTGTTCGGCCAGCCCGCCACGCGCCTGGACGACGCGGCGCGCGCGCGCATCGGCTACGTGCCGCAGGCCAGCGACCTGTTCGAAGACCTGCGCGCCGACGAGCTGCTGGCCTACTTCCGCAGCTTCTACCCGCGCTGGAACGGCGCCAAGGTCGAGGCGCTGATGCAGCGCTGGGCGGTGCCGCGCGACGTGGAGATCGGCCGCATGAGCGGCGGCCAGCAGCAGCGGCTGTCGATCATCCGCGCGCTGGCCCACGAGCCCGACCTGCTGGTGCTCGATGAGCCCGTGGCCAGCCTGGACCCGCTGGCGCGGCGCGACTTCCTGCGCGAGCTGGTCGAGCAGGTGCTGGACCGCGGCACGACAGTGGTGTTCAGCACGCACATCCTGTCTGACCTGGAACGCGTGGCCTTCAACGTGGCCTTCCTGCAAAGCGGGCGCATCGGGCTGCAGGCGCCGCTGGACGAGCTGATCGACGAGACGCGGCTGGTGACCGGCCCCGAGCCGCTGCTGGCCACGCTGCAGGGCGTGGAGGTGCTGGCGCGCCGCGACGGCCGTCGCCTGCTGCGGCACGTCGACGAGCGCTCGCTGCCGCCTGGGCTGGTGGCGCAACGCGCCAGCTTGGAGGACCTGTTCGAGGCGCTCACGTGAGCGCGGGCGCCACATGGCTGGGCCGGCAGGCCGCGGTCTGGCAGCAGCCCTGGGCGGCCCGCCGCTCGCAGCGCGGCTGGCGTCAGCAGTGGGTGGCGCCTGTGCTGGTGTCGCTGCCCGTGCTCGGCCTGATGGCCGCGTGGCCGGCGGGCTGGCGGCTGCTGGCGGGCCTGCTGGCACTGGTCTGGCTGGCCTGGGATGGCTGGCTGTTGGTCGATGGCCTGCACCAGCAGAGCCGGCCGGCGCTGGCGCGGCTGGTGCCGGGTCAGGCCACGGCGCTGCGGCTGCAGTTGCTGCTGCACGCGGCGCTGCTGACGGCGGCCGCCGTGGCGGTGCTCCTGCTCACGCTCGGCCCCGTGCGCCCCTGGCTCTGGTTCGTGCTGCCGATGGTGGTGCTGCTGGCCTGGCTGCCACGCGAGCCGTGGCTGTGGCTGCTGCCGGCGCTGGGCGGGTTCTCGCTGCCCTGGTGGCGCTGGGCCGCCGAGGTCGCCAGCGCCGCGCCCGGCCTGAAGCTGCTGGCCGTGCTGCTGGCCATGGCGCTGATCGCAGCGGCCATCGGCCAGGGCGGCCGGCTGCACCGCTGGCAGGCCGCTCGCAACGAGCGCTGGCGGCGCGCGGCGGCCGCGCAGCGCGACGGACTCGGCTCCCCGCCGGTCGCGACGGGCCCGCTGCTCGTGGCGCTGAGCCGCGTGTTTGACTGGCCGCGCCGCCTGTGGCGCCGCCGCCTGCTGGCGCGGGGCGCCACGGCCCCGCTGCCGGCGCGTCTGGATCTGGGTCTGGGCTTCGGCGGCCAGTGGGCCGAGCTGGCGTGGACGGCGCTGCTGCTCTTCGGCGGCCTGGGCCTCACGCTGGCCATCGTGCTGCCGTCGCGCAGCAGCGCCGAGTGGCAGGAGATGGCCGACTTCAGCCGCTTCGGCCTGTGCGTCGGCGCGTTCTCCTTGATCACCAGTGCGCTGCACGGCCGACTCGGCCGCGCCTGGGCACGCCGCCGTGAGCAGGCGCTGCTGGTACTGCTGCCGGGGTTGCCCGCGGGCGACTTTGCCCGGCTTGAACAACGCTGGCGCCGCGAGTATCTGCTGTCATGGCTGCCGGCCACCGCGCTGATGCTGGCCGTGGGCGCCGCCGGCTCGCCCGCCAGCCTGGACTACACCGCCGCCTGCGCCGCCCTCTGCCTACCGCTGCCCTGGCTGGCGCAGCACCAGCTGCGCCGCCTTCACGGCCAGCCCAGCCTGGCGCCGCTGGCGCTGGCCCCGGTGCTGGCCGCCGTGCTGGCCTGGCCGGTGCAGCTGCTCGGCGTGCCCTGGTGGGCCAGCCTGGCGGCCGGTGCGCTGGTGTACGCGGGGTTGGCGCGCCGGCACGATGCCGTGGCCTTGTCGCTGCCGGCCGGGCGCCGACCCGACAGGCCCGATACGATGGCCGCTGCCCCGCGACAGGATTACCGATGAACGCCCCCACCTCACTCACCGAGCTCGGCTCCGACCTCGGCACGCTGCGCTTCGGCAGCGGCCAGACGATGCGCCGCATCGAAGACCCGACGCTGCTGCGCGGCGAAGGCCGCTTCACCGACGACCTGGTGATGACCGGCCAGGCCTTTGCTGCCTTCGTGCGCAGCCCGCACGCCCACGCCCGCGTGCTCGGCATCGACGCCACGGAGGCGCTGGCGCTGCCCGGCGTGTGGGCCGTGCACACCGGGGCCGAACTCGTGGCCGCGGGCGTCAAACCACTCGGCTTTCCGCCCAGCTTCAAGCGGCCCGACGGCAGCACCGCCACCGCGCCGCCGCGGCGCGCGCTGGCGCACGAGGTCGTGCGCTACGTCGGCGAAGCGGTCGCGCTGGTGGTGGCGAGTTCGCCCGACCTCGCCCGCCGCGCCGCCGACCGCGTGGCCGTCGATTGGGAGCCGCTGCCGGTGGTGGCCGACCTCGAGGCTGCGCTGGCCGACGGCGCCCCGCTGGTGTGGCCCGATTCGCCTGGCAACGTGCTCGCCGAAGCGCGCCACGGCGACGCCGCTGCCACCGCCGCCGCCTTTGCGGCTGCCGCGCACGTGGTCGAACTCGTGCTCGAGAACCAGCGCCTCGCACCCACGGCGCTGGAGCCGCGCAGCGTGAACGCGTGGATGGATGGCGAGCGCCTCGTGCTGCGCATGAGCAGCCAGATGCCGGCCGGCGTGCGCGGCAGCATCGCCACTTGCGTGCCGGGGCGTACGGCCGAGAACGTGCGCGTGACGGTGGGTGACGTCGGCGGCGGCTTCGGCATGAAGACCGGCGCCTACCCCGAAGACATCGCGCTGGCCTGGGCCGCGCTGCAGGCCGGCCGCCCCGTCAAGTGGCAGGCCGAGCGTGTGGAGGAATTCACCTCGGCCGTGCACGGCCGCGGCCAGACCAGCCGCGCCGCACTGGCGCTCGATGCGAACGGCCGCGTGCTCGGCCTGCGCATCCACACGCACTCCAACGCCGGCGGTTGCCCGGGGCCGAGTGCAGCGGCCATCCCGATGATCATCGGCCCCTGGGTCAGCACCAGCATCTACGACATCCGGCCGGTGGACATCCGCGTCACCGCGGTGATGACGCACAACGCACCACCCGGCGCCTACCGCGGGGCCGGCCGGCCCGAGGCCATCTACATCATCGAGCGGCTGATGGACGCCGCCGCGCGCCGGCTCGGCCTGGACGCTGCCGAGGTGCGCCGCCGCAACATGGTGCGCCCCGAGCAGATGCCCTACGTCAACGCGATGGCGCAGCGCTACGACTGCGGCGCGTTCGAGAAGATCATGGACCAGGGCCTGGCGCTGGCCGACTGGGCCGGCTTCGAGGCCCGCCGTGCCGAATCGGCCAAGCGCGGCCGGCTGCGCGGCCGCGGCATCGCCACCTTCCTGGAGTGGACCGGCGGCAACGCGCTGGCCGAGTCGGTGCGCGTGGACATCACGGCTGACGGCGATGTGGAGCTGACGAGCGCCACCATGCCCATGGGCCAGGGCATCGCCACCAGCTACGTGCAGCTGGCAGTGGACGTGTTCGGCCTGCCGCCGGAGCGCATCCGCGTCGTGCAGGGCGACACCGACCGCGCCACGGGCTTTGGCAGCGCGGGCAGCCGCTCGCTCTTCACCGGTGGCGCGGCCGTGCGCGTGGCCAGCGAGAAGACGCTCGACGAGGCCCGGCGCCTGGCGGCCGAGGCGCTGGAGGCCGCCGCGGTGGATCTCGAGTACGCCGCCGGCCGCTTTGCCGTGGCCGGCACCGACCTCGGCATCACGCTGGCCGCCATCGCCGCCAAGCAGACCGGCAGCCGGCTCGTGGTGAGCGGCGACGCCACCGCCGGCGGCCCGAGCTGGCCCAACGGCTGCCATGTGGCCGAGGTCGAGATCGACCCCGACACCGGCACCGTCGAACTGGTGGCCTACCACTCCGTCAACGACATCGGCCGCGTCGTCAGCCCGCAGATCGTGCAGGGGCAGGTCGAAGGCGGCGCCGTGCAGGGCATCGGTCAGGCGTTGAGCGAGGCCGTGGTCTACGACCGCGACAGCGGCCAGCTGCTGTCGGCCAGCCTGATGGACTACGCCTTGCCGCGCGTGGACGGCTTCCGCGGCTTCGTCACGCGCTTCGACGAGAGCGTGCCCTGCCAGACCAACCTGCTGGGCGCCAAGGGGGTGGGCGAGCTCGGCACCATCGGTGCCACGCCCGCGGCGGTGAACGCGGTGGTGGACGCCCTTGCGCGCCAGGGCCACGGCGAGGCCGCCGAGCAGCTGCAGATGCCGCTGACGAGCGAGAAGGTCTGGCGCGCGCTGCGCCGCTGAAGCGCGCTCAGCGGGTCAGGTCGGGCGGCGACTCGGTCGTGACCCAGGCGCGCTGCAGCGTCTCGTAGTCGTCGGCGGAGCTGTCCTCGACGACGATCAGCGCATCATCGTCGCGCACACCGTCGCGGCGGTTGCGGTCGTCGCGGGCCTCGGCGGCAGCCTGCAGCAGCCGCACGTGGTCGGCCATGTCCGAGAGCGCCTTGCTGGGCTCGCGGCCGATCAGCATCAGCAGCTGCACATGGGCCTTGGCAAGCAGCGCCGCGGGCAGGCGGCCGACACCGTCCCAGCCGTCGCGCCCGAGTGCATCGTGCACGGCCACCAGGGGCCGCAGCACCGCGACGTGGCGTTCGCCATGTTCCAGCATGCGCAGCCGCAGTTCCTCGCGCAGTTCGGCGCGCTGCTGGGCGCGGATGACCTCGGGCGAGCGCCGCCGCTCGACCAGCGTGAGATGCAGATGGCCGTCGCGCTTCTCCAGCGCCACCGGCCGGCCGAGCAGGCCACGCAACCAACGCAGTGAACCTGCCTGGCCCCGCGGTGCACGGCGTTCGACACGGGGCTTCACCGCGCGACGGCGGGGCGCGGACGGATGGTCGGACATGGGGCGGTTCCTCGATCGCAGGCCAGGAAACGCCCGGCCACGTCGGCGTTATCGGCAGCCGCGGAAGCGGGTTGAGCGCATCCGGGCTCCCCAGCCTTCAGGATTCCGCCGCGCCTGCCGACGACCAGAATGCCCACACCCACACCCCCGAGGACACCACCATGAGCCGATACCGGCCCTTCACCGTGCCACCCACAGCGCGGCGCCCCGGCCGCCGCGCACTGGCCGTGGTGGCCGCGACCACGCTGCTGATGGCCGCCTGCGGCGGCGACGACCCGCTGACGAGCTCGGACTACGCGAGCTGGACCAACAACGCCAACGGCGAAATCCTGAAGGACGCCAACAACGAGGACTTCAAGGTCCGCCTGGACAACCGCGCGCTCGTGCACTGGGCCAGCAACACGCGCCTGAACGGCATGACGATCGACACCAACGGCAACATCTTCGACGCCGGCGTGGCCGTCGGCCTGGTGGCCAACGCCACCAGCGCCAGCGGCTCCAACATCGGCGTGCTGCGCTGCCTGAACCGGCGCGACATGAACGTCATCGTGACGGGCTCGAGCTACAGCTACACCTGCTGAAGCCCGCGCACGCCGCCGGCGGCGGCGTGCGTCAGGAGTTGGCGCGCACCTCGGCCAGCGTCGTGACGCCGGCCAGCACCTTGTCGATGCCGTCCTGGCGCAGCGTGCGCATGCCGTCGCACAGGGCCTGGTGCTGCATCTGCGCGGCGCGCTTGCCGGTCTGGATCATCTCGCGCAGCTCGCGCGACACCACCATCAGCTCGTGGATGCCGGCGCGGCCGCGGTAGCCGCTGCCGCCGCAGGCCTCGCAGCCCACGGGCTTGTACAGCGTCAGCCGGCCGGCGCTGCCGAAGCGCCGCATCCAGCTGTCGATGAGCGTGTCGCGCACGGGGGCGCCCGGCACGGCCGGCTCGCCCTGCATCACGTGCAGCCAGTCGTCGGCCAGCTCGCGCAACTCGTCGGCAGTGGCCTCCTGCGGCGCGCGGCAGCCGCTGCACAGGCGGCGCACCAGGCGCTGTGCCAGCACGCCCAGCAGGGCATCGGCAAAGTTGAACGGGTCCATGCCCATGTCGAGCAGGCGCGTCACCGTCTCGGGCGCGCTGTTGGTGTGCAGCGTGCTCAGCAGCAGGTGGCCGGTGAGGCTGGCCTCCACGGCCACCTGCGCGGTCTCTTCGTCGCGGATCTCGCCGACCATGATCACGTCGGGGTCGGCGCGCAGGAAGGCGCGCAACGCCTTGGCGAAGGTCCACTCGATGCGCGGGTTCACCTGCACCTGACGCAGGCCCTGCTGGGTGATCTCCACCGGGTCCTCGGCCGTCCAGATCTTGCGCTCGGGCGTGTTGATGCTGCCCATCAGCGAGTGCAGCGTCGTCGTCTTGCCGCTGCCAGTGGGGCCCACGCACAGCAGCATGCCGAAGGGCCGCGCCGCGGCGGCGCGGATCTGCCCGAGGTTGCGCTCCGACAGCCCGAGCTTGTCGAGCGGGATCGGCTTGCTGCTCTGCAGCAGGCGCAGCACGGCGTCTTCCATGCCGCCGTTGGTGGGGATGGTAGCCACGCGCAGCTCGAGCTTCAGGCCCTGCACGAACTTGGAGAAGTTGATCTTGCCGTCCTGCGGCTTGCGGCGCTCGGAGATGTCGAGGTCGCACATGATCTTCAGCCGCGCGATCAGCGCGCTGCGGTAGCCCGGCGGCAGCTCAAGGTACGAGCGCATGATGCCGTCCTTGCGGAAGCGAATTCGCACCTTCTCGCGCCCGGCCGGACACTCGACGTGGATGTCCGAGACGCCCTGCGAGTGGGCCTCGACGATCATCGAGTTGATCAGGCGCACCAGCGAGTTGTCGCTCTGCTCGATGTTCTCGACGACATCGTCTTTGCCGCCGGACGGGGCGGTTTCCATCGTCGCCAGCAGCCGGCCGGCGTCGCCAAGCTCGAACTCCACCGGCGTGCCGGCGTCGACGACGCGGCCCCCCGACTCGAGCGCACCGAGCTTCTCGTAGGCGCGGTCGATGGCGCCCAGCAGCACGCCGGCGCGCACCAGCACCGGCACCAGCTTGCACTGCGCGGCGAACTCCAGCTCTTCGAGCCGGCGGCGATCGGACGGGTCCTCGACGGCCACCACCAGCCGGCCGCCACGCAGCATGAGCGGCAAGGCCGGCACGCGCGAGGCCACCGAGTAGGGCAGCCGGGTCACCGCTTCGCTGTCGACCGGGAACTGCGTCACATCGACGAGCGGATAGCCCATCTTGCGCGCCAGCGCGGTCTGCAGGTCGGCGCGGCTGACGAGCCCCCTCTTCACCAGCAGCTCGCCCAGCGGCACGTTGCGGTCGCCGCGCTGCTGCGACAGCGCGTCCTCGAGCTGTGCTTCGCTGATGTAGCCCAGCGCCACGAGCGCCTCGCCGATGCGCACCATCGGCATCTTCGACTGCTGCTCGATGGCTTCTTCGAGCTCCTGCGGCGTGACGATCTGGCGCACGACGAGGATGTCGCCGAGCTTGCGGCTGCGCAGCTCCTGCTGCTCGGCCAGGGCGTCGGCCAGTTGCTGCGGCGACACCGAGTCCTGCTCGATCAGGGCTTCGCCCAGGCGCAGGCCGATCACGGCCTCGGCATAGGCGCTGCGCGGCACGAACCAGCGGCGCACGCCACCGTAGGTGTCGAAGGGTTCGAACAGGTACAGGCCTTCGCTCGACTCGTGGTGGCCGACGGTCTGCCCGATCCAGGGCGAGCCCTGATGGAAGTGCACCTCGAAGGGCAGCGTAGGACGCTCCCAGCTCGGCTCGCCGACTTCCGGCAGGTCCAGCGGCGCCAGCGCGCGCAGCGGCTCGATCAGGCACAGGCGGCGGAACTGCGCGGCGCGCAGCAGTGCCGGGCGCGACTGCCCCGACGGGATGATCTGCACGACATCGCGATCGGGCGCAAACGCCGTGAGCCGGCCCTTGATGGCATGCCCGTTGTGGCCCTCGAGCGCCACCTCGGGCGGCATGCCAAAGGGCACCGGGCCGGCGTAGCCCGCCAGCTCGGGCGTGGGCCACGGCCGCAGCACCGCGTCTTCGCGGGGCAACAGTTCCAGCGGGGGCGTCGAGAGGTCGGACATGCGGGGGACGGGGGGGATGTGCGCGTCCGGAGGGTAGGCTCGCGCTCGAGGCCGATGCTAGTGTAGTGCGCGCCAAGTCGTAGAACTTAATTGCCCCGGCATACTCCAACCGCCCAGGAGGTGGGCGATGCGGGTTGCAAAGACGATCGAGTTGGATGCGCAGACGGACCGGGAGCTGCGGGTGCTGTCTCAGCGC
>JADCGQ010000086.1 GCA_020248945.1 Rubrivivax sp.
CGAAACCGTTCATATGGACAGCCAGTGCCTCGGACATCCTGGCTAAGGTGACCAGAGCCAAGGCAGCGCTGGCAGCTGTCTCAAGATAAGTGCACAACAGGACCGCGCACTACACTAGCGCATGACCCTCCGCCTCACCCTGACCTCGCTGCTGGTGCCCGGCTACGACGAAGCCCTGACGTTCTTCACCCGCGGCCTGGGCTGGCTCTGCCGCGAAAACACGCCAGGGCCGGGCGGCAAGCGCTGGCTGGTCGTCGGCCCGCCGGGCGGTGGCGCCGGTCTGCTGCTGGCCCGGGCGGCCAACGACGAGCAGCGTTCGCTGATTGGCCGCCAGGGAGCCGGCCGCGTCTGGCTCTTCGTGCACTGCGACGACTTCGACGCCGATCTCGCCCGCATCGAGGCCCACGGCGGCCGCCGCGCCGAAGCGCCGCGCACCGAGGCCTACGGCCGCGTCGTGGTGTTCACCGATCCCTGGGGCAACCGCTGGGATCTGATCGAACCCGCGGCTGACAGCACCCCGCAAGCGCCGGGGACTATCCTCGGCGCATGACGCTCCCGACACAGGGCCTGGCCTTGCTGGCCGGCGCCACCGGCCTGGTGGGCCGCGAGATCGCGCTGCAATGGCCCGGGCCGATGCAGTTGCTGGTGCGCCGGCCGCTGGCCCTGCCGCGGCCGGGCCTGGCGCTCCAGGTGGTCGACTTCACGGCCCTGCCCGCCCTGCCACCGGCCGAGGTGGCTTTCTGCGCCCTCGGCACCACCATCAAGGTGGCCGGCTCGCAGGCCGCGTTCCGCGCCGTCGACTTCGGTGCCGTGCTGGCTTACGCCCAGGCGTGCCGCGCCGCGGGCGTGCGCCGCTTCGGCGTGGTGTCGGCGCTGGGCGCGAGCGCGCGCTCGGGCAGCTTCTACAGCCACGTCAAGGGCGAGGCCGAAGACGCCTTGCGCGCCGTCGGCTTCGAGCATCTCGTCATCGCCCGCCCGTCCCTGCTGCTGGGCGACCGCCACGCGCTGGGCCAGCCCGCCCGTGCCGGCGAGCAATGGGGCGAGCGACTCGCCGGCTGGCTGGGCCCGCTGGTGCCGCGCGGCCTGCGGCCCATCGCGGCGGCCACGGTGGCGCGGGCGCTGGTGCGCACCGTGCCGGTGGCCGCCAGCGGCGTCACCGTTCTCGACTCGGCCGCGCTGCAAGCCGCGGGAGCCTTGCCATGAAGATCCACTTCCTCGGTGCCGCCGATGGCGTGACCGGCTCGCGCCACCTCGTCACCACCGCCGGCGCGCGCGTGCTGCTCGATTGCGGCATGTTCCAGGGCTACAAGCTGCACCGCGAGCGCAACTGGGCGGCGCCAGGCCCGCTGCGCGACGTCGATGCCATCGTCATCAGCCATGCCCACCTCGACCACTCCGGCTGGCTGCCGGCCCTGGTGCGCCATGGCTGGCGCGGGCCGGTCTACGCGAGCCCCGGCACCATCGCCTTGCTGAAGGTGCTGCTGCTCGACGCCGCGCACCTGCAGGAAGAAGACGCGCGACGTGCCAACCGCTACGGCTACTCGCGCCACGAGAAGGCGCTGCCGCTGTACACACGCGCCGATGCGCTGCGCGCGCTGGCGCTGCTGGTGCCGGTGGCACCCGGCCGCGAGTTCAGCCCCGATGGCGCGCTGGCCCGCCACACGCTCACGCTCACGCCGGTGGGCCACCTGCTCGGCGCCTGCGCGGTGACGCTGCGCGAGCCCGGCCGCAGCGGGCGGCGCCTCGTGTTCTCGGGCGATCTGGGCCGCCAGCACGACCTGCTGATGCCACCGCCCGAGCCCATCGAGCGCGCCGACACGCTGCTGATAGAGAGCACCTACGGCAACCGCGACCACGAGCCCGAGGACGTGGAGGCGCGGCTCGAAGACATCATCCAGCGCACCGTGCGCGGCGGCGGCTCCGTGCTGATGCCCACCTTCGCCGTGGGCCGTGCGCAGGCGTTGCTGCTGGTGCTGCAGCGCCTGAAGCGCGCCGGGCGCATTCCGCAGCGCATGCCCATCGTGCTCGACAGCCCGATGGCCATCGAGGCCACCGAGCTGTACCGGCGTCACGCCGCGCTGCTGCGCATCGGCCGCGCCGAAGCCCACTCGCTGGCCGACGGCGTGAAGATCGTCACCACCGGCGCGCAGAGCCAGCGGCTGGCGCTGTCGCGCGTGCCGGCGGTCGTGCTCAGCGCCAGTGGCATGGCCACCGGCGGGCGCGTGCTGCATCACCTGAAGGCGCTGCTGCCCGATGCGCGGCACCACGTCGTGTTCGCCGGCTTCCAGGTCGGTGGCAGCCGCGGCGCGCGCCTGGTGGGGGGCGAGCGCGAGGTCAAGATCCACGGCGAGATGGTGCCGGTGCGCGCCACGATTTCGCAGCTCAGTGGTCTGTCGGGCCATGCCGACCGCAGCGAGCTGCTGGCCTGGATGGGGCGCTTTCGGCGCGCACCCGAGCAGACCTTCGTCGTGCACGGCGAACCCACCGCCGCCGACACGCTGCGCTACGAGATCCAGAACCGCCTCGGCTGGCACGTGCGCCAGCCGCAGCATGGCGAGGAGGTCGAGGCATGAAGCCCGTGGTGCATGACACGCTGCTCGACTGGCGCACACGCGAGGGCCCCAAGCCGTTCGTAGCGCCGCCCGATGGCCGCTGAGTTCGACGACGCCACGGCGCTGGGTCTGGCCGCGGCGCTGGGCGCCGGGCTGCTGATCGGGCTCGAACGCGAACGCCGCAAGCGCAGCCGCCGCGGCGCGGCGCAGGCGCAGGCCGCGGGCATCCGCAGCTTCGCGCTGGTGGCACTGGCCGGCGGCCTGGCGCAGGTGCTGGCCGACACGCTGGCACAGCCCGCGCTGGTGCTGCTGGGCGCCGGCCTGGTGGCGCTGCTGGCGGTGGTGGCGTACGCACGCAGCCTGCGCCTGCCGGGCGTCGGCGCCGAGGCGCTGGACCCCGGGCTCACCACCGAACTGGCGCTCTTCGTCACCTACCTGGTGGGCGTGCTGTCGGTGCAGACGCCGGCCCTGGGCGCGGGTGCCGCCGTCGTGGTGGCCACGCTGCTGGCCGCGCGCGAACGGCTGCACCGCTTTGCCACGCAGGCCTTGTCGGAGGCCGAGCTGCACGACGCGCTGATCCTGGCCGCGCTGGCGCTGGTGCTCTTGCCGCTGGCACCGGCCTCGCCACCCGCGGCGCTGCAGCCCTGGGTGCCGGTGGCGCCGCGCACGCTGCTGCTGACGGTGGTGCTGATCCTGGCGCTGCAGGCCGCCGGTCACGTGGCCGGGCGTGTGCTCGGCGTGCGTGCGGGGCTGGCGCTGGCCGGGCTGTTCTCGGGCTTCGTGTCGAGCACCGCCACCATCGTGGCCATGGGCGCACGGGTGCGCGGCGCCGACTCGGCACAGGCCGCCACGGCCGGGGCGCTGGCCTCGACGGTGGCCACCTGGCTGCAGGTGCTGATGCTCGTGGCCGCCCTGGCGCCCGCGGCGCTGCCGGCGCTGCTGCCACCCGCTTTGGCCGGCGCGGCCACCGCGGCCGCCGCCGCGCTGTGGGCCTGGCGCCGTGCCCCCGCGGCCGACACCGAGGCCGTGCAGGCCGCGCAACGCCAGGGGCCGCTGCGCGTGCGCGAGGCGCTGATCGTGGCCGCGCTGCTGGCCGTGGTGGCGGTGGGCGTGGCCTGGGCGCAGCAGCGCTTCGGCACGCTGGGCCTGCTTGGTGGCACGGCACTGGCGGGTCTGGCCGATGCCCACGCGCCGGTGGCGGCGCTGGCCGCGCTGCAATCGGCCGGCACGCTGGACACCGCCACGCTGGTTTTCGGGGCCTTGCTGGCCGTGGCGGCCAACTCGGCCACGCGCAGCGTGGCCGCCTTCACCGCCGGCGGCCGCGGCTATGGCCTCACGATCGCCTTGTCGCTGCTGCTCTCGGGGGCCGTGGCGGGTGCGGTGGCCGTGGCGACTAGATGAACTCGCCTTCGCGCAGCCACTTCGTCGCCACCCACTTTTCGCCGGCCAGCACCGGTGCGCCGCCGTGCAGCGTCTTGGTGCTCACGTGGGCGCGCACGTAGCTGAAGAACACCGCGTTGCCCCGCACCGGCGCGACCTCGAGGCCGACCTCGGGGAAGGTGGTCGCACCGCCGCCCTCGGGCGTGTTGAGGTACATCACCAGCGTGCCCACGCGCTGGCCGCCGCGCGCCAGGATCTTGCCGCTGCCCGGGTGCACGGGGTCGAAGTAGTCGTGGTGCGGGCGGTACTCGGCACCTGGCCGGTAACGCAGGATCTGCAGGCCCTCGCCGTTCTGCACTGGCCAGCCCAGCAGCAGGCCGATGCGGCGCTCGATGCGGCTGATGAGGTCGTGCTCGCCACGCTCGAAGAACATGCCGTCGCTGGTGCGCGAGGGGTTGATCTCGCTGCCGCCGGTGGCGTTGTCCACGGTCTCGCTGCGCATCAGCCGCGGCTCGGCCAGCTTCATCAGGCCGGTGCATTCGGCGTCGGTGAGCAGGCCGCCGAAGACCACCACGCGCGGGTGCTTCATCGTCGTGAGGATCTTCACCGCGTGGCCTTCGACGACGATCTCGCTCGGCGCGCCCGTGAGCGCCGGCTCGGGCACCGGCACCGGCGGCGGCAGGTCGCTCTCGTCGGGCGGCAGCGTGGCGAGGTGCTCGCGCAGCGTGTGCTCCATCGCCTTGATGGCGATGTCCTCGCGCCAGCCGCTGGTGATCATGGCCTGGATGACGTCTTGCGGGCGGCAGCCGGCCTCGGCCTGCTCGATGATCCAGCGGCGCAGTTCGGGGGTGACGGATTGGGCGGTGGCGGTCGTGTCCATGGCGCTATTTTGTCGCTGCGCCGGCGGCCGGGCGAGGCCGGCGGAACACCAGCCGGTCGGGCGCGCTGGCGGCTTCGTCGAGCGCATAGCCCTCGGCGCTGAAGTCGCGCAGCGCGGCCAGCGAGCGCGCGCGCTTCGTGATGGCGTGGCGCAGCATCAGGCCACGCGCCTTCTTGGCGAAGAAGCTGATCACCTGCGGCCGGCCGTCGGAGTTGAGTTCCTCGAACACGCAGTCCACGACGCGCGCCTTCAGCGCCGGCCGCAGCGCGGCGCGGGCGTACTCTTGCGAAGCCAGGTTCACGACCAGCGGCGTGCGCTCGTCGGCCAGCCGCTGGTTCAGGTGCTCGGCCACGGTGTCGCCCCAGAAGGCGTAGAGGTCCTTGCCGCGCGCCGTCTTCAGGCCGGTGCCCATCTCCAGGCGGTAGGGCTGAAGGCGGTCGAGCGGGCGCAGCGCGCCGTACAGGCCCGACAGGATGACGACGTGCTCCTGCGCCCAGGTGAGATCGGCGGTCTTCAGCGTCTGCGCCTGCAGGCCGTCGTAGACGTCGCCATTGAAGGCCAGCACGGCGGGCCTGCTGTTGGCGGGGGTGGCCACCGGCTGCCAGGCGGCGTAGCGCTCGGTGTTGAGCGTGGCCAGCTTGTCGGAGAGTTCCATCAGCGCCGCCACCTGGCGCGGGCTCTGGCGGCGCAGCACGCCGATCAGCTCGGCGGCCTGCGGCACGAACAGCGGCTCGCTGGCCTTCTTGGACACCCCGGCGGGCACGGGGGTGTCGTAGTCGAGTGTCTTGGCGGGGGAGATGAGGAAGAGCATGGGTGGGGCGTGGGAGAGGGCTTTGACAGGCATGTCCTGAGCTGGACGAAGGGCTCGGCCCGATCCTTCGACAAGCTCAGGACGAGCGGGTGGGCTTCGACAGGCTCAGCCCGAACGGACGGGATCGGCTACCGGTGCACCGGCGCACCACCCAGCGCCTCGCGCCAGGTGCGTTGCGGCACGTGGTGCGTCAGCCGCCACAAGGCGCGTTCGATGAGCACCGGGTGCAGCTCGTGGCCGATGCCCTGGGCGAGATCGAGCGTGGCGTCGCCTTCGAGCTCGGCCATCCACGCCAGGGCCTGGCGCGAGCCGTCGGCGGCGATCACCTCGTCGGCCGCGCCGTGGAACAGGTGCAGCGTCGTGAGTTTCGGCGCGGCGGCCGGCTTCTCGGTGAGGCAGCCGCCGAAGCTGAGTACACGGCCGACGAGGCCGTCGCGGGCCATCGCCAGCGCCAGCGCGAGGATGCCGCCCTGCGAAAACCCGCCCAGCGCCGTGGCCGCCGCGCCCACGCCCAGGCGGCGCTGCTGCGCGCGCACCCACTGCAACAGCGGCGGCAGGCACTCGGCCACGCGCTCGGGCCAGTTCTGGGGCGTGAGGCCGTCGATGCCGTACCACAGGCGCTGGGTCGGGTGCTCGCCCCAGCGCGTGGGTGAATCCGGCGCCACGATGGCCGCCTGCGGGAACTGGCTGCGCAGCGCCTGCGCCAAGGGCAGCAGCGCGGTGGCATCCGAGCGCCAGCCGTGCAGCAGCAGGATCAGTTGCGCCGGCTCGCCCTCGGCCGGCAGCCATTCGATGGGGTGCTCCATGCCGCGATTGTGGTCGCGGCGGCGGCGCGGCCCGGGCCGTCAGGGCTTGGCATCGGCCAGGTGGCGCTGCAGAAAGGCGACCGTTGCCGCCCAGGCCCGTGCCTGCGTGCGCGCATCGGCCGCCGGCGTGCCGCCGCTCTTGGACGGGCCGGCGTTGTACTGCGTGGTCGGGTTCCAGCCCGTGCCGCCGAGAAAGTGGCCGGCCTGGCGGTCGATCACGGCCTCGGTGACGAGGCCGGCCGCGCTGCGTGTCGCCACGATCGCCTCGGCCATGCCGCCGCTGTCCCAGACCTGGTCGTCGTGGCCGCCGATCACGAGCACCGGTGCCGCGATGCGCTCGACCGGGATGCGCGCCCCAGGCACACGGCCCGGGTTGGCGGCGCGGCCGGCGTCCTGCGGGCGGCGGATCTTCACGTCGGCGCCGGTCTGGAAGCCGGCGAACTCCTTGTCGAAGTCCTTGTAGGGCACGAAGGGAAAGGGCTCGCCCTTCCACGCGAAGCTGCTGCGCGTGCCGGGCACCACGCCGGGGCCCCAGCCCTCCCAGACCACGTCCGTCGGCACCATGGCCACGATGGCGCGGATCC
This sequence comes from Rubrivivax sp., assembly GCA_020248945.1. Lineage (GTDB taxonomy): Bacteria > Pseudomonadota > Gammaproteobacteria > Burkholderiales > Burkholderiaceae_C > Rubrivivax. Next base: position 7,014 of record JADCGQ010000086.1, read on the forward strand.
ACGGCATCTTCGTGCCGGCCAGCAGCGCGAACTCGGCGCCCTTGCTGGTGCCCATGACGCCGATGCGCTTGCCATCGACCTCGGGCTGCTGCGCCAGCCACTCACGCGCCTGCTCCAGGCGCTCCACCGGGATGTCGGCAAAGGCCGGGGGCAAGGCCGGCAGTTCGGCCGGCGTGGGCCCGTTCGGGCCCCAGCCCGGCGGCGAGTAGTAGGGCAGCGCCAGCACGGCGTAGCCGCGCGAGGCCCAGACCGGCCCGTCGCGCAGGATGCGCGTGCCGCCCTCGCTGCCGCCCAGCACGATGAGCGCCGGCCGCCGCAGCCCTTCGGGCCCGGGGCCGACGAACAGGCGTGCGCCCGGGAACGGCGCGGCATCGCGCGAGGCGATGTCGGTCCGGGCGGGGCGCAGCACCAGCTCCTGCGTGGCCAGCGTGCGCGCGCCGTCGGCGCTTCGGGCCTCGAGCTGCACGCGACCCGGCTGCGCCACCGGCGTTCCTTCGGGCGCCGGCACCTGGCTCCAGAACAGGCCGCGCAGGTCGACGCCCTCGTAGCTGCCACCCGGCAGCGGCGCCGCGCTGGCCAGGTCGACACGGCCGGCGGCGTCGGCCCGGAAGCGGGCTTCGGACCGGTACGCGCGGGGGCGCCCGGTCTGCCACTCGACCACGGTGCGGCGGGCCTCGATGCGCAGTTCACCATTCGGCGGCAGGCCGTCGAGCACGATGCCGACCGGATCGCCGACGACGAATTCGGGGCCGGGCGAGACGACGAAGCGCTGCGCCCAGGCCGGCGCGGCAGACCAAAGGGACACCGCCAGCAGGGCCGGCAGTGCGCGAAGAAGGGCGGTGGGTGTGTTCATGGCGGCCATGCTGCCGAGCGCCGGCGCCCAGGCCCGCCGCGGCGCGACGAACGGCCAGCCGCGCCGACGAATCACCAGCGCGGCGGGCGTTTCTCGATGAAGGCCTGCACGCCTTCGAGCGCCGCGCCGTCCATCATGTTGCAGGCCATGGTGCGGCCGGCGTCGGCGTAGGCGGCGTCGATGCCCACCTCGAGCTGGCGGTAGAACAGCTGCTTGCCCAGCGCCAGCGCCACGCGCGGCTTGCCGACGATGCGCGCCACCAGGCGCTCGACCTCGGCATCGAGCTCGTCCGGCTCGACGACGCGGTTCACCAGCCCTTGCGCGCGCGCCTCGTCGGCGTCGATGAAGTCGCCGGTGACCAGCATCTCGAAGGCCTTCTTGCGCGGCAGGTTGCGGCTCAGCGCCACGCTGGGTGTGCTGCAGAAGAGGCCCAGGTTCACGCCGCTGACGGCGAACTTCGTGCCGCGCGCGGCCACGGCCAGATCGCACATCGCCACCAGCTGGCAGCCGGCCGCCGTGGCGATGCCGTGCACGCGCGCCACCACCGGCACCGGCAGCTGCTGCACCGTCATCATCATGCGGCCGCACTGCGCGAACAGGCGCTCGTAGTAGGCCTGCGAAGGCTCGGCGCGCATCTCCTTCAGGTCGTGCCCGGCGCAGAAGGCCTTGCCTGCCGCGGCAATGACGACGACTCGGGCCGACTCGTCCGCGGCCACGCGGTCGAGTGCCGCCTGCAGCGCCTCGAGCAGGCCTTCGGACAGCGCATTGAAGGCCTCGGGCCGGTTGAGTGTGAGCGTGACCACGCCACGCTCGTCGGTCGCACACAGCACCAGGGGATCGGGGGTCATCGCGGTCTCCAGTCGGGTTGACATTGTGCAAGGTCCGCCCCGCGGCCCGGTGCCATCATGCGCCAGCCAATCCCACCGGGTGCCCGAACTGCCTGCCGACCCGAAGTCTCCTTCATCGCCTGCCGCTGCAGCCCTGCCGGCAGGGGCGCCGCCCGCGCGGCGCCGCTGGCGCCCGCTGGCCTGGGCCGTGCTGGCGGCCGTGCTGGTGGCCGCCGCGGTGCTGGCGTGGCGGTCGCGGCCGGTGGCGGCCGAAGGCCTGGTGCTGCAGACGCAGCCGCTGCTGCGCACGCTGCAGTTCAGTGCCCGCATGCAGACGCCCGCGCGCGTGGAGCTGGGCAGCACGCTCACCGGCCGCGTCGAGCGCGTGGCCGTGCGCGAGGGCGAGCGCGTCGCGGCCGGCGCAGCGCTGGTGCAGCTCGAAGACGATGAACTCCGTGCCGCGCTGCACCAGGCCGAGGCCACGCTGCGCCAGGCCCAGGCGCGCAGCGCCAGCCAGCGGGCGGTGGCGCTGCCCGGGGCCGACGCCGCGCTGCAGCAGGCCGAGGCCACGCGGGCCGCGGCCGAACGCGAGCTGGCCCGGTCGCGCGAGCTGGTGAGCCAGGGCTTCCTGAGCCCGGCGCGGCTCGACGAGGCGCAGCGCAGCCTGGCCGTGGCCACGGCGCAGCGCGATGCCGCCCGCGCGCAGGCCCTGGCCAACCGGCCCGATGGCCCGGAGCTCGCCGGCACCGACGCCCAGCGCCAAGCCGCCGAGGCGGCGGTCCAGCTGGCCCGCGCGCGCCTGGAGCAGGCCACGCTGCGCGCGCCGGCCGCGGCCCGCGTGATTGCGCGGCAGGTGGAGCCGGGGCAGATCGTGCAGCCCGGCCGCGCGCTGCTGACGCTGGCCGTGACCGGCCCCACCGAGCTCATCGCCCAGGTCGACGAGCGCTTTCTCGGCCAGTTGCGCGTGGGGCAGAAGGCACGCGTGCTGGCCGATGCCTACCCGCAGCAGGCCTTCGACGCCGTGCTGGCGCGCGTGGCGCCGGCGGTCGACGCGGCGCGGGGCGCGGTGGAGGTCGTCTTCGTGCCGGTGGGCACGCCCCCCGAGTTTCTGCGCGAGGACATGACGCTGTCGGTGGAAGCCGTCACCGGCCAGCGCACCCAGGCGCTGGTGCTGCCGCTGAGCGCCTTGCGGCCCGGCCCGGCCGAGGCCGAGGCCCGCGTGCTGGTGTGGCTGGACGGCCGCGCCACCGAGCGCCGCGTCACGCTGGGCCTGCGCACGCTCGACCAGGCCGAGGTGACGGCCGGCCTCGCGGCCGGCGACACGCTGCTGCTGAACCCGCAGATCGCCCCCGGCACGCGCGTGACGCTGCGCGGCGCGCCGTAGGCACCCACGCCGAGGCCCCATGCGCCGCATCGGCTTCGAGCTCACGGTGGCGGTGCGCTTCCTGCGCGAGGGGCGCTTCCAGACCCTGCTGATCATCTTCGGCGTGGCCGCCGGTGTGGCCGTGGTGGCCTACATCTCGGCCCTGGTCACCGGGCTGCAGCAGAACACGCTGAACAAGACGCTGGGGGCGCAGGCGCACGTGGTGATCACGCCGCTGGACGAGCGCGTGACGCCGGTGCTGCCGCGCGCGGTGGACGAGCGCCCCTTCAGCGATCTGCAGCCGCGCGCGCAGCGCCTGCGCAACCTGTCGAACTGGCCGCTGGTGGTGGCCCGCCTGGAGCGCCAGCCGGGCGTGGCGGCGGTGTCGCCGCTGGTGGCCGGCTCGGGCCTGGCGCAGCGCGGCGAGGCCACGCGCGCCGTCACGGTGGCGGGGGTCGAGATCGAGCGCTACGCGCGCGTCGTGGGCCTGGCCAGCAAGCGCGTGGCCGGCAGCCTGCAGCTGGCGCCGGGCGACACCATCGCCGGCATCACGCTGGCCAGCGACCTGGGCGTGCGCGTGGGCGACCGCATCACGCTGAGCACCGGCCCGCGCAGCGAGGTGCAGCGCATCACCGGCCTCGTCGACCTGGGCGTGCGCGAGCTCAACCGCCGCACGCTGCTCGTGCCGCTGCGCACCGGGCAGACGCTGTTCGACCTGCCCGGCGGCGCTACGCAGATCGACATCACGCTCGACGACGTGTGGGCCGCGCAGGACCTGGCGCGCAGCCTGGCGCAGCAACTGCCCTACAAGGTGGAGAGCTGGCAGGACACCAACAGCCAGCTCGTCTCGGCGCTCAACGCCCAGAGCGTGAGCACCACCATCATCCGCGGCGTGGTGATGATGGTGGTGGTGCTGGGCATCGCCAGCGTGCTGGTGGTCTCGGTGGTGCAGAAGCAGCGCGAGATCGGCATCCTGCGCGCGATGGGCGCCACGCGCGGCCAGGTGCTGCGTGTCTTCCTGCTGCAGGGGGCGCTGGTGGGCGCCATCGGCAGCGCGCTGGGCGTGGTGCTGGCGATGGCACTGGTGTTCCTGTTCACGCGCGTCGTGCGCGGCCCCGACGGCGCGCCGCTGTTCGACATCACGCTGCCGCCCGCCCTGGCCGCGCAGGTGGCGCTGGTGGCCGCCGTGGCCGGCGTGCTGGCGGCCGTGGCCCCGGCGCGCCGCGCCTCGCGCATGGACCCGGCGCAGGCCATGCGCTCATGAGCGCCGCGGGGGCCGCCTCCGGCGCCGGCGCTCCGCTGGTGGCGCTGCACGACATCCACAAGCGCTACAACGTCGGCCTGCCCACCGAGACCGAGGTGCTGCACGGCATCAGCCTGAGCCTGGCCCACGGCGAGTTCGTGGCGCTGATCGGGCCCTCGGGCTCGGGCAAGAGCACGCTGCTCAACGTGCTGGGGCTGCTCGAGCGGCCCAGCAGCGGCACCTACACGCTGGCCGGCACGCCGGTGCAGGGGCTCGACGACGACGGCCTGACCCGCATGCGCCGCGAGACCCTGGGCTTCGTGTTCCAGTTCCACCACCTGCTGCCGGCCTTCACGGCGCTGGAGAACGTCACCCTGCCGGCGCTGGCCCGCGATGGCCAGGTGAGCGCGGCGCTGCGCGAGCGCGGCCGCGCGCTGCTGGCCGGCGTGGGCCTGGCCGCCGCCATGGACCGCAAGCCGCAGGCCCTGAGCGGCGGCATGCAGCAGCGCGTGGCCATCGCGCGCGCACTGGTGCTGCAGCCGGCGCTGGTGCTGGCCGACGAGCCCACCGGCAACCTCGACACCGCCTCGGCCGACGAGGTCTTCGTCATGCTGCGGCGCATGCACGCCGAGGTCGGCACCTCGTTCCTGATCGTCACGCACGACCCGCGGCTGGCGGCGCGCTGCGACCGCGTCATCGAGATCGTCGACGGCCGCGTGGCGCGCGATGCGCCCTCGGCCCTTCAACCCTGAGCCGCCGGCGTTCAGCCCTCGGCGGGCCCGGGCGGCCGCTGCGCGCGCTGGCGCAGCTCGAACTTCTGGATCTTGCCGGTACTGGTCTTGGGGATCGCCTCGAAGCGGATCTCGCGCGGCACCTTGTAGCCGGCCAGCAGCTGCTTGCAGTGCGCCACCAGCTCTTCGGCGGTGACGCTGCTGCCGGGCTTGGCCTCGACATAGGCCAGCGGCGTTTCGCCCCACTTCGCATCGGGCCGCGCCACCACGGCGCAGGCCATCACGGCGGGGTGGCGGTAAAGCGCGTCCTCGACCTCGATGGAGCTGATGTTCTCGCCGCCGCTGATGATGATGTCCTTGCTGCGGTCCTTGATCTTGACGTAGCGGTCGGGCTCGAGCACGGCCAGGTCGCCGGTGTGGAACCAGCCGCCCTCGAAGGCCTTGTCGGTGGCGGCCGGGTTCTTCAGGTAGCCCTTCATGGTGATGTTGCCGCGGAACATGATCTCGCCGAGCGTCGTGCCATCGGCCGGCACCTCGGCCATCGTCTCGGGGTCCATCACCGTCATGCCGTCCTGCAGCGCGTAGCGCACGCCCTGGCGGCCGTTCAGGCGCGTCTGCTCCGACAGGCTCTCGGCCGCCCACGCCGGGCGCTTCGTGGCCACGCTGGCCGGGCCGTAGACCTCGGTCAGGCCGTAGACATGCGTGATGTCGAAGCCGAGCTTGGTCATGCCTTCGATCATGGCCGCCGGCGGCGCGGCGCCGGCGACCATGCCGCGCACGCGCTTCGTCAGACCCTCGCGCAGCGAGGCCTCGGCGTTGATGAGCAGGTTGTGCACGATCGGCGCGGCGCAGTAGTGGTCGACGCCGTGCTCGCGCATCGCACCGAGCATGGCCGTGGCCTCGACGCGGCGCAGGCACACGTGCACGCCCGCCTGCAGCGCCACCGTCCACGGGAAGCACCAGCCGTTGCAGTGGAACATCGGCAGCGTCCACAGGTAGGTGGGGAACTGCGGCATCGTCCAGGTCACCACGTTGGCCACGGCGTTGAGGTAGGCGCCGCGGTGGTGGGTGACGACGCCTTTCGGGTCCCCCGTGGTGCCGCTGGTGTAGCTCACGGCGATGGCGTCCCACTCGTCGGCCGGGCCCTCCAGGCGCGGCAGCGGCGCGTGGGCGGCGAGCAGCGCCTCGTACTCGTGCGTGCCGATGCGCTCGCCAGGGCCGGTGTATTCGGAGTCGCACACATCCACCACCACCGGCGTGCGGCCGTGCTCGGTGCGCAGCAGCTCGAGGGCACGCGCCATCACCGGCGCGAACTCTCGGTCGGTGATCACGAGCCTGGCCTCGCAATGCGCCATCTGCCAGGCCAGCAAGGCGGCATCGAGCCGCGTGTTCAAGGTGTTCAGCACGGCGTTCAGCGCCGGCACCGCATAGTGCGCCTCGACCATCTCGGGCGTGTTGGGCAGCATCACCGTGACGGTATCGAGCCGGCCCACGCCGAGCGCGCGCAGCGCCGCCGCCAGCCGTGCGCTGCGCTCGCGGCATTGCGCCCAGGTGTAGCGGCGCGCGCCATGCACCACGGCGGGCATGTCGCCGAAGACCTCGGCGCTGCGTTCAACAAAGGCGACGGGGCTGAGCGCCGTGAAATTGGCACTGCGGCGGTCGAGTCGCTGGTCATAGATGTGCATGTGCGGCTCCGGCCCTGGCGCTGCTGGCGCGTTCTGTGCAGCATAGCGGCATGCGCACGCCTTTGGCCGCCGCACCGCCGCGCCTGTTCTACCTCGACTGGCTGCGCATCGGCGCCTTCGCGCTGCTCGTGCTGTACCACGTCGGCATGTACTACGTGAGCTGGGACTGGCACGTGAAGTCGCCGCATGCATCGCCGCTGATCGAGCCGCTGATGCGGCTGAGTTACCCCTGGCGCATGAGCCTGCTGTTCCTGCTGTCGGGGGCGGCGACGGTCTGGATGCTGCAGCGGCGGCCGCAAGGCCTGCTGCGCGAACGCGCGGCACGGCTGCTGCTGCCGCTGGTGGCCGGCGTGTGCCTGATCGTGCCGCCGCAGTCCTACTTCGAGGTGCTGCAGAAGGCCGGCTACGCGGGCAGCTACCTGCAGTTCCTGGGCCTGTACTTCACGGCCCACGGCGGCTTCTGCCGCGGCAGCGACTGCCTCGTGCTCCCCACCTGGAACCACCTGTGGTTCCTGCCGTACCTGTTGGCCTACACCGCGCTGCTGCTGCTGCTCAGGCGCGTGCTGCCCTTGGCCGGCCTGCAGGCCCTGGCCGATCGGCTGGCGGCCTTGCCGGGCTGGGCCTGGTGGCTGCTGCCCATCGTCTGGCTGGCGCTGCTGCGTCTGGCGCTCCTGGGCCACTTCGGCTCGACCCATGCGCTGGTCGACGACTGGCACAACCATGCCAGCTACTTCAGCGTGTTCCTCGCCGGCGTGCTGCTGGCGGCACGGCCGGCGCTGCTGGCGCGGCTGGAGCCGCTGCGCTGGCCGGCGCTGGCAGTCGCCTTGCTGGCCTGGTGGGGCATCGGCGTGTACCTCGAGCACGTGCGCACGCTGCCTGCCGTGCCCGAGGGCCTGCGCGCGCTGCAGCGCGTGGCCCATGCCGCGCTGCAGCGGAGCGCGCTGGTGGCCCTGCTCGGCTTCGCGCGCCGCCACCTGAACCACGACCACCGCTGGCGCGTCCCGCTCAACGAGGCCGTGTTCCCGCTGTACCTGCTGCACCAGACGCTCATCATCGTGCTGGCCATGGCGGCGCTGCCGCTGGCCTTGCACCCCGCGATCGAGGCGCCGCTGCTGGTGCTGCTCACCTTTGCGGGAGCACTCGCGGCCTGGCGTGCGCTGCGCCATGCCGGGCCGCTGCGGCCCTGGTTCGGTTTGCCACGACCCTGAGCCAGGGCCCGCGCGATCGAGGCGCGGCCTCGCCGGCCTCAAAATGCGCGCCACCATGGAGTTGAGCGATTTCCTGCCGCGGTTCAACCCGCAAGCCCGCATCGAGGCCGTGCCCCTGGACCCGGTGCACATGCCGGGCGACCAGTGCCTGGTGGTCGACGACCTGCTGCTCAACCCTCAGGCGCTGATCGAACTCGCCGTGATGTGGCGCAGCCACTTCCGGGCCCCCACCGGCAGCGCCTACCCCGGGCTCGAGCTGTGGATGCCGCCGGCCGTGACCGGCCTGCTCGACGACTGGTTCCGCGAGCAGGTGCGCGCACGCCTGGGCGCGCGACGCCTGCTGCGCACCGATTGCCGGCTGTCGATGGTCACGCTGCCGGCCGACCGGCTGCAGCCCCGGCAGTGGTTCTGCCACCGCGACGACGCCGGCCGCGAAGCAACCCACATGCGTGCCGCCTCGGTGCTGTACCTGTTCCACGACGCCGGCTTTGGCGGCACCAGCCTGTACCGGCCGATCCGGCCGATGGACGAGATCGAACGCCTGGTGCACGACTCCGGTGTCCTCGATGCCGCCACGTTTACCCAGCGCTGGGGCGTGCCCGCCGGCTACATGCACGGCAGCAACGACTACTTCGAACGTGTGCTGCAGGTGCCGGCACGCTTCAACCGCGCGGTGTTCTACGACGGCGGCCTGTTCCATTGCAGCGACAACGGCCCGGCCGGTGCCCTGCCCGACGATCCGCGCACCGGCCGGCTGACGCTGAACGGCTTCTTCAGCTGCACACGCCCGGCACGCTAGGAGCGTGGGCCGCAGCGACCATGCAGCGTCAGACCACGCACCGCTTGCGGCTGCACCTCATCGGCAGCAGTGGCGCGGGCAAGACGACGCTTGGCCGCGCACTGGCGCAGGCGCTGGGCGTGCCCTTCGTCGACCTCGACGACCTGTACTGGGAACCCGGCTGGCGCGCCGTGAGCCACGACGAACTGGCGCGGCGCGTGGCGCCGACGCTGGCCTTGCCTGGCTGGGTGATCGTGGGCAACTACCGCGCCACCACCGAGCTGCATGTGTGGCCCCGCCTGACGCATCTGCTGGTGCTGGACCTGCCGCTGCCGCTGCTGCTGCGCCGCACGGTGTGGCGCACGCTGCGGCGGGGCCTCACGGGCGAGCCTTGCTGCAACGGCAATCGCGAGTCGCTGCGGCGCTTGTTCCACCACGACGGCGTGCTGCGCTACCTGCTGCGAACCTGGCGCGCCCGCCACGCGCGCCAGCTGGTGCTGGCGGATGATCCTGCACTGGCGCACGCCCGCGTGCTGCGCTTCGACCACAGCCCCTCGGTCGCACAGGTGCAGGCCCTGCTCGACGCCGGCCCCTGAGCGGCATGCCCCGTACCCCCAACCCCGTGTCGACATGAACCACTTCCAACCAGGCCACCGGACATGAGGCCGCTGCAGACCCGGCCGCTGACGGCAGCAGCGATGGCGCCGTTCGGTTCGTTGATCGAGCCGGCCGCGTCGGGCGCTGCCGTCAACGGCGGCACCTCGATCCGGCACGAGGCCGTGCCCTCGCTGAACCTGCAGCAAGAGGGCGGCCGCGCGGTGCTGGCGGTCTACGCGGCGCGCGCACGGGCCCTGCCCTTGCAGGCGCGGGTGCTGGAGCGGCATCGGCTGTCGGACCAGCTGTTCCTGCCGCTGGGCGGCGCCCGACGCTGCGTGCTGCTGCTCGCGCCGGCCGCCATCGAACGGCCCAGGGCCGAGGACTGCGTGGCCCTGCTCAGCAACGGCCAGCAGGGCATGCGCATCGCCGCCGGCACCTGGCACCACGGCCTGCTGGCGCTGGACGACGGGCCCTGGGCGGTGCTGGAACGCCGCGCCGCGGCGCAGGACTGCGACGAGGCCACGCTGGACATGCCGGTGCTGCTGGCACTGTAGGCGGGCGCGCCGTGCGCCGCACGGTTGCGCACGGTCGATCTGCGCTCAGCGGAAATCGCGGCTGCGGCTGTCCAGGCCTTGCAGCAGCGCAGAGTGGTCCACCAGCTTGCGTGCCACCAGGTGGCGCACCTCGCCGCCCTGCTGGCTGCTGCATTGCCACACGCCGTACACCGTGAGCAGCGTGGCGGCCAGCAGCGGCCGGCGCTGCGCCTCCACCTCGCGCGGCCAGACGATGACGTTGACGGAGCCGGTTTCGTCTTCGAGCGTCACGAAGACCACGCCCTTGGCGGTTTCGGGCCGCTGGCGATGCGTGACGATGCCGCTGGCGCGCGCCAGCCGGCCATCGGGGAAGTGCTTCAGCACGTTCGCCGGCAGCACCTTGAAGGCCGCGAGCTGCGGGCGCAGCAGCGCCAGCGGATGCTGCGTGAGGCTCAGGCCCGTGGCGCGGTAGTCGGCCAGCACGGTGTCGGCCGCGCCCGGTGCGGCCAGCGTGGGCGCGGGCTCGGCGGTGCGGGTGCGCGCCAGCATGGGCGTGGCGCGCGTGTCCACGCCGGCCACGGCCCAGGCGGCCTCGTGGCGATGGCCCGCCAGCGCCACCAGCGCATCGGCCTCGGCCAGCAGGCGCAGGTGGTGGGCATCGAGCTGCGCGCGGCGGGCCAGGTCTTCGGCATCGGCAAACGGCGCCTCGGCACGCGCGGCCACCAGGCGCGCCGCGGCCTCGTCGCTGAAGCCGGCGATGCGGCTGAAGCCCAGGCGCACGGGGTGCAGCGAGGCCCGGTGTTCGGCGGCCTCGAGCGTGGTCTCGGCCGCGCTCGCCACCACGCACACCGGCCGCACCTGCACGCCGTGCTCGCGCGCATCGCGCACCAGCTGCGCCGGCGCATAAAAGCCCATCGGCTGCGAGTTGAGCAGCGCCGCCAGGAACGCATCGGGGTGATGGCACTTCAGCCACGCGCTGGCGTACACCAGCAGCGCAAAACTCGCGGCGTGGCTCTCGGGGAAGCCGTATTCGCCGAAGCCCTCGATCTGCTTGAAGATGCGCTCGGCGTATTCGAGTTCATAGCCCTTGGCCACCATGCGGCCCACCAGCCGCTCATGAAACGGGCCGAGGCCGCCCTTGCGCTTCCAGGCGGCCATGGCGCGGCGCAGCTGATCGGCCTCGCCGGGGGTGAAGTCGGCGGCCAGGATGGCCAGCTGCATCACCTGCTCCTGGAAGATGGGCACGCCGAGCGTGCGCTCGAGCGCCTGGCGCACCTCGTCGCTGGGGTACTCGACGGGCTCCTCGCCGTTGCGGCGGCGCAGGTAGGGGTGGACCATGCCGCCCTGGATGGGGCCGGGCCGCACGATGGCGACCTCGATCACGAGGTCGTAGAAGCACCGCGGCCGCAGGCGCGGCAGCATGCTCATCTGCGCGCGGCTCTCCACCTGGAAGGTGCCGACGCTGTCGCCGCGCGAGAGCATGTCGTAGGTCTGCGCGCACTCGGCCGGCACCTGGTGCAGCTCCATCGGCATGCCCTGCTTCGCACTCACCATCACCAGCGCGCGGCGGATGGCGCTCAGCATGCCCAGGGCCAGGATGTCGACCTTGAGCAGGCCGAGCGTGTCGAGATCGTCCTTGTCCCACTGGATGACGCTGCGGCCTTCCATCGCGGCGTTTTCCACCGGCACGAGCTCGGCCAGGTCGTCGCGTGCGATGACGAAGCCGCCCGGATGCTGGCTCAGGTGGCGTGGGAAGCCGATCAATTCGTGCGTCAGGCTCATCCAGTGGCGCACGAGCGTGGAGTCGGGGTCGAAGCCGTTCTCGCGCAGGCGCTCGGGGTTGACGTGGCGGCCGTCAAACCAGTGCTGTGACTTCGACAGCGCCTCGATGCGGGCCAGGTCGATGCCCAAGGCACGCCCCACGTCGCGCAGCGCGCTGCGCGGGCGGTAGCTGATGACGACACCCGTGAGCGCGGCGCGGTGGCGGCCGTACTTGCGGTAGATGTACTGGATGACCTCTTCGCGGCGCTGGTGCTCGAAGTCGATGTCGATGTCGGGCGGCTCGTTGCGCTCTTCGCTGATGAAGCGCTCGAACAGCAGCGTGGTGCGGGCCGGATCGACCGCGGTGACGCCGAGGCAATAGCACACGGCCGAATTGGCGGCGCTGCCGCGGCCCTGGCACAGGATGCCCTGGCTGCGCGCCCACTGCACGATGTCGGCCACCGTCAGGAAGTAGGGCTCGTAGCGCAGGCGGCCGATGAGCGCGAGCTCGTGCTCGATCATCGCGCGCACGGCTGGGGGCTCGCCGGCCGGGAAGCGGCTCTTCAGGCCGTCTTCCGTGAGCTGGCGCAGCCAGCTCGTGGCCGTGTGGCCGGCGGGCGTGATCTCGCGCGGGTACTCGTACTTCAGCTCGGCCAGACTGAAGGCGCAGGTGCCGGCGATGGCCACCGAGGCCTCGAGCCATTCGGGGCGGAACAGCTGCGCCAGGCGCAGCCGCGAGCGCAGGTGCGCCTCGGCATTGGCCTGCAGCGCCAGCCCCGCGCCGGCCACCGTGGTGCCCAGGCGCGTGGCGGTGAGCACGTCGAGCAGCGCCTTGCGCGAACGGCGGTGCAGGCACACGCCACCGGTGGCCACCAGCGGCAGCCCGGTGGCGTCGGCCACGCGCTGCAGCAGTTGCAGCGCGGGCAGATCCTGCGCGCCGTGGCGGCGCTGCACGGCGAGGGCGGCGCGTTCGGTGCCGAACCACGTTTTGAGCCACATCGCGTGGTCGAACAGCGTCTCGAAGCCCTGGCCGGGCTCGGGCACGAGCAGCGCAAAGCAGCCCGGCAGGCCGGCGAGCATCGGCACCTTGGCGATGCGGCCTTCGACATCGGCGCGCGTGGCCAGGTACTGGCCCTTGGCGGCGCGGCGGCGCGCCAGCGTGATCCACTGCACCAGGTTGCCGTAGCCGCGGCGCGACTGTGCCAGCAGCACCAGGCGCGGCTCGGCCTGGCGCGCGGCCTCGGCGGCCTGCGCCAGACCCGCCGGCGGCGACGGCTCGGGCGGCGGTGGCGCGGCCGCGGCGACGCGGGCGCGGTCGGCCTGCACCTGCCGTGCGGCGGCCGCCACCACGGCCTGCACGGCGGCCTGGGCGGCATCGATGGCCAGTGGCCGTGCAGACGGTGGCAGTGCAGACGGTGGCGCCGGCAACGGCGGCGACGACACCGGCGCGCTCGGCGCGGCCTGTGGCTGGGGCACGGGCACCTTGCCCGGCGCTGCCGCGTGCGACAGTTGCATCTCGCAGCCGATGATGAGCCGCATCTTCAGGCGCTCGGCCTCGGCGTGGGCGCGCACGGCACCGGCCAGCGAGCACTCGTCGGTGATCGCCAGCGCGCCGTAGCCCAGCGCCTGCGCCCGCGCGACCAGTTCCTCGGGATGCGAGGCGCCGCTCAGGAAGCTGAAGTTGCTGCGGCAGCGAAGCTCGGCGTAGGCCGGTAGCGCGTGGCGAAGGCCGGATCGGGGACGGTGGGAAGGCACGGGGACTCGCCTGCAGAGGCGGCAGCATCAAAAGGACATTCGCGCGCGGGGCGCACGGTGGCGGCATGGCCGGTGGCCGGGTAGCGGGCCGCGTTGGCGGGCGGCACTGCTGCTGCGGCGGGCCCGGCCGGCGTGCCGTGGCGGGCCGGGCCGAGGTTGTCGAGCGGGCTGCGCACCGCGCCACCACCCAGGCGCAGCACGTGGGTGTAGATCATCGTGGTGCTCACGTCGGCGTGGCCGAGCAGTTCCTGGATCGTGCGGATGTCGTAGCCCGACTGCAGCAGATGGGTGGCGAACGAATGGCGCAGCGTGTGCGGCGAGGCCGGCTTGGCGATGCCTGCGTCATCCACCGCCGACTTGAAGGCGCGCTGGAACGCGCCCTCCAGGAGGTGGTGGCGTCGGCGGATGTCGGTGCGCGGATCGACCGACACCTGGGCGTGCGGGAACACCCACTGCCAGCTCCAGGACCCGGCAGCGCGCGGGTACTTGCGCGCCAGCGCGTGCGGCAGGTGCACGCCGGCCAGGCCGGCGGCGCGATCGTCCCGCCAAATGGCGTGGCTGCGCGAGAGCTGGTCGCGCAGCGGCAGTTCGAGCGAAGCCGGGAGCATCACGACGCGATCCTTGAAGCCCTTGCCTTCGCGCACGATGAGGGCGCGACGGTCGAAGTCGACGTCCTTGACGCGCAGGCGCAGGCCCTCGAGCAAACGCATGCCGGTGCCATACAGCAGGCGCCCCACCAGGCCCACCGGGGCATGCTGGCCGCCCAGCGGGTTGACATCGAGCCGAGCCAGCACGGCCGCCACTTCGTCGACGGACATCACCACCGGCAGGCGACGCTCGCCCTTGGGATGGCCGATCTCATCGACCCAGGGGACCGGCTGGCGCAAGACCTTCTGGTACAGAAACAGCAGTGCCGACAAGGCCTGGCGGTGCGTGCCCGGGGCGGCCTGCCGATCGTGCGCGAGCCAGGTGAGGAACGCGGTGATGTCCGGGCCTGCCAACTCGGAGGGATGGCGCAGCCCGTGGTAACGCACGAAGGCGCGCACCCAATGCACGTAGGCCTCTTCGGTGCGCAGGCTGTAGTGCAGCAGGCGCGTCTGCTGGCGCACGAGGTCGAGCAGACGGGGCGGCGGTTTGGAAGGCGACGCAGCGGACATAAAGCGATTCCTGTCGACGAGGGTGTGTCCAAACCGGGCGGGGGCGGAGCCGGCGGACAACGGGGCGCCGAGCCGACGCCTGGCAAAAGCGGAAGAAGCGCTTAGGCGAGCAGCCGGTGAACGGCACAGACACGGTGGACCAAGCATGGCGGTGGACAAAAAGTGGCCACGCAGCAGCGGGCCAACTGCGCAGGGCCGACGAAGATCAGCGCAAGCACTGTATATTCATACAGTTTCCGCAACCTGTCCACCACCATGCGATCACCGCCTTCTGCTCGCCGGGATGTGCTGCGAGAGCCGTTGCTGGTCAAGCGGACCTTGCGCGCAGGCGCGCCCGGCACGCAGCGCTTGCTGCTGCAATACGGCACGAACCTGGTGTGCGTTCGCTACCGCGAGAACGACGCGGGCACGGAGAGGTACACGACCGTCGAACTCATCATCGACCGGCGGCCGACGCCCACGACCCTGGTGCGCATAGCGGTCGACTGGCGAGAGACTCAACTGCGTCATCGACTGCGCGACCACGGAGCCCAATGGGACGCCACGCGCCGATGCTGGCTGGTGCCACTGCGCGTTGCCCGACAACTGAAACTTCTCAGCCGAGTCCTGGGCTACGAGCTGAAAGCCCTCACCACCGAACTGCGAACGCGCTCTTGATCAACCATAGCCAACCCCCCCCGCGTCAGAATACTTGTCGCCTCCATAGAACCCGGCTGTTCCTGACTTCTCGTTCATGAACATGGGTGGTGTGAGGCTGTGGAGCTTGTGGGCGAAGGCCGGCGCGATGGGCAACGCGACAGCGTTGTCCACGGCAAGCCGGCCGGTGCGCGAAGCGCATCGTCCACAAATCC
>JADCGQ010000087.1 GCA_020248945.1 Rubrivivax sp.
GAAGCGTGTCAATCTGCACCGAAAGCACAAGCGGTCCGCGAGAGCCAGTTTTGCAAGTGGTTGTCGCGGCTAGAGTTTTTCTGGGTCAGCGTGTCAATCTGCAGGAAAAATACGATTACCCCTACTTCAAGAAGTTCAAGCCGCGCAGCAAGGTGCTGGTGCTCGACGCCAACCCCGACCTCGTCTCGAAGAAGGCGCTGTTCCTCAAGGCCTGGGACGATCTCTACAAGGGCATCATCGAGTACCGCCCCAACGCCGAGGTGGTGGAGTTCGACGTGCGCGGCAACGTGGCCAAGCTGCAGGTCGAGGACGTCAGGGCCGACCTCTTCAACATCATTCCGCCGCAGCAGGCCGGGCGCATCGCGCAGCCGCTGATCACCGTCAACAACCAGTGGGTGGGCGTGGAGTTCCAGACCTGGGAATCGACCAAGGTGCCGGGTGTGCACGTGATCGGCGACGCCATCGCCGCCGCACCCGGCATGCCCAAGAGCGGCTTCCAGGCCAACAACCACGGCAAGGTGGTGGCCGATGCGGTGGTGGCGCGGCTGACGGGCCAACCCGTCAACGAGAGCCCGATCATCGCCAACACCTGCTACAGCTTCGTCAGCGCCACCGAGGTGGTGCACGTGGCCAGCGTGCACAAGTGGAACGCCGAGCAGAAGACGCTCACGCCCGTGGCCGGGGCCGGCGGGCTGAGCAGCGCGCGCAATGAGCTCGAGGGCACCTACGCCCTGAGCTGGGCGCGCAACATCTGGGCCGACGCGCTGGGCTGAGCCGCTGGCCGAGCACGCCCCGGGGCGCGCTCAGTGGCGATGGGCCGTGGGCGCTTCGTCGGCGGGCAGCACCTCGAGCAAGGCCGCCGGTGCCTTCAGGCCGGCCCGGCTGGTGCTCTTGGCGTCGGCCGGCGTGTCGAACCAGTCCCACTGGCCCTTCTCGCACAGCTGCTGCACCTTGAACCACAGCGGCCCCGGTTGCACCGGCAGCTGGCCGCGCAGCACGAACTCGTCGTAGTGGGCGTCGGCCAGCCAGGCTTCGCGGCTGGCCGCCTTCCAGGTGACTTCGACCACGTCGTCGGTGATGCGGCGGCCATGGCTTTCGTAGGGCTGGGCCAGCGGCTCGCGCTGCGTCTGCAGCGTCCAGCCCGGCTTGGGCATGGGCTTGGCGCCCCGAAAGCCCGCCGGCACGCGCACGCGCAAGGTGTGCGTGGCGGTGCCCTCGCAGCCGTGGCTCACGCGCAGCGTGGCCTTGTAGGGCTTGCCCGCCTGGGCCTTGGCCTCTTCGAGCGTGACATGGGCCGAGGCCGGGCCCGCGCTGACGGCAGCCAGCGTGATGCCGACAAGGGTGAGGTGGATGTGCTTCATGGCTTTGCTCACAGGTCGAACTTGAGTTCCGCCACGATGGTGCGCAGCGGGTAGGGGTGGAAGTTCCAGTACAGCTCGTTGTTCAGGTTGTCGATGCCCAGCGCGGCGCTCCACTGCCGCGTGGCCTGCCAGCGCAGGCGCAGGTCGGCCACGAGGAACTTGCTCGCGCCCTGGTAGCGCGCGCCGATCGGGTCGCTGTTGTCCAGACTGTTGAACTGCTGGCCGCCGTAGCGAACACCCAGGGTGCCGCTGAGCGCCTCGGTAGCCCGCCAGGTGGCCACGGCGTTGGCGCGCCAGCGTGGCACGCGCGGCTGCCACTTCCCCACGCTGGCCGGGAAGCGGCTGTTGGCGGTGATGATGGAATCGGCGAAGGTCAGGCTGCCGCTGAGATCGAGCCCGCGCACGCCCAGGTCGCGCGTGGACGCCGCCAGTTCCAGGCCCTGGGTGCGGATGCGCTCGACGTTCTGGACGTTGGTGACATTGGGCGTAACGGTGGTGTTGGTCTGGCTGTAGAGCGCGTCGCGCGTGGCCTCGTGGAACAGCGTGGCGCGCAGCGAGGCGCCCGGCCGCCAGGCCCACTCGCTGCTGAGCTCGGTGGTCCACGAGACCTCGGGCTTGAGGTTCGGATCGCCGTTGCTCAGCGCGCCGGTGCTGGCATTGACGCCGCCCTGGAACAGCTCGCTCACCGTGGGAAAGCGCAGCGCGCGGCCACTGGAGAGCTTGAGCGACCAGTCGTCGCGCGGCTGCCAGCCCACCGCCAGCTTGGGGCTGGCGGCGGACTCGCGGCGAGTGGGGTGGGCAAACGCGCCGCCGCCGTTGGTGGTGAGGCCGCGCGCGGCCTGCCATTGCTCGAGCCGCAGGCCCAGCACCGCCTTCCAGTCGGCGGCAAAGGCCCAGGCGTCCTGCGCCCACAGGCTGGTGAGCGCGGTGTGGCCCTCGAAGCGCGAGGCCGGATTGCCGGCGGCCGGAGCGCCCGCCAGCCAGTCCGCCGTGGTCGAGACCTTGTTGCGCAACTGGTGCGCGTCGCGCTGCAGGCCGGACTCGATGACGTGGCGGCCGACGCTCTTGTCATCTGCACCGCCGGGCCGCCAGGTGCCCTTGGCAGCCAGGGTGTTCCAGCCGGTGCCGGCCTGGTCGGTGATGCGACCGCCGGCCGCGTTGGCCGCCGTGGCGGCGGTGGCGGCCACCGGCGCCCAGGCGCGCACCTCGTCGCGGGCGTAGTCGTACAGGCTGGCCGCGAGCTGCCAGTCGAACACCCCGCCCGTGGCCTGGCGCAGCGACAGGCCGTGCATCACGTGCTGCAGCCGCTCGCGTGTGCGGCCGAAGTCGGCGGCGCTGAGCGTGTAGCCGCGGCCGTCGATGCTGACGGCGCGCGTGCCGCCCACGCTGGTGGGGAAGTTGTCGGGGCGGATGTCCACGCGCTGGCCGCTCGCGTCTTGCAGAAAGCTCTCGGGCTGGCGCTCGACGCTGTTGTCCCAGAAGCCCAGCGTGTAGCTGGCGCGCAGCGTGGGCAGCAGCCGCCAGGCCAGCTTGAGCTTGGCGTGGTCCTGCACCGTGCGGGCCTGGCTGCTGGTGCCGATGAGCAGCCAGTCCTGGTTGAAGCGGTTCTTCTCGGCCACCGCGCCCGTCACGGCCACGGCGCCAGCGGCCGGCGCGGCGGTGCTCGGGTTGCGCGTGGCGTAGACGAGCGGATGGCTCTCGCTGTCCTGCCGGCTCAGGTTGAGCCACCAGGCGAAGTCACCCGCGCGGCTGCCCAGGCTGGCGGCGGCCTGGCCACCGCCGAAGCGGCCGTCGGTGCGGTAGACGTCGTAGCGCTGAGAGTACCCGGCCACTTTCGCGTGCGCCTCAAAGCGCGTGGGCATGCGCGTCACGTAGTCCACCACCGCGCCCACGCTGTTGCCCGGGTAGGCGGCGCTGAACGGGCCGTAGAGCACGTCCACACGCTCGATCTCCTCGGGCGTGACCAGGCCCCAGCGCGGCGTGAAGCTGGCGCCGTTGCCCAGCAGGTTGCTCAGCAGGATGCCGTCGGCATAGACCAGCGAGCGCGCGCTGTTGCCGGTGCCGCTGGCGCGCGTGGACAGCACGGCGTGGTCATAGTCGCCGATGTAGCGCTTGCGCACCAGCAGGCTCGGGAAGTACTTCAGCGCGTCGGCGCTGTCGGTGGCATTGATGGTGGCGTCGATCTCGGCGCCGGTGATGCCTTCGATGGTGGTGGGGATCTGCGTCGGCAGCGAGCCCTGCCGGCCGGCCATGACGGTGACGATGCCGGCGTTGCGGCTACTGGCGGTTTCGGGGGCGGGGGCGGGGGCGGGCTGGGCCTGGGCCAGGGACACGCACGAAAGAACACAAGCGCAGGCGATCGCCTGCCGGGGGAAGGGCGGGAAAGAAACGAGCACGAGAAAAACTCCTGAGGGTCACCCGCTGCGCCCAAGGGGCGCGAGCAAACGGCCGCAAACCCAGATGAGCCCACGCCGCCACCGTCCGATGGCGGCCGCGGCAGGGCTCGCGACAAAGGGTTCAGCTCAGGAGTGGGGGCCCGCGAGGCTGGGCGCTGCGCCAGGCGTGCAGCGTGTGCGGCGCCTGCAGGAACAGGCTGGGCACGAAGGCCGGGCCGGGTGCGGGCTCGTGCGACAGCGCCGTGGCCAGAGGCAGCGGCGGTGCGTCGTGCTGCAGCCGGCACAGGGGGCAGTGGTCGCTGTGCGCGGCAGCCGGGTCGGCCGCTGGCGGCTCGGCGCCGTCGTCGGCCGCCACCAGCGTCACCCAGCGCAGGCCTTGCGGCGTGCAGATCTCGGCGCGCAGCTGGCCGTCGGGCGCGGCGGCGGCCAGCAGCTGCGACACCGTCGGCACCAGGCTCAGCGCCCAGATCGCCAGCAGGGCGATCCAGGTGGGCAGTGCAGTGTGACGGCGCCGCTTCGACATCGAGGTGCGAGTGTATGCGCCGCACTGCATGGCGCTGGCGCAGCGGAGTGCCTGGCCCGCCCTCAGGCACTCAGGCCTTCAGTCCGGCCGTGCGGCGCGCGCACGCTGCGCAGCCTGCTGGCGCTGGCGCAGCCGCTCGATGAAGGGCAGGACCTGCGGCCAGGGCCCGAAGCCCGATGCCGGGTTGACGTGGCCGAGGTCGCCCAGGTCGGTCAGCCGGGCGCCCCATGCGTGGGCCCAGGTCAGGGCCAGCTCGGTGGGCAACCAGGGGTCGTTGCCGCTGGTCAGCACCAGCAGCTCGGCACTCGACACGCGACGCGCCAGCCGCGGGCCGACGCCAAAGCGCACCGGGCTGGCCGGCGCCACGAGCAGTGCCGACACCACGCCAGCGCCGTCGTCAGCCGGCGCCGTGCCCAGCAGATGCTGCACCAGCGCCAGCGCGCCAAAGCTGTGGGCGACGGCGATCCACGGGCCGGGCGGCTCGGCCTCCAGGGTGGCGCCGATGCGGGCCGCCCAGGCGTCGAGGTCGGGCTGCGAACCGTCCTGCTGCTCGACACGGCGGCTGCCCGGCGTGCGCCGCTGCAGCCAGCTCTGCCAGTGATCGGGACCGCTGCCGTGCAGCCCCGGCACCACCAGCAGCCGCGGGCGCGGCGGGCAGCACGAAGGAGCCGTCGCGTCGCCACGCAGCGGGGCAACCTGCACCGGCGCAGCCGTGGGCAAGAAAGTGGACACCGTGGTCTGCATGAGAGGCTCCAGGGCCGGGCCCGCTGAGGGAGGCGCCAGCGAAAAGAGAAGGGGTGACGGCGTGGCAGGGTTCGTTCTTCTGGTCCCGCCGCTCTCAGCCCGGCCGGCGCAGCACCTGCGCCAGCAGCCGCTCCTCGACCTCGGCCAGCGCGGCCGAGGCATGGCGGCGCGGCCGCGGCTGCACGATGCGCTCCTCGTGCGCGATGCGGCCGTCGACGATGACGAGCACGCGGTCGGCCAGCGCCGCGGCCTCGGCCACGTCGTGCGTCACGAGCACGGCGGTGAAGCCCTGCTCGCGCCACAGCTGCTCGATCAGCGCCTGCATCTCCAGCCGCGTGAGCGCGTCCAGCGCGCCCAGCGGCTCGTCGAGCAGCAAGAGGCGCGGCTCGTGCACGAGCGCCCGCGCCAGGGCCACGCGCTGCTTCTGCCCGCCCGACAGCACGGCCGGCCACTCGTGGGCGCGGTCGGCCAGCCCCACCTGCGCCAGTGCGCCACGCGCCCGCGCCGGTGCGTTGGCGCTGCTCAGGCCGAGCTCAACGTTGCCGGCGACCCGCTTCCAGGGCAGCAACCGCGCGTCCTGGAACATCAGCCGCGTGTCCTCGCGCGTGGCGTTCGGCGGCTGGGCGTCGATGGCCAGCGCGCCGGCATCGGCCGCCTCGAGCCCGGCCAGCAGGCGCAGCAGCGTGCTCTTGCCGCAGCCGCTCTTGCCGATGACGGCAACGAACTCGCCCGGCGCGATGCTCAGGTGGATGTCGTGCAGCACCTCGCGCGCGCCGTAGCGCTTGTGCACGCCGCGCAGTTCGATGCCCAGGCCCGGGCCGCGTGCATCACCTCCGGCTGGCGGCGACCCCGGCAAGGCCGTCGGCTCGGCCTGCGGTTGCGGGCTGCGCAGCAGCAGCTCGGGTGCGTCGTAGGCGGTCATCATGCGCGGGCTCCATAGCCAGGATGCCAGCGCAGCCACCACAGCTCCAGTCCCTTGGCCAGCAGATCGGCCAGCTTGCCCAGCAGCGCATACAGCAGGATGCCCACGAGCACCACATCGGTCTGCAGGAACTCGCGTGCGTTCATCGTCATGTAGCCGATGCCGGCCTGCGCGCTGATGGTCTCGGCCACGATCAGGATCACCCACATGAAGCCCAGCGAGAAGCGCACGCCCACCAGGATGGACGGCAGCGCGCCGGGCAGGATGACGTGGCGGTACAGCGCCCAGCCCTTGAGACCGTAGCTGCGCGCCATCTCGATGAGCCCCGCGTCGACCGAGCGGATGCCATGGAAGGTGTTGATGTAGATCGGGAAGAACACCCCCAGCGACACCAGAAACAGCTTGGCCTCCTCCTCGATGCCGAACCACAAGATGACGAGCGGAATCAGCGCCAGCGGCGGCACGTTGCGCACCATCTGGATGGTGCTGTCCAGCAGCGTCTCGGCGCTCCTGAGCGAGCCGGTCAGCAGGCCCAGCACCAACGCCAGCCCGCCGCCGAGGGCAAAGCCCGACAGCGCCCGCTGCGTGCTCACGCACACGTGCTGCCACATCTCGCCGGTGCCGGCCAGGCGCGCGAAGGCGGCGAGCACGGCCCAGGGCTCGGGCAGCACGCGGCTGGAGAGCCAGCCTGCGCGCGACGAGATCTCCCAGGCGGCCACGATGGCCAGCGGCACCAGCCACGGAGCGATGCGCCGCTTCCAGCGCAGGGCGTTCGACAGTTCCGACATCGGCGCCCCTGCTCAGCTCGCAGCCGCGGCGACGGCCGCGCGCTGCGGCACGATCGAGTTGGCGACGATCTCGCCGAAGGGCCCGGTGAGCTGCGGCTGGCTGATGCGCTCGCGCAAGCCCAGCGGCAGCAACGGGAACACCAGCTCGGCAAAACGGTAGGCCTCTTCCAGGTGCGTGTAGCCGCTGAGGATGAAGTGGGACAGACCCAGCTCGGCGTACTCGCGGATGCGCGCTGCCACCTGCTCGGGGCTGCCGACCAGCGCCGTGCCCGCGCCGCCCCGCACCAGGCCCACGCCGGCCCACAGGTTGGGCGCGATCTCCAGGCCCGCGCGCACGTTGGCCGGGTCGAAGTGGCCGCCGTGCAGCGCGGCCATGCGGCGCTGGCCTTCGGAATCCATCTTCGCGAAGCGCTGCTGCGCCGCGGCCACGGTGGCCGGGTCGAGGTGCTTCACGAGCCTTGCCGCGGCGGCCCAGGCCTCGTCTTCGGTCTCGCGCACGATCACGTGCAGCCGGATGCCGTAGCGCAGCGTGCGGCCCCGCGCGGCGGCCTGCGCACGCACGTCGGCCAGCTTGGCCGCCACGTCAGCCGGCGCCTCGCCCCAGGTGAGGTAGGTGTCCACGTGCTCGGCCGCCAGCGCATGCGCCGGGCCCGAGCTGCCGCCGAAGAACACCGGCGGGTACGGCCGCTGCAGCGGCGGGTACAGCACCTTGCCGGCCTCGATACGGTAGTGCTCGCCAGCGTGGTCGAAAGGCAGTCCGTCATGGCTGCGGGCCAGCAGCTCGCGCCAGATGGCGATGAACTCGCGCGACTGCGAGTAGCGCTCCTCGTGCGACAGGAACAGGCCGTCGCCTGCCAGCTCGTCGGGGTCGCCCCCGGTGACGAGGTTGACGAGCAGACGGCCACCCGAAAGGCGGTCGAGCGTGGCGGCCATGCGCGCGCTCTGCGACGGCGTCACCAGGCCCGGGCGCAGCGCCACCAGGAACTTCAGGCGCCGCGTCGCGTCGATCAGGCTGGCTGCGAGCACCCAGCTGTCCTCGCAGCTGCGGCCGGTGGGCAGCAGCACGCCCTCGTAGCCCAACGAGTCGGCGGCCACGGCCACCTGCTTGAAGTAGTCCAGGCTGGCCTCGCGCGCGCCCAGGCTGGTGCCCAGGTAGCGCGAGTCGCCGTGCGACGGAATGAACCAGAAGATGCTGAGCGGCTGGGTCACGGCACAGGCCTCACTTCGTCTGCGCAACGACGATAGGCCGGGCCGGCAGCGCCTCGGCAACGATCACGCGTGTGGGCACGAGCTTGAGCTCGAAGAAGGCATCGGCCACCTTCTGCTGCTCGGCCGCCACGGCGGCGCTGACCGGCACCACGCCCAGCGGGTAACGCGACAGGCTGCTCTCGACGATGGCCACGTCCAGCCCCTGCAAGGGCGCGATCAGCCTGGCGGCCTCGGCGCGGTTGGCGGTGATCCAGCGACTGCGTTCCTGCAGGTCCTGGAAGAAGCTGCCGATCACGCCCGGGTGCTTCTCGACAAAGCTGCGGCTGGCCAGGTAGAAGAGGTGGTTGTTCACGACGCCCTTGCCGTCGACGAGGATGCGAGCCCCGATCTGCTGTTCGGCGGCGGAAAGGAACGGGTCCCAGATCGCCCAGGCGTCGACGCTGCCGCGCTCGAATGCCGCGCGCGCATCGGCCGGCGGCAGGAACACGACGTTGACGTCGGTGTACTTGAGCCCCGCCTTCTCGAGATGCTTGACGAGCAGGTAGTGCACGTTGCTGCCCTTGTTGAGGGCGATCTTCTTGCCCTTCAGATCGGCCACGCTCCTGATGGCCGAGCCCTTGGGCACGACGATGGCCTCGGCCTCCGGGCTGGCCGGATCGTTGCCGACATAGACGAACTGCGCGCCCGCGGCCTGCGCGAAGATCAGCGGCGCCTCGCCCACGTACCCGACGTCGATGGAGCCCACGTTCAGGCCCTCGAGCAGCTGCGGGCCGGCCGGGAACTCCACCCACTTGATGCTGACGTTCTGCGCCGCCAGGCGCCGCTCGAGCGTGCCCTGCGCACGCTGCAGCACCAGCACGCTGGCGGCCTTCTGGAAGCCGATGCGCAGCTCGATGGGCTGCTGGGCCTGTGCGCCGCCGGCCGTGAGCGCGGCGGTGGCAGACAGAACGAGGGCCTTCATCAGACCCGAGAGGTGGCGATGGCGGCCGGTGCTATCGATCGACATGGTGTACTCCTGGCAGTGGATGGTGGGTTTGTGTTGAGCTTGTGTGGCGACGGCAGCTAAGGAGTGCTCGACCGCTCAAGGGCACGATAGGTCGCAAGCGACGCGGATCCAACGAACTTGTCCGCAACAGCTGATGAGCACCCGCCGGTAGCCTCAGAAGCAGTCAGCCAACTCGGCGGCTAGCGCGTCGACGCGCAGCCGCAGGCCTTCGGCACGCACCGTGGTGCCGTCGAACTCGGCGCTGGCGCCGTACACCGCCGTGGGCAGCGTGCGCGCCTGGAAGAAACCGAACAGCGGCCGCAGCTGGTGCTCGACCACGAGCGCATGGCGCTCGCCGCCTCCGGTGGCGACCAGGGCCACCGGCTTGCCGCGCAGCGCGTCGGCGTCGACGAAGTCGAAGAGGTGCTTGAACAGGCCCGTGTACGAGCCCTTGTAGACCGGTGTGGCGACGATCAGCGCATCGGCCGTCTCGATGCGGCGCAGCGCCGCCTCGGCCCCGGCCGGCAGGACGCTGCGCGACAGCGCCGGGCCGATGAGCGGCGCCAGCGCCGCCACCGACAGATGTTGGCGCTCGATGGCACGCCCATCGATGCGGCCGATTGCCGCTTCGGCGACGGCCTCAGCCAGCGCGCGGGTGCGTGACGGGTGGCCGACACCGGCATCGACGATGAGGAGCAGTGGCACGCTCATCGCGCGCTCCGGCGGGCGGCGGCGTGTGGCGCGCTGGAGTCAGTCGTGGGCATAGAGATTCCAGAGGAAAGGAGGGCCCGCAGCGCACAACCCCGTGACGAAGCCACTGGTTCCCTTCGCTGCGGGCCCGAATCGAAAGAAGAGCCGGCGCGGCCGGCGCCTCCCCCGAGGAGACGCCTGCCGCGAGACCCCAAGATGCGACAGGCGAGGGCACGATAGGTCGGCGTTCCTGCGCAGCCAACGAAGATCGCCGCAACAGTAGATGCTCGACGGCCGCATGTGCTGTTGCGGCGAATGCGCTTGGCGCGGCGTGATTGGCCTACTAGATTGACGGACTTTGCCGGGTGTCGATCCGGCCTGCGAGGTCCCCACATGCTGTTCCCGCGCGAGGCGAGCCCGCCATCGGACGCAGGCCGCTTCCGGCACCGGGCCCGGCCGGCACCGCCGCGTCGGGTCGGCACGAGGCCGCGGCAACTCGGCGCCGGGCAAGGTGGCGACCCGAAATGAAGGTGTACGACGAGCCGTTCGACGGCACCGCATCGGCGCGCAACGAGGACCTGCTCACGCTGCCCGCCGGTGCGGCGGGGGCGTTGTCCATCCGCGCCAAGGCGATGCTGTTCGAGGACCCGCGCTCGCAGCGCCTGCTGCGCGAGGTGGAACGCGTAGCGCGCAGCGACGCCACCGCGCTGATGATCGGCGAGACAGGCACCGGCAAGGAGCTCATCGCGCGCCACATCCACCGCCAGAGCGGCCGTCGTGGCCCCTTTCTGGCCGTCAACTGCGGCGCCTTCAGCGAGAGCCTCATCGACGCCGAGCTGTTCGGCCACGAGGCGGGTGCCTTCACCGGTGCGGCCACGGCACGCGCCGGCTGGTTTGAGGCCGCCGACGGCGGCACGCTGTTCCTCGATGAGATCGGCGACCTGCCGCTGCCGCAGCAGGTGAAGCTGCTGCGTGTGCTGCAGGAGCGGCAGGTCGTGCGCCTGGGTTCGCGCAAGGCCGTGGCGCTGGACGTGCGGCTGGTGGCCGCCACCAACATCGATCTGCAACGCGCCGTCGACGCGCAGCGCTTCCGCGCCGATCTGTACTGGCGCCTGAGCGTGGCCACGCTGGAGCTGCCGCCGCTGCGTGAGCGCACGGGCGACGTGCTGCCGCTGGCGCGCCACTTCGTTGGCGTCTACGGGCCGCGGCTCGGGCTGGCGCACGTGACGTTCAGCAACGCTGCGCAGGCCGCGCTGCGCGCCTATGCCTGGCCGGGCAACATCCGTGAGCTGGAGAACGTCGTGCACTTCGCGCTGATCGTCTGCCGCGGCGGCGTCATCGAACCGGGTGACCTGAAGCTCGTGCACGCGCACCGCACCTCGGCCGCGCTCGCTTCGGCGCCGGTGCCGGCCGCGGCGACCGGCAGCGACGTCGCCCAGACTCACGCGGAGGCCGACGGGGCGGACGATGACGCCGTCGTCGATCTGGTGGCCGTCATCGAGCGGCTGCTCACGCGCGGCACCGACAACCTCTTCGACGAACTCGAAGGCACGCTGGTGCGCTGCGCCTTCCGCTTCAGCCACGAGAACCAGGTGCGCGCGGCGCGGGCGCTCGGCGTCACGCGCAACACGATGCGCACGCTGCTCAAGCGCTACGGGCTGCTGGCCGACGCGGCGGACGGCGAGCGGCCGCAGTCTCTGGCGGGCTGAACGCGGGCCGCTGTTGGCTCTGCAACAGTGGCCCGGAGCGTTGCTGCATCAGCGACAGCGCAGACAGCCCCCAGCAGCACGAACACCGCGCTTTGCGCCCCGAATGCAGCAGCCGCGCTGGCCCGCAACTTGCGCCCTGTCGGCACGATGGACCACCGCACCACCCTGCCCCGCCGAACGCTGCGTGCCCTGGCCGCCACAGCCGCGGCGCTGCTGCTGTCGATGGCCGCCGCACCGGCTGGCGCCGGCAGCGACAGCATCGACAGCGACCTGATGCAAAGCCTCGAGGACCACCAGAAGGACCTCGCCTCGAACCTGGGCCTGGCCGATGCGCGGGCCGCTACCGCCAACGCCGACGAGCTGCTGCGCGGGCTGCGCGAGGTGCAGGCCTGGTATGAGGCCCGCCCGGCCCTGGTCGAAGGCGTGGAGCTGTCGCGCAAGGCCGTTGAGCACGCCACCCGCGTGCGCCAGCAGATCGGCCGTGGCGACCTGGGCGGCGCCGCCGCCAGCGCCACCGACCTGGGCCGCAGCTGCAAGGCCTGCCACACCGTCTTCAAGAAGGACTCCTGATGACCCCGTTGATCTTCGATCGGCCTGCCCGGCATTGGGCCCACGGCCGGCTCTTTGCGCTCGGCGGCCTGCTGGCCGGGCTGGCCTCGTTGTCCGCCACGGCGCAGCCGAATGCGCCAGCGTTGCTGCAGCCGGGCGTGGTGGCGCCGGCCTTCGAGGCGCGGGCAGCCCAGGCCGGCGAGTCGCGGGCGTGGTCGCTGAAGGCCACGTTGCTGCAAGGCCCGGTGGTGCTGTACTTCTACCCCGCCGCCTTCACGCAGGGCTGCAGCCTGCAGGCCCGCGCTTTTGCGCAGCAACACGAGCGCTTCCAGGCCGCCGGTGCCACGGTGCTGGGCGTGTCGCAGGACCCGTTCGACCGCCTGCGCGCCTTCTCGGCCGACCCTGACAGCTGCGTAGGCCGCGTGGCCGTGGCCAGCGACGCCGACGGCCGCATCACCGCCGCCTACGGCGTGGCCACGCGGGCCGTCGAGCCCGGCCGCAGCAACCGCCGCGGCGAGCCGATCGAACACGCGCGGGCCGACCGCGTGAGCTTCGTCGTCGGCCGCGACGGCCGCATCGCCGCCACCATCGCGGGCGTCTCGCCCGAGGCCAACGTCGACGCGGCGCTGGCCTCGGTGCAGCGCCTGGCGCAGGCCCCGGTGGTGGCGCAGGCCGTTCCGTCTGCGGCACCGGCACCGGCACCAACCCTCGCGCCGGCCGGCGACACACGGCCCACTGGCGCCATCGCTGGCGTGGTGGCAGCGGGCACGCGCATCGAGCTCGTCGGCGAAGGCTTCCGCGGCACCGAAGGCCCGCTGGGCCTGGCCGACGGCGGCTGGCTGTTCACCGAGAACCAGGGCGACCGCATCGCCCACATCGCCACCGACGGCCGCGTCAGCCCATGGGCGCAGGGCCTGGCCGGCAGCAACGCGCTGGCGCTGCGCGGCGACGGCACGCTGGTGGCCGTGCAGACGGCGCCACCGCAGGTGGCCGTGCAGACGGCGCCACCGCAGGTGGCCGTGATCGACTCGACCGGCGTGCGCCAGGTGCTCGCGCGCGGCTGGCAGGGCCAGGGTTTCGGGCGGCCCAACGACCTGGTGGTCGACCGCCAGGGCCGCGTCTGGTTCACCGACTCCGGCCCCAACGCCAACCAGCCTGCGGTGCCCGGCGCGGCCCCACCGGCCGTCTACCGGATCGATGCCGACGGCACGCTGCACTGCATCGCCACCGGCATCGGCCGGCCCAACGGCATCCAGCTGAGCCCCGACGAGCGAACGCTCTACGTGGCCGACACGCTGGGGCCGCACCTGCTGGCGCTGGACATCGCGGCCGATGGGCGCACCGGCGCGCCGCGGCCTTTTGCCACCTTGGCCGGCTATCGCGCCACGCCCACGGGCGGCAGCAGCGGTGCCGATGGCCTGGCCGTGGATGCCGAGGGCCGCGTGCTCGTGGCCAGCAGTGCCGGCGTGCAGGTGTTCGCGCCCGATGGCCGCGCACTCGGCGTGATCGAGCTGCCGCGGGCACCGCAGAACCTGGCCTTCGGCGGCCCCGACCGCCGCACGCTGCTGGTGGTGGGCCGCGGCGCGGTGTGGCGGCTGCCGGTGCTCACGCCCGGCGTGGCCACGCGGGCCAAGTGAGGGCAGGCCGCGCTAAGGTGCGCCACCCCCACCCGGAGAACACCATGACGCCGGACACAACGAGCCGCAAGACCGCCGCCGATTTCCCACCACCCGTGATCGCGCTGTTCGACCAGTACGTGCACGGCCTGCTGCCGCGCCGCGACTTCGTGGAGCGCGCGGCGCGCTACTGCGCCGGCATCGCCGGGGCCGAGCTGGCGCTGGCCCAGCTGGCGCCCAACTTCGCCTGGGCGCAGCAGGTGCGACCCGACGACGGCCGCATCGAGGCCCAGCGCAGCGCCTTCCCGTCGCCCGAGGGCCACGGCGAGGTCAAGGGCCTGCTCGTGCGCCCGCGCGGCGCCACGGCCGCCACCGGCGCCGTGCTGGTGGTGCATGAGAACCGCGGCCTCAACCCCTACATCGAGGATGTGGCCCGCCGCGTGGCGCTGGAGGGCTGGATCGCCTTCGCGCCCGACGCGCTGGCACCGCTGGGTGGCTACCCGGGCGACGAGGAGCAGGCGCGTGCTCTGTTCCCGAAGATCGAGCAGCCGCGTGCGCGCGCCGACTTCGCCGCCGCCGCGACGGCGCTGCGCACGCTGGCCGGCAGCAACGGCCGCGTTGGCGTGGTCGGCTTCTGCTACGGCGGCAGCATCGCCAACCACCTGGCCACCGTGTTGCCCTGGCTGGCCGCGGCCGTGCCCTTCTACGGTGGGCAGCCACCGGCCGAGACCGCGGCCCGCGTGCGCGCCGCGCTGCAGCTGCACTTCGCCGGGCAGGACGAACGCATCAACGCCGGCTGGCCGGCCTGGGAGGCGGCGCTGAAGGCCGCGGGCGTGCGCCACGAGGCGCACCTGTACCCGGGCACGCAGCACGGCTTCCACAACGACACCACGCCGCGCTACGACGAGGCCGCCGCCCGCCTGGCGTGGCAACGCACGCGCGACTTCTTCCGCCAGCACCTCGCTCCATGACACCGCTCCATCGACTCGCTCCGCTGATCGCGCTCACGCTGCTGGCCGGCACCGCCGCCGCACAGACCACGGCGGTGCCGCCGCCCTCCAGCCGCCCCGACCAGCTGGTGAAGTGGCGCCAGTCGGCCTACCAGGTGTTGGCCTGGAACAACGCCCGCATCAAGGTCTCGCTCGACGGCACCTACCAGCGCGAGGAGGTGCTGCGCGCGGCGCAGGCCATCGCGGTGCTGTCGCAGGCCAACATCCATTCGCTGTTCACGCCCGGCACCGAAAAGGCCCGCGGCTGGAAGGAGACCTCGGCCCGGCCGGAGCTCTTCACCGAGCCGCGCTTCCACCAGCTGGGCGCCGACTTCACGCGCGACGCGCAGGCCCTGGCGCAGACCGCCGCGGCCGGCGACGTGGCCGCCATCCGCGCCGCCTTCGGCCAGCTCACGAAGAGCTGCAAGGCCTGCCACGACGCCTACAAGGCGCGCGACTGAGGCCGGTCGGGCTCGCCCAAGCTACGCGAAATCCGTTCGCACTGAGCTTGTCGAAGTGCCCGCGGGGCTTCGACGGGGTCAGCCCGCATCGCGTCCTTCCCATCGCCACGCTCGGCCCCGAGGCCCGGTCACTCAGGGCGCGAAGTTCACGTCCAGCGACACCACCACCTCGTCGGCGCCCGCGGCGCTGCAGCGCAGCCGCTTGACGGCGGCCTGCACGAACTTGAAGTAGGCCGGCGGGCCCGACAGCGTGGCAACGTCCACGATCTGGCCGCCGCGCACCGTGAAGCGCGTGTGCACCGCGCCGGCCACGCCGACACGGTCGTAGGCCTCGACCAGCACCTGGGCCAGCACGGCCTGGTAGCCGGGGCAGGCGAGGCCGATCTCGCGCTTCACCGGCGCCGGCGGCGCGGACGGCGCCACGGGCGCGGGCGCCGGGGCCGGCGCGGCGATGGCCACCGGCGCGGCCGGCGGCTGTGTCTGCACCGCCACGATCACCGGGGCCGGGGCCGGCGCCACGGGCACGACCTCGGGCGGCGGCACGTACGACGGCGGCGGCGGAGGCACCTCGGGCCGCAGCCGCTCGACACGCTTCTCGAGCTTCGGCGGGGGCGGCGGCGCCACGGGCTGCTCGGGGATCAGGCTCATCTGCAGCGGCTTCTTGGCGGCCACGACGAAGTCGCGGGCTAGGCCGCTGGCCAGCAGCCCACCGGCGGCCAGGTGCACCGCCACGACGACGGCCAGGCCGGCGCCACGTTCAGAGCCGGCCGGGGCCTGCAAGGCCGTGCGGCGAAGCGCCGGTGCGGCCGGTCCAGCCGCTGCCGACGCATCAGCGCTCAGCGCTGGCGCGCGCGGCGGGTGGGGCACCGCCGACGCGGCCGGCTCGGCGTCCAGGCCCGGGGCGAGCACGAGGGTGTTCATCGGGAAGGCTCCTTCATCGGTCTTCGAACTGCTCGCTGCCCACCACGCCCACCTTCACGAGGCCGGCCTGGTGCACGGCCACCATCACCTCGGCAAAGCGGTCGTAGCGGGCGCGGGCGTCGGGGCGCACGTGCAATTCGGGCGGCACCGGCAGCGCGGCGGCGGTGGCCAGCTGCTGCTGCAGCTCGGCCAGGCTGGCCAGCGGCGTGCCGTTCCAGTGCGCGGTGCTGGTGGCGTCGATGTCGATGCGCACCACCTGCGGCGGCTGCTCGGGCGGAGGCGGCGGCGCGCCCACCGGCAGGTTGAGGTTGACGCTGTGCAGCTGGATCGGGATGGTGATGATCAGCATCACCAGCAGCACCAGCATCACGTCGATCAGCGGCGTGGTGTTGATGTCGGACACCGGAGCGGCCGTTGGCAGCGAACGGCGGGCGTGGCGGGAGGCACGCAGGGTGGCAAGGCTCATGCACTCAGCTCCGGGGTGGCGGCTCGGTGATGAAGCCGACCTTGAAGATGCCGGCGCGCTGGCAGGCCGCGAGCACGCGGCCCACGGGCGCGTAGTCGCCGCGGCCGTCGGCGCGGATGTGCACCTCGGGCTGCGGGTCCTGCCGCGCCACTGACTTCAGGCGCTCGGTCAGTGCGGCGGTGCCGGCCATAGGGGCGTCGAACCAGTGGATGCGGCCCTGCGCGTCGACCGAGATCACGATGTCCATCGGCGTGGCTTGCCGCAGTTCGTTGCGCTGCTTCGGCAGCTCCACCGGCACCGAGTGGTTGGCCACCGGGATGGTGATCAGGAAAATGATCAGCAGCACCAGCATCACGTCGACCAGCGGCGTGGTGTTGATCTCCGACAGCACGCCGCCGGAGCCGTCGTCCACCTCGCCCGCGGCGGGAACGCTCATCGCCATGGCGTCAGGCCGGTTGGGCTTGCAGGCCGGCCGGGACGGCGGGCGCATTGCTGGAGGCCCGTTCGGCATCGGCCGGGCCTCCCAGCAGCACGGCGTGCAGCTCGCCGGCGAAGTCGCGCACCTCGTCCAGCGCTGCGGCGTTGCGCCGCAAGAGCCAGTTGTAGCCCAGCACTGCGGGCACGGCCACGGCCAGGCCGATGGCCGTCATGATGAGCGCCTCGCCCACCGGGCCGGCCACCTTGTCGATGCTGGCTTGGCCCGCTGCACCGATGGCCGTGAGCGCGTGGTAGATGCCCCACACGGTGCCGAACAGGCCGATGAACGGCGAGGTCGAGCCCACGGTGGCCAGCAGGCTCAGGCCCGCCGACAGGCGCCGCTGCACGCGCTCGGTGGCGCGGTGGATGGACAGGTCCAACCAGTCGGCGAAGTCCACCCGCGCGTGCAGCCCGCGGTGCTGCTGGCTGGCCTGCAGGCCGGCTTCGGCGAGAAAGCGGAACGGGCTCGCGGTGTCCAGCCGCGCAGCGCCCGCGGGCACGGTGCCGGCGTTCCAGAAGTCGCTCGCCGCGGCCTTGGCATGGCGGCCGATGCGCGACTGCTCCAGCAGCTTGGTCGCGATCACGTACCAGCTGGCCGCGCTCATCACCGCCAGGATGGCCAGCACGGCCTTGGCCACGGCATCGCTCTGCGCCCAGAGCGAGGCCAGGCCGTAGGGGTTGTCGGCGGCGGCGTGGGCTTGCGCCGTGGCCAGCACCAGGGCAAGCGCCAACCCGGCGCGGGAGAGGTTTCGGATGTTCATGGCAGATCCTTCGGTCAGGCGATCAGGTCGTGCACCACGCGGCCCCACACGACGGTGGGGCGCTCGCTGCGGCCGTTGTTCAGGTAGGTGGTCTTCAGGTGGTTCAGGCCCAGCTGGTGCAGCACGGTGGCGTGCAGGTCGTAGGTGTCGACCTTGCTGGCCACATCACCCACCGACTGCAGGCCGATGGCGTCGGTCTCGCCGAGCGAAAAGCCCCGCTTGAAGCCACCACCGGCCAGCCACTGCGTGTAGCCCCAGGGGTTGTGGTCGCGGCCGCTGCCGCTCTGGCCATAGCTGGTGCGGCCGAACTCCGAGGTCCACACGACGATGGTGCTGTCGAGCAGGCCGCGTTGCTTCAGGTCGGCCAGCAGCGCCGCCACGGGCTTGTCGACCATGCGCGCCTGCGCGGCGTGGTTGCCCTCGAGGTCTTCGTGCGCGTCCCAGTCGCGGTACTTGGCGGCCTGGCCCGACACCACCTGCACGAAGCGCACGCCGTTCTCCACCAGCCGGCGCGCGCGCAGCAGGTTGGTGCCGTACTCGCCCGTAGCCTCCTCGTCCACGCCGTAGGCGCTGCGCGTGGCGGCGGCTTCCTTGGTGATGTCCACCACCGCCGGCACCGTGCTCTGCATGCGGTAGGCCAGTTCGTAGGCCTCGATGCGCGCCTTCAGCTCGGTGTCGGCCGGGTAGCGGCTGGCGTGCTGCTGGTTGAACGCCTTCAGGAAATCGAGCGCGTGGCGCTGCTGTTTCGCAGCCAGCAGCTCGGGCCGGTCGAGATACAGGATGGGCGTGTCGCCCAGCTGCAGCGGGATGCCCTGGTAGACAGCCGGCAGGAAGCCGGCGCTGTAGTGCACCGAGCCGCTCTCCAGGCCACGGCCGCCGTTGCTGAGCACGATGTAGGCCGGCAGGTCGGTGTTGCCCGAGCCCAGCGCGTACTGCACCCAGGCGCCCAGCGTCGGCCGGCCCGGCTGCAGCGCGCCGGTGTTGAGCTTGATGGTGCTGATGTCGTGCGTGGCGCCGACGGTCGTGCTGTTGTGGATGAAGGCGATGTCGTCGACATGCCGCGCCAGGTTGGGCACGAGGTCGCTCGCCCAGTGGCCGCTCTGTCCGTGCTGCTTCCACGTGCGTTTGCTGGCGAACAGCTTGCCGGCGCCACCTTGGGTGTTGACCTGCACACCCTTCAGGAACGAGGCCGGCACGTCCTGCCCGTGCAGGCGGATCAGCTCGGGCTTGTGGTCGAACAGGTCCTGCGTGGCCGGGGCGCCGGCCTGGTGCAGCCAGATCACGGCCTTGGCCCTGGCCGGGTGGTGCGTGGGCTTGGGCGCCAGCGGGTCGGCCGGCTCGGTGGTGGCGCTCGGCGTGTTGACGGCGAAGACGCCGCCGCTGCCGATGACACCGCCCACCACGGCCAGGCCTCGGGCGGCATCGGTCACGAAGCGGCGGCGGGAATGCGAATGGGTGCTCATGGGGATCACTTCTCCTGCGGTGCCGCTCAGTAGCGGTAGATGAACTCGTTGGAATTGGCCAGCGTGTGCGTCAGGTCGACGAAGGCCGCCAGGCGCGTGGCATCGGTCTTCGGCGGCAGCGCGCTCAGGCCCACCGGCACTGCCACGGCCAGCTTGCCGCCGGTGGCCTGGGCACGGATGACGGCCTCCTGGCCGTCGAGGAAGCGCTGCGCCAGCTGGCGGTCGGCCCGGCTGGGCGCACGCCCGAACAGCAGCTGGAACAGGCGCTCCACCTGGGCCTGCTCATCGGCACCGGCCTCGCGGATGACGCGCCCGGCCAGCGCCTTCGACCAGCCGTACACCAGCTCGTTGTTGAAGAGCGTCAGCGACTGCTGCGGCGTCGTTGTCGCATCGCGGCGGCTGTGCGGGTTGTGGTTGTTGGCACCGTCGAAGTTGTCGAACATCGGGTACGGCACGCTGCGCCGCACGTAGACGTAGACGCTGCGCGTGTGGTGCTCGCTCACATCCTTGCTCACCGGCCAGAAGGCCGGGATGCGGCGCGTGCTCTGCTTCATCACCGCCTCGGGGATGGGCGGGTAGACGCCGGGTCCGCCGTCGCGGTGCACCAGCAGCCCGGCGGCGGCCAGCAGCGAGTCGCGCAGCTGCTCGCTTTCCAGCCGCTTGCGCGGGAACAGGGCCAGCAGGCGGTTCTGCGGATCGGCCTTGGCCACCTCGGGCCGCTCGTCGCTGGCCTGGCGGTAGACGCTGGACAGCACGATCTCGCGCACCAGCTTCTTGGTGCTCCAGCCCTGCTCGATGAAGCGCCCAGCCAGATGGTCCAGCAGTTCGGGGTGCGTGGGCCGCTGGCCGGCGCGGCCGAAGTCGCTGAGCGTGGCGACGATTCCCTGGTCGAAGAGGCCGGCCCACACGCGGTTGACGTAGACGCGCGCCGTCAGCGGGTGGTCGCCGCGCGTCAGCCACTCGGCCAGCGCCACGCGGCGGCCCGACGAGTGGCCCGTGGGCCAGATCTGCGGCGTGGTGGCGCCCGGCGGGCTGAAGAGTGCCGGGAAGCCGGGCTGCACCTCTTCCAGCGGGCGCTCGTGGTTGCCGCCCATGTACACGTGCGTGGGCGCCGCGTCGGTGAATCCCAGCTCGGTGAGCGCCGACAGCACCGTGGCACCTTGCGCCGGCCGCTTGTCGTAGCTGGCGCGGAACTCGCGCAGCAGCGCGCTGAACTTCTGCTGCCGCTCCTTGTAGGCGGCAATGGTGGCCTTGGCGACACCGGGCTCGAACTCGGCGCGTTCCAGCGTCTCGTTGAAGAAGGCGTTGGCCTGGCCGTAGAAGCCGATCTCGTACTTGTAGTTGTTGTTGTTCTTGACGACGTACTCGTCGAAGCGCACGTTGAGCCAGCGGTCCAGCGGCGTCCACTGATCGCGCGGCTTGAAGAGGGCCGCGCGGCCGTCTTCGTAGAAGCGCTCCTTGGCGTACTTGAGGATCGCATCGCGGTGCGGCGCGATGAAGGCGTCGATGCGCGCGCGCACGTCCTTCGTCACGTCTTCCCAGGCGGCGTAGTCCTTCTCGAACTTGAACTCGCGTGCACCCTTCTGCAGCACCGCCAGGCTGTCGCTGGGCACGGTGTTGCCGAAGAAGGCCTGCATCTGGAAGTACTCCTTCTGCGTCACCTTGTCGGCCTTGTGCGTGTGGCAGCGCGCGCACTCTAGCGTGTGGCCCAGGATCACCGTGCCGACGATGTCGGTCATCTCGGTGATGGCCTGGTAGCGCTTCTGCAGCAGGTCGCGGTGGTCGGGCGCGTCGGGGTAGCCGCGCAGAAAGCCGGTGGCGACGATGGCGTCCTGGCTCTGCGGCCACAGCTCGTCGCCGGCGACCTGCTCGCGCACGAAGCGGTCGAAGGGCTTGTCCTCGTTGTAGGAGCGGATCACGTACTCGCGGTAGCGCCACATGCCGGGGCGGTACTCGTCGTCGCTGAAGCCCTGGGTGTCGGCGTAGCGGGCCAGGTCGAGCCAGCGGCGGCCGAAGCGCTCGCCGTAGCGGGGCGAGGCCAGCAGCCGGTCGACGAGCTTGTCATAGGCCTGCGGCGAGCGGTCGGCGACGAAGGCCTGCACCTCCTCGGGCGTGGGCACGAGGCCGTGCAGGTCGAGCGTCAGGCGGCGGATCAGCGTGGCGCGGTCGGCCTCGGCGCTGGGCTTCAGGCCAGCCTGCTCCAGCCGCGCCAGCACGAAGGCGTCGACCGGCGTGCGCACCCAGGCGCGGGCCTTCACGGCTGGCGGCGCGGGGCGCGAGACGGGCTGGTAGGCCCAGCTGGCGGGCACGGCCTTCGTGGCTTCGGCCTTGGCCGCATATGGCTCGGCCGCAGCGGGCTTGGGCGCCATCGTCTGCGACGAGGCTGGCGCCAGCACCAGCGCGGCCGCCAGGGCCAGCGTGGCGGCGCCGACGCGTCGGGCCGGGAAGGTTCTTGGGGACATGCGGTGTTCCTCCTGAGGGGTGCGCGGGGTCGTGCTCACAGCTTGGTGCTCACGTTCACGCCGATCTGGCGCGGGAAGCCCGGCGCCCAGGCGTTCCAGGTCTGGTTGCGGCGGGTGTCGTCGTCGAACAGGTTCTTCACCCAGAGGTTCACGTCCCAGCGAGCCGCTGGCCCTTGCAGGCCCAGCGTCACGTCGGTGGTGCTGCTCTTGGGGATCCAGCTGTAGGACGACAGGTTGTTGTCGGAGCGCGTGCCGCTGGCGAAGCTGGTGTTCCAGCTGGCCACCAGCGTCTTGTCGGCGGACACCGGTTGGCGCCAGGTGGCGCCCAGGTTCAGCGTGAAGCGCGACGCCCCCGGCAGCCGTTCGCCCGAAGCGTCGTAGAACGCGGGGCTCTCGTTGCCGCGCTCCACGGGCAGCGGCGCGGTCGGGAAGCTCACGTAGCGGGTGTCGTTGTAGGCGCCGCTGGCGCGCAGTTCCAGGCCGCGGATGCCGCTGTAAACGGCGTCGATCTCCAGGCCCTGGGCCTTGACCTCGGGCACGTTGCCCGGGCCCGACACGTAGATCGGGTTGCCCGTGGGGTTGTTGGCGCGGTCGTTGGTCGCGATCTCGTCGAGGAAGAACACCGTCTGCTGGTAGTCCTTGAGCCGGTTGACGAAGAGGGCCGCGTTGAAGAGCAGCGTGCCCTTGAACAGCGTCGACTTGAAGCCCAGCTCGAAGGCGTCGTTCTTCTCCGGCCGCACCACCTCGGCCACCGGCACGCCACCAGTCACGCGGATGCGCGGCAGGCCGGCCTTTTCGCCATGCGCGGCGGTGGCGTAGACGGTGATGTCGTCGTTCAGCCGCCAGCGCGGGCCCAGGCTCCAGGTGGTCTGCGTGGCGCTCACCTCGGGCGCCACGAAGCTGCTGTACAGCGTGCCGATGCGCCCGGCGCGGATGGCCTTGGCATCACCCACTTGCCGGCGCTGCGCGGCCGTGAGCGCGGCATAGCTGGCGGCGCCGAAGTAGCGCGCCGCCACGCGGTTGGCCTGCGCCAGCTGCTCGGCGGTGTTGGTGCCCAGTACGCCGTTGGCGTCGCTCGCGAAGCCGCCGTTGGCTGCAGGGTTGAGGTCGGCGCCGAAGCCCTGCTCCTTGACGAGCTGCGACTGCTTGAGCTGCCGCTGCTCGCGCGCCACGCGCAGGCCGGTGTTCAGGATCCAGGCCGGCGCCAGCGTCCAGTCGGCGCTGCCGAAGACGGCCTGCGTCTGGTTGTCCGAGCGGATCGGGCCCTGCGTCCACAGGTCGGCGATCGAGTCCACCAGCAGCAGCCGTCCGGCAGCGTCGGCATCGAGCCGGCCGTACTGCGCGTTGCTGGCGAACCAGGCGCCCCCGTCGCTGCCAAAGATGGCGTTGCTGCCCCAGTTGTTGCGCGTCTTCAGGAACAGTGCGCCGGCCTGCAGCGCCACGCTGTCGCCAAGGCGCGAGTCCAGCCGGAACTCCTGGCTGGTCTGTGCGTAGCGGATGTTCTGCCCGGCCGCCGTCTGCACGTCGAACACCGTGCCTTCGTCGTCGCGGAAGGCGTTGAAGTAGTAGTCCTTGAGGGCGGTGATGCTGGTGAGCGTGGTGCTGTCCGACAGCGCCCACTTCAGCTCGGCCCAGGCGCCGTTGCTGCCGGTGACCACGCCCTGCTGGCTGTCGCTGTTGATGGCCACCTGGCTGAAGAAGTCGCCCGCCACCGTGTAGTTGGTGTTGCGCGTGAACCAGGGCCGGGCCAGGCGCCGCTCGGTCGTGAGCAGCGACGCGGTGGACGCGCCGTTGGCGTAGGTGGCCGGTGTCTCGTTGAAGAAGAAGTTGGTCGAGCCGATGTTCGAGGTCTCGCTCATGCGCGGGTTGACCTCGATCGCCACTCGCGCCTCGAAGTCGGGCGACGGCGTCAGCAGGAACTGCAGCCGGCCGGAGACACGGTCGCTGCTGATCGTCTGGTTGTCGGGGTTGTACTTGTTGGGCAGCCAGCCGTTGCCCTTGTTCACGCGCAGCGAGGTGCGGTAAGCCAGCAGCCCATCGACCAGCGGCCCGGTGGCGGTGGCCGAGGCGGTGACGTTGCCGTTGGCCTTGGACAGGCTCTGCCCCTCGTACTGGTTGTAGCCCAGCGACACGTCGGCCGAGGGCGCAAACGACGGCCGCTTCAGCTTGACCTGGATCGCACCGATGGTGGCGCTGCGCCCGAAGGCAAAGCCCTGCGGCCCGCGCGAGACGGCCGCGGTGTCGACATCGTGGAACTCGAAGTAGCCGAGCTGGTTGAAGGCGTAGGGCACGCCGTCGACGTCGAGCGCCACGCTCGGATCGGCGGCGTTGTTGTTGGCGATCTTGCCGATGCCGCGGATCGAGTAGCTGCTGGTGGAGCTGTTGCCGTAGTTCCACTTCACGTTGGCCAGCCGCTTGGTGATCGCCTCCAGCGAGGTGGCGTCCTCGCGCTTGAGATCGTCGCCACTGACCACCGACACCGACTGCGGGATGTCCTTCACCGCCGCCAGCGGCTTGCGGCTGCGCACCGTGACGCCTTCGAGCGAGGCCGTGGCGGCCGGCGCTGCTGGCGATGCAACGGGTGCTGCTGGTTCTGCAGCAGCCCTCGGTGCGGCTTGCACGGCCGCCTGCAACCGGGCCCGCAGCGCGGCGGCCTCGCGTTCGAGCGCGGCAAGCCGCTCACGCAGGGCCTCGGGGCTCTCGGCGGCAGCCGTCGAAGAGACCGTCTGCGCCTGGGCCACGCCAGCCATCAGACCCGGCACCAGGGCCAGCGCCGCGGCCAGTGGCAGAAGTCGCGTGGGCATGCTCGGCGCGCGGTGGTGGCGCGGCAGGCGCTTGGGTTGCTGCTTTCTCAACGTCTTCCCTCCGGGATGTGTTCGAATCACCCCAGAGGTGCAACGGCCATGCCACGGCCGCGAATCTCATCAGCACATGCACCCCCGGAACACGCTCGATCCGCTGCCCCTGCGTTTGGCCGGCGCCGAGGCGGCCACAGTGATCGACGAAGACGCCGAACTGCTCACGCTCAGCGCCACCGTGGGCGCTGGCGGTTTGCACCTGCACGCTTGCGTGGCGATTGCCGACGGCCGTGTGATCGGCGGCAACGTGAGCCCGGGCTGCCGCGTGTGCACGACAGCTGAGTTGGTGCTCAGGCCGCGCGCGACTGACAGCGTCGCACGCGAGGCGCCGTCACCAGAAGTGCGTCGGCGCCAGCGCGGCGTCGTCGTTCACCGTGTGGCACTCCAGGATCAGCTCGAGCCCATGCAGCACCAGCGTGCCCGCCGAGCGGGCCTGGAAGGCCACCGCACCGGCCAGCCCGCGCACATGGGCCTCGGGCTCGGGCGAGGCGATCACGATCCGGGCCCGCACCTGGCGATGCGGTGACTGCCGCTCCACCCAGAACAGCTCAAGATTCGCGCCTTCCACGCGCAGCTGGCGTTGCCTGGCCAGGGTTCGCAGCGAGTTCAGCAGTTCCAGCGCCAGACGCGAGCGCGGGTCCTCGAGCCCGGGCCTGGGCCAGCACACGAAGGGCTCGTCGCCAACGCTCGACGGCACCCAGCGGGCCTCCACCGGCAGCCCGCCGAACAGGCCGTCCGACAGCGCACGCCAGCCGCGCGAGAGAACGCCCATGACCACGGGTCCTGCTTTCGGTGTTCGGGGGGCTCAGGCTCTCAGGCCGAGGCCAGGGCCTGGTCCAGATCGGCCCGCAGGTCGTCGATGTGCTCGATGCCCACCGACAGCCGCAGCGCGTCTTCGCCAACGCCGGCCTTGTCCAGCTCCTCGGGCGAGAGCTGGCGGTGCGTGGTGCTGGCCGGGTGCGTGGCCAGGCTCTTGGCGTCGCCGATGTTGACCAGGCGCGTGAACAGCTTCAGCGCATCGAGCACGCGGGCGCCCGCCTCGCGCGGCGTGCCCGTCGACGTCTTCACGCCGAAGGTCAGCAGGCCCGAGGCCTGGCCCGAGAGGTACTTCTTCACCAGGGCGTGGTCGGGGTGGTCCTCCAGGCCCGCGTAGTTCACCCAGGCCACCTTCGGGTGCGCCTTCAGGTGCCGCGCCACCGCGAGCGCGTTGCTGCTGATGCGGTCCACGCGCAGCGACACCGTTTCGATGCCCTGCAGGATGAGCCAGGCGTTGAACGGCGAGATCGCGGCGCCGATGTTGCGCAGCGGCACCACGCGCGCACGGCCGATGTAGGCCGCCGGGCCCAGCGCATCGGTGTACACGACGCCGTGGTACGACACATCGGGCTCGTTCAGCCGCTTGAAGCGCGCCTTGTGCTGCGCCCACGGGAACTTGCCGCTGTCGACGATGGCGCCGCCCACGGCCGTGCCGTGGCCGCCCAGGTACTTGGTCAGCGAGTGCACGACGATGTCGGCGCCATGCTCGATGGGGCGGCTGAGGTAGGGCGTGGGCACGGTGTTGTCCACGATCAGCGGCACGCCGTGGCGGTGCGCGATCTCGGCCAGCTTCGCGATGTCCGACACATGCCCCTGAGGGTTGCCCAGGCTCTCGACGAACACGGCCTTCGTGCGCTCGTCGATCAGCGCCTCCAGCGTCTCGATGCGGCGGTAGTCGAAGAAGCGCGCGCTGATGCCGTACTGCGGCAGCGTGTGCGCAAAGAGGTTGTAGGTGCCTCCGTACAGGCCCGAGGCGGCGACGATGTTGTCGCCGGCCTCGGCGATGGTGAGGATCGAGTACGTCACCGCCGCCTGCCCCGAGGCCAGCGCCAGCGCCGCGATGCCGCCTTCGAGCGCGGCGATGCGCTGCTCCAGCACGTCCTGCGTCGGATTCATGATCCGCGTGTAGATGTTGCCCGGTACCTTCAGGTCGAACAGGTCGGCGCCGTGCTGCGCGCTGTCGAAGGCATAGGCCACGGTCTGGTACAGCGGCACGGCTGCGGACTTGGTGGTCGGGTCGGGGCTGTAGCCGGCGTGCACGGCCAGGGTCTCGAAGCGGCGGCTGGGGGTGCTCATGACGAGGTTCCTTGGTGGATGGGCCAGCGGGGCAGGACCCAGCGGCCAGCGCAGACTACGACCGCCACACCCGCGGCCCAAACGCGAATTCGTCATCTGCTGATGCGCCGCCGTGCCTGCAGTTCGGCGCCTTGCTGCCGAGAATGCACGTCATGTGTGAGCTGTTCGCCTTGAACGCCAATGTGCCGGTGGCAGCCACCTTTTCGTTCCGCGGCCTGGCCGCGCGCAGCGGGCTGACGGGCGACCATGTCGACGGCTTCGGCATGGCCTTCCACGACGGCCAGGGTTGCCGCGTGTTCGTCGACGACGCACCGGCCTCGCGCTCGCCGCTGGCCAGCTTCCTGAGCCAGCAGCCGCTGCGCGCGCCCACGGTGCTGGCCCACGTGCGCAAGGCCACTCAGGGCGGCGTGTCGCTGGCCAACTGCCACCCGTTCCTGCGCGAGTGGGCCGGCCGCAGCTGGCTGTTCGCGCACAACGGCGACCTGAAGTTCTTCGACCCCGCACTCGACGAACACTTCCACCCCGTGGGCCAGACCGACAGCGAGCGTGCCTTCTGCTGGCTGCTGCAAAACCTGCAGCGGCGCTTTGGCGGCGGCCCCCTGCCCGCCTGGCCCGAACTGGCGGCCGTGCTGCAACCCTGGCTGCAGCAGCTCGGCAGCCACGGCACCTTCAACGCCATCCTGAGCGACGGCCGCGCGGTGCTGGCGCACGCCACCACGCGGCTGTGGTGGCTGGAACGCCAGCACCCGTTCGGCACCGTGCGGCTGGTCGACCAGGAGCTCGAGCTCGACCTCGCCGCCGCCAACCGCCCCGGCGACCGCATGGTGTTGCTGGCCACCGCGCCGCTGACGCACGCCGAGCCCTGGCAGGCCTTCGAGGCCGGCGAGACGCGGCTCTTCGTGTCCGGGCGCAGCGTGTGGCACGCGCAGAGCGGCGAGCCGACCGGAGCGCGCCTGATGCAGGCGGCCTGAAGTGGGCGAGCTGATTCGCGCCGCCTGATTCACGCCCTCTGATGCGCCCGGCGCATCAGCAAAGTCGAACTGCTTCGTTTCGTGCAGAGGGGTCGGGTGGGGACACTCCAAGGCCCTGTACCGGCCCCGGCCTTGCCCGATGAACTTTCAACAGCTGCGCTCGTTCCGCCAGACCGTCCGCGAGGGCTACAACCTCACCCTGGTGGCCGAGACGCTGCACACCTCGCAGCCGGGCGTGAGCCGGCAGCTCAAGGAGCTGGAAGAGGAACTCGGCGTCGAGCTGTTCGTGCGCGCGGGGCGCCGCTTCCTGGGGCTCACGGCACCTGGCGAGGCGGTGCTGCCCATCGTCGAGCGGCTGCTGCAGGAGGCCGACAACCTGCGGCGCGCCGGCGCCGACTTTGCAGCGGCCGATGCCGGCGTGCTGACGATCGCGGCCACGCACACGCAGGCGCGCTTCGTGCTGCCGGCGGCGGTGAAGGACTTCCGCGACACCCACCCGCGCGTGGCGCTGCACCTGCAGCAGGGCTCGCCGCGGCAGATCGCGCAGCAGCTGCTGTCGGGCGAGGTGGACCTGGGCATCGCCACCGAGGCGCTGGCCGAGTACCCGGGCCTGCTGGCCCTGCCCTGCTACCGCTGGACGCACGTGGTCGTGGTGCCGGCGGCCCACCCGCTGGCGCAAGACCGCAGCGCGGGCCGCCCCCTCACGCTGCAACGCCTGGCCGCGTTCCCGCTGGTCACCTACGAGCCCGGCTACACCGGCCGCGGCCACATCGACGAAGCCTTCGCGAAGGCCGGCCTCACGGCCGACTTCACGCTGCAGGCGATGGACGCCGACGTCATCAAGACCTATGTCGAACTCGGCCTGGGCGTGGGGGTGATCGCCTCCATGGCCTTTGATGAGGCACGCGACACCGGCCTGGTGGCCCTGGACGCGCGCCACCTGTTCGCCGCCAACACCACGCGCGTGGCCATCAAGCGCGGGAGCTACCTGCGCCGCTACGTGTTCGACTTCATCCAGACCTTCGCACCGACGCTCACGCAAGAGGCGGTGGAACGTGCGCTGGCGGCGGCGCCGGGCGACGCGGTGGAGGCCTGAACCGAGCCGCGAGTCTTGGGCTTTCTCGACGGCCCTCTCGACGGCCAGTGAAAGAAGGGCGCCTTGCGGCGCCCTTCGTCCTGGTGCGGGGCTTGCGCCCGCTGGCCTTCACTTCCGCGTGAAGATGCGGTCGAACACACCGCCGTCGTTGAAGTGCGTGGTCTGGGCCTTGGTCCAGCCACCGAACAGCTCGTCGATGGTGAACAGGTTGACCTTGAGGTTGAAGGTGCTGGCGTACTTGGCCGCGACCTGCGGGTCACGCGGGCGGTAGTAGTGCTCGGCGGCCAGCGTCTGGCCCTGCGGCGTGTACAGGAACTCCAGGTAGGCCTGCGCCACGGCGCGCGTGCCCTTGCGGTCGACGTTCTTGTCGACCACGGCCACGGGTGGCTCGGCCAGGATGCTCAAGCTGGGCACGACGATGTCAAAGCGCGTCGGGCCGAGTTCCTTCACCGCCAGGAAGGCCTCGTTCTCCCAGCTCAGGAACACGTCGCCCACGCCGCGCTCGGCAAAGGTGGTGAGCGAGCCGCGCGCGCCGCTGTCGAGCACGGGCACGTTCTTGAACAGGTCGGACACGAACTTCTCGGCGCGGGCCGGGTCGTTGCCGTACTTGCGCAGCGCATAGCCCCAGGCGGCGAGGTAGTTCCAGCGCGCGCCGCCGCTCGTCTTGGGGTTGGGCGTGATCACGGCGATGCCGGGCTTGACGAGATCGTCCCAGTCCTTGATGCCCTTGGGGTTGCCCTTGCGCACCAGGAACACGATGGTGCTGATGTAGGGGCTGGAGTTGTGCGGCAGGCGCTTTTGCCAGTCGGCCGGGATCAGCCCGGCCTTGGCGTGCAGCTCGTCGATGTCGTAGGCCAGCGCGAGCGTCACCACGTCGGCATCGAGCCCGTCGATCACGCTGCGCGCCTGGCGGCCGCTGCCGCCGTGGCTCTGGCGCACGTTGACGGTGTCGCCGGTGCGGGCCTTCCAGTGCTCGGCGAAGGCCTTGTTGAAGTCGACGTACAGCTCGCGCGTCGGGTCGTAGCTCACGTTGAGCAGGTTGACGGTCTTCTGCGCGAAGGCGGCCGGGGAGGCGGCCGTCAGCAGAGT
This sequence comes from Rubrivivax sp., assembly GCA_020248945.1. Lineage (GTDB taxonomy): Bacteria > Pseudomonadota > Gammaproteobacteria > Burkholderiales > Burkholderiaceae_C > Rubrivivax. The sequence continues at coordinate 29,619 of JADCGQ010000087.1, forward strand.
GGCCAGCAAGGCCGGAAGCAGGTATCGAAGGCGCATGGCGTGACGGATGAGAGGAGTGGATCACCATGCTAGGAACCGCACTCGCGATCACCAACGAAGCTTTGGGCACTTGCTGATGCGGTCGGCGCAGCAGCGCCAGCAAAACCGGCCCTTGCGGTGACAACAGCATGACAACCCATTGAGCTGTCGGAATCTCGCCCCCAGTCACGGCACTTTCATGAAGGCGGCCAACGATCAGGCACTTTCCGACCACCACCTGACAAGGCCCCGCATGGACAACAGCCGCACGCCGTCGACCGACTTCATCGATCCCGATGATCTCGACACCAACACCAGCAACAACGCTCACTTCGCTCAGGTTCTCGAGCAGGGCATCGGCCGCCGCGGCATGCTCAAGGGCGGGCTCGGTGGCGCGCTGGCCGCCATGATTGCGCCCGTGGCCGCTGTGTCGCTGGCCGGTTGCGGTGGCGACGACGACGTCGTCGTCAGCCCGCCCGCGCCGCCCGTCGCACCGACCGAGACGCTGCTGGGCTTTGCCGCCGTCGCGCGCACCTTGGCCGACACCAACACCGTGCCGGTTGGCTACACCGCGCGTGTGATCCTGGCCTGCGGCGACCCGATGGCCGGCGGCGTGCCGGCCTACAAGAACGACGGCACCGACACCAACTACGCCCAGCGCGTGGGCGACTGCCACGACGGCATCCAGTACTTCGGCCTCAGCGCCACCGGCACGCGCGACGACAACAGCTCCAACCGCGCCCTGCTGGCCATGAACCACGAGTACATCACCCCGGTGGTGCTGCACGTGGCCGGCCCGAGCGCGCGCCCGCGCCCGGCCTCGGAGACCGACATCGAGGTCGACTGCCACGGCGTGAGCATCAACGAGGTCGCCAAGGACGCCGCCGGCCTGTTCCAGGCCGTCGCCACCTCCAGCTTCAACCGCCGCATCACCGGCAGCACCGAGATCCAGCTCTCGGGCCCGGCGCGTGGCAACGCGCTGTTCGTCACCAAGTTCTCGACCGACGGCACCAAGACCCGCGGCACGCTCAACAACTGCGGCAACGGCAAGACGCCCTGGGGCACGCTGCTGACGACCGAAGAGAACTGGAGCGGCTACTACGCCCGCGCCGCCGGCGACCAGGCCCTGCGCAGCGCCAAGCTCAACGCCAGCTTCGCCCGCTATGGCCGCAGCGTCACGGCCACGGCCGCCGCCAGCAGCCGCTACGGCTGGGAGACCGCCGGCAGCGACGACAAGTACGCGCGCTGGAACACCAGCGTCACCGGCACCAGCACCGATGGCAGCGACGACTACCGCCACGAGTGGTTCTGCCAGGGCTTCATGGTCGAGATCGACCCCTACAACGCCACCAGCACGGTGAAGAAGCGCACCGGCATGGGCCGTTTCGCCCATGAGAACAGCGCCTTCGGCCTGCCCCAGTCGGGCAAGCCGCTGGCCGTGTACATGGGTTGCGACTCGCAGAACGAGTACGTCTACAAGTGGGTGTCCGCTGCCAGCTGGAACCCGGCCGACGCCAACGCGTCGGACCGCATGGCCATCGGCGACAAGTACCTCGACAGCGGCAAGCTCTACGTCGCCAAGTTCAACGCCGACGGCACCGGCCAGTGGATCGAGCTGACGATCACGAACCCGGCCATCGCGGGTGCGGCGTTTGGCTTTACCGACCAGGCCGAGATGTACATCCACACGCGCATCGCCGCCGACGCCGCCGGTGCGACGAAGATGGACCGGCCGGAGTGGGTGGACGTGCACCCGACCACGGGTGAGCTCTACATCACGATGACCAACAACAGCAACCGCAGCGCAACACCCACCGGCACGCAAACGAGCGTGGACGCGGCCAACCCGCGCGCCTATGCCGACATACGCGGCGGCCGGCTGCCGGCTCTGGTCGGCAACGTCAACGGCCACATCGTGCGCTTCAAGGACGCCAACCCGGAAGCCACGAGCTTCACCTGGGACGTGTACCTGTTCGGCGCCGAGGCCTCGTCCGATCCGACGTACATCAACCTGTCGGGCCTGAACAACGACAACGACTTCTCCAGCCCCGACGGCCTGGCCTTCACGAAGAGCACGGGTCTGTGCTGGATCCAGACCGACGACGGCGCGTATGTCGACGTGACCAACTGCATGCTGCTGGCCAGCGTGCCCGGCACGCTCGGCGACGGCGAGACGAAGACGCTGAACTACGGCACCGTCAACGTCACCACGCGCGTGGGCAAGAAGCCCACCGCGTCGACGCTGAAGCGCTTCTACGTCGGCCCCTACGACTGCGAAGTGACGGGCCTGTGCGAAACGCCGGACGGCAAGACGATCTTCATCAACGTTCAGCACCCGGGCGAAGGCACCGCCGCAGCCGACCTGGCCGACCCGAGCAAGTACACCAGCCAGTGGCCCAGCAACGTGGGCTACGGCGCCGGCAAGCGCCCGCGCTCGGCCACGGTGGTGATCACGAAGAACAACGGCCAGCGCGTCGGGACCTGAGTGCCCGGCCACCCGGTGCGGCAGCCTGCCGCGCCGGGCCCGGTTCAAGCGCCACGGCGGCGGAACGACGGGTTCACTCGTCGGCCCGCAGGCCGTGGCGCTTGCTCTTTTCCCAGAGCGTCTTGCGCGAGATGCCCAGGGCCTGCGCAGCCAGGCCCACGCGGCCTTCGCAGCGCGTCAGCACGGCCGTCAGGTAGGCCTTCTCGGCATCGGCCATGAAGGCGTCGAGCGTCGGCAACTCGGGCCCGGGCGGGCTGGGCGCGAGCTCCTCGAACAGATCGGCGGCGTCGACGAGCAGCTGCTCGCACATGACGCAGGCCCGCTCGATGCGGTTGTGCAGTTCGCGCACGTTGCCTGGCCAGGAGTGGGCCATCAGCGCCGCACGGGCCGATGCGCTCAGGCGCTTCGGCGCCTCGTCGCGGTCGCGCGCCTGATCGAGCAGGAAGCGCTGGGCCAGCCAGAACACGTCGTCAGGCCGCTCGCGCAGCGGCGGCACACGCAGATGCACGACGTGGATGCGGTAGTAGAGGTCTTCGCGGAAGCGCCCCTGCGACACCCGTTGCAGCAGGTCGCAATGGGTGGCGCAGATCACGCGCAGGTCCACCGCGAACGACGACTCGGCGCCGAGCCGCTGCACCTGGCGGTCCTGCAGGACACGCAGCAAGCGCACCTGCAGCGCCGGCGTGAGCTCGGCGATCTCGTCGAGGAACAGCGTGCCGCCCTGCGCCTGCTCCAGATAGCCGCGGCGCTGCCGGTCGGCGCCCGTGAAGGCGCCGCGCTCGTGGCCGAACAGCGCGGCTTCGATCAGCGGCTCGGGGATCGCACCACAGTTCACGGCCACGAAGGGCGCCGTGCCCTGCGGGTGCGCCAGCGCGTGCAGGTGGCGCGCCAGCACCTCCTTGCCGGCGCCGCTTTCGCCGGTGACGAGCACGGTACGGGCGCGCTGCGCCACGCGCCGGGCCTGCAGCGCCAGCTGCCGCATCGCTGCCGAGGTGCCGAGCACCTGCTCTTCGGCCTCGGCGGGTGCAGGCTGCGCTGCGTCGCTCGGCACGCCCACGGCGGTGCGCACCTTGTCCACGAGTTCGGTGATGTCGAAGGGCTTGGTGACGTAGTCGCGGGCGCCGGCCTGCAGCATCGCCACGGCACGGTCGACGGAGGCGAACGCGGTGATGAAGAGCCAGGGCGGCAGGGCCGTGGCGGCCTGCGCGCGGCTCTCGAACAGCCGCTCGCCCGAGCCGTCGGGCAGGCGCACGTCGCTGACGACGGCATCGAAGCTCGTGGCGTCGAGCAAGGCCCGGGCCTGCTCGACCGAGCGCGACCAGTGCACGCCGAAGCCTTCGAGCTCGAAGCGGTCGAGCAGCGATTCGCCCATGATCGGGTCGTCTTCGATCAGCAGCAGTTGGGGCATCGGCTCAGCCTTCGGGGGTAGGGCCAGCGTGGGCGTCTGGCAGGGGCAGGGACACCGTCACGCGGGTCCATTCTCCGTCGCTGGCCACGGCGATGTGGCCCTTGAGTCGCTGCACGATCTGCCAGCACACCCACAGGCCCAGGCCGTGCCGGTGCAGGCCCTCGCCCCCGCCGGCGGCGACGAAGGGTTCGAACATGCTGGCCAGCCGTTCGGGCGGCAGCGCCGGGCCGGTGTTGGCCACCACCACGGCCAGCTCGCCGGGCGCCCTGGCCACCTTGAACACCACCTCGGCAGGCTCGTCGCCAGGCCCCGGGCGCTGCGCGGCGGCACAGGCGTTGAGCAGCAGGTTCAGCGCCAGCTGGCGGACCTCATGGCCGGGCAGCGCGGTGTCGGTGTCGGCGGCCGGGTCGATCTGCCAGTGCAGCTGCAGCGCCCGCGCGGCGGCGTCGGGCTGGATCAGCAGCAGCAGGTCGTCCCAGTCCTGCGCGCTCAGGCGCGGGGAGTCGAGCCGCGCCTCCACCAGCAAGGCCCCCACCGTGGCACGGATCTGCTGCAGGCCGCGCTGCAGCAGCCCGAAGGTCTTGCGCGACACCGCATCGGGCTGGCCGTGCCGCAGCGCCGTGTCGATGGCGTTGAGCATGCCGCCCAGCGGGTTGTTGATCTCGTGTGCGATGGCCGCCGAGACGCGGCCCACGGCAGCGAGCCGGTCGGAGGCCATGACCTCGCGCTCGAGCGCGGCCTTGCGCGCCAGGCCATCGAGCATCTGCCGCGCCTGCGTCGACAGGCGGCCGATCTCGTCGCCGCCTTCGGGCGGCAGCAGCTTCAGCACCTCGGCCGGTGACTCGTGGCTCACGCGGCCCAGCGCCTGGGCCATCTGCGCCAGCGGCTCGGCCAGGCGCTTGCCCGCATACCAGCCCAGCGGCACCAGCAGCAGCAGCCCGGGCACGCTGACCAGCGCGACCTCGATCACCGCCGAGCGCAGCCGCTCGGCGTAGACGGCGCCGTCGTAGTCGAGCACCACCGTGCCCAGGCGGCTGCCGTCCTCGGCCAGGATGGGGCCGGCCGCGGCCAGCTCGGGCCCGCCCGCGCCGCGGTCGAGCGCGAAGTGGAAGCGCTTGTCCGCCATCGCCCTGGCCGCCATGCCGGCCAGCGGCTCGGGCAGGCCCGCGGCGGGCGTGAGCACCGGCAGCCGCTTCGGCTCGGTCGACACGAAGACCTGGCCCGCCGCATCGAGCACCACCACGCCTTGCAGCGGGCTGTCGCTGCCGCGGGCGGCCAGCGGCGTGCCCACCACTTCGAAGGCCAGCCAGAGGTCATCACGCAGCAGCGGGTCGCGCAGCGAGCGCGCCAGCAGCGTCGTCAGGCTCTCGGCGCTGGCTTCGAGATCACGCCGGGCGTCGCCGAACGCCCGCGTGACGAGCAGCGTGGTGACGACGATCTCGGTGACCAGGATCACCGTGGTGATGGCCAGCGGCACCTTGAGCCGCCAGCTCAGGTCGGTCAGCTTCATGCACCGCCACGTTCGGCCTGGCGCAGCAGGCTGCGGATGCTCTCGAACTGCCGCGGTCGCGGCTCTTCGAAGCCTTCGATGTTCAGGCGCTGCAGGATGGCAGCGCCTTTGCCACTGTCGGGCATGGCACGCAAGACGTCGCCGAGTTGGCGCGCCTCGGCAGCCAGCCAGTTGCGGCGCGCCACCACGGGCGGAAACCCATGCGGCGCCGAACGCCAGGCCACGCGCAGGCCGGCCACGCTGGTTGGCTGCTGCGCGGCAATGGTGTCCCACACATAGCCGTCGACAGCCCCGCCATCGGCCAGGCCCGCACGCACCGCATCCACCACCTTGCGGTGGCTGAAGGTGAAGAAGCTGCGGCGGAAGAAGCTCGACGGGTTGGCCCCGCTGGCCACGATCTCGGCACGCGGCACGAGGAAGCCGCTGTTGGACAGCGGGTCGCTGTAGGCGAAGACCCGGCCCTTCAGGTCGGTGACGCGCTGGGTCTGGGTGTCGCCCGTCGGCACGATGAGGTGCGCGCGGTACAGCGGTGCGCCCTGGTAACGCGGCACGGCCACCACCGACAGCCGCGACTCGTGCAGCACGAGCGGGTGGCCGCACAACCAGGCGGCCTCGACACCGTCGCCGAGCAGCAGATCGACGATCTCGCGGTAGCTGCCCCGCTGCACGAAGCGCACCGGCCGCTCCAGCCGCTGCTCGAGGTGGCGTTGCCAACGGTCGAGCAGGCCGATCTGCTCGTTCAGGAACACGGGCGTGGTGCCGAAGCGCAGCGGCGTGGCAGCGCGGCCCGGCCGCAGCCAGGCACAGCCGATCGTGGCCGCGGCCGCCCCCAGCCAGGCGCGGCGGTTACCTTGCCGTAACCCCACCTCATCGCTCGAACCGCGCTTCATTACCTTTTCTTCCCATTCAGCCTGCTGCTGGCGGCGCCAGGCGCTGGCTTGCATCTTGCGGTGAAGGCGGTGCCGGACCAAACGCATTTACCCGAGTCCGGATCATCCGCAGGAGACAAGGCATGGCAGCAGAACAGCAGCGGGCGCAGGAACGCGCCCTCGTCGACGAGGCGCTCCACATCGGCCCGCAGTCGGACCGTCGACGCTCCTTCGTCTCGGCCGCGGCCTTCGGCGCCGCCGCCGCCGCACCCGGGCTGGCACAAGCCCAGGCCGCACCGGCCGCACCGGCCGCGCCGCCGCGGCGCGTGCTGGTGAAGGACGACTCGCGCCTGCTCAACATCGGCGCCACGGTGCGCAGCGGCAACTACTGGGACTTCAGCACCTTCATCACGCCGGTCGAGGAGTTCTACGTCCGCAACCACTACCCGACGCCGCTGGTCGAGGCCAAGCCGGTGCTCGACCCCAAGCAGTGGCGCATGAAGATCCACGGCAACGGCCTGGAGCGCAGCATCGACATCGGCTACGACGATCTCGTGAAGATGCCGTCGCGGACCATCATCGCCACCATGGAGTGCCACGGCAACGGCCGCAGCCTCTTCTGGGAGCAGCAGGACCAGATGCAGGTGGCCGGTGGCAACTGGGTGCTCGGCGCCGTCGGGCAGGCCGAGTGGCAGTACGTGCCGCTGTCGCACATCTTCGGCATGGTGGGCCTGAAGAAGGACGCGAAGTCGGCGCTCTTCTGGTCGGGCGTCGACGGCGGCGACATGGGCCGGCCGATGCCGGTGGCGGACATCCTCGCGCGGGCCGACGACATCGGCCTGTGCTTCAAGATGAACGGCAACCCGCTCACGCCCGACCACGGCGCGCCAGTGCGCCTGGTGGTGCCGGGCTGGGGTGGCACGGCCTCGATCAAGTGGCTGACCGAGATGCGTGTCGACACGCATCAGCACTGGTGCCGGCTCAACACGCGCGGCGAGGTCTACATCGGCCCGGCCTACACGGCACCGGCCGTCGGCCCCACCGACGAGTTCATCGGCGGCATCACGGCCGCCGACGTGAAGGGGCCGATGGTCACGTGGATGCCCATCAAGACTCTCATCACCGTGCCGCTGGTGCTGGAGAAGAGCCCGTCGGTGCCGGCCAACTACCCGCTCAAGCGCGGCGAGTGGCCGCGCATGAGCGCCGGCCGGCAACTGGTGCGCGGTTATGCCTGGGCGCCGCAATACGGCATCCGCGACGTCGAGTACCGCGTCGATGGCGGGCCGTGGCAGCGCGCGCACATCCAGGGGCCGAACCTGGGCCGCTACACCTGGGTGCGCTTCGACTTCCACTGGGACGCACGGCCCGGCGACCATGTCATCGAGACCCGCGGCATCGACATGGCCGGCCAGATGCAACCCGAGACCGTGCCCTTCAACCAGCTCGGCATGGCCAACGGCGCGATCCCCAGGTTCCGCATCCGCGTCGCATGAACCTAAAAACAGCAGTTACCCGGGCGCCGGGAGCGTCGGCGGCGGGGTTGGCAGGCCGATCTGACCGACGATGCGCTGGCAAATGTAGGCCAGCATTACCCGCCAGCGGTCGAGCTTGGGCAACTGCTGCGCAGCAGCTCTGACGTATTGGATGGCCGCATGAACGTTGGTGATCATCGACTTGATCAACCCCGCTTCGGCGTGCATGGGCGTGAGGTACAGCGTGGTCTGGTTGCCGCTGCTGGTGGCGCGGCCCACAGCAGCTAGCAGCAGCGGTCGACTCGTCAGCGCCTCGCGCCGGGCTTGCGGGTTGGCTGCGCGCACGTACCAGCTCCACCAGTTGTAGACGAGGGCCACCGCTCGCGCGGTGACCTGGCTGCGGTGCATGTCCTGCGTGGTGAAGCCGCCCCAGCCCCATTGGTTCTTCAGCTCGTCGAACCCGTTCTCGCAGTCGCAGCGGTCGCGATAGAGCTGACCGATCGCCGCGACGTCGTACGTCACGTTGGTCGCCAGTACGGTGTACTCCCAGACCTGTGCCTGGTCCTGCACCTCATCGTGGGGCAGCGCCAGCACGAGTTGCTCGCCGTCCTCCTTGCGCCCGCGCTTCTTGCCCGTCATCTTGCCCGTCAGCGCGACGTCGTGCTTGATGCGTCGGCGCAGCACCACCACGCGCCGTGCCTTGCTCCAGCCGCTCAGCCGCAACTCGTCTTCGATGGCCTGCCACCCCTGGCTGGCCTCGGTGGCTCGCGTCCAGTCCTCGCGCCTGAACAACCGCTCGATCAGCCGCTTCACATTGGCCGTCTTGCGCAGGCGCAGGAGGTAGCGCAGGTCGCGCTGTTCGCACACGTCGATGACGTCTTCGTTGCCGTAGCCGCAGTCACCGCGCACCAGTGCCGGAGCCCTGTCGCCCAGCTCGTCGAGCAGCCTCGCCATCGCCGCCTTGGCGTGGCCCGAGCTGTGTTGCTTGCCCGAACTGAGCACCGCGTCGAGCACTAGGCGCAGGTTGCCTACCCAGAAGGTGTGCAGCACGTGGCTGGGTCGGCCCGGCTTATGCGGGTTGTAGCCAATCTCCGCACCCTCCTGGCGGCCATACAGCGGCTTGATCGTGGCGTCCATGTCCAGCACCCACGGTCGGTCCAGGGCCTCGCGCACGCTGGCCATCAGCGCCTGGCGCATCCACGGCTCGCTGGCCGCTGGCACCATCGCCGCCAGCCCGCGGCGCACCGAATCTTCGCTGACCATGCCGCGCAGACCCAGGGCCTTGGCGGCCACCGCGTCGCTGCGGACGCCGGCGATGTGCGCATAGCGCTTGCTGCCGGCCAAGATGCCCAGCATCAGCGTGCCCAGAACGTCGCGTGGTCGCGATGCGTTGGGGCTGCTGTAGTGCAGCGGACAGGTCTGCACCCAGCGGTCGAAAACACCCGCGGTGGCCAGGAATTCGGCGAAGAACACGATCTGTCCGTGGGGTGTGGCTTGGGCAGTCTCGTCCCAGCGCACATGCACACGGCCGCCCATCGTGTCGACCACCATCGCGTCCTCGCTGGCTTGTGCCAGCGCGGACTTCTTCGGTTCGTTGGCTTCACCCATCGGGTGAGTTTGCCAAACAGCCTCAAATCCGCGCCAGCGTTGAAGAAAACAGCGACGGCGCAGGGTCAACTGCGGTTCTTAGGATGAAGGGAAGCGTCAGGAACGCCGCAGTGGCCGCGGCGGCCGCGGCGGCCGCCCTGGTGCTGGGCACGGCGGCGGCCAACCCGGAAGTGCCGGCGCCGCCGGCCGGCGCCAGCAGCCAGGTGCTGCAGGGCGCGCGGCTGTACCAGCAGCACTGCGCGCTGTGCCACGGCGCGAAGGGGCGCGACGCCAACGTGTTCCCCAGGCCGATCTGGGGGCCCGGCCACGACATCGCGAAGTTCGGCACGGCACGCGGGCTGTTCGAGTACGTGCAGCTGCTGATGCCCTTCGACGACCCGGCCAAGATCGACGACGCCGCCAAGACGGCCATCGTCAACTACATGCTGGTGCGCAACGGCAACCTGAAGCCCGACAAGCCGCTGCCGCCCGGCGGCGACCAGACGGCCATCCGCTAGCCGGCGGCCCCAGGGCGGCTAACCCGCCGCCCACACCGCCGCGAGACTGTCGCGCACTGCAGCGGTGTGCACGGGCATCACGACGACGTCGCCCCGCTCGGCCGCATCGAGCAGCCGGCGTGCCGCCTCGGCCTCATCGCCCCCGTGTTGCAGGCGTTCGGCAGGCAGCCCGGCTGCGCGCAGCGCGCGCTCCAGCAGGGCCGGCACCTCGCCCGCCTCGCGGCCTCTCAACATGGCCTTCAGCTCCTTGATGACGACCCGATCCGGCCGTGCGGCGGCGGCCACCTGGGCCAGTGCGGTGATGGCCTCGTCATCGCGGTTGCCAGCCTGGCCCAGCAGCAGCAGCAGGCGACCCGACCCGCCCAGCGGGAGCAGCGAGCGCGCCACGCCGAGCAGCTGCGCCAGGCCATCGGGGTTGTGCGCGTAGTCCACCAGCACGGTGGCGCCGCGCCAGCCGTGGGACTCGAGCCGGCCGGGGTTGTCGGACGCCTGGGCGCCGAACCGCGCCAGCACGTGCCGCACCTCGTCGAGCGGCCAGCCGAGTGAGGCTGCGGCCAGCGCCGCGGCGGCCAGGTTCTCGATGTTGTAGCCGGCGGCGCCACCCAGGGTGAGCGGCATGTCGGCCACGGCGCCGAGCTCGTGCTCGGTGCCGCCCAGGCTGAGCAGCAGCTGCCCATCGCGCACGGCGCAGGTGCTGCCGCCGTGGCGGCGCAGTGCGGCCAGCAGCGGCGTGTCGTGCTCGCGCGCGAACAGCGCCCAGGTCGCGTGCGCCGAGTGCCGCAGGTGCACGGCCACGCGCAGCAGCGGGTCGCACTGGCCGTTGAGCACCAGCGTGCCCGGCGTCTGGCCTTCGGGCCGCGCCAGCGCGTGGGCCACGGCCAGCTTGACGAAGGCGATGTCCTCGACGGTGTCGATGCCCTGCTCGCCCAGGTGGTCGGCGCTGACGTTGGTGACCACCGCCACATCGGCCTGCGGCACGGCCAGGCCGCGCCGCAGCAGGCCGCCGCGCGCGGTTTCCAGCACCGCGGCCGTCACCGCGGGGTCGCGCAGCACGGCCCGCGCGCCGGCCGGGCCCGACCAGTCGCCGGTGTCGATGCGCGTGGCGCCGATCACCACGCCCTCGGTGCTGCAACTGCCCGGCACGAAGCCCGCCGCGCGCGCGATGGCGGCAATGAGCCGCGTCGTCGTGGTCTTGCCGTTGCTGCCGGTGACCAGCACCTTGGGCACGGCGCCGAGCGCCGCCCAGGGCACGTCCATCGGCATCGGCAGCGCAGCGCGCGGGTAGACACGGCTGCGGCGGCCCTCGCCGAGCGAGACGCTGTCGTCGTCGGCCAGCAGCGGCAGGCGCCGCGCCGCGGCAGCGGCTTGCAGGCGCTGCAAGGGCCGCGAGCGCTCGGCCTCGGCGCGGGCGCGGAAGTGCTCGCGGGCGTCGTCGATCGCGGGCTGCGCCAGGTCGAAGCCCTCTGCGGCGTGGCGGGCATGGCCAGCGGCTGCGCGCTCCCAGGCCCACTCGTTCACTTCGGTGGCCGTCAGCAGCGTGTCGGCCGGCGCCGCGAAGGCCAGGATCACGCCCTGCGCGTGGGCATGCACCCGCGGCGCGGGCTCGGGCCAGCCCAGTGCGGCACAGGTGGCCACCACCTGCGCGATCCAGCGCCCCTGCGCCGCGCCATCGGCCGCCGCCGGGCCCAGCGGCACCAGCGTCACCGCGGGGCCGGCGTACCAGCGGTTGGCGCCGATCAGCCGGCGCGACTCGTCGAAGGCGTGGCGGGGCTCGGCGGGCGGTGTGCTCAATCCGCGGCCTCGCCGACGAAGCGCAGGCCCCGTTCGTCTCGCACGAAGCCGGCGGCGGCCAGCGCGGTGTCGTCGCCGGTGGTGAAGGCCGAGCCGGCTTCGTCTGTGGCCTCGCGCGTGTTCTCGATGGCTGCCGCGGCGGGCACCGGCTTCTGCCGCGTCATCACGCCCTCGGGCTTGAACTTGATCACCTGCTTCCAGCTGCGCGTCAGCGCGTCGGCAAAGATCAGCAGCAGGTCGCCCTCGCGGCCCATGCGCAGCGCGTGGTCGATGGCCTCCTGCTCGTCGGGGATCAGCGTGATGGCGCTGCTCGGCACGCCCTGCTCGCGCAGCACGGCCGCGATCATCTTCGGCACCTCGTCGCTCTCGCGCCCACGCAGCCCGTCGTCGCGCCGGCAGATGTAGTGGTCGAAGCGGCCGGCCACGGCGCGTGCGATGTCGCGGATGTCTTCATCACGCCGGTCGCCCGGGCCGGCCACCACCACGAGGCGGCGGCCGCGCACCTCGAGCTTGCCCGCCAGCTCGGCCAGCATGCCCACCGCATGGGCGTTATGGCCGTAGTCGAAGATGACCTTGAACGGGTGCTCGTCCCACACGTTCATGCGGCCCGGGGCCTGGAAGAAGGTGCTGTCGAAGGTGCGCAGGCCCTGGCGAATGGCATCGAGCTTCAGGCCCAGGCTGAAGGCCATGGCGGCAGCGAACATCGCGTTCTGCACGTTGTGCATCGCGCGGCCTTCGAGCGTGGCCGGGATCAGGTGCGTCCACATCAGCGGGATGTGGCGGCCCTTGTCGTAGAGCGTGATCATCTGCCCGTTCACACCCGCTTCCAGCGCGCAGGCGCGGCCGCCGGCGCGGATGTGCTCGCGCACCACGGCGTGCTGCGGGTTCACCGTCACATAACAGAGATGCTTGGCGTCGGTGTGCGCGCTCATGCGGATGACGTTGGGATCGTCGGCGTTGAGCACCGCGCAGTCGCGCGCGATCTCCACCAGGATGCGCTTCACCTCGGCCAGCTGCTCCAGGCTGTCGATGCCCTTCATGCCCAGGTGATCGCTCTGCACGTTGAGCACCGCGCCCACGTCGACGAAGGGCACGCCCAGGCCGGCGCGCAGCAGGCCGCCGCGCGCCACCTCGAGCACGGCCATGTCGATCTTCGGGTCGGCCAGCACCATGCGCGTGGCCACCGGGCCCGTCATGTCGCCTTCGACGGTGCGGCTGCCGTCGATGTAGACGCCGTCCGTCGTGGTGAGGCCCGGCGTGTAGCCGGCCATCTTGGTGATGTGCGCCAGCATGCGCGCCGTCGTCGTCTTGCCGTTGGTGCCGGTGAGCGCGGCAATGGGCACGCGCGATGCGGCGCCGGCCGGGAACAGCATGTCGATCACCGGCCCGGCCACGTCGCGCGGGGTGCCTTCGCTCGGCGCCACGTGCATGCGAAAGCCCGGCGCAGCGTTGACCTCGCAGATGCCGGCGCCGGTGTTCCTGGCGTCCTTGTAGCTCTCGGCGATGTCGTTGCAGAGGAAGTCCACGCCGCCCACGTCCAGCCCGATGGCGGTGACGGCGCGCACCGCCATCTCGCGGTTGTCGGGGTGGATGATGTCGGTCACGTCGGTGGCGGTGCCGCCGGTGGAGAGGTTGGCGGTGCTGCGCAGCGACACGGCCACGCCGGCGGCGGGCACGTGCTCGGCGTTCAGGCCCTGGCGCTGCAGCTTGGTCTCGGCCTGCGCGTCGAACTCCAGGCGCGTCATCACCTTCTCGTGGCCGACGCCACGGCGCGGGTCCTGGTTCACGATGTCCACCAGCTCGCGCACGGTGTGCACGCCGTCGCCCACCACCTGGCCGGGCGTGCGTTTGGTGGCCGCCACCAGCTCGCCGCCCACCACGAGCAGCCGGTGGTCGTCGCCCGAAAGCATGGTTTCGACGATGACGCTGCTGCTGTGCTCGGCGGCGGCTTCGAAGCCGGCGCGCACCTCGTCGGCGGTGCTCAGGCCCACGGTGATGCCGCGGCCGTGGTTGCCGTTGTAGGGCTTGGTCACGACCGGGTGGCCCAGCCGTTCGGCCGCGCGCACGGCGCGCTCGGCACTGCGCACCAGCTCCTGCTTCGGCACCGGCAGGCCGTTGTTGGCCAGGATCTTGTTGGTCTCTTCCTTGTCCTGCGCCAGCTCCACCGCGATGTAGCTGGTGCGGCCGGTGACGGTGGCCTGGATGCGCTGCTGGAACTTGCCGTGGCCGAGCTGGATGAGGCTCTGCTCGTTCAGGCGCAGCCAGGGAATGCCACGCGCCTCGGCGGCCTTCACCAGCGAGCTGGTCGAGGGGCCGAGCGCGCGCCGCTGCGCCCAGCGGATGAACTCGTGGCGGGCTTCGGGCCAGGCCCAGTCCTCAGGCAGCACGTCACGCAGCACATCGGCCGCCTGCAGCTCGGCCGGCAGCAGGCTCGTCAGCAGCCGGATCGCCAGCTCGCCGGCCTCGATGCCTTCGTCGCGCTGCGCGTACTCGTAGACCACGCTGTACACGCCGGGCCGGCCGTCGATGCCACGCGTCTTGCCGAAGCTCACGTCTTCGCCGGCGATGTTCTGCAGCTCGATGGCCACGTGCTCCAGCACGTGGCCGAGCCAGGTGCCTTGCTGCTGCTCGGCGTCGTCGCCCACCGCGGGGCCGCCGCGCAGCCGCTTCACGAAGCCGCCGGGCTCGCCGAAGCTGCAGCCGTGTTCGTGCAGGCCGGGCAGCGCGGCCAGCAGGCCGTCGACAAAGGCGGGGCCGAGCCGCGCGCTCGGCCAGGCCTCGAGCGGCCCGAGATCGAGCACGACGCGGATGACGGGGAAGTGCGCGTAGAGCGACGGGCCGACGTAGACGTTGCGTTCGAGGATCTTCAAGCGGCGGACTCCCTCAGGCGTTCTGGCAGGCATGATGCCCTGTCGCCAATGCTGGGGCGCCCCGGGCCGATGCCGCAACGTCGGAAAACCAGGATTCCCGGCCGCGCCGCCACACCTCGCCGCGCGACGCCAGAATGCCGGGCCTGATCAGCCCGCCGATGGACGCCCTGCGCTTCGACCACTTCGAACTCCGGCCCGCCCAGCGCCAGCTGCTGGCCGATGGCCGGCCGCTGGAGTTGGGGGCACGGGCGCTCGACCTGCTGTGCGTGCTGGTCGAGCACGCGGGCCAGCTCGTGACCAAGGACTCGCTGCTGGACCGAGTCTGGCCCGACCTCGTCGTCGAGGAGGCCAACCTGCACGTGCAGGTGTCGACGCTGCGCCGGCTGCTCGGCCGCGAGGCCATCGCCACCGTGCCTGGCCGCGGCTACCAGTTCGTGCGGCCGCTGCAGGCGCGCCCGGCCGCGGCACCGGCCTCGGCCCCGGCCGCCCCCGGCCTGCCGCTGCTGCACGGGCGCGACGCCGAGCTGGCGCAGGCGCAGGCGCTGCTCGAAAGCGGCCCGCTGCTCACCATCACCGGTGCCGGCGGCGGCGGCAAGACGCTGCTGGCGCGCCACCTGATGCACCGGCTGCAGGCCTGGCGGCCGCAGGGCGCGGCCTGGGTCGACCTGCTGGAGCTGGCCGACGCCGACGCCGTGCCGGCTGCCGTCTCGGCCGCGCTGGGCTTTGAACGCGGCCCCGCCACGGTGCCGGCGCTGGCGCGGGCGCTCTGCGCCGACGACCGGCTGCTCGTGCTCGACAACGCCGAGCACCTGCTGGAGCCCGTGCGGGTGCTGGTGGCGGCGCTGCTGCAGGCGGCGCCGGGGCTGCGGCTGCTCGTCACCAGCCAGGCGCCGCTGAAGCTGCCCGCCGAGCAGCGGCTGGCGCTGCGGGGCCTGCCGGTACCAGCCCTGCCCTGCAGCGCCGAAACCGCCAGCCGCAACCCGGCCGTGGCGCTGTTCACCGAACGCGCGCGCCAGGTCGACCGCCGCTTCCGGCTCGACGACGGCACGGTGGGCGACGTGGTCGCCATCGCCAGCGCGCTCGACGGCTCGGCCCTGGGCCTGCAGCTGGCGGCGTCTCTGCTGTCGCTGCAGCCGCTGGCCGCGCTGCGGCAGCGGCTGGCGCCCGCGGTGTCGCCAGGCGCCGACACCGCGCCCGCACCCGCCGACAACGTGCTGCGGGCCGCGCTGAGCTGGTCTCACGAGCTGCTGGACGAGGCGCCGCGCCGGGTGTTCCGGCGCCTGGCCGCGGCGCTCGGGCCCTTGCCGCTGCCGGTGATCCAGGCGCTGGCCGCTGACGAGACGATGGACGCTACCGCAGTGGCCGATGCGCTGGCCGAGCTCGTGGACCGTTCGCTCGTGGATGCCTCGCCCGA
Source organism: Rubrivivax sp. (assembly GCA_020248945.1). Taxonomy (GTDB): domain Bacteria; phylum Pseudomonadota; class Gammaproteobacteria; order Burkholderiales; family Burkholderiaceae_C; genus Rubrivivax. The sequence goes on from JADCGQ010000087.1 coordinate 45,561, forward strand.
AGACGGCGACAGCGACCTGGGCGAGCCGCGCTACCGGCTGCTCGAAGCCCCGCGCGCGCTGGCCCTCGAACACCTGCAGGCCCACGGCGAGGCGTCGGCGGTGCAGGGCCGGATGGCCCGGGTCCTGGGGTCGATGGCCCGCCGTGAGTCCGAGGAACAGGCGCCGGGCGAGCGCCCTGCCCTGGCGAGGATCGCGGCCGCCGATGTTCGCTCGGCCCTGCGATGGGCCCTCGCGCACGACCTGGCAACCGCGGCGCTGCTGGCCCCGCGCCCCGCCTGCCACCAGCGCCCGGCAGCCGAACGGCTGGCCTGGGCGGCACAGCTCATCGAAGGCGCTCCCACGCTGCCGCCACGGGCCGCCGGGGACGCCTGGCTCGCGGCAGCGGTGCTGGTACGGCATTCGGATCTGCTGCGTCGTCACGAACTGATGCTCCAGGCCGCCGCCCGCTACGCCGAAGCCGATGCCCCGCGTGACCGCTACTACGCGCTGGCCCGTGCCGCCGAGGCCGCGGCCGTGCACCGCCAACCGGCCCTGGCCGATGCGCCGCTGGCCGAGGCGCGGGCCCTCGAGGACCCGAACTGGCCCGCCGGATTGCGAGCCGTGCTGGCCGAGGCCGAGGCGGCCATGCTGAGCGCCCGCGAGGCGCTCGAGCCGGCGCGCCTGGCCTGGCTGCGCGCGCTCGAGCTCGGCCGGCAACGGCACGGTGGATCGCCCTCGCTGTCGACCCTGGTCTGCCTGGCCGACATCGAGCTGCAAGGCGCCCGCTTCGTCGATGCCACCGCCCACCTGGAGGAGGCGGCAGCCCTGGCGCGGCAGCAGGGCCAGCAGGGCGATCGCCTGGGCTACATCCTCCCCAACCTCGCCGCCGCGCGCCTGATGCAGGCCGACCTCGCCGGCGCGCGGCGCGTGGCTGCTGAAGCCTGGCCCCAGGCTCGCGAGCTCGATGCCGACGCCTGGTGGGCCGACCACCTGTCACTGCTGGCAGCGCTGGAGGGCCGACCGCGCAGCGCGGCGCTGCTGCTGGGCCTGGCCGATGCCGCTTACCAGCGCATCAAGGGCGGCCGCCATGAACTGGAGACGCGCAACGCCGAGCGCGCGGCCGAGCTGGCGGGCGCTGCCCTGGGCTGCGGGCACCTCGAGGCGCTGCGTGCGGCCGGCGCCGAGCCCATGCGCGAGGCGGCCGTGCGGCACTGGGCGCTGGAGCTGCAGGACGCACCAGACGGCTGAGCCCGGACGCCGTGCCGCGCCGCAGCTGCCACAGCCGCCACGCGTTCAGCGGCGCCAGCACCAGGTGCAGCACCAGCACCGGCGCCAGCCCGGGCGATGTCCCGAGGTCTGTTGAACGCGTGAGCTGAAGGTGGCGGTTCCTTTCGCCTGGATGAGACCATCCAGGTGCCTCGCAAGCAAAGAAAGGAACCACCGAGATGAAGTCTCGCATGAAGCCCGCGCTGCGGGCATTC
>JADCGQ010000088.1 GCA_020248945.1 Rubrivivax sp.
CGACCCTGGACACGACGAGATCATTCTCCGAGGGTGAGTGGAAGCTTGTGAGGACGGTCGCCGAGGGGCTGGAGTGGACGTACGGTTGGCAGCCGGGCGCCGCCCACAGACTTCGCTTCCTGATCGACTTCAGCTACAGCACGGGGCTGCGTGCTGGCGAACTGGTGCACGCCACGCTTGGATCGATCGAGGTCGACGCGCACGGCGATACCTGGCTGCACGTGGTCGGCAAAGGCAGCAAGGCCGGTAAGGTGGTACTGCCAGGGCTGGCGCGTGGTGTTCTGGACCGGCACCTGGCTCAGCGGGGCCTCCCCGTGACGCCAGCGAAGTGGAACCCCGCCACGCCGGTGCTTGGCAGCCTCGATGGCGAGGCCGGGATCACGTCCAAGCGTCTGTGGGCGATCGTGAAGAGGTTTTTCGCCACGACAGCCGATGTCCTGGCCGATACGAATCCCGCGCTTGCCGAGAAGCTGCGGCGGGCTACGCCTCACTGGATGCGCCACACGCATGCGACCCACGCGCTTCAGCGCGGGGCCGAACTGACGACGGTGCGAGACAACCTGCGGCACGCGTCGTTGTCGACGACATCCATGTATCTGCACTCGGACGATCTTCGCCGGGCGAAGCAGATCGGTGGGGCGTTCGAGGCGCCGGCGTCGTGATCGGCCGGGGCAGGTCGAAGCGTGTCAATCTGCACCGAAAGCACAAGCGGTCCGCGAGAGCCAGTTTTGCAAGTGGTTGTCGCGGCTAGAGTTTTTCTGGGTCAGCGTGTCAATCTGCAGGAAAAATACGATTACCTCTGGTCGAACGGCACCGGCGGAGGCGCGAGGGCGGGCAACACGCCAGGCTTGGAATTCGCCAGCCGTGCCTCAGCACCGCCCGGCAGGCCGGCGGTGTCCCAGTAGACAAAGATCGATTCCACGGCCAGCCGGTAGATCTGGCCTTTGCTGCCGAGGCCCCTGCTGCGGATGGCTTTGCGCCCGTTCTCGTCGATGTAGTGTCCGGCAGCGCCCTGCGGGCTGAGTTCGTGGCGCACGCCATCGGAGCGGTCGATGGCCACGTGACCCTGGCGCTGCGAGACGGTGCAAGCCATCACCTTGGACGCGGTGTCCCACCCCTTGGGATAGATGTCGCAGCGTGCGTTCACGGTGTCGGCGCGGGCCTCGCCAAGGCACAGCAGGCACATCAGCGCGGCGGCTGCCGCAGTCAGGGATGGCGAGCGTGATGTCATCTGGATGCTCCTGCGGTGAGGCGCTGGGTGAAGCTGTCGCTGCACGTGGCCAGTGGCGGTACCGTGGTCCCGCTTGGTGCAGGCGTTGGGCAGCCGGGTAGGCCCGCCACCGTGCCACCCATCTTCGCTGAACCCACTATGGCTCAGCGGTTCTCCGACGGAACACCCGCACTTCTGTGCGAGGCGTCGCGTCCGATTCACGCCCAGCGCCAAGCTCAGGCCATGCTGCGGCGTCAGGTCCACCGATGATCCGGGCACTCGATCACCGACACCTCGGGCTGTGCTGCGAGGAAGCTCGACCCGTCGGGAGGCTGCCAGCCGTCACGGGCAGCTTGGCCGCCACTGTTCGCGGCCCACATCGACAGCAGCCATCCAATCCGGCATGGGTTGAACGACCGGTCATCCTCGACGCGAGCTCACCTCGACACATAGCCGAGATCCACAGCACAGACCTCGCCTCGATGGAGCTGACGGCACTGGACAGGGCACAGCTGAACCTCAAGTCGAGCGCCGCAACGCCGAAGAAGCTCAGTGGCTCAGGCCGACCTCGACAAGACCTGGCTTGGTTCGAACTCCTCCGCGTGAGCAGCGCTGCCGCGCTGACTGCGGCCCAGGGTCTTGACGCGTGTGACCGGCGGGTGCACGACCTGCATCAGGCGCCACTCTCAAGTTAATGACGACTATCACGGATCCATCGATGAAAACACTGAAGCAACTGTTCTCGACCGCACTGATGTGCGTGGGCGCATTGGTCGTTCTGTTGGTCGCGTGTTTGGTTCGCTTGAACCAGACCAGCGCCGAGGTTTCGGCCGCGCAGTCTGCGCGCTATGCGTCTTCCCTTTTGGCCGATGAGTTGCGCCAAAGCTCTGACGACCTCACACGCCTGGCCCGCACCTACGTGATGACGGGTGATGCCGAATGGGAACGGCAGTACTTCGAGGTGCTGGACATTCGCAACGGCAAGAAGCCCCGGCCCGCGGGCTACGAGAAGATCTACTGGGATTTTCGCGCTGCAGGTGTCGAGCCTCCCAAGGGCATCGGCAGCTCAGGCACCGTGCCGCTGCTGGACATGATGAAGGCGGCCGGATTCACCGACGCAGAATTCGCCAAGCTGAAGGAAGCCGCCGGCAACTCAGATGACCTGGTGCGCACCGAAACCGTCGCGATGAACCTGGTCAAGGGCCTGTATGACGATGGCAAAGGAGGCTTCACCCAGAAAGGTGAGCCTGATTTGCCCAAGGCCCAAGCCATGATGCATGACAAGAACTACCACGCATTCAAAGCCAAGATCATGAAGCCGGTGGATGAATTCTTGCGCATGCTGGATGAGCGCACCGAAGCCGACGTGGCCTCGGCGCAAGCCGCGCATGGCTTCTGGCTGACCGCCTTGCTCGTCACCGCCGGAATGTTCATGCTGACATCCATCGGCGCCTTGATGTATGCCCAACGCTGGGTCGCCCATCGACTCGGGGGCGAGCCAGATGCCGTGATTGCGGTGGTCAACAGCATTGCCGCTGGGGATCTGTTGCCCCGTGTTCATGGTGTCAGGCAACACAGCGTGATGTATGCCTTGGGGCAGATGGTTGAGAAGTTCTCCAAAGCTGTCTCTCAAGTCCGCACAGGCGCCGAAGGGGTGGCGAGTGCCAGCACCCAGATTGCGCAAGGCAACAACGACCTGAGCCAGCGTACGGAGCAGCAGGCCAGTGCGCTGCAAGAGACGGCCGCCTCCATGGAGCAGCTGGCCTCAACCGTGCGTCAGAACGCAGAGAGCGCCAAGCAGGCCAACGAACTGACACATCGCGCCAGCAGCGTGGCCACCCAGGGCGGCGAGGTGGTGCACCAAGTGGTGGAGACCATGCGCGGCATCGATGGGTCTTCGCGCAAGATTGCCGACATCATCAACGTGATCGACGGCATCGCATTTCAAACCAACATTCTGGCCCTGAATGCCGCAGTTGAAGCGGCGCGCGCTGGCGAGCAAGGCCGCGGCTTCGCCGTGGTGGTCAGTGAAGTGCGCAGCCTGGCACAACGCAGCGCCAACGCCGCCAAGGAAATCAAGAACCTGATCAACGACAGCGTCGAGCGTGTCGAGAAAGGCAGTGCCTTGGTGGATCAGGCGGGAGCGACGATGGGAGAGATCGTCAACTCCATCAAGCGAGTGACCGACATCGTCGGCGAAATCAGCCAGGCCAGTGCCGAACAGAGCTCAGGCGTCGCACAGGTGGGGAACGCCGTCTCGCAACTGGATCAAACCACCCAGCAGAATGCCGCACTGGTTGAAGAAAGCGCAGCGGCGGCCGAGAGCCTGCGCAACCAGGCCGAGCAACTGGTGCAGTCCGTGGCAGCCTTCAAGCTGGCTTGACGTCTTCGAAACGGGCAGCCGCGTTGCCAACATGCCGCCCGAGCGGCGCGGCCATGCCTACCTTGGCTGGAACTCCGACACGCCCATGCGCCACAGCATGAAGGACCAAGTGTCCACGGTCTGTTGTCGCTGCTGCGCACGGATCGGCCGCCATGGTCACCGGGGCGCGGAATCCGGCCTCGTCCTTTACGGTGCCGAACTCTGGAAGGGTGGCCAGCCCATTGGGGTCGAGTTCCGTGCGCACCACGTCCATCACCGGCACGCTGGACACGGCTGCGGCGAATAGGTTGGGCCGTTCGTTGATGGCCACACCGACGAAGATGCCGCAGGCGTGTAGCCGGCATCCTTGCGGGTGACGGAGCTCTGGCCCGATGCCCTCGGCCAGCGGCGACACTCCACGGCAGCGCCGGCCCGGCCGGCTTGTCAATTCGAGGACGGAGACCATGCACGACATCATCTGCCCGCACTGCAGCAAGGCCTTCAAGATCGACGAAGCCGGCTATGCCGACATCCTGAAGCAGGTGCGCGATGAGACCTTCGAGCAGCAGTTGCACGAGCGGCTCGCGCTGGCCGAGAAGGACAAGCGCAGCGCGGTCGAGCTGGCCACGGCGAAGGCGGCCAGCGAGTCGCAGCGGGCCGCCGCCGCCAAGGATGCCGAGATCCAGGGCCTGCGGGCGCGCCTGGACGCCGGCGAGGTGGCCCGCAAGCTGGCCGTGGCCGAGGCGCTGAGCGCAGTGGAGAAGCAGCGCGACCTGCTTCAGCAGCAGCTGGCGCAGGCCCAGCTCGATCAGCAGTCGGCGGCCCGGCTGGCCGAGGCCCTGCGCGCCAACGAGCTGCAGCAGGCCGCGGCCGCCAAGGACGCCGAGATCGCGCGCCTGAAGGACGGCCTGGAGCGCGCCGCGCTCGAAAAGCAGCTGGCCGAGAAGTCGCTGAAGGACAAGTACGACACCCAGATCAAGGACCGCGACGACGCCATCGAGCGCTTGCGCGACATGAAGGCGCGCCTGTCGACCAAGATGGTGGGCGAGACGCTCGAGCAGCACTGCGAGACCGAGTTCAACCGCATTCGCGCCACCGCCTTTGCGCGTGCCTACTTCGAGAAGGACAACGACGCGCGCAGCGGCAGCAAGGGCGACTACATCTTCCGCGAGAGTGACGAAGCCGGCACCGAGATCGTCTCGATCATGTTCGAGATGAAGAACGAGAGCGACGGCACCGCCACGAAGAAGAGCAACGAGGACTTCCTGAAGGAGCTCGACCGCGACCGCACCGAAAAAGGCTGCGAGTACGCCGTGCTGGTGTCGCTGCTCGAGCCCGACAGCGAGCTCTACAACGGCGGCATCGTCGACGTGTTCCACCGCTACCCGAAGATGTACGTGGTGCGGCCGCAGTTCTTCATTCCCATCATCACACTGCTGCGCAACGCGGCGATGAACTCGCTGAAGTACAAGTCCGAGCTGGCGCTGGTGAAGGCGCAGAGCGTTGACATCACGAACTTCGAGAACGAACTCGAGACCTTCAAGACCGCGTTCGCGAAGAACTACGACCTGGCCTCGCGGCGCTTCCAGACTGCCATCGACGAGATCGACAAGTCGATCGACCACCTGCAGAAGACGAAGGAAGCCCTGCTCGGCACCGACCGCAACCTGCGCCTGGCCAACGACAAGGCGCAGGACGTGACGATCAAGAAGCTGACGCGCGGAAATCCGACGATGGCAGCCAAGTTCGCCGAGACCAAGAATGAGGGGCCGGCGGAAGGCGGCGCGTAGCGTCCCGGTTCCGGACCGATGGTGCGCTGCGGCCTCGCCGCACGCTGAGAATGCGCGAGCTCGAGCTTCAAGCCATGACCCGTCTCGTCATCCGTCCGTCGCGCTGGGGCTACCTGCCCCTGGCTGCCGCCGCGCTTTTCATGGCCTCGGTCTTCGTGGGCTACCTGTTCTTCTGGGAGCACGGGCCCGATGAGTCTCCCGATGTCGTCGCGACCACGGTCTTTGCGGCGCTGACACTGGCGTGCGCGTTTCTCACCGTGCACTGGACTCGCGCCTTCTTCGTCAACCCGGCCACGCTCGAACTCGACGACCAGGGCTTCACCTACTGCCCGGCGGGTGTCAGCACCGGGCCGATCGCGTGGCGCGACGTGACGGAGCTGCGCGACATCACCGTCACCGTCGGTGGCAGCGGCTATGGCCCCGAGCCGCTGCCGGCCCTGGCCGTCGTGCTGCGTGACCCCGAGGCCTACCGCGGCCGCTTTCCGGCCCTCTTGCGGCCGCTGCTGCAGGCGCGCGAGGGCCTTTCGGGCACGTCGCTCGTCATCGACGTGAATCACCTCGGCCCGCGGTGGGCGGAAGTGCGGGCCGCGATGCAAGCGCACATCGACCGCAGCCGCCGCTGAGCTCGTGTGCTGGTGCACGCGCCGGCATGAGCGCTGCAGAACATGCACGCCCACCGGCGCCGGAGACGGCAGAACGCCTACTGCCGCGTGGCGCCGCCGCCCGCGCCCGAGCCGCACTGATCCTTGTAGCGTGCCTTCATCGGCGCCACCCGTGCCTCGATCTCCGCGTAGCAGGCCCGCTCGGCATCGCGGCGGGCGCCCAGGCTGGGAAAGCTCTTGGCGTTCATGTTGCAGTGGGCGTCGCTCGAGGCCGACATGATCTCCATGCCCATGCGCTGGCAGCGCTCGGCCGCGGCGTTCTTCTGCGCCCGCTGCTCGTCGGCCGCACGCCTTTCGCGTTCCTGCTGCTCGCGCTGCTCGCGTTCCTGGGCCAGCTTCTGGTCACGTTCACGGCGTTCGGCAGCCTCGCGCTCGTCGCGCTGGCGTTGCGCCTCGCGTTCATCACGCTGGCGCTGTGCTTCGCGCTGCTGGCGCTGCTGGTCTTCGGCGGCCTGGCGGTCGCGTTCGCGCTGCTCCTGCTGCGACCTGTCGCGGCTGGCCTCCTGCTGTTGCTGCCAGCGCTGCTGGCTGGCCTGCGCGTCGGCTTCGCGCCTGGCGTTGGCCGCCGCCTGAAGCCGTTGCACGTTGCGGTGGTGGTCGGCCAGGCGCTGCTGGTTGTCCCGGTCCAGCTGGTCCCGGCGCGCACGCGCCGCGGCGTCCTCGCGGTCGCGGCGGGCTCGGTCGGCGGCGGTGCGGGTGTCGCGTGCCTGCTTGCGTGCGTCGGCTTCGGCGCGGCGGCGGTCATCGGCGCGCCGCTCGCGCTCGCGTTCGGCCTCTTCGCGCAGTTCGCGGTCGTAGCGCTCGGCCGCGATGCGTTCGCGCTCCTGCGCGAGGCTGAGTTCCCGTTCGGCCAGATAGCTGCGTCGCACGGCCTCGATGCGTTCCTTGTCGGCGCTGCCCTGAGCCACCTTGGCGGCCCTCTCGAGCGCCGGCTCGACGCAGGAGAAGCGGCGCTCGCGCGTGCAGCGCTCGGCCTCCTGCAGCGCGCTCGACAGGTCCTGGCGGTCGAGCTTGTCCAGCTTGTCGGCCATGTCGAGCAGGCGGCTGGATTGGGCGATGGCGGGCAGGCCGGGCGCCAGGGCCAGCAGCACCGTCAGCGTCCAGCCCTGCAGCTGGCGGGAGATCGAGGGGCTCATTGGGCAGGCGTCGCTGGATCGCGGGCGACGCGGAAGCCGTAGCGGGTGCCACGGATGTCCGTCCCCAGCGGGCCTCGAGCGAAGAGACTTCCGATAGGGGCGCCAGCGACGGTGAACCAGCTGCCGCCGCGGGCGGCTTGGGTCAGGCACCCGTCCCGCAGCCTTGCCCTTGCGTCCGGTGGTGCACCGGCATGGGAGCTGAACCAGCAGTCTTCGACGAGTTCCATGACATTGCCGAGCACGTCGTGCAGCCCCCAGGCGTTGGCCTTGAAACGGCCCACCGGGGCGGTGAACATGTGCACGTCGTCGCAGTCCGCTTCGGCGGCGGAGCCCGAAGCCTGACGGGACCGATTGCCGCGCAGGTTGGCGAACTCGCAACTGCGTGACCGATCAACGCCCCAAGGTCGCGCGATGTCGGTGCCGGCACGCGCGGCGTACTCCCACTCGGCTTCCGAGGGCAGGCGGTAGCGCTGCCCGGTCTTCTTGCCGAGCCAGTCCAGATAGGCCAGCGCATCGGCCCGGTTCACGCAAGTCACGGGATGATCGTCGCCCTGCGCGAACCCAGGATCCACCCATGTGCGGGTCGGGTCGGTGAGGAATCGATTGGGATCGCTCGCGTCGGGGGCATGGGCCTGGCAGCCCGGCGCAGGCGCATAGGCCGTCTCGCGCACGAAAGCCGCGTACTGGCCGCGCGTGACCTCGAAGCGGCCGATCGCAAACGCCGCCACGTCGACGTCGCGACGCGGCGCCTGGTTCTCGGGAACGCCCGTCAGCAGCGACAGGGTTTCACTACCCATCTCGAAGCGGCCTGCGGGCAGCAGGATCAGCTCGGGGCAGTCGGCACAGTCACGTACGGGTTGCAGGCTCAGCGCAGTCGGCGGTGGCGGCAGCGGTGGCGTGAACTCGCGGGCCACGCGCAGCCCCAGTTGTACGCTGGTGGTGTCCTGCTTGACGAGGCCCAGTCCGATGAAGGCGCCGACGCCGGTCATCCAGGATGCACCGGCCACGGCATGCAGAGGTTCCGTGCCCGCCTCTTCTTGGCCGCTGGCGCGTGCGGCCAGGCGCGCAGCCTGGGCGCGGGCTTCTGCAGTGGCGCCGGGTGGATCGCCAGCCCGGTTGGCAGGGGGTGGCGCGCATTGCATGACGGGCCGCCCATCTCGCACGGCGTCCTTGAGGCGCGCCCAGTTGTCAAGGTCCCGGAAGCTCCGCTCGGCATTGTTGCTGCGGCCCAGGCAATCGGTCGTCCACTCGAACACGTTGCCCACCATGTCGTGCAGGCCCCAGGCATTGGCCGCAAAGCTGCCCACCGGGGCGGGCCGGTCGTCCTTGGCCCGGCCGCCGCAGCCCTTGCAGTGCGCCGCACCGGCGTCGAGCTTGTCGCCCCAGGGGAACAGCGTGGTGGCTCCTGCGCGGCTGGCGTAGCCAAACTCGGCCAGCGAAAGCAAGCGGTAGCGCTGGCCGGTCTTGCGCGACAGCCAGGCCACGAATTGCTCGGCATCGACCTTGCTGACGTTCATCACGGGCTGGCGGCCGCGGCCCCAGCTCGAGTCGAACAAGAGTCCCTCGCTCTTGCCCTCGTCGGGGCGGCGGCTGCAGCCGCCCTGTGCCACGCAAGCGTCCCACTCGGCAAAGGTCACCTCGAACTTGCCGACGGCCAGGGGGGCCAGGATCTCGGTCTCGTTGAACCAGCGCTGGCTATCGGTGGTGGTCGGCAACTGAGCCGCGCGGCCCGGCGGGATCCACACCATTTCGGGGCAGTCGGCGCAGTCGCGGAAGGGCGCACCGGTGCCCGCCTGAAGGCCCGCCGCGGCAAAGGCCCGGGTGGCGCGCACGGCCCTCGCGCGATGGCGCTCGGTGGCCTCGACGATGGCCAGGCGCCGCCACTCGGCCTCACGCGCTAACCGCTGCGCTTCCAGGCGCAGGCGCTCGGCCTCGCGCGCCTGCGCGGCCTCGGCCTCCTTGCGCCTGGCCTCGGCCTCGGCCCGTTTCCTTTCGTCTTCGATGCGCTGGCGCTCAGCGGCGGCGCGGCGGCCGGCTTCGTTGAGCTGGGTCGGCCCGAGTTGCACCTCGACACGCTTGACCACGCCGTCGCCGATGCCGAAGCTGGTGAAGAAGACCCGCTCGCGCTCGGCATCCACGGCCTTGATCGCGCGCAGCTCCACGGTGCCCGCCGGCACCTCGGCGTCCAGAGGGCAGTCGCCCTTGAACTTGCCGTTGATCGTGACGGCCGCGCCGGCATTGCTGCCTTCGCAGGACACGCGGACCATGGAACCGGAACCCTGGGCGAGCGCGACTCCGGAAAGACCGGCGAACGCCACCAGGAAGAGACAGTGCGTTGACAGCATGGTGAACAGGGACAACGAGCGCAGACCCCTCACTCTATCGCGCAGGGCAGCGCCCTCCGAGGACATGCATCACGGTCGCTCGGGTGCGCTTTCCCGCCCCCTCGCAGCCTTGCTCATGAACGCGTCGACTCGCGAAGAACTACGACCTGGCCTCGCGGCGCTTCCAGACCGCCATCGATGAAGTCGACAAGTCGATCGACGACCTGCAAGAGACCAAGGAAGTCCTGCTCGGCACCGACCGCAACCTGCGCCTGGCCAACGACAAGGCGCAGGACGTGACGATCAAGAAGCTGACGCGTGGCAACCCGACGATGGCGGCCAAGTTTGCGGAGGTGAAGAACGGCGGGCCGGCAGACGGTGGCGGCTGAAGCGGCCTGTGCCACGACCCGGTGCGGTGTCGAACAGACGTGACGTCTGCGGGCCTCGGACACTGCCAGCGGGGCGAGGTCGAAGACCTGATCGGCACCTGCCCTCCCAATCGAACAGAGGTCACCTGGTGCGGACGGCTCGACACATCAGACATCCGGAACGCCATCGCAGCGAGCGCATCGGCTGGTTGCGCGCGGCGGTGCTCGGCGCCAACGATGGCATCGTGTCGACCGCCAGCCTGGTGCTGGGCGTGGCCGCGGCGGGCGCCGGGCACCAGACGATCCTGTTGACCAGCATCTCCGGCCTGATCGCTGGAGCGATGTCGATGGCAGCCGGCGAGTTCGTCTCCGTCCACTCCCAGGAAGACACCGAGAAGGCCGATCTGGCGAAGGAGGGCGCCGAGCTGAAACAGGTCCCGGCGGGCGAGCGGCGTGAGCTGGCGGGCATCTATGTCAGCCGGGGGCTCGAGCCCGCGCTGGCCGATCAGGTGGCGGCCCGCCTGATGGCCCACGACGCGCTGGGCGCGCATGCGCGTGACGAACTGGGGCTTTCGAGCACGACCGCCGCGCGCCCGCTCCAGGCCGCCTGGGCTTCGGCGGCCAGCTTCGCGGTGGGCGCGGCCTTGCCGATCCTGGTGGTGGCGACGGTGGCGCCAGCGCAGCTGATTCTGTGGGTGTCGGTGTCGTCATTGACCTTCCTCTCCGGCCTGGGAGCCCTCTCGGCGCAGGCCGGCGGCGCCGGGGTCTGGGCCGGCGCAGCGCGCGTGACGTTCTGGGGCGCTTTCGCCATGGCCGTGACCGCGGGCGCCGGCGCGCTGTTTGGCGCGGTGGCCTGACTCGCCTGCAAACACCCGTGGCCCGCAGGGCTGACCGCGGCGGAGCACACTCGCGACGCTTCCGTTGCATCGACATGCCGCTGCTCACCACCCTGCGCCAGGGCCGCCGACTGTGGGGCGGCCTGCTGCTGGGCGTGCTGCTGGCCCTGCTGCCCTTGCGCGGCTGGGCCGAGGCCACGATGCACCTGGCGGCACCGACGGCCCAGTCCGCCGCGGACGAGGTGCCGATGCCGCCCTGCCACGCCGCGATGGCGGAGCAGGACGGCGCCACGCCCGACGAAGCCGCCAGTGGCTGCTCGTTGTGCTCGCTGTGCCACGGCACGGCCCTGTGCCTGGGCGAAGCCGGCCTCACGCACGAGGCTGTGGCCTCCGCCGCTCCGGCGGCCGCGCCCCAGGGCCACGGCCCGCCCGCTCTGCCGCAGCCTGAGCGCCCGCCCCGGGCCTGACGACGCACGTCGGCCGCCGACGGCGGGGCATCGCCCCGCGTCGGCGTGATCTGCATTTGCCTTCGTCAGGAACCCGATGAATCGACACTTCCCCCGGGCGCCGTCAGGCCCCGGCCTGCCAGCCCTGCTGGCCGCCGCCGCGCTGGCGCTGCACGGCACCGCCTCGGCGCTGCCCATGGGCTCCTACGAGAGCTGGATGCTGATGCTGGACAGCACGCCGTCCACGCGCAGCCTGGGCCTGAACTACGCGGTGGCGCAGACCTGGGCCGGCGGCGCCGTGCTGCGCCGCTGGGACGAGCCTGCCGCCCACGGCGCCAGCGTCTTGCGCGAGAGCGCCGGCCTCAGCCTCACGCACCGCCTGCACCGCTGGAACCTGCCGCATGCGCAGGCCAACCTGTGGCTGCTGGGCGAAGCCGGGCAGGTGCGCCGTGCCGGTGGCCACGGCCGGACCGCCGGCGACAGCGGCTATGGCGCCGCGGCGTTCATGGCCGACTACGAGACCACGCGCGTCTACGTCGGCGGCAGCCTCAAGGCGCTGCGCGGCGAGGACAGCCTGCGCCACGACGTGGCTCGCTTTCGCACCGGCTTCTCGTTCTGGGAGGCCGAGTACGAAGGCATCCAGCCGTGGCTGCTGATCGAGGCCGAGCGCACGCGCTACAGCCCCGGCTCGATGCAGGAAGGCAGCTTGCTGACACCGATGCTGCGCTTCATCCACCGCCGCTGGTTCGTCGAGATCGGTGTCAACCGAGACGGTGGCATGTTCAACCTGATGCTCAATCACTGAATCCTTTTCCAAACCCCAAGGAGAACCCCATGAAGAAGATCCTCACCGCGCTCGCCCTTTGCGCCACCAGCGTGGCGGCGCTGGCTCAGACCCCCGCGCCGGCCGCACCCGCCGGTGCCGGCACCGTGAAGTTCGCGGTCAACGGCATGGTCTGCGCGTTCTGCGCTCAGGGCATCGAGAAGCGCCTGACCAAGATGAGCGAGACCGGGCCGCTTTACATCAACCTGGCGCAGAAGGTCGTGGCCGTGCAACCCAAGCCGGGCAAGAGCATCGACGTCGCCAAGGTCAAGGCCGAGATCATCGAGGCCGGTTACGAAGTCACGTCTGCGCAGCCGGTGCCGCAGACGGTGGCGGCGATCCGCGCCGAGATGAAGTCCAAGTGAAGAGCCCGTCGAGAGCAGGCCGCCTGGCGCCGATGGCGGACGCCGGCGACGGGCGCGCCGAGTTGCGGCAGTCGGCGCTCTCGGCCTGGCTGTCGCTGCTGGCGAGCTCCGGCACGCTGGTGTGCTGCGCGCTCCCGGCGCTGCTGGTGATGCTGGGCGCCGGCGCGGCGCTGTCGGGGCTGGTGGCGGCGGTGCCGCAGATCGTCTGGCTCAGCGAGCACAAGGGCTGGGTTTTCGGCACCGCCAGCGTGCTGATGCTGGCCGGTGGCGTGCTGCAGTGGCGCAACCGCACGGCGCCTTGCCCGCTGGACCCGCAGTTGCGTGCCGCCTGCCTGCGCACGCGGCGCTGGTCGCAGGTGGTCTATGCGGTCTCGCTGTTGCTGCTGGCCATCGGCGCGGCCGTTGCGTTCGTGTTGCCGGCGCTGATGGGCAGCGGCGCGGACTGACGCTGCGTCAGGCCTTCCACCGGCTGGCGGCGGAGTGGCCGCTCCGCTGCAAAGCCGCTGTCGCACTACCATGCTGGCCCGCAACCCGGCAGGTGCGTCAAGCGCCGACCTTCAGCCCCGCTCCGTGATTCCCGCCCCGACAACCAACCCCTGGCGCCTGTCCGTCGCCCCGATGATGGACTGGACCGATCGGCATTGCCGAGTCCTGCACCGCCTCGTCACGCGCCACACGCTGCTGTACACCGAGATGGTGACCACCGGCGCCTTGCTGCATGGCGATGTGCCGCGCCATCTTGATTTCAGCGAGGTCGAGCACCCCGTGGCCTTGCAGGTGGGTGGCAGCGAGCCCGATGACCTGGCCGCCTGTGCGCGACTGGCCGAGCGCTGGGGCTACGACGAGATCAACCTCAACTGCGGCTGCCCGAGCGAGCGTGTGCAGCGCGGCGCCTTCGGTGCCTGCCTGATGGCCGAGCCCGGCCTGGTGGCCGACTGCGTGGCCGCCATGCGCGCCGCGACCACGCTGCCGGTGACGGTGAAGCACCGCATCGGCATCGACCGCGTCGAGAGCTACGACTTCGTGCGCGATTTCGTCGGCACCGTGCACCAGCGCGGCGGCTGCACGGTGTTCATCGTGCATGCGCGCAACGCCTGGCTGCAGGGCCTCAGCCCGAAAGAGAACCGCGAGATCCCGCCGCTGCGGCATGAACTCGTGCACCGGCTGAAGAACGACTTCCCGGCGCTCACCATCGCCGTCAACGGCGGCATCGCCAGCGACGAGGCGATCGCCGCGCAGCTGTCCCACGTCGACGGCGTGATGGTGGGCCGCCACGCCTACCACGAGCCCTGGGCCATGGCCGATTGGGACACCCGCTTCCTGGGTGCAGCCGAGCCTGCGGCCACCTCGCGCGAGGCCGTGGAAGAGGGCTTCGTGGCCTACATGGAGGGCCTCGCTGCGCAAGGCACGCCCTGGTCGCACGCCAGCCGCCACCTGCTGGGCCTGTACAACGGCCAGCCGGGCGCGCGCCGCTGGCGGCAGGTGTGGTCTGACCACCGGCTCAAGAGCGAGCGGCCGACGCGCGTGATGCAGCTGGCGCGCGCGGCCATGGCCCAGAGCGCAAAGGCCTCGGTGCCGCTGGCCTAACATCGCCGGCATGACGCAAAGCACCAACGCCACACCCGTCCTCGGCATCATCGGCGGCAGCGGCCTGTACGACCTGCCGGGTCTCGTCGACACGCGCTGGGTCGAGGTCGACACCCCGTGGGGCGCGCCTTCGGATGCCATCTTCCGCGGCCGGCTCGAGACCAGCGCCGGCAGCGCCGAGCTGGCCTTCCTGCCGCGACACGGCCGCGGCCACCGCATCCCGCCGTCGGAGGTGAACTACCGCGCCAACGTGGCCGCGCTCAAGAGCCTGGGCGTGACGGACATCCTGTCGCTGTCGGCCGTGGGCGGGCTGCGGGCCGATCTGCCGCCGGGCACCTTCGTCATCGTCGACCAGTTCATCGACCGCACCACGCAGCGCGCCGGCAGCTTCTTCGGCCGCGGCCTGGTGGCGCACGTGTCGATGGCCGACCCGGTGTGCCCGCGGCTGGGCGACCATGTGGAGCGCGCCTTGCAGCAGCAGGGCGTGCGCCATGTGCGCGGCGGCACCTACCTGTGCATGGAAGGGCCGCAGTTCAGCACCAAGGCCGAGAGCGCGATGTACCGATCGTGGAACGCCAGCGTCATCGGCATGACCAACCTGCCCGAGGCCAAGCTCGCGCGCGAGGCCGAGATCTGCTACGCCAGCGTCGGCATGGTGACGGACTTCGACTGCTGGCACCCGGGCCACGACGCGGTGACGGTGGACGCCGTGATCCAGGTGCTGCTGGCCAACGCCGGCGCGGCGCGCGCGCTGGTGGCGGGCCTGGCGCACACCATCACGCACGACCCCGAAGCCGCCGCCTGCCCCTGCCGCACGGCGCTGCAGCACGCGCTGATCACCGCGCCCGAGGCACGCGACCCCGCCATGGTGGCCAGGCTGGCCGGCATCGCGGGCCGCGTGCTGGGCGCGTGAGCGAGTCGCCATGAGGGCAAAGGCATGAAGGTCCAGGGCCAGGCGCTGCGGCCGCTGCGCGAGACGGCCTCGCGCGACGCCGTGGTCGTGATCGACCAGCGGCTGCTGCCGCACCGCCTGGCCTTCGAGACACTGGCCACGCCCGAGGCCGTGCACCACGCCATCCGCGAGATGGTGGTGCGGGGCGCGCCGCTGATCGGCGCCACCGCGGCCTATGGCCTGGCGCTGGCGCTGAAGCCCGACGCCAGCGACTGCGCCGTCGAAGAGCAGGCCGAGTGGCTGAAGGCCGCACGCCCCACGGCCGTGAACCTGGCCTGGGCGCTGGACCGCGTCGTGCGCCACGTGCGCGCGCTGCCGGCGGGCGAACGCGCGGAGGCAGCCTGGGTGCTGGCCGCGGCGATTGCGGAAGAAGACGTCGAGGTCAACCGGCGCATCGGCGAACACGGCCTGCCGCTGCTGCGCGACATCGCGGCGCGCAAGGGCGTCGGCCCGGGCCGGCCGCTGCACGTGCTGACGCACTGCAACGCCGGCTGGCTGGCCACGGTCGACTGGGGCACCGCCACCTCGCCCATCTACCAGGGCCATGAAGCTGGCTTGCCGCTGCACGTGTGGGTGGACGAAACGCGCCCGCGCAACCAGGGTGCCAGCCTCACGGCCTGGGAACTGGGCCAGGCCGGCGTGCCGCACACGCTGATCGCCGACAACGCCGGCGGCCACCTGATGCAGCACGGCCAGGTGGATCTGGTCATCGTCGGCTGCGACCGCGTCACCGCGCGCGGTGACGTCTGCAACAAGATCGGCACCTACCTCAAGGCGCTGGCGGCACACGACAACGGCGTGCCGTTTTTCGTGGCCATGCCCACATCCACGCTCGACCTGTCGGTGGCCGACGGCCTGGCCGAGATCCCCATCGAAGAGCGGCGCGGCCGCGAAGTCACGCACCTGGCCGGGCTGGCCGCCAGCGGCGAGGTGATCGAGGTGGCCATCGCGCCCGCCGGCACGCCCGCTGCCAACCCGGCCTTCGACGTGACGCCTGCGCGGCTGGTGACGGCGCTCATCACCGAGCGTGGCGTGGTGCCTGCCGAAGAACGCGCCCTGCACGCGCTGATGGCGCAGACCCCGTGAACGCCACCGACGACGAGCGCCGCGCCGAACTGGTCGCCACCGTGCGCCGGCTCGACGCCCGCGGCCTGAACCGCGGCAGCACCGGCAATGCCAGCGTGCGCTGCGCCGCAGGGCAGGGCGTGTGGATCACGCCCACCGGCATGGGCCCCGAGGTCGAAGCCGACGATCTGGTGTGGATCTCGCTCGACGGCACGGCCGTGCGTGGCCGCTGGCAGCCGAGCAGCGAGTGGCACTTCCACCTGGCGGCGCACCGCGCGAAACCCGGGCGTGAAGCCGTGCTGCACACGCACAGCCCGCACGCCACCGCGCTGGCCTGCCTGCGCCGCGAGTTGCCGAGCTTCCACTACATGGTGGCCATCGCGGGCGGCAACCACGTGCCGCTGGTGCCGTACCACCTGTTCGGCACCGAAGCCTTGTCGCAGGGCGTGGGCGAGGCGATGGCCGAGGTCGATGCCTGCCTGCTGGCCAACCACGGCCTCATCGCCGCGGGCGAGAACCTCGCCAGGGCCGAGAAGGTGCTGGCCGAAGTCGAGGCGCTGTGCGGCATCTACCTGCAGGCCCTGGCTGTGGGCGAACCGGCCTTGCTGACGGCGGCCGAGATGGCCGCCGTGCACGAGCGGTTCCGCGGCTACGGGCGCGCGAGCCGCGCGCCCTGAGGGCTCAGCGGCAGTCCAGGATGGCCTGCACGGAATCCGGCACGCCCGAGCCGAAGTCGTTGCTGCGGTTCCAGTAGCGGATGCTGGAGCCGCTGCCCTGGGGCACGACCTCGAGCACGCGGCCCACGCCACCGGCAATCTTGAGCGTCATGCGCAGGCTGCCGCCGGCGCCCGGTACCGTCTCGACCGTGGCAGCGCCACCGGCCACCCGCGTGGCTTGCCAGCGCGGCGTGAGGCACTGCGCATAGGCCGCGGGCGACTTGCTGCTCTGGTGCGTGGCGCCAGGCGGGCCGGCCAGATCGTCCTGCTTGGGCAGGCCGCCGCAACCGGCCAGGGCCGCAGCGGCCGTCAGGACAAGGCCGAATCGCAGGGGCGAACGCCGGGCGAGAGCAGGCAACAGGGGCATGGTGATCCTAAGTCCTGCAGTTGAACCTGGGCCACGGCGGTTTTCTTCAACGCTGGCGCGGGGTTGAGGCTGTTTGGCACACTCACCCTATGGGTGAAGCCA
>JADCGQ010000089.1 GCA_020248945.1 Rubrivivax sp.
CCCAGGTAGCTGCGCACGATGTCGCTGCTGGCCACGCCAGCGCGCACGGGCAGCGCCGCATCGACCTCGGCAAGCACAGGGGCCAGCGTCTTCAGATGCTGTCCAACCAGGGCAAGCCCAGCGGTCGGCGTCAGGTCATAGGCGAGTTGCTTGACTTGGATCGGGCGCATACCCGAATTCTTCCAAACCCCGCCCAGCCACTGCAACCGTGCATCACCCGCAGGGTGAACGCCTGCACAGGTGAGGTCACGGATTCAGGGCTATGTCATTGACAATCCGTTCGGGGGCCAGCGCCCGCAGCCCTGAGCACGCCGAGCAAGCTTCACCGCGTCGACGCCTGGAGACCCCGAGCATGATTCACCACTTCTCGATTCCCGCCCAACAACCGCGCCATGTGGCGCAAGTGCTGACGGAACTCTTCGACGGCGCCCTGAGCGGGTTCGGGCCCTATCCGAACTCGTTCATTGCCTGGGCGGGTGATGAGCACGGCACCGCCATCGAGGTGTACCCAGTGGGCACCGAGATGTTCCCGCACCCCGGCGCCGGCCAGGCCCAATTCAGGCACCACGGCGCAGCCACCGGCTTTACGGCCACGCATGCTGCGGTGTCAGTGAACCGCAGCGAGGCCGAGATCTTCGCGCTGGCCGAGCGCGAGGGCTGGCGTGCGATCCAGCTTTCGCGCGGCTGGAACGACGTGATCGAGTTCTGGATCGAAAACCGCGTGATGCTGGAGCTCATGACGCCAGCCATGGCCAAGGCCTACAGCAGCGCTGCGCAGGCGCTCAAGCCTCGTGGTGTGACGGCGTGATGTGCACGTGGTGCTCAGCGACCGGCCCGAGGCCCTGCGCGCCGCTCTGGGCATGCGCCCTCTTCGTGGACTGACCCTGCTGCGCTGGTCGGACGTCGCGTGCTTGAACCATTGACCGCGGCGAGAATGCCCAGCTCCAACCGAGCCCTCGTCGTCCGCCGTGAACCGCCATCCGCTGCCACCCGCAATACCCGCCGTCGAGGCCAACGAGTCCCTCGAGTCCGCCCGGGCACGCAATGTCCGCGAGGCCTTGGCCGAAGACATCGGCCGCGGCGACTGGACGGCCCTGCTGGTGCCCGCGGCACGGCAGGTGCGAGCCCGCGTGACAGCCAAGGAGCCTGCCGTCCTGTGCGGCCAAGCCTGGTTCGAGGACTGCTTGCGCGCGCTCGATCCGCAGGCCCGGATGATCTGGGCTGTTGCCGAGGGTGCCTCGGTCAAGGGCGGCACGATGGTCTGCGACATCGAGGCCGAGGCCCGCGCGCTGCTGAGCGCCGAGCGATCGGCGCTCAATTTCCTGCAGCTGCTGTCCGCCACCGCTACGCAGACACGCCGCTATGTCGACGCCATCGCCGGCGCCAGCCCCAACCCGCGCGGCTGTGCCGTACTCGACACGCGCAAGACGATGCCCGGCCTGCGCCAGGCGCAGAAGTACGCGGTACGCGTCGGCGGCGGCCAGAACCAGCGCTTGGCGCTGTGGCATGGGATCCTGATCAAGGAGAACCACATCGCCGCTGCGGGGGGCATCGCGCCCGCGCTTCAAGCCGCAGCGGCACTGGGCAGCGGCGTGCCGGTGCAGATCGAGGTCGAGTCGCTCGACGAGCTTCAGCAGGCACTGGGCAGCGGCGCCACCAGCGTGCTGCTCGACGACTTCACGCTGGCGCAGATGCGCGAGGCCGTGGCGCTGACCAGCGGCCGTGCGCTGCTCGAGGTGTCCGGCGGGGTCGATCTGGCGCACATCCGCGACATCGCCGCCACCGGCGTGGACCGCATCTCGGTGGGCAAACTGACCAAGGACGTGCAGGCCGTGGACCTGTCGCTGCGCGTGCTGGGCTGAACGCCCGGCTCAGTCGCCGTACAGCGCAGCGGCTTGCTGCAGCCGCTGCTTGACGGCCTGCACCAGCGAAGCCGGGCTCACCACCCTCACCTGCTCGCCCTGGCGCAGCACGTCCATCGCGAGCTCGGTGGCGTCCACGTAGGGCAGGCGCAGTTCGTAGCCGCCGTCGTCGAGCCAGCGGCCCTGCTGCTGCGGGTGCCACTCCTCGCGGCTTGCCCAGCGCGCGGCGGTGGCGTCGAAGTGCAGCGTGGCCCATTGGCGCCGGCCGCCGGCGTAGATGCCGTAGCCGGTGTCCATTTCGGCCTCCACCTGGGCCAGCGGCAGCTCTTGCGCGGGCGTGTCCAGCGTCTCGGCGGCCTCGATGGCATCCAGCGCAAAGCGGCGCAGACCCTCCGTGCGGTGGCACCAGGCGTCGAGGTACCAGGTGTTGCGGTAGTGCACGAGCCGCTGCGGCGACACATCGCGCTCGCCCACCTGCCCGCGCCCGCGCGTCAGGTAGCGCAGGTGCAGGCGTTGACGCTGCAGCAGCGCCGAGGCCACGCGCTCGAAGAAGCGGCTCGGCACCGGCCGCCGCCAGGTGGTGACGACGCGGATGCGCGCCGACAGCAGCTCGGCCGCCTGGCGGCCGTCGCCGTGGCCGAGCAGCTGGCGGATGCGGTCGAGCAAGGGCTGCAGGTGGCGGCTGAGCATGCCGTCGCTGTCGAGGCTGGCCAGCAGTTGCTGCGCCGTCAGCAGCGAGTACAGCTCGGCCTCGCTGAACCACAGCCCGGGCAGTTCGTGGCGGGCGCCGGCCTGTGGCGTGGTGGCGAAGCGGTAGCCGTTGGCGTCGCGGTCGTACTCGATGGGGGCGCCCATGCGGCTGCGCAGGTATTCGAGGTCGCGCTTGAGCGTGGCGCGCGAGACCTCGAGCTCGTCGAGCAGGGCCTGGAAGCTCACGCTGCCTCGGGCGCGGATCAGCGCCTCGATGCGGTACAGCCGCTCGGTGTTGTTGGCCATGCGCGCCGCAGCCCGGGCCGGTGTCAGCTCAGGCCGATGATGCGGCCGTCGTCGTCGAGGTCGATGCGCTCAGCCGCGGGCACCTTGGGCAGGCCGGGCATGGTCATGATGTCGCCGCAGACCATCACCACGAAGCCGGCGCCGGCCGCCAGCCGCACCTCGCGCAGCTCGACGATGTGGCCACTGGGCGCGCCGCGCAGCGTGGGGTCGGTGGAGAAGCTGTACTGCGTCTTGGCCACGCACACGGGCAGCTTGCCGTGGCCGGCGTCCTGCAAGGCCTGCACCTGGCGCTTCACGGCGGCCGGGGCGCTGATGTCGGACGCACCATAGGTGCGGGTGGCCACGGCGCGCAGCTTCTCCCACAGCGGCAGGTCGTCGTCATAGGCAAAGCGCAGCGTCGACGGCTGTTCGCACAGGCGCACCACCTCGTGCGCCAGCGCCGCCGCACCGGCGCCGCCTTCGGCCCAGTGGCGCGCGCTGTGCACGGGCACACCGATGGCGCCGATGCGCTCGCGCAGCAGCGCGTGCTCGGCCTCGGTGTCGGTCTTGAAGTGGTTGATCGACACCACCACCGGCAGCCCGAAGACCTCGCGCAGGTTGTGCAGGTGGCGCACGATGTTGGCCAGGCCGCGGCCGAGGGCGTCGAGGTTCTCGCGGCCCAGGTCGACCAGCTCCACGCCGCCGTGGAACTTGAGCGCGCGCACCGTGGCCACCACCACCGCGCAGGCCGGGCGCAGGCCGGTGACGCGGCACTTGATGTCGATGAACTTCTCCGCACCCAGGTCGGCGCCGAAACCGGCTTCGGTGACGACGTAGTCGGCCAGCCGCAGCGCCGTGCGCGTGGCCAGCACCGAGTTGCAGCCGTGCGCGATGTTGGCGAAGGGCCCGCCGTGCAGCAGCGCGAGGTTGTTCTCGAGCGTCTGCACGAGGTTGGGCGCCAGCGCGTCCTTCAGCAGCACGGCCATGGCGCCGTGCACCTTGAGATCGGCCGCCGTCACGGCTTTGCGGCCGCGCGTTTCGGCCACGACGATGCGCGCCAGGCGTTGCTTCAGATCGGCCACCGACGTGGCCAGGCACAGGATGGCCATCACCTCGGAGGCCACGACGATGTCGAAGCCGTCTTCGCGCACGAAACCGTTGCCAGGGCCGCCCAGGCCCACCGTGATGTGGCGCAGCGCGCGGTCGTTCATGTCCATCACGCGCTTGAGCGCGATGCGCCGCGTGTCGATGTCGAGCGGATTGCCGTGGTGGATATGGTTGTCGAGCGTGGCCGCCAGCAGGTTGTGGGCGGCGGCCACGGCGTGGAAGTCGCCGTTGAAGTGCAGGTTGATGTCCTCCATCGGCACCACCTGCGCACGGCCGCCACCGGTGGCGCCGCCCTTCAAGCCGAACACCGGGCCGAGCGAGGGCTCGCGCAGGGCGATCAGCGCCTTCTTGCCGATGTGGTTGAGCGCATCGCCCAGGCCCACCGTGGTGGTGGTCTTGCCCTCGCCGGCCGGCGTGGGGCTGATGGCGGTGACGAGGATCAGCTTGCCCTCGGGTCGGCCCTCGAGGCTGTTGACGAAAGGCAGCGAGAGCTTGGCGCGGTGGTGGCCGAAGGGCAGCACGTGCTCGGCGGCGATGCCCAGGCGGCTCTGTGCCAGTTCGACCACGGGCTTGAGCGTGGCGCGGCGCGCGATGGCGATGTCGGAGAACGGGTCCTCGGTCGCGGGGCTCTGGGTCATGGTGTGGGTCTCCTCGGGCGCGGATTGTGAGGGCGGCGCAGGCGGCATTCGTGCCCATGGCGATCGCACAATCGGGTCGTGAGCCAGCCCAGCCTGTTCGAGACCGATGGCATTGCACCGGCGGGCGGCGTGGCCGCGGCTCCTGCCAACCGAGCGCTATGCACCTTGGCTGAGCAACTGCAGTTGCGCTGGCAGGGCAGGCTGCACCTGGGCACCTCGTCGTGGCACTTCCCGGGCTGGGCCGGGCAGGTCTGGGACCGCACCTACCCCGAGGCCCTGCTCTCGCGCGCCGGCCTGCCGGCCTACGCCAGGCACCCGCTGCTGCGCGCCGTGAGCCTGGACCGGGCCTTCTACCGGCCGCTGGCGCAGGCCGAGTACGCACGGCTGGCCGCACAGGTGCCCGAGGGCTTCCGCTTCGTCGTCAAGGCCCCTGCACTGCTGACCGACGCCCAGCGCCGCGACGCCGACAACGCCGCCCCGCTGGGCGACAACCCCGGCTTCCTCGATCCCGGGCTGGCCGCCGACACCGTGGCCGCGGCCGCAGCCCAGGGTCTGGGCCCCAAGTTGGGTGTTCTTGTGCTGCAGATCTCGCCGCTGCCCGCGCGCTGGCTGCGCGATCCGGCCGCGCTGCACGCCCGCCTGGCCGTCTGCGTGAACGCGATGCGTGCACCCTTGGCGACGTGGGCGCCCGAGGCGCTGCTGGCGCTCGAACTGCGCGATCCGGCCCTGCTGACGCCCGAACTGGCCGCCCTGCTGCGCGCCCACGGCGTGCGCTACACGCTGGGCCTGCACGACCGCATGCCCGCCATCGACGCGCAATTGCCGATGCTGCGCGCCACCTGGCCCGGTGACCTGGTCTGCCGCTGGAACCTGCAGCGCGGCCAGCGCTATGCCGAGGCGCGCGACCGCTGGGCCCCGTTCGATCGCCTGCAGGCCGAAGACGAGCCCACCCGTCAGACGCTGGCCCGCGTGATGCGGGCCACGCTGGACGCCGGCCACCGCGTGTTCGTGACCATCAACAACAAGGCCGAGGGCAGCGCGCCGGCGTCGGTGCAGGCGCTGGCGGTGGCCCTCGGGGTCACGCCTTTGGCGCCGGCATGAAAAAGGGCCCCGTGCGGGGCCCTTGATCACCAGAACGATCACTGGCGGAGTCGGAGGGATTCGAACCCTCGATTCGCTTTTGGCGAATACTCCCTTAGCAGGGGAGCACCTTCGGCCACTCGGTCACGACTCCGGCGAAGTGGCGCGCATTCTAGCTGCAGAACACGCGTGTCGATCGGGCTCAGGCCGCGGGTCGTTCCAGCCCGAAGGCCTTGTGCAGCGCGCGCACCGCGAGCTCCATGTACTTCTCGTCGATCACGACGCTGGTCTTGATCTCGCTGGTGGTGATCATCTGGATGTTGATGCCCTCTTCCGACAGCGTGCGGAACATCGTCGCGGCCACGCCGACGTGGCTCTTCATGCCGATGCCGACGATCGAGACCTTGCAGATCTTCGCGTCGCCGCGCACGTCGGCCGCGCCCACGGCAGGCAGCACCTTCGCCTTCAGCAGGTCGAGTGCGCGCGCGTAGTCGTTGCGGTGCACGGTGAAGCTGAAGTCGGTGCGGCCATCGTGGCTGACGTTCTGGATGATGACGTCGACGTCGATGTTGGCGTCGGCCACCGGGCCCAGCAGCTGGTAGGCGATGCCGGGCTTGTCGGGCACGCCGATGATCGAGATCTTGGCCTCGTCGCGGTTGAACGCGATGCCGGCCACCACGGCTTGTTCCATCTTCTCGTCTTCCTCGAAAGTGATCAGCGTGCCCGAGACGGCTTCTTCGTCGAGCGGAATGTCCCAGGGCGTGAAGCTGGAGAGCACGCGCGTGGGCACTCGGTACTTGCCAGCGAACTCGACCGAGCGGATCTGCAGCACCTTGCTGCCCTGGCTGGCCAACTCCAGCATCTCTTCGAAGCTGATGGTGGAAAGCCGCCGCGCCTCGGGCACGATGCGCGGGTCGGTGGTGTAGACACCGTCGACGTCGGTGTAGATCAGGCACTCGGCGGCCTTCAGGGCCGCGGCCACGGCCACCGCGCTGGTGTCGCTGCCGCCACGGCCGAGCGTGGTGACGTGGCCCTGGTCGTCGATGCCCTGGAAGCCCGTGATCACCACCACCTTGCCGGCGGCGAGATCGGCTCGCACGCGGGTGTCGTCGATGCTCGTGATGCGGGCCTTGGTGTAGGCGCTGTCGGTGCGGATCGGTACCTGCCAGCCGCCGTAGCTCACGGCCTGCAGGCCCTGCGCCTGCAGCGCCAGCGCCAGCAGGCCCACGCTCACCTGCTCGCCAGTAGCGGCCAGGGCGTCGAGCTCGCGCATGGCCTCGGCGGTGTTGACCTGGGGCATGAGCTCCTTGGCCAGGCCGAGCAGCCGGTTGGTCTCGCCACTCATCGCCGAGGGCACGACGACGATCTGGTGGCCGGCGCGCACCCACTTGGCCACGCGCTGCGCGACGCTGCGGATGCGCTCGGTGGAGCCCATGCTGGTGCCACCGTACTTGTGAACGATCAATGCCATGGCTCGCGCCGAGTCGTGAAGGAAGCTGTGGACGCGCCCGGCGCGCCGGCCATGGCCGCGTCTAGGCGAAAACCCGTGATTCTAGGACGGGCGCTGACGGCGGCCTGTCGGCGCCGTGTCGGGACGCACACGCAACTCGCCGCGCCGACGCTGCACGGCCGCACCCGGTGCCGGCCAGCTTGCGGGGCCGACGCCCGGGGCTTCGGCCAGCAGCCGCTCGACCAGCGTCTGCGGTGCGCCCTGCCCCAGCCGCTGCTGCAACCAGGCGCGCAGCACGTTGGCGCGGCGCGCCGGGGGCAAGGCGAGCCAGGGCGCCAGGCGCAAGGCATCGCCGGCCTGCACCAGGGCTGCGTCGGCGGTAGCCGCCTCCTCGGCCAAGGCCTGTGCGGCCTGGGCATGGCGCGCGGCCATCGCCAGCACGGTGTCGACCTGCGGGAAGGCCCCCTGCAGCACGGGCCAGACGCTGCCGCGCAGCCGGCCGCGGCCGTAGCGCGGATCGAGGTTGCTGGCGTCCTCCACCACGCGCAGGCGGTGGCGGCGCACGTAGGCCTCGATGACCTCGCGCGGTTGCTCCAGCCAGGGGCGGCACCAGACCAGGCCATCGCGCTCGGCGCGCCGCGGCATGGCGCTCAGGCCGGCACTGCCGGCGCCGCGCAGCGCCTGCAGCAGCCAGGTCTCTGCCTGGTCGCGGCGGTGGTGAGCCAGCAGCACGAGGCCGCAGCCGTGGGAGTGGGCCAGCCGCGCCAGTGCGGCGTAGCGCCCCTGGCGAGCCCAGGCCTCGACACTGTCGCCCTTGGCCGGCGCGCCGGCCAGCTGCTCGCTGGCGAAGCCCGCGCCCCAGCGTTGCGCCTGGCGCTGCACCTGCGCCTGCCACCCATCGGCCTGCGGCATCAGCCCATGGTGCACATGCAGCGCAAGGACCTCGATGCCCAGCGGCCGGGCCTGTGCCAGCGTGCAGTGCAGCAGTGCCGTCGAGTCGCGCCCGCCACTGGTGGCCACGGCCACGCGCGGCGGGGCTGCCAACTCAGTGTTCCTTGCTGTCCGTGAAGCGGCCGTAGCTGCGCAGCCGCTCGTAGCGGCGCGCCACCAGGTCTTTGGGCTTGAGGTCGCTCACCTGGCGCAGCGCGTCGTTGAGCGCGCGCTTGAGCTGGGCCGACATCCACGGCACGTCGCGGTGGGCGCCGCCGACGGGCTCGCTGACGATCTTGTCCACCAGCCCCAGCGCCTTGAGCCGGTGCGCGGTGATGCCCAGCGCCTCAGCGGCGTCAGAGGCACGCTCGGCCGTCTTCCACAGGATGCTGGCGCAGCCCTCGGGCGAGATCACCGAGTAGACGCTGTATTGCAGCATCAGCACCTGGTCGGCCACGCTGATGGCCAGCGCGCCGCCGGAGCCGCCTTCGCCGATGATGGTGCTGACGATGGGCACCTCGAGCTGCGCCATCTCGAAGATGTTGCGGCCGATGGCCTCGGACTGGCCGCGCTCCTCGGCCCCGATGCCGGGGTAGGCGCCGGGCGTGTCGACGAAGGTGAACACCGGCAGGCCGAACTTCTCGGCCAGCTTCATCAGGCGCAGGGCCTTGCGGTAGCCCTCGGGGCGGCTCATGCCGAAGTTGCGCAGCGTGCGCTCCTTCGTGTCGCGGCCCTTCTGGTGGCCCACCACCATGCAGGGCTGGCCGTTGAAGCGCGCCAGCCCGCCGACGATGGACAGGTCATCGGCGTAGTGACGGTCGCCGTGCAGCTCGTGGAAGTCGGTGAAGACCTCGTTCACGTAGTCCAGCGTGTAGGGCCGCTGCGGGTGGCGCGCGATCTGCGTCACTTGCCAGGGCGACAGGTTGGCGTAGATGTCGCGCGTGAGCTGCTGGCTCTTCTGGCTCAGGCGGTCGATCTCGTCGGAGATGTCGACGGCCGACTCCGTCTGCACGTAGCGCAGCTCTTCGATCTTGGACTCGAGCTCGGCGATCGGGTTCTCGAACTCGAGGAAGTGTCGTTTGCTCATCGCGTTCTTCAGTACTCCACGGGGAGCGGGTCCAGGCTGCGCCAAATGTACCAAGTTGCGACCGAGCGGTACGGTGCCCAGGCCTCGGCCACGTCGCGCGCCTCGGCGCGCGACACTGGCTCGCCGCTGAAGTAATTGAGGCTGATGCCCTTGAGCAGCCCGAGGTCGTCGAGCGGCAGCACGTCGGGCCGCAGCAGGTGGAAGATCAGGAACATCTCGGCCGTCCAGCGGCCGATGCCGCGGATGGCCACGAGCTCGGCAATGATGGCCTCGTCGTCCATCTCGCCCCATTTCGCCGGCTTGGAGCGCCCGTCGGCGAAGTGCTGCGCGAGGTCTTGCAGGTACTCGCACTTGCGCGCCGACAGACCCGCCGCACGCAAGGCCGGCGTGTCGAGCGCGAGCACGGCTTTCGGCGAGACGCGGCGCTTGTCAATGCCGGGCGCGCCGCTCACGGCCAGGGCGAACCGTTCCCACACCGACTGCGCCGCCTTCACGCTGATCTGCTGGCCGATGATGCTGCGCGCCAGCGTCGTGAAGGCGTCACCGCGGCTGGCCAGACGGGCTTCGCCGAACAGCGGAATCAGCTTCTTCAGCACGCGGTCGCGGCGGGCGAGGTGCTTGCAGGCGTCGTCCCAGTAATGCGGTGAGCCGGGCGGCTCGGCCGCTGCGCTGCGCACGGCTGCCATCAGGCGCGCACCCAGGTCGTGCCCTGAGGGCTGTCTTTCAGCACGATGCCGCGCGCGGCCAGTTCGTCGCGGATGCCGTCGGCGGCGGCGAAGTCGCGTGCCTTCTTGGCCGCCGCACGGGCGGCGATGCGCTCGGCCACCCAGGCCTCGTCGACGGCCTCGCCGGCGCCACCTTGCAGCCACTGCTGCGGGCTTTGCTCGAGCAGGCCGAGCACGCCGGCCAGCGCGCGCAGCATCGGCGCATCGGCCAGCGCGCCCCGGTTCACGCTGCCGGCCAGGTCGAACAGCACCGCCAGCGCGCCAGGGGTGTTGAAGTCGTCGTCCATCGCGGCGGCAAAGGCCGCGGCGCGCGGCTCTTGCCAGTCGATGGCGGCCAGCGCCGGCGGGCTGCCGGCCAATGCGAGCGCGGTGTACAGCCGGCGCAGCGCGGTGCGGGCCTCGTCGAGCACGGTGTCGCTGAAGTTGAACGGGCTGCGGTAGTGCGTGCGCAGCATGAAGAAGCGCAGGCTCTCGCCGTCGAACTTCTTCAGCACGTCGGAGATGGTGAAGAAGTTGCCCAGCGACTTCGACATCTTGGTGTCGTCGACGTTGAGGAAGCCGTTGTGCATCCAGGTGCGCACGAAGCCAGGCCCGTGCGGACCCTGGGCGCCTTCGCTCTGCGCGATCTCGTTCTCGTGGTGCGGGAAGATCAGGTCGAGGCCGCCACCGTGGACGTCGAAGGGCGCACCCAGCAAGGCCTCGCCCATGGCCGAGCACTCGATGTGCCAGCCCGGGCGGCCGCGGCCGTAAGGGCTGTCCCACTGCGCATCGGGCGGCTCGCTGGGCTTGGCGGCCTTCCAGAGCACGAAGTCCAGCGGGTCGTCCTTGCCGGTGGCCACGGCCACGCGCTCGCCGGCGCGCAGCTCGTCCAGGCTCTTGCCGCTGAGCTTGCCGTAGCCCGGCAGCTTGCGCACGGCGAAGTTGACGTCGCCGCCGTCCTCGCCCCCACCCTCGACGTTCGGCACGCGGTAGGCCAGGCCGTTCTCCTCGAGCCGGCCGATCAGGCCCAGCATCTGCGGCACGAACTCGGTCGCGCGCGGCTCGTGCGTCGGGCGCAGCAGCTTCAGCGCGTCGAAGTCGGCGTGCATCAGCGCGATCATCTCGTCGGTGAGGGCGCGGATCGTCAGCCCGCGCTCGAGCGCGCGACGGATGATCTTGTCGTCGATGTCGGTGATGTTGCGCACGTAGGTCACGCGCCAGCCGCGGGCGCGCAGCCAGCGGTAGACGGCATCGAAGGACAGCACCATGCGCGCATGGCCCAGATGGCAGCGGTCGTACACGGTGATGCCGCAGACGTACATCCGCACGTGGCCAGGTTCCAGGGGCTCGAAGGCTTCGAGCCGGCGCGTGAGGGTGTTGTGGATGTGCAGCGTCATCGCGTCGTGAAAGGCTACCGGGCAGAGGCGACATGGGGCCCGACGAGGGCCCCACATAGAATCGATTTTCAGTATAGCGGCGGCCCTCTCCTTGCACCCCTCGCGCGCGTCGATCTTCCGGCAGTGCCCCATGCGGGCCATCCTGGCCCTGGCCGCTGCCTTGGTACTGGCCGCCGCACCCGCACGGGCCGGGCTGGCCGAAGACGTGACGGCCCTGCTGGCCGCCGGCCGCAGCGCCGAGGCGCTGCAGCGCACCGAGCAGGCGCTGCTGGCGAGCCCGCGCGATGCGCAGACGCGCTTCGTGCACGGTGTGGCGCTGATGGAGCTGCGGCGCGACGCCGAAGCCGCCGAGGTCTTCACACGCATCGCGCAGGAGTTCCCGGAGCTGCCCGAGCCCTTCAACAACCTCGGCCTGCTGCATGCGCGCGCCGGCCGGCTGGATGCCGCGCGCATGGCGCTCGAGGCCGCGCTGCGCAACGACCCCGGCCACCGCGCCGCCCGCGCCAACCTGGCCGAGGTGCACCTGATGCTGGCGGTGGCCGCCTGGGAGCAGTTGGGTGCAGCAGCGCCGCTGGAGCCACGACTGGCGCGCCGCCTGCAAGCCGTGCGCGAGCTGCTGGTACCGGCAGCCCGGTAGACTGCGCGCCGCTTTCGCCACTCCCCTGCGGCCCCGCCGCGCCGACCGATGAACGCACTGCTCCGCCCCCTGCTGGCTGCCGGCCTCGTGCTGGCTTCGCTGACTGCGCCCTCCTTCGCCTGGGCGCAGAAGGTGCGGATGGCGACTTCCGCCGGCGACATCGTCATCGAGCTCGACGCAGCCAAGGCGCCTGGCACGGTGGCCAACTTCCTCGGCTACGTGAGGTCGGGCCACTACGACGGCACGGTATTCCACCGTGTCATCGACGGCTTCATGATCCAGGGCGGCGGCATGGACGCGCGCCTGCGCGAAAAGCCCACCAAGGCGCCGATCAAGCTCGAGGCCGGCAACGGCCTGAGCAACGTGCGCGGCACGCTGGCCATGGCGCGCACCAGCAACCCCGATTCGGCCACGGCGCAGTTCTTCATCAACGTTGCCGACAACCCGCGCCTGGACAGCTTCGGCGGCGGCTACGCCGTGTTCGGCCGTGTCATCGAGGGCATGGACGTCGTCGACCGCATCAGGGCCGTGCCGACGCAGGCGCAGGGCATGCACCAGAACGTGCCGATCACGCCGATCACCATCAACAAGACTTCCGTGGAGAAATGACATGACCAAGACCGTGCAGATGGACACCAGCGCAGGCACCCTGCGCATCGAACTCGACGACGTGGCCGCGCCCGTGTCGACCGCCAACTTCCTGGCCTACGTCAAGGCCGGTCACTACGACGGCACGGTGTTCCACCGCGTCATCAAGGGCTTCATGCTCCAGGGCGGCGGCTTCGAGCCCGGCATGAAGCAGAAGGGCACGCTCGCGCCCATCCGCAACGAGGCCTCCAACGGCCTGAAGAACAAGCACTACACGCTGGCGATGGCGCGCACCTCCGATCCGCACTCGGCCACGGCGCAGTTCTTCATCAACACCACCGACAACGGCTTCCTCGACTTCAAGAGCGAAAGCGCCCAGGGCTGGGGCTACGCCGTCTTCGGCAAGGTCGTGGCCGGCATGGACGTGGTCGACACCATCGAGAAGGTGCGCACCGGCCGCAAGGGCTTCCACGACGACGTGCCGGTGGACGACGTGCTGATCACGCGCGTCGTCGAGATCGGCTGATGCCCGTGCGCAGCGGTTCGCTCCCGCTGCCGGCCTTCTTCGAGATGGCCGTCCCTGGCGAGTGGCGGGCGATCGACTTCATCTCCGACCTGCACCTGTGCGAGGCCATGCCCCGCACCACCGCAGCCTGGGCCGCCCATCTGCGCCACACACCCGCCGACTGCGTGGTGATGCTCGGCGACCTGTTCGAGCTCTGGGTCGGCGACGAACTGATCGACCGCCCCTTCGAGGCTGCCTGCGTGGCCACCATGGCCGAGGCCGCCAGCCACCGCGAGCTGGCCTTCATGGTGGGCAACCGCGACTTCCTGGCCGGCCCGCGCCTGTGGCGCGAGGCCGGTCTGCGCGCCCTGCCCGACCCCACCTTGCTTGATGCCTGGGGCCAGCGTGTGCTGCTGAGCCACGGCGACGCCTTGTGCCTGGACGACAAGCCCTACCAGACCTTTCGCGCCGAGGTGAGGTCCGAGTCCTGGCGCGAGGGCTTCCTGGCCCGCCCGCTCGCCGAGCGCTTGCGCATCGCCGCCGACATCCGCCAGGCCAGCCGCACCCGGCGCGAGTTCGACGGCGACAGTGCCGCCGATGTCGACACCGCCGAGGCCGTGAAGTGGATGCACGGCATGGGCGCACGCGAGCTCGTGCACGGCCACACCCACCGGCCGGGCAGCCAATCCATGGCGCCGGGCTACAAGCGCCACGTGCTCAGCGACTGGGACCTCGACCAGGGCCAGCGCGCCGAGGTGCTGCGTCTCACGCGCGACGGTTTCGAGCGCGTGGCGCCGGCCGGCCCGGCGCAGCCCTGAAACCCCGACGTCCTGACGCACCATGCTCGGCCGGCTCTGGCGCGGTTGGCAAACGGCACGCGAACGCTCTGCCGTGCAGCGCCGCGCCATCCCGGACGACCTCTGGAAGCGCACCCTCATCCGCTACCCGTTCCTGCAGCGCCGCGAACCGGCCGACGCCGCAGAACTGCGGCGCCTGACGAGCCTGTTCCTCGACCGCAAGGAGTTCGACTGCACCGGCGGCCTGAAGCTCACCAATGCACTGGCAGTGTCGATTGCCGCCCAGGCCGCGTTGCCGGTGCTTCGCCTGGGGCTGGAGCACTATGACGGCTTCGTCGGCATCGTCGTGCACCCCGAGCCCGTGGTGGCGCGCCGCAGCCAGGCCGACGACGACGGGGTGGTGCACGAGTACGACGAACCGCTGGCCGGCGAGGCCATGGAAGGCGGACCGATGATGCTGGTGTGGCCCGACGTGCGCCGCGCCGGCCAGAGTGCCGAGCAGGGGTACAACGTCGTCATCCACGAGTTCGCGCACGTGCTGGACATGGCCGACGGCCTGCCCGACGGCGTGCCACTGCTGCCCCCGGGCATCGGCCGCGACAGCTGGTGCCGTGTGCTCGATGACGAGTACGAGCGCTTCGTTCAGCGTGTCGAGCACGAGGAGGCCACCGTGCTCGACCCCTACGGCGCCACGGCACCGGAAGAGTTCTTCGCGGTGGCCAGCGAGAGCTTCTTCGTCGACCCGCTGAGGGTGCGTACCGAGCACCCGACGCTGTACGCGCTGCTGGCGCGCTACTACCGGCAGGACCCGGCCGAGGACACGCCGCCCCGGCGCGGCGGCTGAGAGCCGCCGCCGGGGCTTGCCAGGCTCAGGCCGGCGTCGTCTCGGCCTTCGGCTTGTCGCTCTTCTTCGGCGGCTGGATGTCCAGCAACACCTCGCCCTTGTCGTCGAGGTCCACCGTCAGGCGGCCGCCGTCGACCAGGCGGCCGAACAGCAGCTCGTCGGCCAGCGCGCGGCGGATTGTGTCCTGGATCAGGCGCTGCATCGGGCGTGCACCCATCAGCGGGTCGAAGCCCGTCTTGGCCAGGTGCTTGCGCAGCACGTCGGTGAAGGTGACCTCCACCTTCTTCTCGGCGAGCTGGCTCTCGAGCTGCAGCAGGAACTTGTCGACGACGCGCAGGATGATCTCCTCGTCGAGCGCACGGAAGTTCACGATGGCGTCGAGCCGGTTGCGGAACTCGGGCGTGAACAGGCGCTTGATGTCGCCCATTTCGTCGCCCTGCTCGCGCTTGGTCGTGAAGCCGATGGTCGACTTGTTCATCGTCTCGGCGCCCGCGTTCGTGGTCATGATGATGATCACGTTGCGGAAGTCGGACTTGCGGCCGTTGTTGTCGGTCAGCGTGCCGTGGTCCATCACCTGCAGCAGCACGTTGAAGACGTCCGGGTGCGCCTTCTCGATCTCGTCGAGCAGCAGCACCGAGTGGGGCTTCTTGGTCACGGCTTCCGTCAGCAGGCCGCCCTGGTCGAAACCGACGTAGCCCGGGGGCGCGCCGATCAGGCGGCTCACGGCGTGGCGCTCCATGTACTCGCTCATGTCGAAGCGGATCAGGTCGATGCCCAGCACGTAGGCCAGTTGCTTGGCGACCTCGGTCTTGCCGACGCCCGTGGGGCCGCTGAACAGGAAGCTGCCGATCGGCTTGTCGGGCTTGCCCAGGCCTGAGCGGGCCATCTTGATGGCGGCGGCCAGTGCGTCGATGGCCGGGTCCTGGCCGAAGACGACGCTCTTCAGGTCGCGGTCCAGGCTCTTGAGCTTGCCGCGGTCGTCGGAGTTCACGCTCTGCGGCGGAATGCGGGCGATCTTGGCGACGATCTCCTCGACCTCGCTGCGCGTGATGGTCTTCTTGCGCTTGGCCGCCGGCAGGATGCGCTGCGCGGCGCCGGCTTCGTCGATGACGTCGATGGCCTTGTCGGGCAGGTGGCGGTCGTTGATGTACTTGGCCGACAGCTCGGCCGCCGCCTGCAGCGCGCCGGCCGCGTACTTGACGCTGTGGTGCTCTTCGAAACGGCTCTTCAGGCCCTTCAGGATCTCGACCGTCTGCTCGACGGTGGGCTCGATGACATCGACCTTCTGGAAGCGGCGTGACAGCGCGGCGTCCTTCTCGAAGATGCCGCGGTACTCGGTGAAGGTGGTCGCGCCGATGCACTTCATGGCGCCCGAGCTCAGCGCCGGCTTCAGCAGGTTGCTGGCATCCAGCGTGCCGCCGCTGGCCGCACCCGCGCCGATGAGCGTGTGGATCTCGTCGATGAAGAGCACCGCGTTCGGGTGGTCCTTCAGCTGCTTGAGCACGCCTTTCAGGCGCTGCTCGAAATCACCCCGGTACTTGGTGCCGGCCAGCAGCGCGCCCATGTCGAGCGAGTACACGGTGGCGTCGCCCAGCACCTCGGGCACGTCGCCCTGGGTGATGCGCCACGCCAGGCCCTCGGCGATAGCCGTCTTGCCCACGCCGGCTTCGCCCACCAGCAATGGGTTGTTCTTGCGCCGGCGACAGAGGACCTGGATGACGCGCTCGACCTCGTGTTCGCGGCCGATCAGCGGATCGATCTTGCCGTCGCGTGCGAGCTGGTTCAGGTTCTGCGTGAACTGCTCCAGAGGCGAGCCCTTGGCGTCGTTGTTGCCGCTGGCGCCTTCTTCCTTTTCACCTTCGGGGCCGCTGCTCTCGTTGCTCTTGGTCGGTTCGGGCGGATCGGACTTCTTGATGCCGTGGGCGATGAAGTTGACGACGTCCAGCCGCGTCACGCCCTGCTGGTGCAGGTAGTAGACGGCGTGGCTGTCCTTCTCGCCGAAGATGGCCACCAGCACGTTGGCGCCAGTGACCTCTTTCTTGCCGCTGCCCGTGCTCTGCACGTGCATGATGGCGCGCTGGATCACGCGCTGGAAGCCCAGCGTCGGCTGCGTGTCCACCTCTTCGGTACCGCCCACCGTGGGCGTGTTTTCCTTGATGAAGGTGGCCAGGCTCTTGCGCAGGTCTTCGATGTTGGCGGCACACGCACGCAGCACCTCGGCGGCGGACGGGTTGTCCAGCAGGGCCATCAGAAGGTGCTCGACCGTGATGAATTCGTGGCGCTGCTGGCGCGCCTCGACGAAGGCCATGTGCAGGCTGACTTCAAGCTCTTGGGCGATCATGCGGCCTCCATAATGCATTGCAGGGGGTGCCCTTCACGGCGGGCTGCCGTGAGCACCAGCTCGACCTTGGTCGCAGCGACGTCTTTCGGATACACGCCACAGACACCACGGCCGTCGTGATGGATGAGCAGCATGATGTGCGTGGCGGTGTCGATGTCGCGGTGGAAATACCGCTGCAACACCATGACGACGAACTCCATCGGCGTGTAGTCGTCGTTGAGCATCACCACCTGGTACAGCGCCGGCGGCTTGGTCTTCGCCGCCTTGCGTTCGGCCACCACCACGCCGTCGGGCTCGCGCGGGGGTACCGCGGGCGGCTTCGGGGTCGGCGGGGTTTCCTCGGGCATGGCTCATTCTATCGAGTGGGCTCCCCGTTGCACGTGTGGGGGTGGGCGGGATCGAGGTCGACTTCGGGCCGACATGCTCGCGCGGTTCGGCGCGGGCCAGCCCACGGAGTTGACGGCGGATCCGGGGTTTGTTGGCGCTTGACGCGCTTCGGAGATCGGGCGCCCGCCAAGTGTCAACCTGCCCTTAGCATTCTAGGTGTTAATTTAGATTGACACTTGCCCACCCGGTACCCAGAATGGCCCTTCAGTTTCTGAAGCGCTCTGAGGGGGCAGCATGGCAATCGGCACAGTCAAGTGGTTCAACGATGCCAAAGGCTTCGGCTTCATCGAGCCCGAGGGCGGCGGAGCGGACGTCTTTGCGCACTTCTCTGCTGTGCAGATGGATGGCTTCCGCACGCTGAAGCAGGGCTGCCGCGTCAGCTACGAGCTCACGCAGGGCCCCAAGGGTGATCTGGCGCAGAACATCCGCCTCGTCGACGAGCCTGTCGACGCCGTCGCCGACCGCCGCCCGGCCCACCGGCCCGAGCCGTCCGTGTCGCGGCGCTGAGCCTCCCCGGCGGCCCAGGCCGCTGCGCGCTCAGTGGTGGCCACCATGGCCGCCGGCGGGTTTGCGCACGCGCACCTCCACCTCGCGGGACGGCACCTGAACGGCCGGCATGGGGTAGTCGTACTTTTCGTGCAGATTGGTGCGCTTTCGCCTGAAACCCAGCATCCATGCGGGTTCCCGGCGGTCACCGCCCTCGCAAGATGAGCTCCCGACTGGGTTGACGGGGGCCATGGCGGTACATTGACCGCCCACCTGCCGCCGCCCAATGCCATGCCCGCCTTCGCCCTGCGCTTCGTCGGCCAGGAGGCCTTGCCGCCTCGCCTGAGTGAGTTCGACCGGGAGCAGTTCTTCACGCTCACGTCGGCGGACGTGGCTGCCATCCGAGAGCAGTTCCGCAGCGACCACCGCCTGCCCGCCGCGCTGATGCTCATGTTCATGCGCGTGGCCGGCCGGCCCATGGACGGATTCAATGTTCTACCCCGAAACCTCCTCCGGCACACCGCCCAGGTCCTGGCCGTGTCGCCGCCGTCCATCGCCAGCCTGCGGTCGATCTACAAGCGCCGGCAGACCCTCTTCAAGCACCAGCTCTGGGCCAAGACCTACCTCGGCCTGCGCGAACTTGAAATCGACGACGAAGCCGCGCTGACCGCGGCCCTGCTGGCCCAAGCAGCCGACGCCTCCCACGCCGATGACCTGGTCCAGTCGGCCAGCCACTGGCTGTTCACGCGGCGCATCCTGATCCCAGGAGCGCGCCGCCTGCAGGACTGGGCCCGAGATGCATTCGCCGCGGTGGAGGCGCAGATCCTAAGCGCGGTGAGTGCCGCCGTACCACCGGCAGCGGCGCAGACGGTTGTCGACGCCGCATACAGCACGCTGCCGGGCACCGACACGACGTGCCTGGAGTGGCTCAAGACGCCGTCCAAGCGTCACGGCCCGAGCACCCTTGCGGAGACCATCGACAAGGTCCGCTACCTGAAAGAGCTCGGCGCCCACGACTGGAACCTGAGTGCCGTGTCGCTGGCAAAGCAGCAGGCCTATGCCCGTCAGGTCCAGGCCAGGCGCCCCGTCAAGACGCGGGAGATCAAGCCATCGCGCCAGCTGATCGAGTTGGTGTGCTTCCTGCGGGTGACGCTGCTCGAACTCACCGATGTCGCCATCTTGCAAACCAGCCGGCGCAGCCAGCAACTGTTCCGCGAGGCGGCGGACAAGGCCCAGTCAAACCGTGTCCGGGGCACGACAGGCCTGATCCAGCAGGCGGCCAAGGCGCGATCCGTCCTGCACGACGAAACGAAGACTTGGCAGGCGAGAGTCCTGGAAGCCAGAGAACTGCTCGCCGAGCTCGGCGAAGCCGCCAGCGGCAGCTTCTTGTCCTTGGTTCGCAAGGCCTTGGCGGAAGACAGCCAGCGCGTGCGCGCTTGCCTGGGAGCGCTGAAAGATCTGGACCTCGGTGGCCGCCCCGGCGATCCGGGCTTCGAACAGTGGAAGTCCTGGACGGATCTGCAGCGCAAGGGTGTGACCGAGCTGAAGGAGGGCGTACCGCTGCCGGATGTAGGCACAGCCTGGCACGGCCTGGTCCGCGATCTGGACCCCCGCTCAGGGTTTCGGGCGTTCGAGGCCTGCACGATGATGTCGCTGCGCAAGAGCCTTCGCCGAGGCAGTGTCTGGCTGGACCACTCGCTGAGTTTTCGGGAGCGAGACCAGATGCTCATCCCGCCGGCGGATTGGGTCTTGCAGCGGGACGAGCAGGTTGAGTTGCTGGGCATGCCCAAGTCGGCGGCCGAATTCCTGGAGCCCTTGCTGGCCAACTTGATGGCCGCTATGTCTGCGGTGGCAGAGGCCCAGCGGCGCGGCAAGGTCGAGATCGGCGCCGACGGCATGCTCCACCTGCCTGCGATCACGGCACTGCCGGATCAAGCCGAGCCGGTGCGCACACGCGAGACCATCTACAACTTGATTGGCAGCGTACAGTTTCCGGACATGCTGTTGGAGGTGGATGCCGCCACCGGGTACAGCGAAGCGCTGCTCGGCCACCGCGCGCAGTCCACCGGCGAACTCGTGGCCCTGTACGGCGCGTTGCTGGCGCACGGTACCGATGCGGACGCCAAGGGCGTGGCGTCGATGATCCCTGGTCTGGAGCCCACACAAGTCACTGTGGCCATGCGCGCCTTGGAAGGAAGTGGCCGCCTGCGCCGCGCCAACGAGCGCGTGGCCGAGTTCCAGAGCCGGATCCCCATCGCGGCACTGTGGGGCAACGGGGACAAGGCATCAGCCGACATGATGTCGCTGGACGTTTCGCGCCACCTGTGGAACGCCCGTGTGGACCCACGCCGGCGCACCTACGCCGCAGGCCTCTACACCCATGTGCGCGACCGCTGGGGCATCGTCTACGACCAACCCATCGTGCTCAACGAACGACAGGCCGGCGTCGCCATCGAGGGCATCGAGCAGCACAACAGCGCGGCGGATCGGATTCGGATCTCGCTGCTGGCGGTCGACACGCACGGCTACACGAATCCGGCGATGGCCATCTCCAAGCTGCTGGGATTTGACTTGTGCCCCCGCCTGCGGGACCTGGCCGAACGAAAGCTCTACCTGCCTCGTGGATTCACCGTGCCCGATGGCTTGGAAGTCGTCACCGTTCGGCGCGTGTCTTTGGCCGCCATCGAACGCGGTTGGGATGAATTGCTTCGCCTGGCGGCGTCAATCCGCTCGGGACGTGTCTCCGCCACGCTGGCATTGCAGCGCTTCGGGTCGGCTGCCCAGGGGGATCCACTGCACCGGGCGGCGGAGCACCTGGGCCGGCTGCTGCGAACGGTGTTCCTGTGCGACTACATCGCTATCGAGGACTTCCGCCGCGAGATCCATACCTTGCTGAACCGTGGCGAGTCGGTGCATCAGCTGCAGCGCGCCGTGTACTCAGGCAAGGTGGCGCCCGAACGCGGCCGGCGGCGGGACGAGATGAAGGCGATCTCCGGCTCACACGCCCTGCTGACGAACATCGTGCTGGCCTGGAACACTGCCCGTATGCACGAGGTGGTCGAGAGGCTCAAGCGA
Organism: Rubrivivax sp.; assembly: GCA_020248945.1. Taxonomy (GTDB): domain Bacteria; phylum Pseudomonadota; class Gammaproteobacteria; order Burkholderiales; family Burkholderiaceae_C; genus Rubrivivax. Next base: position 20,891 of record JADCGQ010000089.1, read on the forward strand.
GACGGGATCCCAGTCGAGGACGACTGGCTGCGCCGCATCGGCCCGGCGCACTTCTCGCACATCAATTTCCGCGGCACGATGAGATTCGGCGTCGAGAAGTTCGCCGCTGCGCTGATCCAACGCGTGCCGGGCCAGGCAACTCGGTCTGGTTCGTGACGAGACCTGCTCCCGCACACATTGAACTGGAAGAAGGCCAGTCGGCGCAGTTGACAACAGTTGTCAAACCGCCCAAGATGCCCACATGAGCCGACAAACCATGAGTTTCGCCTTGCCCGAGTCGATGCGCGAGTACATCGACAACCGGGTCGCTGCCGGCAACTATGGCAACACCAGCGAGTACATCCGCGACTTGGTCCGGCGCGACCAGGAAGAGCAGGCCAAGAGGCAGCTTCGCGACCTCATCGAAGAAGGGCTGGCATCCGGGCCCGGCCGTCGTCGCACCAAGGCGGACGAGAAGGAACTGATGGCGATAGCTCGCGGCGAGATCGATTGAAGCCGGCGGTTCTGCGCCCGCAGGCGCTGCGCGACCAGCAGGGCGAGGTCCGCTACTACCGCAAGGAGGGTGGCACCCGCGTGGCTGTGAAGGTGGCCAAGGCCACCACCGCCGCGCTTGACCAGATCGAACTCGACCCTGGCATCGGTTCACCGACGCTCGGAAAGCTTCTTGGCATTCCAGGGCTTCGGACCTGGCGGGTCGCAAAGTTCCCGCTGCTGTGGTGCTACTTCGAACGCGGAGATCACCTGGATGTGGTCCGGCTGCTGGGCGAGCGCCAGGACCTCGCCGCGATCTTGGGCGATGAGTTCGCTTCGAACTAACGTTACTCACGTCGCGGCGGGCGCAGGGCCGGAGCTCAATGACCGGTCTACGGCAGACTGTTCGTCGAGTTGGCTGGC
>JADCGQ010000009.1 GCA_020248945.1 Rubrivivax sp.
ACCCTCGCCGACGTGTTGCGCTTGCTCGGCGCCAATGCGCAGCGCTTTATCCCCAGTCGATCCCGGCCTCGTCCGGCTCATCACGTCAAGCCACATCCGTCTGCGGTGTACAAAGGGTGAGGCTTAAGTTCGGTGGATTGGTTGGCCACCGAGATGCGGGCAGCGCCCCGGGTGGTGTCGGCAGAAATCGACTGGCTCTTTCGCCACACGGCGCAGGACTATGCGCGGTACATGGTGCAGCAGCATCAAACCCTAATTCGCCGCGCGGCGGCCCAGCGTCAGCCCTATGCGGGGCGCGAATTCCCTGAACCCGGCGAAGACCCCGCAATCATCGAGATCATTCGCGACGTCTTGGGACCTCGGCTGTCGGTCGATCCATCGCCTGACGAGTGGCGCGTTCTGACTCAGCGGATTCGCGAGCTAATTGCGGTGGAGAACAAGCGAAAGAACCTCGTGGGGGAGGGCTTCGAAGATGTGCTGTCTGCGGTCATTCAGGCTGCGGATGTCGATTCATTGCTCGACGTACGTGCTCGCTGTGCCCTGGCAGGAATACCCGGCTTCGCCAACAGCCGGGTTGGCGACAAGCCCATCAAGGTCGACCTCGCGATCTTGCGCAAGCGCGACGACCGAAGAACCATCGTCACTGCCAAATGGAGCATTCGCGCTGATCGTGAACGCCAGTTCCCGGCGGAGTACGCCGACTATGTCCGTGCCAAGTCGGACATTCGCCCCTTCGACTATGTGCTGCTGACGAACGAGTTCGATCCGGCGCGCCTGTTGCGCGCCTGCGAGTTCTCTTCAGGCAATGCGCCGATGTTCACCCAGGTCGTGCACATCAATCCCGCTGCATTGCGCGCGGTGTATGGCGCGGAACCAGAAGCCACGATGGCACGCGTGATGGACTTCGTACAAGGCGGCCGGCTGGTAGGTGTCGACGACTGGATGGACGGTCTGCTCGGCTGATGCCCCCCGGCCATAAAGCCGGAGGGCTCGCCTCTACAACAGACGCGTGTGTTCAGCGCCGCCGTGCGCGCGCCACCAGCCCGGCCATGCCCAGCGCCATCATCAGCCAGGTGGCCGGCTCGGGCACCGGCGCCGGCACCATGCCCAGCGTCATCAGCACCGGGTCGTGGTCGGACACCTGCGACACGAACTCCGAGTTCGCGTGCACGATGTCGTACACCGCGCCGGCGTTGCGCAGGTTGGCCGACACCCAGGTGTGGTCCAGCGCCTGCAGGTTGCCCTCGAACGCGTAGGTGTAGCGCTCGTTCTCGGGCAGCGTGTCGGTCAGGTTGAACAGGCCCGCGGCGGCCAGCGGTGCCAGCGAGTCGGCGAACTGGAAGTCGTTCAGGTCGCCCGTCACCACGATGTTGGCGTTCGGGTTGATCGCCAGCAGGCCCTGCACGAACGAGGCCACCGCCTGCGCCTGCGCCAGGCGTTGCGTCTCGCTGCTGCGCACCGGCGGCTGGGCCGGGCCGTACAGCGGCTGGTCGCCCCCCTTGCTGTTGAAGTGGTTGGCGATGACGATGATCTGCTGCCCGTCGACCGTGAACTCCGTGACCAGCGGCTTGCGGCTGTTGGCGAACGCGGGGTTCGTGGGGTCGATGCGGCCGGCGCCCAGGTTCAGCACGATCTGGCCCGAGGGGCTGGCGATGGCGCTGACGGCATCGAGCGCACCGCCGACCACGCCGGCGAAGCTGACGCGCGCGGTGTCGTACATGAAGGCCTGGCGGATGTTGCCGCCGGGCTCGCCGCCGTCAGCGTTGTTCACGCCGTTCACCGTCACCCAGGCATAGCTGCGGCCGGTGGCGCTGTTCAGCGCCGTGGCCAGGGTGTTCAGCGTCACGTCGGCGGCGACGATGCCGTTGTTGGTGGCGCCGTTGTTGTCCTGGATCTCCTGCAGGCTGATCAGGTGCGGCGCCCCCACGTTGGTGGCCAGCTGGTTGGCGATGGCCGTGAAGCGTGCCGGTGCCGCATTGCCGCCGAGGTTCTCGACGTTGTAGCTGGCCAGGCCGAAGTGGCCCGTGGGAATGGTGGCGACCTCGGGCGTGAGGTTGTTGCTCACCACCGTGGGCGTGCTGGTGACGAGCAGCTCGTAGTTGCTGAACGCGTAGTCCATCACCCCCGTCACGTTGCTCAGCACCGCGCCGCTGTTGGCCACGGGCGTGGCGGCCAGGCGGTCGTCGATCTGCAGGCGCATGCCGTTGAACTGGCCCGGGCCGATGACGACGCCGCCGCGCGAGGCCTGCAGCACGCCGGGCTGCGACAGCGCCGCGGTCGGCACCAGCGTCAGCTCGCCGAAGCTGTTGCGCGGGCCGCTGCTCACCGCGCTGGGCAGCGTCACGCGCATGCCCTCGAGACTTTCGTAGAAGTCCATGCTGTACAGCGTGGGCTGCAGCACGTAGCCGGGCGCGGTCTCGACGTTGCCCACGGCCGCCGCAATGGCGCTGGGCGGCAGGAAGCCAGTGTCGATGATGCGCGCAGCCGGCAGCGCGTTGCCGCTGGTCTGCACCGTGAACAGGCCGCCGGCGACGGTGGCGTTGATCTGCGTCAGCGTCAGGTTCGTGGCGCTGCCGCCCGGGCGGAACTCCTGCAGCTGGCCGGTCACGAGCACGGCGTCGCCGACCAGCGGCTTGCTGGCGCTGCCGCGGAACACGAAGAGCGCGTCGGACGTGAGCGGATTGCCGTCACCGTTGTCCTGGAACCAGAAGCCGTTGCTGGCCACGGCCGTGACGACGCCGGCGATGTTGCTGACGCTGCTGTTCGCAAACGTCGACAGATGCCCGGTACCTTGCAGCGTGCCGATGGATTGCGCCAGCGTGGCGCCGGCGGCCAGCGTCAGCAGCGAGCCGGCCAGGGCGGTGCGGGCGGCGCGGCCCAGCGGATGCAGGCGGGTGCGAAAGGGGGTGTTCATCAAGGGGCCCCTGGCTCAGGCGCGGCGACGGCGCGCGACGAAGCCCAGCACGGCCAGGCCCGCGGCCAGCATGGCGGCGGTGCCGGCCTCGGGCACCGGCGTGGCCATCACGGTGAAGTTGTCGACGCGCCCGGTGCCGCCCGCGGCCACCGTGCCGCCGTTGATGGCGAACGTGCTGCTGTTGCTCAGCCGGATCACCACCAGGGCCTGGTCGTCGAGGGCGCTCACGCCCGAGAGGTCGAAGCTGTAGGTGTGGACCGGGTTGTAGGTGGTCGAGCTCCACGAAGGCGCCGAGGCCACGTTGTAGCTGGCGAACGGCGTGAAGCTGACGCCGTCGGTGCTGTAGCCCAGGCTGAAGTCGCGCGGGCCAGTGTTGCTGCCGATCTGGTCGACGCTCAGCAGCAAGGCGGTGAAGCCGCTGGTGCTGAAGCTGAACTGGTAGTAGTCGCCCACGGCCCAGGTGTTGCTGCTGAACGAGTTGGCCGAGCCGTTGCCGGCCGGGGTGCTCCAGTCGGTGGCCGAGCCGGCGTGCACGCCCAGGGCCGTACCGCTGCCCAGGCTGGCGGCCACCGAGGGCGATGTGCCCGAGTCGATCAGATCGGCCGGCGTGGTGCTGCCTTCGAAGTCCCACTGGACGATGGTCACGGCCTGGGCCGGCAGCGAAAAGGCGACTGCCGCGGTGGCGGCCCAGAGGGTCTTGCTCATGGTCTTGTTCATTGAAATGCTCCTGGTGGACAGTTGAAAAAAAATGGGCCTGCAGCGCACCGCAGGCCCGCATTGCACGGGGCAAGCATGAATCGTGCGTGACCGCGGCCGGTTTCGAGGGGCGCCCCCCCCGAGAGACGGGGGCTGCAGCCCCCTACACTGGCCTCATGCGCGCACTGAACGTTGTTTTCTCACGCCTCGTGCCCATCGGGCTGGCTTTCTGCCTGTGGGCCGCGGCCCCTGCGGCGTCGGCCCAGGGACCGTCGTCGCAGGGCCCGTCGTCGCAGGGCCCGGCCCCGGTGGCCGTGACCACCGTCGAGGGCATCGCCGAGTACCGCCTGGCCAACGGCCTGCAGGTGCTGCTGGTGCCCGACGACAGCAAGCCCACCACCACCGTCAACGTCACTTACCGCGTCGGCAGCCGGCACGAGAACTACGGCGAAACCGGCATGGCGCACCTGCTGGAGCACCTGGTCTTCAAGGGCACGCCGACGACGAAAAACGCGCTCGGCGAGTTCGCGCGCCGCGGCCTGCGTGCCAACGGCAGCACCTGGACCGACCGCACCAACTACTTCGCCAGCTTCGCCGCCGACGACGCCAACCTGCGCTGGTACCTCAGCTGGCAGGCCGACATCATGGTCAACAGCTTCATCGCGAAGAGTGACCTCGAGACCGAGATGACGGTGGTGCGCAACGAGTTCGAGGCCGGTGAGAACAACCCCGGCGGCGTGCTGTTCGAGCGCCTGCTGGGCACCATGTACGACTGGCACAACTACGGCAAGAGCACGATCGGCGCGCGCACCGACATCGAGAATGTCGACATCACGCGGCTGCAGGCCTTCTACCGCCGCTACTACCAGCCCGACAACGCCACGCTCATCGTCGCCGGCAAGTTCGACACCGCCCAGGTGCTGGCCTGGGTGCAGCAGAGCTTCGGGGCCATCCCGAAGCCCACGCGCGTGCTCGAGCCCACCTACACGCTCGACCCGGCGCAGGACGGCGAGCGCGTCGTCACGGTGCGGCGGGTGGGTGGTGCGCCGCTCATCTACATCGGCTACCACGTGCCGCCCGGCCCGCACCCCGACTTCGCCGCGGCGCAGATGCTGGCCCAGGTGCTCGGCGACACGCCCGGGGGCCGGCTGCACAAGCGCGTGGTCGAGAAGGGCCAGGCGGCGCAGGCCTTCAGCGCCACGCTGGCCTGGGCCGAGCCGTCGTCGCTGATCGTCGGCGCCGCGCTCGCCCCGGGGCAGGACATGGCCGCGGCCCGCGCCGCGATGACGGCGGTGCTCGACGGCGTGGCCACCGAGCCCGTCACGGCCGAGGAACTGCAGCGCGCGCGCCAGGCCTGGCTCAACAACTGGGACAACGGCTTCGCCGACCCCGAGCGCATCGGCGTGGCGCTGTCCGAGGCCATCGCGCAGGGCGACTGGCGCCTGTACTTCCTGGCCCGTGACCGCGTGCGCGCGGTCACGCTGGACGACGTCAACCGCGTCGCCCGCGCCTTTCTGAAGCGCGACAACCGCAGCGTCGCCATCTACGAGCCGGTGCGCGCGGCCGACCGGGCGCCGACGCCGGCCAAGGTCGACGTGGCGCGGCTGGTCGAGGGCTACAAGGGCGACCCCGCGGCCGCGTTGGCCGAGTCCTTCGACCCGCGCCCGGCGACGCTCGACGCGCGCACCGTGGCGGGCCAGGTGAGTGGCCCAACACGCCTGCGCTACGCGCTGCTGCCCAAGGGCACGCGCGGCCGCGCGGTGCGCTTTCGGCTCGCGCTGCACCACGGCACCGAGAAGTCGCTGTTCGGCCAGCGCACGGTGGCGCAACTGGCCGGCGCGCTCATCGACAAGGGCGGCGCGGGCCTCACGCGGCAGCAGATCGCCGACCGCTTCGACGAACTGCAGGCGCAGGTGTCGATCTCGGGCACGGGCGATTCGATCAGCGTCTCCGTGGTGACGCGGCGCGACCGCCTGCCGGCCGTCATCGAGCTGATCGGCCGGCTGCTGCGCGAGCCGGCCTTCGAGGCCGGCCCGCTGGAAGAAGCGCGCAGCCAGTGGCTCGTGGGCCTGGAAGAAGCGCGCGAAGACCCCAGCGCCGTGGTCGACAAGCGCATCGAGCGCCATGGCAGCGGCTGGCCGGCGGGCGACCTGCGCCACGTCGCCAGCTTCGAGGAAGAGGCGGCCGCGGTCAAGGCCGTCACGCTCGATCAGGTGAAGGCCTTCCACCGCCGCTTCGTCAGCGCGCAGCGCGGCGAGTTCGCGGCGGTGGGCGACATGGACGTGGCCGCCGTGCGCAGTGCGCTGGCCAAGGCCTTCGGCGATTGGCGCCAGCCCGCCGGCGGCCCAGAGCCGCAGGCCCGCGTGCCGCGGCCGCAGGCGCCGGTGGCGGCGCAGCGCTTCGTCGAGGCCACGCCCGACAAGGCCAACGCCAACCTGGCCGCGCGCCTGGTGCTGCCCATCGACGACCGCCACCCCGACCACCCGGCGCTGCTGCTGGCCAACCACCTGTTCGGCCGCGACACCGACTCGCGCCTGTGGACCCGCATCCGCGAGAAGGAAGGCCTCAGCTACGACGTGCGCAGCTGGTTCGATTTCCCGGTGCAAGACCTCGGCACCACCTGGACCGTCACCGCCATCTTCGCGCCGCAGAACCAGCCGCGTGTCGAGAAGGCGCTGCAGGAAGAGCTGGCACGCTCGCTGGCCGACGGCTTCACGCAGGCCGAGCTCGAGCAAGGCCGCGCCGGCCTGCTGAAGAGCCGGCAGCTCGCGCGCGCCCAGGACGGCGTGCTGGTCGGGCGGCTCGCCGGCAACCTGTACCACGAGCGCCGCTTCGAGCGCGAGCAGCAGCTCGACGACGCACTGGCCCGCGTCACGCTGGCCCAGCTCAACGCCGCCTGGCGCCGCCACATCGATCCGGCCAAGCTCGTCGTCGCCTGGGGCGGTGATTTCCGCGCCAAGCCCTGACGGCGGGCTGGCGCGACACGACTGCACCAGGACTGCCAAGTGACCGACCTCGACCCCACCGAGCCCAGTCCGCCGAAGCGGCCTGCAGCCCCCGCCGCCCCGGCCCCCGCCCCTGCCGACGGCGCCTTCGAGCGTGCCGAGCAGAAGACCATGCTGGTGCCGCGCCGCGAGCGCGACTCGAACCTGCCGCCGGGCTACCTGCTGCAGGAGTTCATGCTCGAGCGCGTGCTGGGGGTGGGTGGCTACAGCATCGTCTACCTCGCGCACGACACCAAGCTCGACCGCCGCGTCGCCATCAAGGAATACCTGCCGGCCACGCTGGCCGCGCGCGCACCCAACGGCGAGGTCGTGCCGCGGCTGCCGCGTTTCGAGGAGAGCTTCAGCAAGGGCATGTCCAGCTTCATCAACGAGGCGCGGCTGCTGGGCGGCTTCGACCACCCGTCGCTGGTGAAGGTGTACCGCTTCTGGCAGGCCAACGGCACCGCCTACATGGCCATGCCCTACTACGACGGCATCACGCTGAAGAAGTGGCTCGCCGACCTGGGCGCCCCGCCCAGCGAGAAGTGGCTGCGCCAGCTCGTCGACCCGGTGATGGAGGCGCTGGAGGTGCTGCACGAGCACGCCATCGTCCACCGCGACATCGCGCCCGACAACATCCTGCTGCTGTATGACCGTGCCGCCGGCAACTACCTCGAGCAGGCGCCGCGCCCGGTGCTGCTGGACTTCGGCGCCGCCCGCCGCGTGGCCGCCGAGGCCACGCAGCAGCTCACCTCGATCCTGAAGACGGGCTATTCGCCGGTGGAGCAGTACGACCACGGCCACGCCATGAAGCCCGGGCCCTGGAGCGACGTCTACTCGCTGGCCGCGGTGCTGTACGCGGCCGCGATGGGCAAGGCGCCGATGCCGTCGATCTCGCGCCTGGTGCGCGACGATCTGGTGCCGGCGCAGGTGGCGGCGCGCGGGCGCTACTCGGCCAGTTTCCTCGCCGCCATCGATGCCGGCCTCGTGGTGCGCCCCGAGCAGCGGCCGCAGACGCTGCAGGAGCTCCGCAGCGGCTTCGACCGGCCCGAGCCGAGCGAACCCGACATCACGCTGCCTGCCACCGAGCCGGCGGCAGCGGTGGACCTGGCGCTGGAGCCGCCTGCGCCCCCCGCGCCGCCGGTGCCGGCCCGCCGCACGCGCTGGTGGTTCCTGGCCGGTGCCGTGGCCCTGGGTGCGCTGGCCTGGGCGGTGTTCGCGCGGCGCTGAACAGCGGGCTCAGGCGCCGTCATTTCTGGCTCTCGTGCGGCCGGTGCCGCGGGCACCATGGGGCCATGGCCGCCACCCGCCCACCGCCCCGCCTCGTGCTGCTGCCCGGCCGCCTGCTGGTGCTGCTGCTGATGCGCCTGGACGACGGCACCCGCGTGGCGCTGGCCGAGCGCCCGGCGCGCCTGCTCGATGCCCTGCGGGCCGCGCGGGCCGTGCTCGGCTTCGGCGGTGTGCACCGCGTCGAGCCCACGCCAGAAGAACTGCTGCCCTGGGCCGGCAACGTCTGAACATCCAGCCGGCCCATGCCGGCCTCGGCCGCTTGTCACGGGCCGTCGAGACACTCTCCCGACAACCCCTCGAGGAGAGCCCGATGAACCCCCTGTCGACCCGCGGCACCCGTCCGCGCCACCCCTTCCATGCGCTCGCCGTCGTGGCCGCGCTGTCGCTGCCGCTGGGCGCCGCGGCGCAGACGCTCGGCTACCTCGGCCAGCAGATCGTGCCCAGCGGCACCGTCTATGCCGGCACCACGGTGGGCGGGTTGTCGGGCATCGACCGCATCGCGGCGAGCGGCCGCTACGTGGCGATCGCCGACGACCGCAGCCAGTTCCAGCCGGCCCGCTTCTATGAGCTCTCGCTGGACCTGTCGCAGTTCCAGCGCTCGGGCACCCCGGGCTTTGCGGGCGTGAGCTTCACGGCCGTCACCACGATCCAGCGGCCCGATGGCTCGGCGTTCCCGCTCAACACGGTGGACCCCGAGGCGCTGCGCTTCAACCCCGCCACCGGCACGCTGCTGTGGAGCAACGAGGGCCAGCGCGCCGCGGCCGGCCTGCAGGACCCCACGGTGCGCGAGATGAGCGCCAGCGGCGTGTACCTGCGCGACTTCGCCGTGCCCGGCCGCTTTGCGCCCACGGGCAGCGTGGCCGGCACGGCGCCGGGTGACCGCGGCATCCGCAACAACCTCGCCTTCGAGAGCCTGACGCTGTCGACCGACGGGTTGACGCTGTACACCGCGACCGAAAACGCGCTCGTTCAGGACGGCCCGGCCAGCAGCACCGCGGCCGGCTCGCCGTCGCGCATCGCGTCCTTCAATCTCGCCACGGGCGCGGCCGGTGCCGAGTGGGTCTACGAGGTGGCGCCGGTGGTGCTGCCGCCCGCGGCGGCTGGCGGCTTTACCACCAACGGCCTGGTGGAGCTGCTGGCCATCGGCGAGCGCGAGTTCATCGCGGTGGAGCGCTCGTTCGCGGTCGGCGCGGCCACGCCGGGTGTCGGCCCGAACGGGCTGCCGACAGGCAACACGATCCGCCTGTTCCATGTGGACGCGCGCAACGCCACCGACGTGTCGGGCCTGGACAGCCTGATCGCCGCGTCCTACACGCCGGTGACCAAGACCTTGCTGGCCGACCTGTCGGACTTCCGCAACGACGACGGCAGCGCGCTTGCGCTCGACAACATCGAGGGCCTCACGCTCGGGCCCATGGTCGGCGGCAAGCAGACCCTCATCCTGGTGTCGGACAACAACTTCGGCGCGGCGCAGTTCACGCAGTTCATCGCCCTGGAGATCACGCCGGTGCCCGAGCCTGCGACCTGGGCGCTGTGGCTGGGAGGGCTGGCGGCCTTGCAGGCGCTGCGCCGCTGCCGCTGAGCCGCCCGCTCAGCCGCCGTTGCTGACCCCGTGCGCCACGTGCCCCGCCGGCACGTGGGGCGCGGCGTTTTCGACGTGACCGGTCTGGTCGTCGAAGAAGAAGTCGGGCTCGAACTCGCGCAGGAAGCTGCCCTTGGCCAGGCCGCCCAGGAACATGGCCTCGTCGACGTCGATCTGCCAGTCCATCAGCGTGCGGATGGCGCGCTCGTGGGCCGGTGCGCTGCGTGCCGTGACGAGCGCCGTGCGCAGCCGCAGGCCGCCCGGGCCGGGCTCGCGCTGCAGGCGGTGCAGGGCCTCGAGCAGCGGCTTGAAGGGGCCCGGCGCCAGCGGCGTGGCGGCACGCTCGCGCTCGTGGTCCTGAAACGCCGGCAGACCCTGGCTCTGGTAGACGCGCTCGGCCTCGTCGGAGAACAGCACCGCGTCGCCGTCGAAGGCGATGCGCACCTCGTCGGGGTGGTTGGCGCCGGCACGCGCGCTGTCGGGGTAGACACGCGCCGCCGGCACACCGGTGAGCAGCGCCTCGCGCACATCGGCCTCGTTGGTGCTGAGGAAGAGGTTCGCCGCCAGCGGCCGCAGGTAGCGCCAAGGCGGCTCGCCGCGCGTGAACACGCCGCGCTGCACCGGCAGCCCGTAGTGCTGCGCCGAGCGGAACACGCGCAGGCCCGAGACGGGGTCGTTGCGCGACAGGATCACCACCTCGACGCGGGCGCGCTCGGGGGTGTTGAAGGCCAGCAGCTTGTGCACCAGCGAAAACGCCACGCCCGGCCGCGCGGGCTGGTCGAGCCGGGCCAGCTGCAGCTGCATGTAGGCGCGGTCGTCGGCGGCCTCGAAGAGGCGGTTCTCCTCTTCGAAATCGAAAAGGGCGCGCGAGGAGATGGCGACGACGAGCTGGCCTTCGAGTGTGGCGGGCATGCGTCGGATTGTGAACTCGGGCACGTTCGGCAAGGGCCTGCGGCGGCCCGGGCCACCCCGATTCATCGCGCTGCCACACGGCCCGCGCAACATGCTTGCACGCCGCCTTCACCGCCGGAGTCACCATGACCGCCGACCTGCACACCCTGGCCATCGCGCACCGCCCCGAAAACCGCTGCCGCCGCGCCGAAGCCCCCCGGATGCCGGTGTGGGAGCAGCCGCGCAGCGAGGCGTTCTTCGAAGACCTGGATCCGGCACCCGCACTGCAGGTGATGCCGCACCCGGCGCAGGGCCGGCCGAACCTGCCGCTGGCAGCCTGAGGGCGCCCGGGGCGATCCCTCCAGACCCGCCAAGCCAGCCACCCCGGCGGATAGCATCCGCCGCGTGCTGCAACTCCACGATGTCCACTATGCCTGGCCCGGCGGGGCCGAGTGCCTGGCCATCGAGCGGCTGGCTCTGCAGGCCGGCCAGACCCACTTCCTGCACGGCCCCAGCGGCTGCGGCAAGAGCACGCTGCTCGGCCTGATGGCCGGCGTGCTGCTGGCGCGGCGGGGCCGCGTCGAGCTGCTCGGCCAGGACTGGGCCGCGCTGCCCGCCGGCCGCCGCGATGCGCGCCGGGCCGATCACGTCGGCGTCATCTTCCAGCAGTTCAACCTGCTGCCCTACCTGAGCGTGCGCGACAACGTGCTGCTGCCCACGCGCTTCTCAGGCCTGCGCGCGCAGCGCTGCGAAGGCGGGCCGCTGGCTGCCGCCACCGCGCTGCTGCAGCGCGTGGGCCTGGGGGCTGATCTGCACGGCCGCCGCGCAGACGCCTTGAGCGTGGGCCAGCAGCAGCGCGTGGCCGCGGCGCGCGCGCTCATCGGCGGGCCCGAGCTCGTGATCGCCGACGAGCCCACCTCGGCGCTCGACGCCGCCCGGCGCGACGACTTCATGGCGCTGCTGCTGGATGCCTGCGCCGCCGCCGGCAGCACGCTGGTGTTCGTGAGCCACGACGAACGCCTGGCGGTGCGTTTCGATCAGCGCCTGGACCTGCCGGCGCTGAACCGCGCTGCGGTGGGGGTGGTGGCATGAAGGCGCTGTTCAGCATCGGGGCACAACGATGAAGGCGCTGCTTCGCATCGCCGTGGCCAGCGCCCTCAACCGCCGCGGCACGCTGGCGCTGGTGGTGCTGAGCATCGCGCTGGCCACCGCGCTGCTGCTGGGCCTGGAGCGGCTGCGCACCGACATCCGCGCCGGCTTCGCGCAAAGCGTCAGCGGCACCGACCTCGTGGTCGGCGCGCGCACGAGCCCGGTGCAGCTGATGCTGTACGCGGTGTTCCGCGTCGGCGGCGCCACCAACAACGTGTCGATGGACAGCATCCGCGCCGTCGAGGCCCACCGCGCGGTGGCCTGGGTCGTGCCGCTGTCGCTGGGCGATTCGCACCGCGGCCGCCCGGTGCTGGGCACCACGCCCGCCTACTTCGAGCGCTTCATGTACGGCGACCGCCAGCCGCTGGCCTTTGCCGCCGGCCGGCCCTTCGCCGGCACGCTGGACGGGCTCTACGAGGCCGTCATCGGCGCCGAGATCGCGCAGGCGCTGGGCTACGCGCCCGGCGCCCGCATCACGCTCACGCACGGCGGCGGCGACACCCTGGCCGCCGAGCACGCCGACAAGCCGTTCACGGTGGTGGGCGTGCTGGCGCGCACCGGCACGCCGGTGGACCGCACCGTGCACGTCAGCCTCGAGGCGCTGGAGGCCATCCATCTGGATTGGGCAGGTGGCGCGCCGATCCCCGGCGTGCGCATCCCGGCCGAGGCGGCGCGCAAGTTCGACCTCGCGCCCCAGCAGGTGACGGCGGCGCTGGTGGGCCTGAAGAACCGCGTCGCGGTGTTCAACGTGCAGCGCTTCGTCGCCGAGTACGAGGCCGAGGCGCTGCTGGCCGTGCTGCCGGCGGTGGCGCTCGACGAGCTCTGGCAGGTGGTGGGCCCGGCCGAGCAGAGCTTGCTCGCCATCAGCGTGCTCGTGGCGGTGGTCAGCCTGGCCTCGCTGGTGGCCGTGGTGCTGGCGGGCCTGAACGAGCGCCGGCGCGAGCTGGCCGTGCTGCGCGCCGTGGGCGCCGGGCCGCGCCACGTGCTCTTGCTGCTGGCGGCCGAGGGCGCGCTGGTCACGCTGGCCGGCGCGCTGCTGGGCGCGGCCGTGGCGGCGGCGCTGGTGCTGGGCGCCGGGCCGCTGCTGCAGCGCGAGTTCGGCATCACGCTCAGTGCCGCAGCGCCCACCGTGGCGCAGTGGGGGCTGTTCGGCGCCGTCGTGGCCGCGGGTATGCTCGCCAGCCTCGTGCCTGGATGGCGCGCCTACCGCTTGTCGCTGGCCGATGGCCTGAGTCCGCGTACCTGATGCCCATGATCTCCCGTCGTCTGATGCTGGCTGCCGTGCTGGGCGCGCCGGTGCTGTCGCAGGCCCAGAACCCCACCGGCGTGCCGGCCATGAAGCCACCGCTGCCGGCCACGCCGGCTGCGGCGCCGGGTGCGCCGCGCACCATCCAGTGGGAAGAGCTCGTGCCCGCCGACTGGGACCCGTTCAAGGACTTCAAGGACCTGAACTTCCAGCTGCTCGACGACGGCGACCCGCGCGCCGCGGCCCTGCTGAAGAGAATGCGCGCCGTGTGGGACGCCGCGCCCACCAACCCCAAGCTCGTGGGGCAGGTGGTGCGCATCCCCGGCTTCGTGGTGCCGCTGGAAGACACCAACGACGGCCTCAAGGAGTTTCTGCTCGTGCCCTACTTCGGCGCCTGCATCCACAGCCCGCCGCCGCCGGCCAACCAGATCATCCACGTGCTGCCCAAGACGCCGGCCAAGGGCTTCAAGTCGATGGACACGGTGTGGATCAGCGGCCGGCTCACGACGCCGCGCACCGACAGCTACATGGGCGTCAGCGGCTACCGCATCGAGGCCGACGCCGTGACGCGCTACGAGGAAAAGCGCCGGTGAGCCTGCGCCCGCCCGGCCGCGACCTGGCGCGCTTGACCTTCGGCGTGCTCTTCATCGGTCTGCTGCTGGGCGTGTCGCTGTGGGTGCTGCGGCCCTTCCTGGGCCCCACGATCTGGGCCACGATGGTGGTGGTGGCCACCTGGCCGATGATGCTGCGCGTGCAGGCCCACTGCGGCGGCCGGCGCTGGCTGGCGGTGACGGTGATGACGCTGCTGCTGCTGCTGGTGTTCGTGGTGCCGCTGGTGCTGGCCATCGCCACCATCGTGGGCAACGCCGATCGCCTGATCGACTGGGCGCGCCTGGCCGCCGCCTGGAACCTGCCCGATGTGGCCCCGGAGTGGCTGCGCGCGCTGCCGGTGGTGGGCACGCTGGTCGACGGTCTGTGGGCGCAACTCAATGCGCTCGGCCTGCGCGACCTGGTGCCGCGCCTGAGCCCCTATGCCGGCGACCTGACGCGCTGGTTCGTGGCCGAGGTCGGCAACATCGGCGTGCTGCTGCTGCAGTTTCTGCTCACGGTGCTGATCGCGGCGGTGATGTACGCCCAGGGTGAAGAGGCGGCGCAGCAGATCCGCCTGTTCGCGCGCCGCCTGGCCGGCGAGCGCGGCGACGGCGCCGTCACGCTGGCTGGCGGCGCCATCCGCGGCGTGGCCTTGGGCGTGGGCGGCACGGCGCTGGTGCAGGCGCTGCTCGGCGGCCTCGGCCTCGTCATCGCGGGCGTGCCGGCGGCCACGCTGCTGACGGCCGTGATGTTCATGCTGTCGATCGCGCAGATCGGGCCCATCCCGGTGCTGCTGGGCGCCGCGGCCTGGGCCTGGTGGGGCGACGGCAGCCTGGGCTGGGCGATCGCGCTGCTGGTGTGGGCCGGCTTCGTCGGCACCATCGACAACGTCGTGCGGCCGCTGCTCATCAAGCTGGGTGCCGACCTGCCGCTGATCCTGATCTTCGCCGGCGTCATCGGCGGCCTGTTCGCCTTCGGCCTGGTGGGCATCTTCGTCGGGCCGGTGGTGCTGGCGGTGGGCTACACCTTGCTGGAGGCGTGGATGCGCGAGCCGACCGATCCGCCTGCGCAGCAGCAGCCGCCGGAGTTCAGGGACTGACCGAGCGCCACTCGCCGGTGGGCGCCAGCTGGAAGGCGTCGTCGTCGCGCAGGGCCCGGCTGCGCAGCCGGATGGCGAGCACCTCGCGCGGCAGCAAGGTGCGGTCGAGTTGCCAGCCTTCGGCGGTGCGCCGCAGGCCAGGCGAATCGCCGACCGAGACCTCGAAGTCATTGAGCGAGGCGGCCTCGACTTGCACTTCTGGCCGGACCAGTGGCGCGTAGCTGACGAGCATGTCGCGGTCGGCGGCGTTGAAGATCGAGCCGAGACGCCACTCGACCTCCCAGCGAAGGTCGGCACCGGATGGGTCTTGCAACGGCAGGCCGTGGACGAGGTCGGGTTCATGCGCCGGGTCGGTTTCGATGACGACGAAGCCATTGACCATGCGCTTGCGCAGCCTCACCACGCGCTCAGGGCCTGGCTGCAGGCTGGCGTCAAGCGGGCGCAGGCGCAGCTCGAACTCGGGCGAACGCGCCCACTGGTACCACTCGGCCATCATGCGCAAGGGCAGGCGGACGGCATACGGCACCAGGCGCACTGGCCGGTAGCGGCTGGTCTGTTGGAGGTGGAGTCGTTGCACGCCGAAGGCGTCAGCGGCCAGCCGGAGCCTGCCGTAGTGGCGTACGTAGTCGGCCAGCGCCACCGTGACCTGCGCCGCTTCGCCCGCGCGGGCCACAAAGGCGCCGAGGATGTCGGACGGCACGTCATCGCGCGCGGCCTTCACCACGTCTTCGATGCGGCGCAGCGCGGCGTGCCGTTCGCCGGCCATGGCGCCCAGATCCTGCAGATCGAGCCCCGGACACGCCAGGACATGGCGGAAGAAGTGCAGCGTGGCCTCGGCCAGCCGCTGGTCCATCGGCTGCGCCCGCCGCAGCTTGATCCACAGCCGCTCGGCGCCTTCGCCTTCGGCCGCCAGGCGCGCACCTTCGGTCAGCAAGAGCGCCAGATCGCATGGCCGGCCGCGGGCATCGAGGGCCAGCCCGCCAGCGGGCCGCGCGGCATCGAGGAAGGCCTGCAGCAAACCCAGCAGCTGCTGACGCCGAGGCTCACGGCGGCCCGGCGACAGCCCGGCCAGCGCCTCGGCCATGAGGCGTTCGACGGCGGACAAGGACAGCACGGTGGTGCGCCTGATGCGCGGCGGCGTGGCGGGCTTCTGTGGCACGAAGTGGGCAGCTGAAGGTTTAGTGATTGCTAAGCGGCCGGACGGCCCGGGCACCCCTGGCTAGATTG
The DNA here is from genome assembly GCA_020248945.1 of Rubrivivax sp. GTDB lineage: Bacteria > Pseudomonadota > Gammaproteobacteria > Burkholderiales > Burkholderiaceae_C > Rubrivivax. The sequence continues at coordinate 15,670 of JADCGQ010000009.1, forward strand.
TTGCCACCGCAACCTAACGCAGCGATGACGGGTCGCCAAGACGACTCATCGCCCAGGGAGATTCGATGGACCTTCGACAGCGGATGCGCACGGCCAGCGCGTGGACGGCTTGTCTGGCGCTGGGCGCGACACTGGTCGCCTGTGGCGGTGGCAGCGGGGATGCTGCGCCGGCAACCCCGGTGGCCCCGGTTTCACCGGTCGTCCCCGTGCCGCCTGCGCCGCCGGTTGCGCCTGCCGCACCGGTGATCACGGCCCAGCCCCAGCCGCAGAGCGTGAGCGACGGTGGCGCAGCCACGTTCAGCGTCACCGCCAGCGGCACCGGCCTGGGTTACCAATGGCAGCGCAACGGCGTGCCGGTGGCCGGCGCCACCGGCCCGACGCTCAGCCTGACCGGCCTGACCCTGGGCGACACCGGCGCGCGCTGGCGCGTCGTGGTCAGCAATGCGGGTGGCACCGCCGTGAGCGACGAGGTCGCGCTGGCGGTGACGCCCGTCGCGCCGACCATCGCCTCTGCACCGCTCGCAGCCACGGCCACTGCGGGACAGACGGCGACCTTCACCGTCGTTGCAAGCGGCTCGGCGCCGCTCGGGTACCAGTGGTTGCGCGAAGGTGCTGCGATCGGCGGTGCCACGTCGCCAAGCTTCACGACCGCCGCACTGGCGCTCACCGACGATGGCGCACGTTTTGCCGTGCGCGTGACCAACGCGGCAGGGAGCGTCACGAGCACCACGGCAACGCTGACGGTGGTGGCGGCGCCGGTGGGTCCGCAGATCGCAGCGCAGCCGCAGTCGGTCAGCGCCGTTGTCGGTGCCACAGCCACGTTCCGTGTCGTGGCCACCGGCACCGCGCCGCTGAGCTACCAGTGGCGTCGCAACGGCGGCGACATCACCGGAGCGGTCTCGGACAGCTACACCACGCCGGCGCTGGGCACCACGGACGCGGGCGCGGTGTACAGCGTGCGCATCAGCAACGCGGTCGGCAGCATCGTCAGCGCCGGCGCCGTGCTCACGGTGACGGCGGCCGAGCCGGTGAGTGTGCTGGCCGGACGGGCCTGGCGCCCGGTGGTGCAGGTCGCGCAGAACCTCGTCGGCGTCCTCACTCCCCCCTTCGTCGGCATGGCTGACGATGGCCGTGCCGTGGTCGTGGCCGAAGTCCGGCCGCTGCCACCCGTGGTGCCCGGGAGAACGAACTTTGTCGTGGTGCTCGGCGAGCCGGGCGGCACGGGCGCCGAGCGCTGGACCAGTCCGCAGACCCTGGCCTCCTTCGGCACCCGTTCGGGCGCGGCCGTGCCCACCGACCTCAGGGTCGATGCACTTCGGGTGGCACCCTCCGGTCGGGCCGTCATCCTGGCGAGCGGCAGCGAAGGCGGCTGCCCCAGAAACACGTTTGGCGGGATCCAGGTCTGCCGATTCGTGACCGTGCTCGACCCCGCCACATCGACCTGGTCGCCGTGGGACGTGATGGCCTTGTTGAGCGAGAGCCCCAGCTCGGACTTCACCTTGTTCGGCGACTCCACTCTGACGCTCAACGATCGCGGCGATCTGGCGCTGTCGTTTGCGCCCCTTCCGGGGGAGCCGGTTGCGCGGGTCTTCTGGCGCGCCGGCGGCGAAGTGGGCTTTCGTTCGATGCTCATGCGCGGCACGCCGACGGAGCCGGCCCGCCGCGGCAGAGTGACACTGGACGAGTCGGGCGGACTCGTCTTCGCGGCGGAGTTGCTGCAAGGCGGAACCACCGACATCGCGGTATGGCGAGGCAGTGTTGCTGCTGGGCTTTCCGGGCCCGTCGTTGTCGACACGCGGGCGGCGCGGGCCACACTGCGGGCGCTGCACACCGGCCGCAGCGGACGCTCGTACCTCTTCTGGCAGCAGAACAATGGCGTGGCGGACAGCCTGTATGCCCTTCGCTTCGAGTCCGTGAGCACCGTTCTGGATGCCGAAGATCTGGGCCCGACCCTCGCGCAGGCGTTTCCACCCAACAACCAATTGCTGGAAGCCAGCGTGCGGGATGACGACGTGCTGATCGCCTCACGCGGGGGCGTTCCCAACAACAACTGCGCCACCGCACGCTGGCCATTCAGCGGCAGCCTGGCGTTCATTGATGCGCCGGCGCCTTGTCTCGGAAGCGTGTCCGGCTTGAGCCCGCCTCAGTTCGGGCGGGAGCGGGGTGGCAACCGGCTGGTCATGGGGAATGAATCGACATGGGCGACCTATGACGCCGACCTGAACCGTCAGATCCATGCACCCGTCGATACCCGCGCTGTGCTCAGCGGGCCGGGGTACGTCACGGGGGTTCAAGGCCCGACCATCAACTTCGGCCTGGTGCAGCTGTCGCGTTCCGGGGTCGGGCTCGCGGTCTTCGGCGCCGCTTTCGATGTCTGGCCTACACCGTCCATGCCCGCTGGCGACGGCCGCCCTTCTGTGTCGAACCTGTGGGTGACCTACTTCAAGTAGCAACCTACTGCACACGGTGGGCTTGTCCTGGTTGCAGGGTTAGCGAGCTCTAACCGTTCGGACGGGCGCACGACGCCTGCATAGATTGCACGAGGTCATCACACTGGTCTACACAGGAGGAGGGTCATGGTGTTCAAGAGCGTTGTTGCTCGTCCGGTTTGTCTTGCGGTACTTGGTGCCTTCACGCTCGGCCTGGCAGGCTGCGAGAGCATGCCGGCCGGCGCCGCCATCGGCGAGGGCCTGAAGAAGGCCTTCGTGGCGGCGACCACGTCAGATGGCACCACCAGGCCCGCGGGTGGTGCTGCGCCTGTTGCGTCCGGCGAGTTCGCGAAGAACCCGCTCGAGGGCACCGAGCTGGACAGGATCTTCCAGAAGAAGCCCATCACGAACACCAACCGGCCCGAACGTTGGCCACGCGTGGCCATCACCGTCAAGCCGGTGACGCCTGGTGTGCACTCGATTGAGGGGCAGGGCACGCTGCGCGACAGCGACTGCATGACCTTCGACGCCCGCCTGTGGCGCAGTGCCACCGACAGCCAGAAGTTCGAGAACCTGCGCCTGTGCACACCCGCCGTCGCGAACCTGTCCAAGGGAGTGGCTTACCGCACGCTGCAGTTGTTCCCGCAGTTCACCGTGCCGCGTGGCGAGAACAGCACCGCCAGCCAGCGCACCGACGGCCCGAACCAGCCGTTCCACATGTTCCCGCAGGACATCAAGTCACAGCAGCAATGGCTGCTCGGGCCCTGGAACAACAAGTTCTACATCGGAGCCTTGTTCGTGGCCCTGGGCTACGACTGGGACAACGACTTCGATCGCCGGCTCTGGGTGACGACGGTGCCGTTGCCGCCGGGTTGATGCCCCGGCGCACCCTCAGGCGCTGAGCTGCCGCATCAGGTGTTGCAGCGCGGTCGCTGCATCGGGCGGCGGCAACCAGTCCGATCGCTTGCTGGTTTCGTCCCAGGCGCGCAGGCGCACCGCATCGGCACTGAAGGGCTGGCGCAGGAAGGCCGCGCAGGCGGCGTCGTCCATCGGCCCGCCTTGCAAGGCCAGGCTGCGCATCGAGTCGGGTGAGAGCTTGTCGCGGTAGCCGGGTCGGGCGCCGACGAGGTAGCGCTTGGCCTGCACATGCAGCGCCACCGGCTCGGCCACGGCCGGGCCGAACAGCGGCGCCAGGGCGCGTGCGGCGATGGCCTCATGGCGGTCGTCGTGGCCACGCAGCGTGGGGGTGTCTTCCAGGCCCGTCATCAGGTGGCCCAGGTCGTGCAGCCAGGCGGCCAGCTGCAGCGCGAGCGGGGCGCCGGCCTGCCGTGCCAGCTGGCCGCACTGCCAGGCGTGCTGCCACTGCGTGATGCCTTCGCCGTCGTAGGCCAGGTGGCCGCGGCGGGCGTAGAGCTCGGCAATTCCGGATGCGTCCATCACCCGATCCTGCCGCTGCGCCATGACGGGCCTCTGAAACGATCGCGTCACCGTGTCGTCACGGGTGCGGCCTACCGTCCGTGGCCATGGCCTCCCTGCCCGAACTGGCCGTGCGTGTCGCACGGGCCGACAAGACCTTCCCCGGCGGCCGGCAGGCGCTGCGGGGCGTGAGCTTCGAGGTGCGCGCCGGCGAGCGCGTGGCGCTGCTGGGCGCCTCGGGCTCGGGCAAGTCGACGCTGCTGCGCACGCTGTGCGGGCTGGAGACACTCGACGCCGCCGAAGGCAGCCGCATCGAGGTGCTCGGCCGCAACCTGCAAGCCCAGGGCCGGCTGGCCGCCGACATCCGCGCGCAGCGCCGTGCCATCGGCATCATCTTCCAGCAGTTCAACCTCGTCGGCCGGCTGCCGGTGCTGACCAACGTGCTCACCGGCCTGGCGCCCGAACTGCCGCTGTGGCGCGCCGTGCTGGGCCGCTTCAACGCCGCCGAGCAGGCGCGTGCGCTCGACGCGCTCGAATCCATGGGCCTGGGCGAGCAGGCCTTCCAGCGCGCCAGCACCTTGTCGGGCGGGCAGCAACAGCGTGCCGCCATCGCGCGCGCGCTGGTGCAGGGCGCCCGCGTGCTGCTGGCCGACGAGCCGGTGGCCTCGCTCGACCCGGAGTCGACACGCCGCGTGATGGAGCTGCTGCTGCAGCTCAACCGCGAGCAGGGCCTGACGCTGCTGGTGAGCCTGCACCACGTGGGCCTGGCGCGCCGCTACTGCGAGCGCGTGGTGGCCCTTCGCGATGGCGCGCTGGTCTTCGACGGCCCCACCGCGCAGCTCACGCCCGCCTTCCTGCGCGAGCTCTACGGCACCGCCGTCGAAGAGCTCGAGACCGACGAGCCGCCGTCCGAGCCGATGCCGCTGCCGGTGCTGGCCGCCGCCTGAATCACACCCCAGAGGAGAGAACCGCCATGATCAAGACAACCCGCCGTCTGGCGCTGGCCGCCCTGGCCACGCTGAGCCTGGCCGCCGCGCACACCGCCGCGCAGGCGCAGGAAATCAACTTTGGCGTCATCGCCACCGACAGCGCCAGCACGCAGCGCGAGCGCTGGGAGCCCTTCTTCCGCGACATGGAGAAGAAGACCGGCCTCACGATCAAGAGCTTCTACGCGCCCGACTACGCCGGCGTCATCGAGGCCATGCGCTTCAACAAGGTGCAGGTGGCCTGGTACGGCAACAAGGCCGCCATGGAAGCGGTCGACCGCGCCCAGGGCGAGATCTTCGCCCAGGTCATGTACGCCGACGGCAGCTTCGGCTACCACGCGCTGCTCATCGCGCACAAGGACAGCCCGTACAACAACCTCGACGACGTGCTGAAGAACTCGAAGAACATCAACTTCAGCATCGGCGACCCGAACTCCACCTCGGGCTTCCTGGTGCCCACGTTCTACATCTTCGCCAGGAACGGCATCGACCACCGCACCGCGTTCAAGACCATCCGCAACGCCAGCCACGGCGCCAACCTGCAGGCCGTGCTGGCCAAGCAGGTGGACGTGGCCACCAACAACACCGAGGACTACGGCAAGCTGCAGACCAGCCGCCCCGAGCTGGCCAGCCAGGTGAAGGTGCTGTGGCGCAGCCCGCTGATCCCGAGCGACCCCTTCGTGTGGCGCAAGGACCTCGACCCTGCCGTGAAGGCCAAGCTGAGGAACTTCGTCCTCAACTACGCCAAGACCGACCCGGAAGAGAAGCGCATCCTTGGCGTCATCTACAACTACGGGGGTTTTCGCGACAGCAACAACGACCAGCTGATCCCGATCCGCCAGCTCGAGCTGTTCCGCGACCGCGCCAAGGTGCAGAACGACGAGAAGATGGCCGCCGACGAGAAGACGAAGCAGCTCGCCGACATCGACCGCAAGCTCGCGGCCTTGTCGGGCAAGTGAAGAGGCAAGGTCAGCCATGACGGCCGTGGTGGCCCCCAGCGCGGCTTCGCTCGCGCGCATCGAGCAGCGCGCGGCGGCCGAGCGCCCCGGCTGGCTGTACTACGCCGGCTGGGCGCTGGCCCTCTTCGTGCTGGCCTGGGCCTGGCGCGGTGCCGAGATCCGGCCGCTGGACCTGCTGCGCGACAGCGGCAACATCGGCACCTACGCGAGCGAGTTCTTTCCGCCCGACTTCACCGACTGGCGCATCTACGCGCACGAGATGGTGATCACGGTGCACATCGCGCTGTGGGGCACGGTGCTGGCCGTGCTGGCCGCCGTGCCGATGGGGCTGCTGAGCAGCGCCAACATCGCGCCGCCCTGGTTGCACCAGCCGGTGCGGCGCCTGATGGACGCCTGCCGCGCCATCAACGAGATGGTGTTCGCGATGCTGTTCATCGTGGCCGTGGGCCTGGGGCCGTTTGCCGGCGTGCTGGCGCTGGCGGTGCACACCACGGGCACGCTGGCCAAGCTGTTCTCCGAGGCCGTGGAGGCCATCGACCCGCGCCCGGTGGAGGGCATCCGCGCCACCGGCGCGCACAAGCTGGTCGAGATCGTCTACGGCGTGCTGCCGCAGGTGATGCCGCTGTGGCTGAGCTTCACGCTCTACCGCTTCGAGAGCAACGTGCGCAGCGCCAGCGTCGTGGGCATGGTGGGTGCGGGTGGCATCGGCGTCGTGCTGTTCGAGGTGATCCGCGGCTTCCAGTACGCGCAGACCTGCGCCGTGCTGCTGATCCTGGTGGTGAGCGTGTCGCTGATCGATCTGGTCTCGGCGCGGCTGCGCCAGCGCTACATCTGAACGATGTCAGGGGCGTCCTTCGGCTGGCAGATGCCCGTGCAGTTGCAGTTCGGCAGCGGCTGCACGCGCGGGCTGGCTTCCGAACTGGGTGACCGGCCGGTGCTCGTGCTGGCCTTCGAGCCGGCCGCGGCCCTGGGCCTGCAGGCTGCGTGGACGCAGGCCCTCGGCGCGCGCCTGCAGGCCTGGGTTTCCGTGCCCGAGGGCCTGTCGACGCTGGCGCTGGCACGCACGCTTTCGGCCCGCGTGTGGCCGCTGCTCGCGGCGCAACCCGAGGCGGTGCTGCTGGCACTGGGCGGCGGCAGTGTGCTCGACATCGCCAAGCTGTTGCGATCGGTGCCCGAGAGCGGTGACTTCGAATCGATCGCGGCTGCGCTGCGCGGCACGGCGCCCTGGCCGGCCTTGCGCCTGGCGCCACTCTGGCTGGTGCCCACCACGGCGGGCACCGGCAGCGAGGTCACGCGCTGGGCCACGGTCTGGGACACCGATGGCCGCGTCGCGCTGAAGCGCAGCTTCGACGAGCCCTGGGGCTTTGCCGACCGCGCCTTCGTCGACCCCGAACTCACGCTCAGCGCGCCCGCGGCGCTGACGCGCGACACCGCGCTCGACAGCTTCGCGCACGCGCTCGAAGCGATCTGGAACCGCCACGCCAACCCGCTGAGCGACGCGCTGGCGGTGCAGGCCGCGCGCCGCGTGCGGGCGCACCTGGCCGGTGTGCTGGCCGAGCCGGCGGCGCTGGCCGGCCGCGAGCAGCTCTCGCTGGCCGCGCTCGAGGCCGGCCTCGCCTTCGCGCAGACACGCACCGCGCTGGCCCACGCGCTGAGCTATGCGCTCACGCTGGAGCAGGGCGTGCCACACGGCCTGGCCGTGGCCACCTGGCTGCCCACCGCCTGCCGCCTGGCCGTGGGCCGCGACGCGGGCACCGACGCGCGGCTGCAGGCCGTGTTCGACGTGCCGGCCGCCGATTGCGCCGAGGCGCTGCAGGCCTGGCTCGCCAGCCTGGGCGTGGCCACCGATCCGGCGGCCCATGGCGTGCACGACGGGCAGGCGCGTGTGCAGGCGGCGCTGTCCAGCGTGCGCGGCCGCAACTTCATCGGCGCGGAGCTGGCGTGAGCGCGGCCTACGACGTGGTGATCGCCGGCGCCGGCATCGTCGGCCTGGCGCACGCGCTGGCCGCGGCCGAGCGCGGCCTGCGCGTGGCCGTGGTCGAGCGCGACCAGCGCTGCGTCGGTGCCTCGATCCGCAACTTCGGCTTCGTCACCGTCACCGGGCAACCGGCCGGCGACACCTGGCGGCGCGCCCGCGCCAGCCGCGACACCTGGGCCCGCGTGGCGCCCGAGGCCGGCATCGCCATCGAGCACCGCGGCCTGTGGCTGCTGGCGCAGCGCCCGCGGGCGGCCGAGGTGCTGCAGGCCTTCATGCACACGCCCATGGCCGAAGGCAATGAACTGGTCGACGCGTCGGAGGCTGCGACGCGCGCGCCCGCGCTGCGCACCGAGGGTGCGGTGGCCGCAATGTGGTCGCCACACGAGTTGCGCGTGGAGTCGCGCACGGCCATCCCGAAGCTCGCCGCCTGGCTGGCCGAGCGCCACGGCGTCGTCTTCCACCTCGGAGAAACGGTGCTCGAAGCCACCGCCGGCCGTGTGCGCACCAGCGCGCGCACGCTGCACGCCGGCCGCGTGGCGCTGTGCACCGGCGCCGATTTCACCGGCGTGGCCGCCCCCGCGCTGGTCCGCCACCGGCTCGAGCTCACGCGGCTGCAGATGCTGCGCGTGCGCCCGCCCGCCGGCTTCGTGCTCGGCAGCGCGGTGATGGGCGACTTGAGCCTCGTGCGCTACGGCGGTTATGCCGCGCTGCCCGAAGCCGCGCCCCTGCTCGCACAACTGCAGCAGGAAGAGGCCGAGAGCCTGGACGCCGGCATCCACCTGATCGTCGTGCAGAGCGCCGACGGCACCCTGGTGGTGGGCGACTCGCACCACCGCTTTGCCACGCCCGAGCCCTTTGCCAGCGAGCGTGTCGACGATCTCATCCTGCACCACCTGCGCCAGACGCTGCGCCTGGACGCGGTGGAGGTGGTGGAGCGCTGGACGGGTGTCTACCCCGTGGGCGCGCCGGTGGACTGCGTCATCGAGGCGCCCGACGCGGCCACCCGCGTGGTGGTGGTGAGCAGCGGCACGGGGGCCAGCACGGCTTTTGGCATCGCAACGGAGGTGTTCGATGGCTGGAACTGAGAACGGGCCCGCCTCGGGCCTGGCGGCCGTGGTGTTCGACTGGGCCGGCACGGTGGTGGACTTCGGCAGCCAGGCGCCGATGGGCGCCTTCGTCGAGCTCTTCGCCACCGAAGACGTGGAGATCACCGTGGCCGACGCGCGCGTGCCGATGGGCTTGCCGAAGTGGCAGCACATCCAGGCGCTGGGCCGTTTGCCGCGCGTGGCCGAGGCCTGGCAGCGGCGGCATGGGCGCGAGCTCAGCGATGCCGATGTCGACCGCCTGTACGAGCGCTTCACGCCGATGAACCGCGCCGCCGTGCCGCGCCACGCGCAGCTGATCGAGGGCGTTCCCACGCTGATGCGCGAGCTGCGCGAGCGCGGCCTGAAGATCGGCAGCACCACCGGCTACAACCGCGCGATCATGGACGTGCTGGTGCCGCTGGCCGCGGCCCAGGGCTTCGTACCCGACAACCTGGTGTGTGCCGGCGACGTGAGCGAAAACCGCCCCGCGCCGTTGGGCATGTACCGCTGCTTCATCGAGCTGGGCGTGTGGCCGGCGCGGCGCGTGGTGAAGGTCGACGACACGGTGCCCGGGCTGATGGAGGGCCGCCACGCCGGCTGCTGGACGGTGGCCGTCACGGTGAGCGGCAACGAGACCGGGCTGTCGGCCCAGGCCTGGAACGCGCTGCCGGCCGGCGAGCAGGCCACGCGCCGGGCGGTCGCGGCGGCGCGGCTGGCGGTGGCGCGCCCCGACTACACCATCGACACCGTGGCCGATCTGCCGCCGGTGCTCGACGCCATCGAGCGCCGCCTGGCCGCGGGCGAGGGGCCACCGCCGGCCTGAGTGCCCTGGGAACGGCGCCGAGGCGCGACACTCCCGTTCTTTAGCGAACGCCGAGACACCGCCCGATGACGCCCACGCCCTACCCCCACCTGCTGGCCCCGCTGGACCTGGGCTTCACCACGCTGAAGAACCGGGTGCTGATGGGCTCCATGCACACCGGCCTGGAGGAAGGGCGTGATCTCTCGCGCCTGGCCGCCTACTTCCGCGAGCGTGCCGAAGGCGGCGTGGGGCTGATGGTGACCGGCGGCTTCGCGCCCAACATCGCCGGCTGGACCAAGCCCTTCGCCGGCACGCTGTCCACCTCGGGTGCCGCGCGGCGGCACCGCGTGGTGACCGAAGCCGTGCACCAGGCCGGCGGCAGGATCGCTCTGCAGATCCTGCATACCGGCCGTTATGGCTACCACCCGCTGGCGGTGGCGCCGTCGCGGCTGAAGTCGCCGATCTCGCCGTTCACGCCCTTTGCGCTGAGCGCGCGCGGCGTGGAGCGGCAGATTCGCGCCTTCGTCAACTGCGCCGCCAAGGCCCGCGAGGCGGGCTACGACGGCGTCGAGATCATGGGCTCCGAGGGCTACTTCATCAACCAGTTCCTCAGCGCGGCCACCAACCAGCGCACCGACGAATGGGGTGGCGACTACAGCCAGCGCATGCGGCTGCCGCTGGAGATCGTCGCGCGCACGCGGCAGGCGGTGGGCGCCGACTTCATCATCATCTACCGCCTCTCGATGCTCGATCTGGTGCCCGGCGGCAGCCGCTGGGACGAGGTGGTGCAGCTCGGCAAGGCCGTGGCGCAGGGCGGGGCCACGCTCATCAACACCGGCATCGGCTGGCACGAGGCGCGCATCCCCACCATCGCCACCAGCGTGCCGCGCGCGGCCTTCGCGTGGGTGACGAAGAAGATGAAGGCCGAGTTCGCTGCGGCCGGCATCGGCACGCCGCTGGTCACCAGCAACCGCATCAACACGCCCGAGTTGGCCGAGCAGCTGCTGGCCGAGGGCGCGGCCGACATGGTGTCGATGGCGCGGCCGCTGCTGGCCGACGCCGAGTTCGTGAACAAGGCGGCGCGCGGCCAGAGCGACCTCATCAACACCTGCATCGCCTGCAACCAGGCCTGCCTGGACCACGTGTTCCAGAACAAGACCGCCAGCTGCCTGGTGAACCCGCGCGCCTGCCGCGAGACCGAGCTCGTGTTCCGCCCGAGCCCGCGGCGCAAGCGCATCGCGGTGGTGGGCGCCGGGCCGGCCGGCATCACCGCCGCCACGCTGCTGGCCGAGCGGGGGCACGAGGTGCGCTTGTTCGATGCGGCTGACGAGATCGGCGGCCAGCTCAACATGGCGCGGCAGGTGCCCGGCAAGGAAGAGTTCGAGGAGATGCTGCGCTACTTCCGCCGCCGCGTGCAGACCACCGGCGTGCAGCTGCAGCTGGGCCACCGCGTGCAGGCGGATGAACTGCAGGGCTTTGATGAGGTGATCGTGGCCACCGGCGTGACGCCGCGCGACCCGAAGATCCCCGGGCAGGACCACCCCAAGGTGCTGAGCTACATCGAGGTGCTGCGCGAGAAGAAGCCGGTGGGCGCACGCGTGGCCATCGTCGGCGCGGGCGGCATCGGCTTCGACGTGGCCGAGTACCTGGTGCACAGCGGCCCATCCACGGCGATGGACCTGCCCGCCTGGCAGGCCGAATGGGGCGTGGCCGACCCCGCGCTGGCCGCAGGCGGGCTGGCCACCACGCGGCCGCAGATCGCGGCCCCGGCACGCCAGGTGACGCTGCTGCAGCGCAAGGCCGGCAAGCTGGGCGCGGGCCTGGGCAAGACGACCGGCTGGATCCACCGCACGGCGCTCAAGCACAAGGAGGTCGAGATGATCGGCGGCGTGAACTACGAGCGCATCGCCGACGAGGGCCTGCTCGTCAGCTTTGGTGAGCGGCGAGAGAACCCGACGTGGATCGCCTGCGACACCGTGGTGCTGTGCGCCGGCCAGCAGCCGCTGCGCCCGCTGGCCGATGCGCTGGCGGCGCAGGGGCGGCCGGTGCATGTGATCGGTGGCGCGCTCGAGGCGGGTGAGCTGGATGCGAAGCGGGCCATCGACCAGGCGGCGCGGCTGGCAGCCGCCCTGTGAGGACACCCATGGGGAACCGTGCCGGGTCTGTGGTGCCGAGCCTCAGCTGCCGTCCCCCACCGCCGGCTCGGCACCCCGCCGGAACCAGCCGGTGATCGACAGCCGCGTTCCGGTGGCGCCTGGCGCCACCACCGACACGCGGTGCGGCGCGGGCACGCGGAACAGCGACATCGTGTTGAAGCGCGGTGTCCACGCCTCGAGCAGGTCGCCCTGCGGGCTGAGGAATTCCAGCGCGCCACCGTCGGCCGCGGGCCAGTCGGTGCTGAGGTTGATGACATACGCCGCCACGCGGTTCAGGCCCTCGGCCTCGTCGTCGTGCAGGCTCAGGAAGTGCCCGGCGCGGTAACGCGTCAGCTGGCCATCGGCGAAGCGGATCTCGGGCGCGCCGAGCAGCTGCCGCGCCAGGTCGAGAAAGGCTTCGCTGCGCAGCAGCGCAAAGGCCTGCAGCAGCACGGCATCGCTCAGCTGCCCGGTGCGGCCATGGTCGACCAGCGGGTAACGCTCGAACAGGTACTGGAAGCCGCGCCCGGCTTCCTGCTGCACCAGCTGCTCGAAGGCGGCGCGGCGGGCGGGGTCGATCTCGGCCATGGCCTCGGCATCGAAGGAACGGTGCTGGCCTTCGATGCGTGTCACCAGGGCCCAGCGCCGCCACGCGGCCATCGTGGCGTGCAGGCTCTGGGCCAGGCCGGGCTGCAGCAGCTGCGGCACGCGCACGCGGCCCTGACGCGCCAGTTCAGTGGAAAGACTGGCGATGTCGGAGCGCGGCGCGAGGAGCTCCACCGGGCTGACGGGCCCCGTCATGGCGACACGCGCTCAGCCGGCCAGCCAGCCGGCCGAGCGCAGCCCGGCCTCGGCCTGCGCCGCGTGCTCGAAACGCAGCGCCTTCCACCCGGCCGCGCGCGCGGCCAAGACGTTGGGCTCGTGGTCGTCCAGGAACACCAGCTCCTGCGCGGGCGTGTCGAAGCGGTGCTGCGCGAGCGTGTAGATGGCGGGCTCGGGCTTGATGAGGTGCACGCGGCCAGAGAACACGCCGCTGTCGAAGTGCGCGAACAGGGCCGCTTCGCGCCGCTCCAGCACGTCGGCGCAGGGTGCGGGCATGTTCGACAGGTAGTGCAGCGTGTGGCCGGCCGCGCGCAGGCGATGGATGAGTGCCACCGTCTCGGGGATCGGTTGCAGTTCGTGCGGCACGGCTTCGACCACGGCTTGCACGGCCGCCGGCGCCAACCCGGTGCGCTTGGCGATGCGCGCCACCAGGTCGGGTGCGGCCACCACGCCGCGGTCGTAGTCGGCCCAGTCGCCGCCGTAGGCCTGGAACACCTGGCTCAGCCAATGCGCGGTGCTGGCCGCGTCGTGGGCCTGCTCGGGCAGCAGTCGCTGCAGCAGCGCGGCGGGCTGCCAGCGCAGGACCACGGCGCCAAGGTCGAAGACGATGCGCAGCGGCTGCGCAGCCGTCATGCGCGGGCCCCCGTCAGGCGCTGCAGCAGCGCGGCGGTGGAGGCATCCAGTCCGTCCGTTCGGCCGCGCTCGGGCCCGTCTTGCAGGCGCGGCAGCAGCCGGCCGGCCAGCGCCTTGCCGAGCTCCACGCCCCATTGGTCGAAACTGTTGATGCCCCACAACGCGCCGCTGGTCCACACGCGGTGCTCGTACAGCGCGAGGAAGGCGCCCAGGCTCGACGGCGTCAGCGCGTCCAGCACGAAGCTGGTGCTCGGCCGGTTGCCGGGGAACGTGCGGTGCTGCGCCAGCACGGCGCGGTCGAAGCCGGCGTCGGCCGTGGGCACCGACTCGGCCGCGGCCTCGGCGGCGCTCTTGCCCAGCATCAGCGCCTGGCTCTGCGCCAGGCCGTTGGCCAGCAGCTTGGCGTGCTGGCCGGGCAGGGCGTGAGAGGGCGTCTTGACGAGGATGAACTCCACCGGGATGACCTCGGTGCCCTGGTGCAGCATCTGGAAGTACGCATGCTGGCCGTTGGTGCCCGGCTCGCCCCACACCACCGGGCTGGTGGCAAAGGGCAGGTCGCGGCCGGCGAGGTCGACGCGCTTGCCGTTGCTTTCCATCTCGAGCTGCTGCAGGTACGCCGGCAGCCGCGCCAGGCCCTGGTGGTAGGGTGCCACGCCGCGGCTGGCATAACCGTGGAAGTTGATGTACCAGACATCCAGCAGGCCCAGCAGCACTGGCAGGTTCTGCGCCAGCGGAGCTTGTGCGAAGTGGCGGTCCATCGCGTGCGCGCCGGCCAGCAGCGCGCGGAAGTTCGCGCTGCCGATGGCGATGGCGATCGGCAGCCCGATCGCGCTCCACAGCGAGTAGCGGCCGCCGACCCAGTCCCAGAAGCCGAAGGTGGTGGTGATGCCGAAGGCGGCAGCCGCCTTGACGTGGGTGGTGGTGGCGGCGAAGTGGCGCGCCACGTCGGTGCCGCCCTGCTGCACGAACCAGGCGCGCGCCGCTTCGGCGTTGGCCATCGTCTCCTGCGTCGTGAAGGTCTTGCTGGCGACGATGAACAGCGTGCGCTTCGCGTCCAGCCGCGCCAGCAGCGGTGCCAGGTCGTGGCCGTCGACGTTGCTGACGAAGTGCACGCGCTGGCCCGCCAGCGTGTACGACTCCAGCGCCCGCACCGCCATCGCGGGCCCGAGGTCGCTGCCGCCGATGCCGATGTTGACGATGTCGGTGATGCCTTCGTCGGTGCGCACCGCGTCGGCATACGCCAGCATGGCGTCGAGCGTGGTGTGCACCTCGTCGCTGAAGAGGCCCGCGCCGCGCGGCGCGCGCAAGGCGGTGTGCAGCACCGCGCGGCCTTCGGTGGGGTTGGCCACGGCGCCGCCGAGCATCGCGTCGCGCCGCTCGGGCAGCCGGCACTGCTGCGCCAGCTCGAGCAGGAAGTGCAGCGTGGCGGTGTCGATGTGGTTCTTGCTGAGGTCGGCAAACACCTCGGGCGCGTCGAAGGACAGCGCCGCCACGCGGCCGGCGTCGCGCGCGAAGGCCTCGCGCAGGTCGAAGTCGCGGCCGTGGGCCTGCCAGTGGCCGGCCAGTGCGGCCCAGGCGGCGGTGTCGTCGCAACGGGGGGCCGTCGGGTTCATGTGCGCAGCCCGTCGATCAGCACATCGAGCCTGGCCGCATCCACCGCAAACGCGCGGATGCCCTCGGCCAGCTTCTCGGTGGCCATGGCGTCTTCGTTCAGCGCCCAGCGGAAGCGCTTCTCGTCGTGGTGCACGGCCGGCAGCGGCAGCGCGCGCGCCGCGTCGGCGTCGAGCGCCTTGGCCAGGGGCGCCTCGCTGGCCTGCAGCGCCGCCAGCAGCTCGGGCGCGATGGTCAGCAGGTCGCAGCCGGCCAGCGCGACGATCTGCCCGGTGTTGCGGAAGCTCGCGCCCATCACCTCGGTGGCGATGCCGTGGCGCTTGTAGTGCTCGAAGATGGCGCGCACGCTTTTCACGCCGGGGTCGGCGGCGCCGGCCATCGCGGCCTCGTTCCAGGTGGCGCCGGCGGCCTTCTTGTGCCAGTCGTAGATGCGGCCGACGAAGGGGCTGATCAGGCGCACGCCCGCGTCGCCGCAGGCCACGGCCTGGCAGAAGGCGAACAGCAGGGTGAGGTTGCAGCGGATGCCGGTGCGCTCCAGCCGCTCGGCGGCGCGGATGCCCTCCCAGGTGGCCGCGATCTTGATCAGCACGCGACCACGGCCGATGCCCGCGGCCTCGTACAGGCCGATCAGCCGCTCGGCGCGCGCCACGGTGGCCTCGGTGTCGAAGCTCAGCCGGGCATCGACCTCGGTGCTGACGCGGCCGGGCACCACCTTCAGGATCTCGCGGCCGAAGCGCACCAGCACCTCGTCGACGATGGCCTCCAGCGGCTGCGCGGCGTGCGCAGCCACGGTCTCGGCCAGCAGCGGCGCGTAGTCGGGCTGCTGCACGGCCTTCAGGATGAGGCTGGGGTTGGTGGTGGCGTCGCGCGGGGCGTACTGGGCCAGTTGCTTGAAGTTGCCGGTGTCGGCGACGACGACGGTGTGCTGCTTGAGCTGCTCGAGTTGGTTCATGGCCGTGATTAAACCCGAGGCTCGGCGCTCGGCGGATACTGGCCGGGCCCGACTGCCCCACACCGCCCGTGTCCACCGCCGTCCTGCACGACCTGCCGATGCCCGCCCGCCTGGCCCCCTGGCCGCAGGCGAGCCGCACGACGCTCGTGCGCTGCCTGTGGCTGGCGGGGCTGCTGCACCTGTGGGCGATGCTGTGGCTGGGCAGTGCGCCCGAAGGCACGGCGCCGCCCGGCGCGGGCGTGCAGGGCCGGCTGAACGTGACGCTGCGCGGGCCGCTGGACGACGGGGCGCCGAGCGCGCCGCCGCCGCAGGCGGCTGCCGCGCCGGCGGCCGAGGCCGCGGCGCGCCTGGGCGGCCGGGTGCGCGACACGCCCTTGCCGCCCGATGCGACGACGGGCGCCGAGCGCCTGGGGCCGGCGCCGATGACGCTGCCCATGGCGGGGCCTATGGCAAGGCAGATGGCGAGGCAGATGGCAGCGCCGCTGCCCGAGTTGCCACCTCTGCCCGCGCCCAGCCCGATCGAGGCGGCAGTGCCGCTGCCTGTGCCTCCGATCGCCTCTTTGCCGGCTCCGCTGCCTGCCGAAGGCCGGCTCGGTGCCGGCAGCCTGCAGCGCCTGCTGCCATCGCCCGCTGCGCCGCTGGCCGCTCCTTCCGCCGCGGTGGCGCCAGCGCTGCCGGCGCTGCCCGTGGCCCCGCTGGCTGAACTCGCGGCGCCGCGGCCGGCCGTTGCGCCCACCCCGACGCCGACGCCGCTGGCCGAGCCGGCACCGGCGCCGACGCAGGCCTCCACACCCGCCGCACCCGCCGCACCTGGCCCTGAGGCCGCGCGCCCAGCGCCGGTGCCAGCCACCGACAGCGGCCCGCGCATCGGCGCCGACATCGCCGTGCCGGCCGCCGCCGCCAGCGCGCCGAAGCGGCTCAACCTGGAGCTCGGCCGCTTGCGCGGCGGCGAGCTCTCGCGCCATGGCACCGCGGGTGTGCTGCCGGTGCTGCCGCGGCCGCCCGAGACCGACAAGCTCGCCGCCGAGATCGAAAAAGCCGCCCGCGCCGACTGCCGCAAGGCCTACGCCGGCGCCGGCCTGCTGGCCGTGGTGCCGCTGGCGATCGACGCCGTGCGCGGCACCGCCGGCTGCAAGTGGTGACGGGCGCTGCGGCGGCGCTGGGGCGCCGTCGCTCGGCGGCTCAGCCGCTCAGTCGGCGGAGAGATCCACCCGGTAGGTGGTCGAGGTGCCGCTGCCCACCGCGCGCGGCGCCAGCACCAGCAGGTACACCGTCGCGGCGCTGCTGCCGCTGTTCGTCCAGTTCAGGCGGTCGGTGCCGGCGATACCGCCGTCGCTGCCGCGCGCGATCAACTGCCGTGTGGCGTTGTACAGCTCGATGCCGTAGTTGGCACCTGCACCCGGCGTCATGGCCGCGGCCAGGGTGCGGCCGGCGGGCACGCTGAGGCGGTAGAAGTCGCGGTCACGCGGCACGCCGCGGATGTTGGGCAGCGTGGCATTCACGCGCACCGGCATCGCCGCCACCACCGTGGCCTGCGCCAGGCTGTCGTTGGGCTCGACCTCGCCGATCTCGGGCGGCGTCGTCACCGTGATCCAGGCCGCGCTCACGGCGCCGAGCGCGCCGCTGGCATCGCGCCCGCGCACGTAGACGAGGTGGCGGCCGGCCGGCAGCCCGGTGGTGTCGATCGAGCCGGTGATGTTCTCGGTGATGGCATCGAAGCTGCCGTCGGCGGCAGCCAGCGGCCGCATGACCGCGCCGCTCTCCCAGGGCGCCAGGCCGATGCTGTACTCGGCACCGGCGATGGCCTGCACGGCCTCGGCGCCGTTGCTGTTGTTGAAGCGCGCGTCCGACACCGTGGCCGTCAGCGCCACCGGCGTGCCGGCGGCGACACCCGGTGCTTCAGCCCCGGCGGCCAGCGCCAGCGCGGTGACATCGGGCCCGGCCGGCGTGAGGTAGGGCGTGCGCACCACCTTGGCGGCGTAGATCAGCGCCGGCAGGTTGCCCGGCTTGATGGTGCTGTCGTAGACCGCGCAGCTCTGGAAGAAGCTGGTGCCGAGCTCGAAGGTGAAGGCCGCCACACCGAGCTCGCCATAGCTCGGGCCGTCGCTGGTGCCGTCGGTCGCGTACAGGCCGATGCTCTGCGTGGGCTGGTAGCCGTTGAAGAAGGCGAACTTGCGGCCCAGCGTCTGCAGCGCCGCGCCGTTGGGTGCCGGGCTGTTGGTGGTGCCCCAGGGCCACAGCACGAGCTGGCTGAAGCTGTGGATGTCGAGGTGGATGCCGCTGGTGTCGGCCGGTGCCGCGTCATTCAGACCCGGGCCGCGGCGGTCGGGCCAGAGGCTGCGGATGTAGGCCTCGATGGCCTGCGTCTCGGTTTCGCTGCCGGCGCTGGGGCCGCGGTAGTTGAGGTTGCAGGCGGTGCCGCTGGAGCCCGCGCCGCCGGTGCTGTTCCACTGGAACGTGAAGTTGCGGTTGAGGTCGACGCCGCGTGTGTTGGTGTTGGCGCAGAAGCTGTTGTTGACGTTCTTGCGCCACGACAGCCCCGTCTCGGCGCGTTTGCGGCCGTCGGGGGTTGGCGTGCAGCATCAGGTGCACCTCGTGGTGGTCGAGGATCCAGGTCGCGTCGGCGTTGACGCCGTAGCCGTCGACCAGCCAGCGC
Organism: Rubrivivax sp.; assembly: GCA_020248945.1. Lineage (GTDB taxonomy): Bacteria > Pseudomonadota > Gammaproteobacteria > Burkholderiales > Burkholderiaceae_C > Rubrivivax. Next base: position 34,134 of record JADCGQ010000009.1, read on the forward strand.
GCAAAGCTCAGCACCAGCGGGGCCGTCGTGTACTCCCGCGCATGGATGGCGCTGTTGATGAAGAGCTTGGGCTTGGTCGAGCCGCCGGCCGGCACGCGGGCGCTGTTGGTGAGCTTGAGCACGCGCAGGTCGTAGCCGCCGGCGCCTTGGGTCTTCAGCCAGGAATCGCCCGCGTCGACCCAGCTCGCCAGCAGGGGCCGCGCGGCGATCAGGCCGTCGCCCGCGGTGAAGGTTTCTTCCACCGTTTCGTAGCAGGTGTAGCCGGGGATGCTCGTGGGCTCGGCGCTGCCCGCCACGCGCCCGGCCTGCAGCATCTGCAGCATCGTCAGCCGCTTGTTGCGCGCCGCGATGAACTCGGCCGCGCGCTCGAACCTGAAGCCGAAGGCGCGCAGGCGGTCCATCTCCTCGGCGTCGAGCTCCATCACCAGGTAGCCCTGCTCCCATTGGCTCTCCAGCAGGTTGGCGTGGAAGCTGATGGCGGCCTTGCGGCCGATCTCGCGGCTGGGGAAGTAGGCCTTCCAGAGGTTGTCCTGGCTCTTCTCGGCCTCGAGCGCCTGCAGCACCTCGGCGGGTGTCGTGGCGGCGCCGGCCAGCGCGGCGCGGCCGGCCTTGCTGTCGTGTGCGACGGCCGTGCCGGCCGTAAGCGACAGCGCTGCCAGTGACAGCGCCGCCAGCGCCAGGGGGTTGACGCCGTTTCTGGGGCGGCTGTTCATTGGTTCTTCCTCCTCGTTCTGGTTTCTGGGTCGCACGCTACAGCACCAGCAGGGCGCGGAAGTCGTTGACGTTGGTGAAGGTCGGCCCGGGCTCGACGAGATCGCCGAGCGCGGCAAAGAAGGGCTGGCTGTCGTGGCGGTCGAGCGCGCCGCGCGCATCCAGGCCCAGGGCCTGCGCGCGCGCCAGCGTGTCGGGCGTGACGATGGCGCCGGCGTTGGACTCGATGCCGTCGATGCCGTCGGTGTCGGCGGCCAGCACCCACACGCCGCGTTGCCCCTGTAGCGCGAGCGCGCAGCCCATCAGGAACTCGCCGGCCCGCCCGCCGCGGCCGCCTTTGCTGCGCACCGTGACCGTGGTCTCGCCGCCGGAGAGGATGACGCAGGGCGCCGCGAACGGCTGCCCGCGCCGCGCCACCGCGCGTGCCAGCGCCGCGTGCACCTGGCCGACGACGCGGCTTTCGCCCTCGACCTCGTCGGACAGGATGTGCGCCGCCAGCCCCCAGCCGCGCGCCTGCGCAGCGGCGGCCTCCAGGCTTTGCTGCGGCGTGGCGAACACCTGGCAGGTGTGGCCGGCGAAGCGCGCATCACCGGGCTTGGGCGTCTCGAAGGCGCCGCTGTCGAGCCCGGCGCGCGCCGCCGCCGGCAGCTCGAGGCCATAACGCGCGCAGATGGCCAGCGTATCGGCGCAGGTGCTTGCATCGGGCAGCGTGGGGCCGCTGGCGATGACGCCGGGCTCGTCGCCGGGCACGTCGGAGATCAGCAGCGTCACCACGCGGGCCGGGTGCGCCAGCGCCGCCAGCCGCCCGCCCTTGATGGCCGAGAGGTGCTTGCGCACCGTGTTCATCTCGTCGATGGCGGCGCCGCTCTTCAGCAGCGCCTGGTTGATGGCCTGCTTGTCGGCCAGCGTGAGGCCCGGCGCCGGCATCGTGAGCAGCGAGGAGCCGCCGCCGGAGACGAGCGCGATCACCAGGTCGTCGGCCGTCAGGCCCTGCACCAGGGCGGCGATGCGGCGTGTGGCGTCCAGGCCGGCGGCATCGGGCACGGGGTGCGCGGCTTCGACGACCTCGATGCGGCCGGGCCGGGCCTGGTAGGCCGGCGGCACGTGCCCGTAGCGTGTGATCACCAAGCCCGACACCGGCGCATCGGCGGGCCACAGCGCGTCGAAGGCCGCGGCCATGGCGCCGCCGGCCTTGCCGGCGCCCACCACCACCGTGCGCCCGCCGGATGCGGCCGTGGGTGGCGGCGGCAGCACCGCGCCCAGCGTGTGCAGCGGCAGCGCGCGCGCCACCGCGGTGTCGTACAAGGCGCGCAGCAGCTCGCGCGGCGGCGGCATCGTCATGCGGCGCCTTTCGGCGGGGCCGGGTGCGTGGGGTCGATCCAGGCCACGTCGAGCGGCTTCTCGGCCGGCTCGATGTCCAGGTTGACGGCCACCGCCTCGCCGTCGCTGCGGCACAGCACGCACTCCAGCGTCTCGGTGGCGCTGGCGTTGATCTCCTGGTGCGGCACGAAGGGCGGCACGTAGATGAAGTCGCCCGGGCCGGCCTCGGCCGTGAACTCCAGGTGCTCACCCCAGCGCATGCGCGCGCGGCCCTTGACGACGTAGATCACGCTCTCGAGCGGGCCGTGGTGGTGGGCGCCGGTCTTGGCACCGGCATGGATGTGCACGGTGCCGGCCCACAGCTTGGCGGCGCCGACACGCGCGAAGTTGATCGCGGCCTTGCGGTCCATGCCGGGCGTCTGCGCAGTGTTCGGGTCGAGCTGGTTCGCGGGGACGACGCGCACGCCGTCGTGTTTCCAGCGGTCGGGGGTGGGGGTGTCCATGGGCCGTGAAGAAGAAGACGGTGAGGGACATTGTCACGCGCATGGACCGGACGAATGGGGGGTGCTTGCCTCAACTCCGGCGGCGCAAGGCCGATAGGCATGCAACACCATGCCCCCGCGCGCGACCGCCGCCGATGTCCCACCGTTTCCGTCCTTTCCAGTCTGCGCTCCTGCTGTCGGGGGCGCTGGCGCTCGGGGCCTGCACCACGTCCCCTGATGACGAGCCCGCCGGCGCGCCGCGGCCCGAGACCGTGTTCGCCGTCACCGAGGCGCAGGTGCTGATCCGCTTCAATGCCGGCACGCCGCGCCAGATCGAACTGCGCCGCCCGCTCAGCGGCCTGGCCGCAGGCGAAGCGCTGGTCGGCATCGACTTCCGCGTCGCGCGCGGCGCGCTGTACGGGCTCACGTCGGCTGGCCGGCTTGTCACCATCGACACCGCCACGGCCGCCGTCACGCCCGTGGGCAGCGCGCCTGCCGTGGCCTTGCAGGGCACGCGCTTCGGCGTCGACTTCAACCCCGCGGCCGACCGGGTCCGCGTGGTGTCGGACACCGGCCAGAACCTGCGCCTGCACCCCGACACCGGCGCGCTGGCCGCCACCGATCCCCCGCTGATGGCCGCGACGGGGGCCACCGGTGCCGGCCCGGCGCCGCGCATGGCGGGCGCCGGCTACACCTACAACAAGAAAGACGACAAGCTCACCACCAACTACGCGCTCGACATCGGCCGCGGCTGGCTCGTCACGCAGGGCTCGGTGGAAGCCACCGAGCCCGTGGTGAGCCCGAACACCGGCCGCATCTTCGATGTCGGCGCGCTGGGCACCGGCGCCGTGGACGACGCGGCCTTCGACATCGCCGACACCGACAACACGGCGCTCGCCGCGTTGCGCCTGGGTGGCCAGACGCGCCTGTACCGCATCGACCTCGCCACCGGCCGCGCCACGCTGCTGGGCCGTGTAGCAGACGGGAGCCCACTGCGTGGCCTGGCCATCCAGCCTTGAGCGGACGCTGATCGCGGCCCTTGCGCTGGCCTCGGCGGGCGCAGCCCTGGCCGCGCCGGTGGAGGTGACGGTGACCGACGCCACCGGCCGCCCGCTGGCCGACGCCGTGGTGTTCGTGGAGTCGGCCGCGGCCAAGACCGCGGCGCGGCCGCTGGCCGACGTCGACATCGTGCAGGCCCAGAAGACCTTCCAGCCGATGGTGACGGCCGTCACCGTGGGCACGGCGGTGGGCTTTCCGAACCGCGACACGGTGCGCCACCACGTCTACTCGTTCTCGCCCGCAAAGCGCTTCGAGCTGAAGCTGTACGTCGGCACGCCGGCCGCGCCGGTGGTGTTCGACCGCCCGGGCGTGGCTGTGCTCGGCTGCAACATCCACGACGACATGGCGGCCTGGGTCGTGATCGTCGAGACACCCTGGTTCGGCAAGACCGACGTGCAGGGCCGCGTCCGCCTGCCCGAGGTGCCGGCCGGGCGCCACCAGCTGCGCACCTGGCACGTGGACATGCCGGTCGGCACGCCGGCCTTGTCGCAGCCGCTGGTGGTCGAGGCGGTCGTGGTGCGTGCCAGCGTGCGCGTGGGCGGTTGAGAGCGCCGTGAAACAAGCCAACCCACCCGAGCGCGCGCCCGATTTCAGGGCCGTCTTGCTGCGCAACCTGAGCGGCGGCGTGAAGCTGCTGGTGCTGGTGCTGGCCACCACCACGCTGCTGGTGCTGCTGATGCAGTGGTTCGTGGTGTCGCGCACGGTGCCGGCGGTGGAGGCCAATGCGCGCGAGGCCATCGACGAGTCCTTGCTCGTGGCCCGCGACGTCTGGGTGCGCCGCAACCAAGAGCGCACGGCCGAGCAGATGGAGCGGGTGGCCCTGGTGCAGCGCGACCAGGGCTTCATCGAGGCGTTGAACCCGGCGAGTCAGCCCCCGGGCGGTCTGTTCGGCCCCGGCTACCTGCCCACCCTGGTGGATCTGCTGGGCAACTTCGGCGAGCGCAGCGGCTACAGCCTGGCCGTGTTTGCCGACACCGACGGCACGCCGAAGGCCGTGCATCCGCCCAACTCCGCCGTGCCGGCGGCCGAACTGGCCGCCGTGCTGCAGCGGCTGAAGGCCGGGCTCGCAGGCCAGCCGCGCCGCGGCAAGGTCACGCCCGCGGCCAGCGAGGTCGTGGCGCTGGGGGGCATGGCGTACCGCGTGGTGGTCAAGGAACTGGGCACGCAGGACCGGCAGCGCTGGATGCTGGTGGCGTTTCCGATCGAGGAGGAGCTGCGCGCCCTGCGGCAAGACCTGCGGGTGCACCTGACGCTGGTGTCCGAGCGTGACGGCGTCTCGCGCACGCTCATCTCGACGCTCGCGGACACCCGCCTCGTCGCTCTCCTCAGCAGCCTGGCGCCGGGAGCGGCGCAGGTGGACGCGGTCGGCGAGACCTGGCGCGTGCGCTCGCATGCGCTGCTCGACGTCGCCGACGAGCGTGTCGTGCTGCGGCTGGCGCGCTCGCTGGCGCCGGCCGCTGCCGAAGGCCAGCGCCTGCGCGGCGAGCTCTGGACCTTCGCCGTGCTCGGCCTGGCCGCGTTCACGGCGCTGATGGCGGGGTGGTCGCGCTGGTTCGTCACGCCCAGCCTGACGGCGCTGGTGAACGCCGCCCGCCAGGTGGGCCGCCAGGACTACGACGCCGCCGTGCCGGTGCTCGGGCCGGTGCGCGAGTTCCGGCAGCTGGCCAGCGCGCTCGACACCATGCGCCAGGACCTGCGGGCCGAGGAGTACTTCGATCGCCGGCTGACGCAGCTGCCGAACCGGTTGCACTTCCGGCGGGAGCTCGACAAGGCCCTCGCCCAGGGCCGCCCGGTGGCCGTGCTGGTGCTGGGCCTGAACCGCTTCAAGGAGGTGAACCGGCGCATCGGCTATGCCGCCGGCGACCGCCTGCTGCAGGCCATGGCCGAGCGGCTGCGGCGCGTGGTGCGGCCCGGGGCCTTCACGGCGCGCCTGGGCGGCGACCTGTTCGCGGTGATGCTGCCCGGCGCCGACGCCAAGGCCGCGCACTTCGCGGCCCGGCGCATCGGAGCCGAGCTGGAGCAGCCGCTGGAACTGGACGGCCACCGCGTCGATCGCCAGGCCAGCATCGGCATCGTCTGCGCGCCTGCCCAGGCCGACGGAGCCGACCAGATGCTGGCCCGCGCCGAGCTGGCGCTGTCCGTGGCCAAGCAGCGCCGCGAGGCCATCACCCACTACGACCCCGCCTTCGACCGCGAGAGCGAGGCCAACCTGGCGCTGCTGTCGGAGCTGCGCCACGCGCGCGACAACGGCGAGCTGCGGCTGCACCTGCAGCCCAAGGTGAGCCTGCACGACCAGCGTCTGGTGGGCGCCGAGGCGCTGCTGCGCTGGCAGCATCCGCAGCGGGGCCTGGTGCCCCCGGGCCACTTCATCCCGTATGCCGAAGACACGCCGCTGATCAAGGACCTCACGCTGTGGGTCTTCGAGGCCGTGGTGGCCCAGCAGCTCGCGCTGCGCCAGTTGGGTATCCCGAGTGTGTCGATCAACCTGTCGACACGCGACCTGATGGACCTGGACCTGCCGGCCAAGCTGGATTCGCTGTTGCTCAAGTACCAGGCCGACGCGTCGGGCCTGTGCCTGGAAACCACCGAGAGCGCCGTCATGGGCGACATCGGCCGCGCCTGCCAGACGCTGCAGCGCCTGCGCGAGCGCGGCTTCAAGCTGTCGATCGACGACTTCGGCGAAGGCCAGACCTCGATGCGCTACCTGAAGGACCTGCCGGTGCACGAGCTGAAGATCGACATGGTCTTCATCAAGGGCATGCAGACCGACGTGCGCACCGAGAGCATCGTCAAGGCGCTGATCGACGTGGGCCACCAGTACGGTCTGAGCGTGGTCGCCGAGGGCGTGGAGAACGCAGCGGTGGCACAGCGCCTGGCCGAGCTGGGCTGCGACGAAGGCCAGGGCTGGCACTTCGGCAAGCCGATGCCGGCTGCCGAGCTCCGCAGCTGGACCCAGGCCCGACGCCAGCGGCAGACCGCGGTGCAGCCGCCCTGAGGCCGCTGCACCGGGCGTGGCGCCCGCCTCAGCCCGGCTTGGCCATCCCGAGCCGCTCGATCGTGGCCTTCTCGGCGGCGAAACTCTCGCGTGCGAAGCGCGTGTACTGCTCGGTATCCATGTAGATCACCGTCTGGTCGAACTTGTCGAAGCTGGCCAGCACGGCCGGGTCCTCGAGCGTCTTCTTGAAGGCGTCGTGCAGCGTGCGCACCACGGTCGGGTCCATGCCCTTGGGGCCGCAGACGCCGAAGGGCGAGTCGCTCACCGTCTTGTAGCCCAGCTCGTCGAGCGTGGGCACGGTGGGCCAGCGCTTGGTGCGCTTGCTGCCGTAGGTGGCCAGCAGGCGCAGCTTGCCGCTTTCGACATGCGGCGCCCAGCCGGTGGCATCGGACGCGGCCATCGTGTGGCCGCCCAGGATGGCCTGCATGTTGTCGGCGTTGCCCTTGAACGGCACGTGCGTGAGCTTGATGCCGGCGCGCTGCGCGAACTCTTCCACCGCCAGGTGCGGGCTGGTGCCGATGCCGGTGGAGCCGTAGGTGAACTTCTCCGGGTTGGCTCGGGCGTAGGCCACGAGGTCGGCGATGCTCTTGATCGGGCTGTCGGCCGGCACCACCAGGCCGAAGGTGTAGCCGGTGAGGCAGGCGATCCAGGTGAAGTCCTTCAGGGTGTCGAAGGTGGTCTTCTGCATGTGCGGTATGCGGAACACGCCATGCGGCAGCTGGCTCAGCGTGTAGCCGTCGGGTGCGGCCGACACCAGCTCGTTGGCGCCCAGCATGCCGCCGGCGCCGGGCTTGTTCTCGACGATGATGTTCTGGCCCAGCGTCTTGGCCGCGCTCAGCGCGATGGCGCGGATCACGGCGTCGGTGCTGCCGCCGGCCGGCCAGGGGCAGATGTACTTGATGGGCCGGGCCGGGTAGGCCTGTGCGCGCGCCAGATGGGGCAGCGCCAGCGTGGCCGCGGCGCCCAGCACGAGGTGGCGGCGGCGCATGGGGATGAGGCTCATGGTCTTGTCTCCTGTCCTGTTATGGTAAGGGCTATCAATTGGAAAGGTAGCTCGCTGCCAGCTGCTGCAGGTGGGCGCGGCTGGTGTCGTCCAGGTACGGCATCAGCAAGGCCAGCGCGTGGTAGCCGCCGCGCCCCATGGCGGCGGCCGCGGCCTCGGGCTCGAGCGCGCGGCGCGGGTCGCGCACGTACTCGAAGCTGAGCCAGTAGGTCACCACCACCACCATGCTGGTGGCCGTGGGCGCCGCCTGCTCGCCGGTGATGCGCATGGCGCCGCTGCGCGCCAGGCCGTCGAGCAGCGCATGCATGGCCTTCTGCTTGTTCTTGAGCACGAACTGGAAGTGCGTCTCCAGGCGGCGGTTCTTGCTGAGCAGGTCGTTCAGGTCGCGGTAGAGGAAGCGGTAGCCCCAGATCAGCTCGAACAGCATGTGGAAGAAGAGCCAGGCGTCCTCGACATGCTCCACGCTGTCGGCGGCCTGCAGGATCTCGTTGAGCGCGCGCTCGTAGCGCTCGAACAGCGCGTTGATCAGCTCGTCCTTCGCCGGGTAGTGGTAGTACAGGTTGCCCGGGCTGATGCCCATCTCGGCGCTGATCAGCGTGGTGCTGACGTTGGGCTCGCCAAAACGGTTGAACAGCTCGAGCGTGACCTCGAGGATGCGCTCGGCAGTGCGGCGGGGCTTCTTCGGGGGTTGCGCCATGGCGGGCCCATTCTGTCGCCGGCAGGGTTCGCGCGCCCTGCCTAGAATCCCGCCCCTGCTCTGTCACCCATGCGCCCATCCGAATCCCCGCCCGCCGTCCGCTTCGAACAGGTCCACAAGGTCTACAGCGGCGCCCGCGGCACCTTCAAGGCGCTGGACGGTGTCAGTTTCGCCATCGAGCCGGGTGAGTTCTTCGGCCTGCTCGGGCCCAACGGCGCCGGCAAGACGACGCTGATCTCCATCCTGGCGGGCCTGTCGCGCGCCACCTCGGGCACCGCCACCGTGCTGGGCCACGACGTCGTGACCGACTACGCCGCGGCGCGCCGCGCCCTGGGCATCGTGCCGCAGGAGCTGGTCTTCGACCCCTTCTTCAGCGTGCGCGAAACGCTGCGCATCCAGAGCGGCTACTTCGGCATCCGCGACAACGAGGCCTGGATCGACGAGCTGCTGCAGTCGCTGGGCCTGGCCGACAAGGCCGGCGCGAACATGCGCCAGCTCTCGGGCGGCATGAAGCGGCGCGTGCTGGTGGCGCAGGCGCTGGTGCACCGGCCGCCGGTGATCGTGCTCGACGAGCCCACGGCGGGTGTCGACGTGGAACTGCGGCAGACGCTGTGGCAGTTCGTCTCGCGCCTCAACCGCGAGGGCCACACCGTGCTGCTGACCACGCACTACCTCGAGGAAGCCGAGGCCTTGTGCGGCCGCATCGGCATGCTCAAGGCCGGCCGCCTGGTGGCGCTGGACCGCACCAGCGCGCTGCTGGCCGGCCGCGCCGGCACGATGCTGCGCTTCAAGACCGACTCGGCGCTGCCGGCCGATCTGGGTGCGTCGGCACGGGTCACCGGCCGCATCGTGCAGATCAAGGCGCACGACGCCGCCGGCGTGGAGCGGTTGCTCGCGCGGCTGCGTGGCGCGGGCGTGAAGATCGAAGACCTCGAGATCGGCCGCGCCGACCTGGAAGACGTGTTCCTGGAGATCATGCAGGGCACGCCCGCAGAGGCGCCCTCGGCAGGCGGGGTGCCCGCATGAGCCCGGCCCTGCTGCAAGGCGCGATGCCCCTCTTCCGCAAGGAGGTGCTGCGCTTCTGGAAGGTGGGCTTCCAGACCGTGGCGGCGCCGGTGCTGACAGCCGTGCTGTACCTGCTGATCTTCGGCCACGTGCTCGACGATCGCGTCGAGGCCTTTCCGGGCGTGGGCTACACGAGCTTCCTGGTGCCGGGCCTGGTGATGATGAGCGTGCTGCAGAACGCCTTCGCCAACAGCTCGAGTTCGCTGGTGCAGAGCAAGATCACCGGCAACCTGGTGTTCCTGCTGGTCACGCCGCTGTCGCACTGGGCCTGGTTCGTGGCCTACGTGGGCGCCAGCGCGGTGCGCGGACTCGTGGTGGGCTCGGGCGTGCTGCTGGTGACGGTGTGGTTCGCGCCGCTGCAGCTGGCCGAGCCCTGGTGGATCCTGGTGTTTGCGGCGCTGGGCGCCGGCATGCTGGGCGCGCTGGGCCTGATCGCGGGGCTGTGGGCCGACAAGTTCGACCAGATGGCGGCCTTCCAGAACTTCATCATCATGCCGATGACGTTTCTCTCCGGCGTTTTCTACTCGGTGCACTCGCTGCCCGGCGTGTGGCAGGCGGTGAGCCACCTGAACCCGTTCTTCTACATGATCGACGGCTTCCGGCGCGGCTTCTTCGGCGTGAGCGACAGCTCGCCCTGGCTGAGCCTGGCGGTGGTGGGCGCGAGCTTCGTCGTTGTGAGCGCCATCGCGCTGCGACTGCTCGCCACCGGCTACAAGATCAGGCACTGAACACGCAGGGCAAGCGCGCTGCGCCACAATCCCACTCCATGGCTGACCCGACCCCCGACGAGGTGCGCGACTACATCGCCGCCGGCTTGCCCTGCACCGTGCTGCAGGTCGAAGGCGACGGCCGCCACTTCTTTGCCACCATCGTCTCGCCCGAGTTCGAGGGCATGAGCCGCGTGCGCCGCCACCAGCGGGTTTATGCGGCCCTGGGCGATAGAATGCGCGAGCAGATCCACGCGCTGTCGATGAAGACCCTCACGCCCACCGAACACGCCGCCACCGCGGTGCCTTCGGCGTCGGCTTCTTCGGCACACCACCACCACCACTAGCCCCTCGCGGCGCGCCGCGGGGGCAGCCCGCGTGCCGCCGGTGGTCGTGAGACGGGGGTGCGAGAAGCGGGTCCCCCACGAGCGTGCCCTGCAAGCTGCAACGATCGCCGCCATGATCACCCTCGCACTCTCCAAAGGCCGCATCTTCGATGACACCCTGCCGCTCCTGCGCGCAGCCGGCATCGAGGTGACGGAAGACCCCGAACGCAGCCGCAAGCTCATCCTCGCCACCACCCGGCCCGATGTGCGTGTGGTGCTGGTGCGCGCCTCCGACGTGCCCACCTACGTGCGCCGGGGCGGCGCCGACATTGGCGTGGCCGGCCTCGATGTGCTGCTCGAAGACGAGGCCGAAAACGACGCCGCCGGCTCGCTCTACAAGCCGCTCGATCTGCAGATCGCCCGCTGCCGCCTGAGCGTGGCCACGCGGGCCGACTTCGACTGGGCCGGCACCGTGCGCCAGGGCGCGCGGCTGGCCGTGGCCACCAAGTACACCCATCTGGCGCGGCAGCACTTCGCGGCCAAGGGCATGCACGTCGACCTCATCAAGCTCTACGGCTCGATGGAGCTGGCGCCGCTCACGGGGCTGGCCGATGCCATCGTCGACCTCGTCTCCACCGGCAGCACGCTGAAGGCCAACCAGCTGGTCGAGGTCGAGAAGATCATGGACATCTCCTCGCGCCTGGTCGTCAACCCGGCGTCGCTGAAGCTCAAGCGCGAGCCGCTGCGGCAGCTGATCGATGCCTTCGAATCGGCGGTGACGGCGGCCGTGGGAGCGCAGGCATGAACGCCCCCGTGAACATCCGCCGCCTGAGCACGGCCGACGCGGACTTCGAGCCGCAGTTCCAGCGCGTGCTGCACTGGAGCGCCGAGACCGACGCCGCCATCGAAGACCGCGTGGCGCAGATCATCGACGACGTGCGCGCCCGCGGCGACGCGGCGGTGCTGGAGCTCACTGCGCGCTTCGACGGCGTGCAGGCGGCCTCGATGGCCGAGCTCGAGATCGGCCGTGCCGAGCTGCTGGCGGCACTCGACGCCATCACGCCCGCGCAGCGCCGCGCACTCGAAGCCGCGGCCGAGCGTGTGCGTGACTACCACCAGCGCCAGCTCGAGGCCACCAGCCGCAGCTGGCAGTACCGCGATGCCGACGGCACGCTGCTGGGCCAGAAGGTCACGCCACTCGACCGCGTCGGCATCTACGTGCCCGGTGGCAAGGCGGCGTACCCGAGCAGCGTGCTGATGAACGCCATCCCCGCGCAGGTGGCGGGCGTGGGCGAGATCGTGATGGTGGTGCCGACGCCCAGGGGTGAACGCAACGCGCTGGTGCTGGCCGCCGCCTCCATCGCCGGGGCCACCCGGGTGTTCACCATCGGCGGCGCGCAAGCCGTGGCCGCGCTCGCTTACGGCACGGCCACCGTGCCGCGCGTGGACAAGATCACCGGCCCCGGCAACGCCTACGTGGCCAGCGCCAAGCGGCGCGTGTTCGGCCAGGTCGGCATCGACATGATCGCCGGCCCGAGCGAGATCCTCGTGCTGGCCGACGGCAGCACGCCGGCCGACTGGGTGGCGATGGACCTCTTCAGCCAGGCCGAGCACGACGAGCTGGCGCAGAGCATCCTGCTGTGCCCCGATGCCGCCTACATCGCCGCGGTGCACGAGGCCATCGAGCGCCTCTTGCCGCAGATGCCGCGCGCGGCCGTCATCCGCGCCAGCCTGGAGGGCCGCGGTGCGCTGATCCACACGCGCAGCCTCGAAGAAGCCTGCGCCATCAGCAACCGCATCGCGCCCGAGCACCTGGAGGTGTCGAGTGCCGAGCCGCAGAAGTGGGAGCCGCTGCTCAAGCACGCCGGTGCCCTCTTCCTGGGTGCGTTCACGAGCGAAAGCCTGGGCGACTACTGCGCCGGCCCCAACCACGTGCTGCCCACCAGCGGCACGGCGCGCTTCAGCTCGCCGCTGGGCGTGTACGACTTCGTCAAGCGCACGAGCCTCATCGAGGTGAGCGAGGCCGGCGCGCAGCTGCTGGGCCCGATCGCCGCCGAGCTGGCCTACGGCGAGGGGCTGCAGGCGCACGCCCGCGCGGCCGAGATGCGCTTGCGCGAAGGCGTGGCCGCGCTGTCGGCCCCGGTGGCCTTCAGCGTGCGGCCGGTGGACCGCAGCAACGCCGAGGCGGTGATGAAGCTGCAGGTGGCGGCGGGGCAGCGCGCCTTCGTGTCGCCGGTGGACCGCTCGCTGGCCCAGGTGGCCTACGAGCCCTGCGGCCGTGCGATGGCGATGTTCGACGGCGAGCAGGCGGTGGGCATGATGCTGCTCTACGACGTGCGCAAGGACGAAGAAGACCCTGCCAACCAGCTCTACGTGTGGCGACTGCTGGTCGACGCGCGCTTCCAGAAGCGCGGCTACGGCCGGCTGGCGATGGCGTGGGTGGTGGACGAGGCGCGCCGCGAAGGTTATGCCGAGGTGGGCCTGAGCCATGTCGACAAGCCCGGCCATGCCGGCGCGTTCTACGAAAAGCTGGGCTTCGCCTACACCGGCGAAGTCGACGAAGGCGAGCGGAAGATGCTTCTGAAGCTGGAGGGCGTGTGATGTCGAGCTTGCAACAGCGCATCGCCGCCACGCTGCGCGCCGACGTGGCGGGCATGCACGCCTACGCCATCCAGGCCAGCGATGGCCTCATCAAGCTCGACGCGATGGAGAACCCCTTCAGCCTGCCGCCTGCGCTGCAGCAGGCGCTGGGCGAGCGGCTCGGCCGCGCCGCCATCAACCGCTACCCGCAGGCCAGCGTGGTGGCGCTGGCCGAGGAGCTGACGGCCTACGTCGGCCTGCCCCAGGGATGCCGGCTGATGCTGGGCAACGGCTCGGATGAGCTGATCGACCTGCTCTCGGTGGCCTGCGATGTGCCGGGCGCCACGATCCTGGCACCCGTGCCGGGCTTCGTGATGTACGCGATGTCGGCGCAGCTGCGCGGGCTGCAGTTCGTGGGCGTGCCGCTGACGGCCGACTTCGAGCTCGACGAGGCGGCCATGCTGGCGGCCATCGAGCAGCACCGCCCGGCCATCACCTACATCGCCTACCCCAACAACCCGACGACCAACCTGTGGGACGACGCCGTCATCGACCGCATCGTCGCGGCCGTGGGCGCGCAGCAGGGCCTGGTGGTGTTCGACGAGGCCTACCAGCCCTTCGCGGCGCGCAGCCGCCTGGCCAGCCTGGCGCAGCACGATCACGTGCTGGTGCTGCGCACGCTGTCGAAGTTCGGCCTGGCAGGCGTGCGGCTGGGCTACCTGTGCGGCCGCAATGAACTCGTCGACCAGATCGACAAGGTGCGCCCGCCCTACAACGTGAGCGTGCTGAACGCCGAGTGCGCGCGCTTTGCGCTGGAACACTCGTCCGAGTACGCCCGGCAGGCGGCGCTGATCAAGGCCGAGCGCGAGCGGCTGCAGGCTGCGCTGGCTGCGGTTCCGGGACTGCGCGCCTGGCCGAGCGAGGCCAACATGATCCTCGTGCGCGTGCCCGACTCGGCGCGCGCCTTCGCGGGCATGAAGGCCCGCGGCGTGCTCGTGAAGCACGTCGCCGGCCTGCACCCGCTGCTGGCGAACTGCCTGCGCCTGACGGTGGGTGCGCCCGACGAGAACGACGCCATGATCCGAGCCCTGAAGGAATCGCTGTGAACGCACCCCGCGAACTGGAACGAACAGCCGACCTGCGCCGTGACACCAAGGAAACGAAGATCCGCGTCGCGCTCAACCTCGACGGCACCGGCCAGGCGCAGCTGGCCACCGGCATCGGCTTCTTCGACCACATGCTCGACCAGATCGCCCGCCACGGGCTGATCGACCTCACGATCGAGGCCGAGGGCGACCTGCACATCGACGGCCACCACACCGTGGAAGACGTCGGCATCACGCTGGGCATGGCGGTGGCGCAGGCCGTCGGCAACAAGGCCGGCATCACGCGCTACGGCCACAGCTACGTGCCGCTGGACGAAGCGCTCAGCCGCGTGGTGGTGGATTTTTCCGGCCGCCCCGGGCTGCACATGCACGTGCCCTTCAAGAGCGGCATGGTCGGTGGCTTCGACACGCAGCTGGCCTACGAGTTCTTCCAGGGCTTCGTGAACCACGCGCTCGTCACGCTGCACATCGACAACCTCAGGGGCGAAAACGCGCACCACCAGTGCGAGACGGTGTTCAAGGCCTTCGCGCGCGCGCTGCGCATGGCGCTGACGCCCGATCCGCGCAGCGCCGGCGTGATCCCGTCCACCAAGGGCAGCCTGTAGAGCCATGAGCAGGACGGTCGCCGTCGTCGACTACGGCATGGGCAACCTGCGCTCGGTGTCGCAGGCGGTGCTGCACGCCGCGGCAGGGCAGGGCGTGGAGGTGGTGGTGACGCACCGCCCCGACGAGGTGCGCGCCGCCGAGCGCGTGGTGCTGCCGGGGCAGGGCGCCATGCGCGACTGCATGCGCGAGCTGCTGGACTCGGGCATGCAGCAGGCCATGCTCGAGGCCGCCGCCAGCAAGCCGCTGATGGGCGTGTGCGTGGGCATGCAGATGCTGCTCGACCACAGCGAGGAGCAGGACACCCCGGGCCTCGGCCTCATCCCTGGCCGCGTGAAGCGCTTCCAGCTGGGCGGCCGGCTGCAGCCCGACGGCAGCCGCTACAAGGTGCCGCAGATGGGCTGGAACCGGGTGTCCCAGCGCCCGCATCCGCTGTGGCAGGGCGTGCCCGACGACAGCTGGTTCTACTTCGTGCACAGCTACTACGCCGACCCCGCGAACGCGGTGCACGGCGTGGGCCACAGCGACTACGGCGACCGCTTTACCTGCGCCGTGGCGCGGGATAACATTTTTGCCACGCAGTTTCATCCCGAGAAGAGCGCCGCCCAGGGCCTGGCCCTGTACCGCAACTTCCTCCACTGGACGCCCTGACGACCGTTTCGTCTGCCAGGCCCACCCCCATCCCCACCCGCTCACCCAGAGCCATGCTGCTGATCCCGGCCATCGACCTCAAGGACGGCAAGTGCGTCCGCCTGCAACAGGGCGACATGAACGCCTCCACCACCTTCGGCGAAGACCCGGCGGCCATGGCTCGCCGCTGGCTCGAGGCCGGGGCGCGGCGCCTGCATCTGGTGGACCTGAACGGCGCCTTCGCCGGCAAGCCGGTGAACGAAGGCGCGGTGAAGGCCATCCTTCGCGAGGTGGGCGACGAGATCCCGGTGCAGCTGGGCGGTGGCATCCGCGACCTCGACACCATCGAGCGGCTGCTCGACGACGGCCTCAGCTACGTGATCATCGGCACCGCCGCCGTCAAGAGCCCCGGCTTCCTGAAGGACGCCTGCAGCGCCTTCGGCGGCCACATCATCGTGGGCCTCGACGCGAAGGACGGCAAGGTGGCCACCGACGGCTGGAGCAAGCTCACCGGCCACGAGGTCATCGACCTGGCCAAGAAGTTCGAGGACTACGGCGTCGAGGGCGTCATCTACACCGACATCGGCCGCGACGGCATGCTCACTGGCATCAACATCGAGGCCACGGTCAAGCTGGCTCAGGCGCTGAACATCCCCGTCATCGCCTCGGGTGGCCTGGCCGGCATGGCCGACATCGAGCAGCTCTGCGCGGTGCAGGGCGAGGGCGTCGAAGGCGTGATCTGCGGCCGCAGCATCTACACCGGCGCGCTCGATTTCGCCGCCGCGCAGGCCCGTGCCGATGAGCTGGGCTTGGCGTGACGCTGGCCAAACGCATCATTCCCTGCCTCGATGTGACCGGCGGCCGGGTCGTCAAGGGCGTCAACTTCGTCGAGCTGCGCGATGCCGGTGATCCGGTGGAGATCGCGGCGCGCTACAACGAGCAGGGCGCCGACGAGCTGACCTTCCTCGACATCACCGCCACGTCGGACGAGCGCGATCTCATCCTGCACATCATCGAGGCCGTGGCCTCGCAGGTGTTCATTCCGCTCACCGTGGGCGGTGGCGTGCGCTCGGTGGCCGACGTGCGGCGGCTGCTCAATGCCGGCGCCGACAAGGTGAGCTTCAACTCGGCGGCCGTGGCCAAGCCCGAGCTCATCCGCGAGGCCAGCGACAAGTACGGCGCGCAGTGCATCGTGGTGGCGATCGACGCCAAAGCACGAGAGGGCGGCGGCTGGGACGTCTACACCCACGGCGGCCGTCGCAACACCGGGCTCGACGCGGTGGCCTGGGCCAGCCGCATGGCCGAGCTGGGCGCCGGCGAGATCCTGCTCACCAGCATGGACCGCGACGGAACGAAGATCGGCTTCGACCTCGCGCTCACGCGCGCGGTGGCCGACGCGGTGCCGGTGCCGGTGATCGCCTCGGGCGGCGTCGGCACGCTGGAGCACCTGGCCGACGGCATCACGCGGGGCGGCGCCGATGCGGTGCTGGCCGCGAGCATCTTCCACTACGGCACGCACACCGTGGGCGAGGCCAAGGCGCTGATGGCCGCACGCGGCATCGTGGTGCGGCAGTGAGGCCCAAACCGCTCGGGCAGACGCAGAAGCCGCTCGCGCAGAAGCAGAAACCGTTCGGGCTGAGCCTGTCGAAGCCCTCGTCCCGAGCCACCGTCCCACCCGGTGAAGTGCGCCTGATAGGCGGCCAGTGGAAACGCACCAAGCTGCCCGTGCCCACGGCCGAGGGCCTGCGCCCCACGCCCGACCGCGTGCGCGAGACGCTGTTCAACTGGCTGGGGCAAGACCTCTCCGGCTGGCGCGTGCTCGACGCCTTCGCCGGCACCGGCGCACTGGGCTTCGAGGCCGCCTCTCGCGGGGCCGCGGCCAGCACCCTGCTGGAGCAGGACAGCCGCCTCGTGGCCGGCCTGCTGACCGTGCAGCAGCGCCTGGGCGCCGCCGCCGTGACGGTGTTGCGTGCCGACGCGCTGGCCTGGATGTCGCGGGCGCCGCGGGCGGCCTTCGAGCTCGTGCTGCTCGACCCGCCGTTCGACAGCAGCCTCGCAGCCCCGGCGCTGGCCCTGGCGGCGCCGCTCGTGGCCGATCGCGGCTTCGTCTACCTCGAGGCCGCCGCTGCCGATGCCGCCCCGGCCTGCCCCGCCGGCCTGGAGCTGTTTCGCGAGCTGAAGGCCGGTGCCGTGATGGCCCGGCTGTTCCGGCGCACGCCCTGACGCCTACACTGCGCCCGCCACCCCACGCCAGGAGGATCGCGTGACCGCCACTGCCCCACTCAAGGCCCCGCTCACCGCCGTCTACCCCGGCACATTCGACCCCATGACGCTGGGCCACGAAGACCTGATGCGCCGCGCCTCGCGCCTGTTCGACCGGCTCGTGCTGGCCGTCGCCGCCGGCCACCACAAGCGCACGATGTTCACCATCGCCGAGCGGCTGGACATGGCGCGCGAGATTGCCAAGCCCTACCCGAACATCGAGGTCATGGCCTTCCGCGGCCTGCTCAGCCAGTTCGTCGGCGAGGTCGACGGCAAGGTCGTGGTGCGCGGCTTGCGCGCCGTGAGCGACTTCGAGTACGAGTTCCAGATGGCCGGCATGAACCGCCAGCTGATGCCCGAGGTGGAGACGGTGTTCATGACGCCGGGCGACCACTACCAGTTCGTCAGCGGCACCTTCGTGCGCGAGATTGCCAACCTCGGCGGTGATGTCTCCAAGTTCGTGGCACCCTCGGTGCTGGCACGCTTGTCCGAGCGCGTCACCGAACGTGTGAGTCAAGCGGAGAGCTGAAGTCCATGGCCTTGTGGATCACCGACGAGTGCATCAACTGCGACGTCTGCGAACCCGAATGCCCCAACGAGGCCATCTCGATGGGCGAGCTCATCTACGAGATCGACCCGCACAAGTGCACCGAGTGCGTGGGCCACTTCGACGAGCCGCAGTGCGTGCAGCTCTGCCCGGTGGCCTGCATCCCGGTCAACCCGGCTTATGTCGAGACGCGGGACGCGTTGCTCGCCAAGTTTGTGCGTCTGCATCCCGCTGAGGCGGGTGCTTCGTCTTCAGCCGCGGCTTCTTCGACGGGCTGAGTTCGTTCTTCGTGTACGGAATGCCGGCGGCCAGCGCCACCGGCTGGGCATCGCGCTGCCGGCGTTCGGCGCTCAGCTGTTCGGCCAGCCGCACCTGGCGGGCCGCGATGCGCTGGGCCTCGGCTTCGTCTTGTGCCGGGCGCGGCGTGGGCGGCTCCACCGTTCGGCCGCCGCGGCAGGGCTCGCCCTGGTAGAGCACGCGGCCGCCTTCGCTGCAGCGCCACACCGACTGCGCCTGGGTGGCCGTGGTCAGGCTCATCAGCACGGAAGCGATCAACACGAGAGCGGGGCAGCGGTTCATCAGGCGTCTCCGGTGGGGTCGGGCGGCGGTTCCTTGCGCGGCGGCTTGGGCCGCGGCGGCTGGGCGTGCACGATCTGCAGCGCACGGTCCATCTGGCCGGCGAGCATGGCCTCGACAGCCTTCAGCGACTGCTCGGACGCCTTGGCGATGGCCTCGCGGTGCTCGGCCGAGGGCTTCTTGAGCACGTAGTTCGGCACCTCGGCCTTCACGCCCGGGTGGCCGATGCCCAGGCGCAGGCGCCAGAAGTCGGGCGCGCCCAGCATGGCGAGGATGTCCTTCAGGCCGTTGTGGCCGGCGGCGCTGCCGCCCTGCTTGAGCTTCACCTGCCCGGGCAGCAGGTCGAGTTCGTCGTGCACGACGAGGATCTCTTCCGGCGCGATCTTGAAGAAGCGCGCCAGCCCCGCCACCGACACGCCGGAGCGGTTCATGTAGGTCATCGGCTCGAGCAGCCACACCGGGCCGTCGCCCACCGGCGGCCGCGCCACGCGCACCACCAGGCCCTGGTAGGCGCGATCGGGTGCCAGGCGCGCGCCCCACTGCGAGGCCAGCGCGTCCACCCACCAGAAGCCGGCGTTGTGCCGCGTGGCCTCGTACTCGGTGCCCGGGTTGCCCAGGCCGACGAACAGACGAATCATGGAGACGGATTATTGGTGGCGTGCAGACATGAAAAAGCCCCACCGCGGTGGGGCTCGGCGGGCCCCACTTCGGGGGCAGCCGATCGGCTTGCAAGCCGATCGGCGCTCGCCAGCCGCAAGACCGTGCGCAGGCACGGTCTTGCGCGCGGGCTCGCTACTTCTTGTTCTGCTTCTCGTCCTTCTTCTTGGCAGCGCCTTTCTTGTCGGCGGCCACCACCGGTGCGGCCACGACTTCTTCTTCCACCTTCGGCACGGTGGCCGTCACGATGGCCGGATTCAGGGTGCCACGGCGCACGGCCTTGATGCCCTCGGGCAGCTTCAGGTCGCTGACGTGCAGGCTCTGGTTCTTGGTCAGGCCCGAGAGGTCGATGGTCACGAATTCCGGCAGCTTGGAAGCCAGGCACTCGATCTCGAGCTCGATGGCGATGCGGTTGACCAGGCACTTGTCGGTCTTCACGGCCGGCGAGACTTCTTCACCCGTGAAGTGCAGCGGCACCTTCTTGCGCAGGCGCGTGGTCTCGTCGACGCGCTGGAAGTCCACGTGCATGACCATGGGCTTGTAGGCGTGCATCTGGAAGTCGCGCAGCAGCACCTTGTGCGTCTGGCCAGCCAGGTCCATCTCGAGGATGGATGAGTGGAAGGCTTCCTTCTTCAGCGCGAAGAACAGGGCGTTGTGATCGAGTTCGATCATGGCCGGCGTGCCGGCACCGTAGACGATGCCGGGCACCTTGGCGGCGTGGCGCAGGCGGCGGCTCGCTCCGGTCCCCTGCTGCGTACGCGCATAAGCGGTGAATTTCATAGTGGCTCCAAACATGGATGGGCGCACCCGCGACCAGGCGGCCCGAGAAAACCCGCCGCGCCGGATTGCGCCGCAGGCCTTGGCGAAGATCAGAAGTTGTTGTTCTGCTCCGCGAAGAGGGAGGTCACCGATTCGCCGTCGGAGATGCGACGGATGCTCTCGGCAAACAGGAAGGCCGCGCTGAGCTGCCGGATCTTCGGGCAGGCCCGGGCGGCGGCCGACAGCGGAATGGTGTTGGTGATGACGACTTCGTCGAGCGCGCTGCCGGCGATGCGGTCGACGGCCGGGCCGCTGAACACCGGGTGCGTGCAGTAGGCGAACACGCTCTTGGCGCCGCGTTCCTTCAGCACCTCGGCCGCTTTCACCAGCGTGCCGGCGGTGTCGATCATGTCGTCCATGATCACGCAGTTGCGGCCTTCGATCTCGCCGATGACGTGCATCACTTCCGACACGTTGGCCGTGGGGCGGCGCTTGTCGATGATGGCCAGGTCGCAGCCCAGCTGCTTGGCCAGCGCGCGGGCGCGCACCACGCCGCCGACGTCGGGCGACACGACCACGAGGTTGGGGTAGCGCTTGCTCTTCAGGTCGGACAGCAGCACCGGGCTGGCGTAGATGTTGTCGACCGGGATGTCGAAGAAGCCCTGGATCTGGTCGGCGTGCAGATCCATCGTCAGCACACGCTCGACGCCCACGGTCTCGAGCATGTTGGCCACGACCTTGGCGCTGATCGGCACGCGCATGCTGCGCGGGCGGCGGTCTTGCCGGGCGTAGCCGAAGTACGGGATGACGGCGGTGATGCGGCGCGCGCTGGCGCGCTTGAGCGCATCGACCATGAACGCCAGCTCCATGAGGTGGTCGTTCGTCGGGGCGCAGGTGGGCTGCACCACGAAGACGTCGCGGGCGCGCACGTTCTGGCGGATCTCGACGGTGACTTCGCCGTCGGAGAAGCGGCCGACGTCGGCGCTGCCGAGTTCGACGCCGAGCGCGCTGGCGATCTCGGCCGCCAGCACCGGGTTGGCGTTGCCGGTGAAGAGGACGGTGTTGAACAGCACGGTCGGGCTCAGGTGGTGGGGCTTGGTGGCCGGGGACCGGGCCCCGTCAGACCCGGTCAGAAGATGTTTGGCAGGGGAGGAAGGACTCGAACCCTCGCATGTCGGAATCAAAATCCGATGCCTTAACCAACTTGGCGACTCCCCTACACAGGACACCGGTTCGCACCGATGCCCTACAAACCTGTTTCAGTCAGAAAGCCAGGCCGCGAGCGGCAAGACCTCCAGACTGCGGCATCGCCGCCCCACCCAGCCCGCAGGCAGCTCGCCCTGCGGGAACGTCGCCATCGGTGGGGCGTCGCTGCCGTCTTCCGCCACGTGCGCAAAAGCTGCGCTGCCCGAGCCACTCATGCGGCCGTTGCCGTAGCGCTGGCGAAGCCAGGCCACCGCATCGGCCACGGCGGGGCAGCGATCCTCGGCCGGGGGTTGCAGGTCGTTGCGGCCGAAGCCCGCATTCACCGCACCCCACTCCGTTGACCATCTCGTTGGCCAGTTCACTGCGTCCGCCCCGTTTGGCGGGGCAGCAACCGCTTGCGCGGCGCTGTCGAAAGAGCCCATGACTATAACAGGCTCGGTATCGCGTTTGAGCCCCGGGTGGCCGAAGATCTCTGGCGTGGGCAAGGATTGCGGCGGTTTCACCACGGCCAGCGCCAGTGCCGGCACGTGCATCGGCGTGAGCTGCTCGCCGATGCCCTGCACGAAGGCCGGGCCGTGCCCCAGGAAGAACGGCACGTCGGCCCCGAGGCGCAGCCCCAGCGCCGCCAGCCGCGCGCGCGGCCAGTGCAGGCCCCAGAGGCGGTTCAAGGCGATCAAGGTGGTGGCAGCGTCCGAGCTGCCGCCGCCCAGTCCGGCGCCCCAGGGCACTTGCTTGTCGATGGCGATTCGCGCGCCCCAGGGCGTGCCGCTGGCCTGCTGCAGGGCGCGGGCGGCACGCAGGCACAGGTCGTCGGCCGGCAGAGCGGGCCCGAGATCGATGCGCTCCAGCCGGCCGTCGGGCAGCCGCTCGATGTGCAAGCGGTCGGCCCAGTCGATGGGCACGAACACCGACTGCAGCAGGTGGTAACCGTCGGCCCGCCGGCCGACGACGTGCAGGAACAGGTTGATCTTGGCCGGCGCGGGCAGGTCGTGCAGGGCAACGAGGCTCATCGTGGCGCGGCATTCTCCGTCCGCGGCGGCGCCGGCTCGCGCGGGTCGAGCCGCACGCGCAACGTCACAGCCGGGGCGGTCTCGCGCCGGGCGAGCAGTTGGCCGTCGGCCAGCGCCGAGGTGGTGATGCGCCAGCCGAGTTGTTCGAAGCCGTCGGCGAGCGGGCTGTGCGGCGCCTCGCGCCAGGGCCGGCCGGCCAGCCAGTCGGGCCAGGCGGCCAGCGGCAGGGCTTCGCCCAGGGCCTCGCGCGACAGGCGGTCGAGCGTGTCGAAGCGGCGTTCGCCGTCGCCGGTGATGAGCAGCGCCAGCCCGGGCGCCCAGCGCGCCGACGCCAGCTGCGTGCCCAGCGGCGACAGCAGCTTCAGCTCGCCCTGGCGTCCGTCGCCTGCCAGCTCGAAGCCGGCGCTCACATTCTGCGCAGGCCGCTCGGCCGAGGCGTCTACCCGCAAGGCGAGGCGACCGGTGGTGACGGTCGGGTCGGGCGCGCGGGTGGCACAGGCTGCGAGCAGCAACGCGGCGCCGCTGGCCAGCAGCCGGCGGCGTGCGGGGGCTGCTGGCGCCGGGCTCAGAGGTCCACCCGCAGCCGGGCCAGCGTCTCGCGCAGCACCTCGTTGCCGGCGTCGCGGCGGCGGCTTTCCTGCCACACGCGGCGGGCCTCGTCGCGCTGGTTCAGGGACCACAGCACCTCGCCGAGGTGGGCGCCGATCTCGGCATCGGGGCGCGCGGCATAGGCCTGGCGCAGCAGCCGCAAGGCCTCGTCGCGGTTGCCCAGGCGGAACTCGACCCAGCCCAGGCTGTCGGTGATGAACGGGTCGCCCGGGGCCAGCTCGAGCGCTTTCGCGATCAGGGTGCGCGCCTCCGGCAGCCGCTGGCTGCGGTCGGCCAGCGAGTAGCCCAGGGCGTTGTAGGCATGCGCGTTGTCGGGCTTGAGCGCGATCACGCGGCGCAGCAACTGCTCCATCTCGGCCAGCCGATCCAGCTTCTCGGCCATCATGGCCTGCTCGTAGAGCAGTTCGGTGTCGTCGGCAAAGCGCTGCACGGCCTGGCCCAGCACCTCGTAGGCCTCCTTCCAGCGCTTCACCTCGCGCAGCATGCCGGCCTCGGCCGAGAGCTTGGCGCGCGCCTCCTCGGCGTCGCGCTCGGGCAGCGCCTTGATCAGCGCCCGGGCCTCGCGCACACGGCCTTCGCGGGCCAGGATGGTGGCGCGGCGCGTCTGCACGTCGAGCGCGCGCTCGGGGTCGGCGATGCGCGCCAGCCAGCCTTCGGCGGCCTTGAAGTCGCCGCGCATCTCGGCCGCCTGCGCCAGCATCAGCCAGGCTTGTTCGAGGCGGTCATCGGGGCGGCCGTCGTCGCTGGCGGCGGGCTCGCCGGCCGGTGGCGTGGACAGCTCGACGAAGCGCTTCAGCGCCGCCTCGCCTTCGACCGGGTGCTTGAGCTCCAGGTGCAGCGCGCCCAGCGTGAGGTAGGGCCCGGGCTCCTGCGGCTGCGCCTTCACGGCCAGCTCCAGCTGCGCGATGGCGTCGGCGTAGCGCTGCGAGGACGTCAGCACGCGGGCATACGCCTGGCGCACGGCGGGCTCGGCGGCCGGCTGGGCCAGATAAGCCTTGAGCAGCGCTTCGGCTTCGGGCCGCTCGCGCATCAGCTCCATCGCCAGCAGTGCCGGGCCGGGGGCGGCCGGGTCCAGTGCCTGCGCTTCTTTCGCCAGCGCCAAGGCGCGTGCGGGGTCCTTGGCTTCCAGCCACGCGCGGCCCTGGGCCACCCGGGCAGGCACGGCCGTCTGTGTGCGCTCGCGGTGGGGCTTGAGCACGTCGTCCATCAACTGCGCCACCACGCGGGCGTCGCCGGCCCGCTGCAGGAAGCGCGGCAGCGCGGCGATGAGGCCACCGCGCTCGGCCAGCGGGGTTTCGTTGAGCAGCGATCGCAGCGGCTCGGTCACCTCGGCCGTGCGGCCGGTGCCCATCAGCAACTGCACCTGCAGGCGCAGCGCTTCCAGAGATTCGGGCCGGGCCAGGCGCCAGGCGCGGGCGGCGGCCAGGGCCTGCTCGCCGCTGCGCGCCTGGATGGCGATGTCGATGCTGCGGCGGAACAGACCGTCGTCGCGCGTGCGCCGGGCGGCGTCGAGCAGCCAGCTGTAGGCGGTGCCGAGATCGCCTTGCGTCAAGGCCAGTTCACCGATCAGCAGCTGGTAGAAAAGGCGGTCGTCCATGGCCGAGTTCAGCGGCGGCGCGGGCTCGGCGGCGGCCGGCGGCGCGGCAGGCGGCGCAGTGGTCGGCGCCTGCGCCCAGGCCATGCCGGACAGCAGCGCCAGCGTGGCGGCAACGAGGAGCGGGCGGGCGGCAGGCGCGCCGCGGCGGGGCGGCGATGGGCGTCGGGTCATGCTCCCATAATGCCTGCATGCCGGAACTGCCGGAGGTCGAAGTCACACGAAGGGGCATCGCCGCCCCCCTGGCCGGTGCCCAGGTGCACGCCTTGCGCCTGGGCAAACCGCTGCGCTGGCCGCTCGGCCGCGCCCCGGCCAGCTTTGCCGGCCTGCGCATCGGCGACATCACCCGCCGGGGCAAGTACCTGTGGATGCCGCTGGCGCGCCAGGGCCTGGCCGAAGGCGGGCTGCTGATGCACCTGGGCATGTCGGGCTCGCTGGCGCTGCAGGCCGACGCGCCCGAGCCCGGCCCGCACGACCACTTCGACCTCGTCACCGATCGCGGCACGCTGCGCCTGAACGACCCGCGTCGCTTCGGCGCCGTGGTCTGGTCGGCCTCGATGGACGATGCGCCGGCGGCGCCCTTGCTGGCCCGACTGGGGCCGGAGCCTTTCGACCCCGAGCTCACGGCGGCGCGCTTTCATGCCGCGCTGCGGCAGCGGCGCGCACCCATCAAGGCCGTGCTGCTGGCCGGCGATGCGGTGGTCGGCGCCGGCAACATCTACGCCTGCGAGGCCTTGTTCCAGGCCGGCATCCACCCTGCGCTGCGCGCCGACCGCATCAGCCTGCCGCGTGCCGACCGCCTGCTGGCCGCCGTGCGCGGCACGCTGGGCCGCGCACTCGCCCTGGGCGGCTCGACACTGCGCGACTTCACCGACGTGCACGGCGCCAGCGGTGCCTACCAGGCCGAGGCCGCCGTGTACGGCCGCGAGGGCCAGCCCTGCCCGCGCTGTGGTGCGGCGGTGAAGCGGCGGGTGATGTCGCAGCGCTCGACCTACTTCTGCGCGGCCTGCCAGAAGCGCTGAGCGCGTTTGAGGCCCCCCTCGGCGAGGCCTTGCCGTCTTGTCAGTATCGGTAACCGTCCGTTGCCTCGTGACTTCCGTGGCGGGCGCGTGACGGCGCTGCGCTAGGATGCCCGCTGCCGTATCCGGCGGCGTCTTTCGAGCGATTTTTCACGATGCACAGCCGCATTGCCGACAGCCTCGATGCCCTCGCGACCTGGCGCGCCGAGCTCGACCGTGCAGTGGTCAATCTGGGCCGCTCGCTCGGCGAGCAGGACTTGCTCGACGCCACCGACACCACCCTGTTGTCGGCGCTGCGCGAGCGGCTGGGCTCAGAGACGCTGGTGCTGGCCTTCGTGGCCGAGTTCTCGCGCGGCAAGAGCGAGCTGATCAACGCCATCTTCTTTGCCGATGCCGGCCAGCGCGTGCTGCCGGCCACGCCGGGCCGCACCACGATGTGCCCGGTGGAACTGCGATACGAGGCCGACGCGCCGCCGAGGCTGTCGCTGCTGCCCGTGGAGACCCGGCTGCGCGGTCTGAGTCTAGCCGAGCTGCGCGGCCGCGACGAGCCCTGGCACCACGTGCCACTCGACGCCCGCGACCCCAAGACACTGGTGCAGGCGCTCTCGGCCGTCACCCGCACGCAACGCGTCGAGAAGGAACGTGCCATCGCCCTGGGCTTCTGGAACGACGAACGCCCCGACGACAACCCGCCGATCGACGAGGGCGGCTTCGTCGAGGTGCCCACCTGGCGCCACGCCGTCATCAACTACCCGCACCCGCTGCTCAAGCGCGGGCTGGTGGTCATCGACACCCCGGGCCTCAACGCCATCGGCGCCGAGCCCGAACTGACGCTGGGGCTGCTGCCTTCGGCGCACGCGGTGGTGTTCGTGCTCGGGGCCGACACCGGCGTCACCAAGTCCGACCTGTCGATCTGGCGCGACCACCTCGGTCAGGCCAGCCTCGAACGCTTCGTGGTGCTGAACAAGATCGACACGCTGGCCGACCCGATGGTGGGCCCGGCGGTGGTGCAGGCGCAGATCGAACAGCAGCGCCACGACACGGCGCAGACGCTGGGCATGCCGCTGGAGCGCGTGTTCCCGTTGTCGGCCCGCGATGCGCTGGCCGCGCGCGTGGATCTCGACGACAAGCGCCTCGTGGCCAGCCGGCTGCCGCCGCTGGAGGCCGCGCTGGTGTCGGAGCTGCTGCCACGGCGGCAGGAGCTGCTGGTGCAGTCGGCCGTGAGCGTGGTGGAGCAACTGCGCCTGCAGGCTGGCCGGCGCCTGGGCGACCGCCGCCGCACGCTGGCCGAGCAGCTGATGGAGCTGCGCGGGCTGCGCGGCAAGAGCGGCGCCAAGACGCGGCTGATGCTGGAGCGCGTGGATGCCGAGATCGCCGAGTTCGAGCGCTGCACGGCCAAGCTGTCGGCGCTGCGTGCGGTGCAGGCGCGCATCCTGAAGTCGGTGCTGGCGCTGCTGTCGGCCGAGGCCCTGCGCCGCGAAGTCGGTGCCATGCATGCGGCCATGACGGCGTCGCTCTTCAACCTGGGCGGCAAGGCGGCCTTCGAGACGCTGATGGGCCGGGTGCGTGATCACCTCAAGAAGGCGGGCACGCAGGCCGAGGAAATGCGCGAGATGCTCGACGCCAGCTTCCGCCAGCTCAACACCGAGTACGGATTTACCTTCGCGGTGGCACCGATGCCGTCTCTGGCGGCCTTTGCCGACGAGCTGAACCGCATCGATCACAACTACGGCCGTTACCTCGGCCTCGGCCAGGCCTTCCGCATGGCCACACCGGGTTTCGCCGAGCAGTTCCGGCGCATGCTGCTGTCCAAGCTGCGCGTGGTGTACGAAAACGCCGCCGGCGAACTGGAGCTCTGGAGCAAGAGCGCGCAGGGCCAGGTCGAGATGCAGCTGCGCGAGCGGCGGCGCGGCTTCACGCGGCGCAAGGAGTCGCTGCAGCGCGTGCAGGTGGCCTCGGGCGAGCTCGAGCAACGCATCGCCGAGGTGCAGGCGCAGGACGACCACTTCGGCGCCATGCTCGCCCGCCTCACGGCCGTGGCCGACGAGGCCGTGGCCAGCGCCCGCAAGCTGGCGCTCGAGCCGACGGTGCCGCGCGTGGCGCTCGATGCCCAGGCGCAGCAAGATGCGGCGTGAGCCGCGCTGCTGCCCCGCCGCTGGCCCCTGAGCGCGCCGACGGCTTCGCTGAAGACGTCATCGCCTGGCAGCAGCGCGAAGGCCGGCATGGCCTGCCCTGGCAGGGCACGCGCGACGCCTACCGCGTGTGGCTGTCGGAGGTGATGCTGCAGCAGACGCAGGTGGCCACGGTCCTGGCCTACTACGGGCGTTTCCTGCAGCGGTTCCCTGACGTGCAGAGCTTGGCCGCGGCGCCGCTGGACGACGTGCTGGCGCTGTGGAGCGGCCTGGGCTACTACAGCCGCGCACGCAACCTGCACCGCTGCGCGCAGGCCGTGGTGGCCGAGCACGGCGGCCGGTTTCCGGGCCAGGCCGCGGCCCTGGCGCAGCTGCCGGGCATCGGCCGCAGCACGGCGGCGGCGATCGCGGCCTTCTGCTTCGGCGAGCGGGTGGCCATCCTCGACGGCAACGTCAAGCGCGTGCTGTCGCGTGTGCTCGGCTTCGAGGACGATCTGGCGCGCGCCAGCGCCATCGAGGCCTTGTGGGCGGAGGCCACAGCGCTGCTGCCGGCGCGCGAGGTGGGCGTCTACACCCAGGGCCTGATGGACCTGGGAGCCACGCTGTGCACGCAGCGCGCGCCGGCCTGCCTGCATTGCCCGGTGGCCCCGCGCTGCGTGGCGCGGCGCGAGGGCAGGCCCGAGCGCTACCCGGTCAAGACTCGCCGTCTGAAGCGCGGCCGGCGCACGCACGCACTGCTGTGGCTGCGCCAGGGCACGCGCTGGTGGCTGGTGCAGCGCCCGGCCACCGGCGTGTGGGCGGGCCTGTGGAGCCTGCCGGAGTACGACAGCGCCGACACGCTGCAACTGCTGGCCGACGGCTGGCGCGGCGAAGGTGAGTGGCTCGAGCCAGTCCAGCATGCGCTGACGCACTTCGACTGGACGCTGCAGCCGCTGGCCTGGACACTGCCCCCCCGCGCCGCTCTGCCTGCCGGCGTGCCCGAGGGCCGCTGGTGCGAGCCGGTGGAGGCGCTGGCACTGGGGCTGCCGGCGCCTATCCGCAAGCTGTTCGAGGCTGTCGCGACTTCGGACAACTGAGGTCGGCCCTTGGCTGCCCGTCGCGGTCACGTTGCACCGCCCTGGCACTCGCTCCGTTCGCCCTGAGCAGGGGACTGAGCTTGGCGAAGGCCCCGTGTCGAAGGGCTGTTGTCGCGCAGACAGCGCTTCCTTCGACAGCCTCAGCCGAACACGACCTTCTTGTCGCGCAGGAAGCCGTCGACGATGCTGAGGCGGATGACCGGGTCTTCGAGCTCCATCAGCTTCTGCTTGGCCGCCATCGGCACGGGCAGCAGCTCGCACCAGCGGTTGGCCACCCAACCGGCGTCGTCGAGCCGGAAGGGCGGTGCAAAAGGCGAGGCTCCGCGCTCCGACAGCTTGCGGATGGCCTCGGCCAGCGCCTGCACCGTCTGCAGCATCGCCGGGCCCGGCAGGCGCGGCGTGTCGCCGGCCAGTCGCTCGATGCCGGGCGCCACCCACAGGCCGTTGTCGCGCTGCAGCGGCGGCGCGGTGAGGCGGAAGCGCTGCAGGCCCGTGCAGCGCACGCGCAGGATGCCGGCCTGCTCGGCATCGACCTCGTCGAGCCGCGCCAGCACGCCGACGTCTTCGAGATGCACCGAGCGCGCCGCGCCATCGGAATCGGAGCCCTGCTTCAGGCAGATCACGCCAAAGGGTGCCTGCGTGCGCAGGCACTCGGAGATCAGGTCGAGGTAACGCGCCTCGAAGACCTTGAGCCCGAGCAGCGCGCCCGGAAACAGCACCGATCGCAGCGGAAACAGCGGCAGGGGCGAAGGCAGTGTCGTGTCGTCCATGGCCGGCGTCTCAAGCGTGGCCGTCGAGCTCGCGGTGGCGCACCAGCGTGGTGGTGCGCGCGCGGAACTGGCGTGCCAGCGTCTCGACGGCGAACACGCTGCGGTGCTGTCCGCCGGTGCAGCCCACGGCCACTGTGAGGTAGCTGCGCTGGTCGTCCTCGAAGTTGGGCAGCCAGCGCTCGATGAAGCGGTGGATCTGCGACACCATCTCGCCCACCTCGGCCTGGCCCGAGAGCCACTGGGCCACGGGGGCGTCGCGCCCCGTCATCGGGCGCAGCTCGCGGATGTAGTACGGGTTGGGCAGCACCCGCACGTCGAACACGAAGTCGGCATCGAGTGGCACGCCGTGCTTGAAGGCGAAGCTCTCGAACACCAGCGTCAGCGCCGATTCGCCCGCGCCCACGAGCTGGCGGATCCACCTGCGCAGCAGCGCCGGGCGCAGCTGGCTGGTGTCGATGACGGTGGAGATGTCGCGCAGGTCGGTGAGCAGCTGGCGCTCAAGGTCGATGGCCTCCATCAGCGCCCGCGCGTTGTCGGCCTCGTGCGGTGCCGTCAGCGGGTGCGGGCGGCGCGTTTCGGAGAAGCGGCGCACGAGTGCCTCGGTGCTGGCGTCGAGGAAGATCGAGCGCACATGCACGCCTTCGCTGCGCAGCTGGTCGAGCAGCGGCACCAGCGCCGGCAATCTGCTGGCTGTGCGCACGTCGACCGACACGGCCACGCTGCGCGTGAAGTTCTCGCGCTCCAGGCGGATGAAGTCGCGCAGCAGCTCCGGCGGCAGGTTGTCGACGCAGAAGTAGCCGGCGTCTTCAAGGGCGTGCAGCGCCACGCTCTTGCCCGAGCCGGAGATGCCGGTGATCAGCAGCACTTCCTCGCGCTGCGCCAGGCCGTCGAGCGGCGAAAGGGTGGAATCGACGCTCATCGGCTGGCCGCGCGCGTGCCGCGCGGTCCTTGCAGCAGGGTTTGGGCATGGGCCATGCCCGAGAGCTTCTCACCACCGAGCATGCGGGCGATCTCGGCCACACGCGATTCCCCGTCCACGGCATGGATGTCCGAAAGCGTGCTGCCGCCCTGCAGCTGCTTGGCGACGACGAAGTGGCGATCGGCGCAGGCGGCCACCTGAGCCAGGTGCGTGACGGCCAGCACCTGCGCGCGGGTGCCGAGCTGCTTCATCAGCCGGCCGACCGCGTCGCCGACGGTGCCGCCGACGCCGCTGTCGATCTCGTCGAAGATGAGTGTCGTCGCCGTGTCGCCTTCGGCCGGCGCGGTGGTGACGGCGATCGCCAGGGCCAGCCGCGACAGCTCGCCGCCCGAGGCCACCTTGGCCAGCGCGCGCGGCGTGCTGCCGGCGTGGCCGGCGACGCGGAACTCCACCAGGTCCAGGCCATGCGGCTGCGGCTCGGCCGCCGGCTCCACGGCCACCTCGAAACGGCCGCCGGCCATGCCCAGCGGCTGCATGGCCTGCGTCACCGCCTGCGACAAGCCCGGCGCCGCGCGCCGCCGCAGTGCCGAGATGCGCTGCGCCTCGCTGCGCCAGGCCTTCTCGGCCGCGGCTTCGGCGCGTTCGAGCGCGTCGAGGTCGGCAGCGGCGTCCAGCGCCGCCAGCTCAGCCTTCCAGCCTGCCAGCAGTGCCGGCAGCTCGGCCGGCGGGCGCCGGTAGCGTCGCGACATCGTCACCCAGGCGGCCAGGCGCTCGTCGAGCTCGGCCAGGCGCTGCGGATCGGGCTCCTTGCGGCCGAGGTAGCCGCTGAGCGTGTGTGCCGCGTCTTCGAGCTGCGCCTGCGCGCTGCGCAGCACCTCCAGCACCGGGGCCAGTTCGGCGTCGTAGCGCACGACGTCGTCGAGTGCGTCGATGGCGCGCGCGGCCAGCGCATCGGCGCTGTCGTCGGCCTCCGACACGACGTTGAGCGCGGCGCGCGCGCCGTCGAGCAGCGCCTGTCCGTGCGCCAGGCGCTGGTGCTCGGCGTTGAGCGGCTCCCATTCGCCTTCGGCCGGTGCCAGCTTGCCGAGCTCGCCAACCTGCCAGGCCAGGCGCTCGCGTTCGCGCTCCAGCGAGCCCTGGGCCTGGCGGGCGTCGGCCAGCGCCTGCGCGGCAGCGCGCCAGGCCTGCCAGCGCGCGAGCAGCTCGCGGGTGTCGGCACCGGCCTGCTCGTCGAGCAGCGCGCGCACGGCGGCCGGCCGCGTGAGGCTTTGCCAGGCGTGCTGGCCGTGGATGTCGACCAGGTGCTCGGCGGCCTCGCGCAGCTGTGCCAGCGTGGCCGGGCTGCCGTTGATCCAGGCGCGGCTCTTGCCGTGGGCGTCGATGCTGCGCTTGAGCAGCAGGCTGTCGTCCACGTCAAAGCCGGCCTCGTCGAGCCAGCCGCGCAGCGCCGCGGGCGTGTCGAACTCGGCACTCACCTCGGCGCGCGCGGCGCCCTCGCGCACCAGCGCGGCGTCGGCGCGGTTGCCGAGTGCCAGCTGCAGCGCGTCGATCAGGATGGACTTGCCGGCGCCGGTTTCGCCGGTGAGCGCCGTGAAGCCGGGGCCGAGCTCGACCTCCAGCGCGCTAACGATCGCCACATCACGCAGGCTCAGGCGCCGCAGCATCTAGACCACGCCCTCGTACCAGCGCAGCTTCTTGCGCAAGGTGGCGTAGTAGCTCCAGCCGCGCGGGTGCAGGAAGCGCACCTGGTGGGCCGAGCGCCGCACGCGCACCTGGTCGCCGGGGATCAGGCTGGCGATGTTGTGCATGTCGAAATTGGCCGAGAGATCGCGCCCGGCGACGATGCCGATGCGCACCTCGCCGGCATCGGGCAGCACGATCGGGCGGTTCGACAAGGTGTGCGACGCGATCGGCACCACCACCCAGCCGCCGATGGACGGGTGCAGGATGGGGCCGCCGGCGCTCAAGGCGTAGGCCGTGCTGCCGGTAGGCGTGGCCACGATCAGGCCGTCGGCGCGCAGGTTGGCGACGAAGTCGTCGTCGATGTCGACGCGCAGTTCCACCATGCTGGCGGTGGCGCCGCGGCTCACGACCACGTCGTTGAGCGACAGCCCTTCGAAGATCTTGAGCCCGTCGCGCCAGACGTCGCCCTCCAGCATCGAGCGGCTTTCCTGCTCGTAATGGCCTTCGACGATGGGCGCCAGCGCCTCGCGGTACTGGCCGATGGCGACGTCGGTGATGAAGCCCAGCCGGCCCTGGTTGATGCCGACCAGCGGCACGCCGCGGCGCGCCAGGTCGCGCGCGATGCCGAGCATGGTGCCGTCGCCGCCCACCACCACGGCCAGGTCGCAGCGCGTGGCCATCTCGTCGTGGGTGAGGGCATCGAAGTCGGTCACGCCGGTGGCCTCGGCGGTGTCGCGGTCGAAGCTCACCTCCAGGCCGCAGGAGACGAGGAAATGCGCGATCTCCTCGAGCACCGGCCGGATGCCCCGCGCCTGGTACTTGCCCACGATCACCACATGTCGAAAGGCGCTGGCCATGCGATCGATTACATCACAGCCCCCCTCTGAAACCAGGGTGCGGTGGCGTGCCGCACCGCGCGCTTGCGGGGCTGTTCCTACAATCGAGCACCATGCTAGACGACCGCGCACGAACGCTGCTGAAACTGCTGGTCGAGCGCTACATCGCCGACGGCACGCCCGTGGGCTCGCGCACCTTGTCGCGCACCTCGGGGCTCGACCTCTCGCCGGCCACCATCCGCAACGTGATGGCCGACCTCGAAGACCTCGGCCTGATCGCCAGCCCGCACACCAGCGCCGGGCGCGTGCCCACGGCGCGCGGCTACCGCCTCTTCGTCGACACCATGCTCACGGCCCAGCCGCTGACGCTGGGCGACTTCAACCAGGGCAGCCAGCTCTCGCCCGACCTCGCGGCCGAGCTGGCCGCCGTGCGCGACCAGCTTCACCCCGACCAGCCGCAGCGCGTGATCGCGCAGGCGGCGTCGCTGCTGTCGCAGCTGTCCAGCTTTGTCGGCGTGGTGATGTCGCCGCGCAAGGAAACCGTGTTCCGGCACATCGAGTTCCTGCGCCTGGGCGAGCGGCGCGTGCTCGTCATCCTGGTGGCGCCCGACGGCGACGTGCAGAACCGCGTGCTGTTCACGGCGCGCGACTACGCGCAGGCCGACCTGATCGAGGCCACGAACTTCGTCAACGCGCACTATGCCGGCCTGGGCCTGGACGACATGCGCGAGAAGCTCAAGAGCGAAGTCGACGCGCTGCGCGGCGAGATCGCGCTGCTGATGCAGGCGGCGGTGCAGGCCGGCACCGACGTGATGGCCGCCACCAGCGACCAGGTCGTGGTCAGCGGCGAGCGCAACCTGCTAGGCGTGCAGGACTTCGGCAACGACCTCGGCAGCCTGCGCCGGCTGTTCGACCTGTTCGAGAAGAAGACCGACCTGATGCGGCTGCTGGATGTGTCCAGCCGCGCCGAGGGCGTGCGCATCTTCATCGGCGGCGAAAGCCAGGTCGTGCCCTTCGAGGAGCTGAGCGTGGTGACGGCGCCGTATGAGGTGGACGGCCGCATCGTCGGCACGCTGGGCGTCATCGGCCCCACGCGCATGGCCTACGACCGCATGATCCGGCTCGTGGACATCACCGCGCGGCTGGTGGGCCACACGCTGTCGAACAAGGCCTGAGCGCCTTGCCGCGCCAGCCGAAGGGCCGGCTCCTAGAATGCGTCGCCACGGGCCGTTAGCTCAGCTGGTCAGAGCAGAGGACTCATAATCCTTTGGTCGTTGGTTCAAGTCCAACACGGCCTACCAGTACGACGCATGTCTGACCCCCGCCTGCGGCCCGCCGCAAGGGCGGTTGCGCGTCGGCCTGCCGCGTTTCCACCCCATTGTTCGGGTGGCCTTCGGCCTGTGGTTACCCTTCAAAACCACCGCCCTGATGCCTCAAGGCCTGCGCATGCCTGCCGTGACCCCTTATGAAGTGAAACCCTGGCTGTCGCAATACGGCGCCGCGGTGCCCGCCGAACTGCCCCGGCCCGCGCATGCCAGCCTGGCGGCGATGGCCGAGGCTGCGGCCGAACGGCACGCCGAGCGCGTGGCGTTCAGCTGCGTGTTGCCCAACGGCATGTTCGGCCGCCTCAGCTATGCGCAGGTGCGGCAACTCAGCGATGCCTTCGCGCACTACCTGCGCCGCGTGGTGGGTTTGCAGGCCGGCGACCGCGTGGCGCTGCAGATGCCCAACTGCCTGGCCTGGCCGGTGGCGCTGCTGGGCGTGCTGAAGGCCGGTTGCGTGGCCGTCAACACCAACCCGCTGTACACGCCGCGCGAGATGACGCACCAGTTCGCCGACAGCGGCGCCAAGGTGGTCGTGATCGTCGACCTGTTCGCCGATCAGCTCGAACAGGCCCTGGCCGGCACGCCGGTGCAGCAGGTCGTGGTCGTGCGCGTGACCGACTTCTTCCCGCCGCTGGTCGGTGCCATCGCGCATGCGGTGATGAAGTACTGGAACCGCGCCGTGCCGCCGCACGCGCTGCCGAAGGTGCACACGCTGCAGCAGGCCCTGGCCGCGGGCCGCGCGGCCGATGCCGGCCCGGCGCGCGGTTACTGGGCCGAACTCACGCACGACAGCCTGGCGCTGCTGCAATACACCGGCGGCACCACGGGTGTGGCCAAGGGCGCCGAACTCACGCACGGCAACCTGCTGTGGAACCTGGCGCAGATGCGCGCGATGGCCGGCAGCCGCATCGACGAAGGCCGCGAGGTCGTGCTGACCGCGCTGCCGCTGTATCACATCTTCGCCTTCACGGTGAACTTCCTCTGCATGTTCGAGGCCGGCGCCCGCAACGTGCTGGTGCCGAGCCCGCGCCCCGTGCAGAGCCTGCAGCGTGCAATCGAGAACGAGAAGATCACCTGGATCACCGGCGTCAACACGCTGTTCAACGCCTTGCTCAACGAGGAGTGGTTCACCGCCTACCCGCCCAAGCACCTGAAGGCCGCCGGCGGCGGGGGTGCGGCGATGCACCATGCGGTGGTGGAGCGCTTCGAGCAGGTGACGGGCGCTCCGCTGGCCGAGGGCTACGGCCTGACCGAGTGCTCGCCGGTGGTGTGTTTCCAGCCGCTGCACGGCCCGCGCGTCAAGGACAGCATCGGCATCCCGGTACCGGGCACCGACATCACGCTCATCGACGACGCCGGCCAGCCGGTGGCCATGGGGCAGCCGGGCGAGCTGTGCGTGCGCGGGCCGCAGGTCATGCGCGGCTACTGGCAGCGCCCCGAGGCCACCGCCGAGGTGTTTCGCGACGGCTGGTTGCGCACCGGCGACGTCGCGGTGATGGACGCCCAGGGCACCTTCCGCATCGTCGACCGCAAGAAGGACCTCGTGCTGGCGAGCGGCTTCAACGTCTACCCCAACGAGATCGAGGACGCGCTGGCGCGCCACGATGCCGTGATGGAAGCGGCCGTCATCGGCCTGGCCGACCCCAAGACCGGCGAGGCGGTGCACGCCTACGTGGTGCTGCGTGAAGACACCGTCGGCAAGGTGAGCGAGGCCGATCTGCTGGCCCACTGCCGCACGCTGCTGACCGGCTACAAGGTGCCGGCGCGGGTGCACTTCCGCACCGAACTGCCCAAGACGCCCATCGGCAAGATCCTGCGCAAGGACCTGCGCGCGCAGGCGCAGGCCGCCGCCGGCCCGCGCTGAGCCGCCCCGAGGACCACGACCATGTTGAGCGAAACCGAGACCCGGCTGCTGGGCGTGATGATGATGGTCATCATGCTGGGCATGGGTGCGAGCCTGACCTTCAAGGACTTCGCGATCGCGCTGCGCAAACCCGTCGGCGTGGCCGTGGGGCTGCTGTGCCAGTACGGCATCATGCCCTTCCTGGCCTTCCTGCTGGCCAAGGGACTGGGGCTGCCGCCGGCCTACGCGGTGGGGCTCATCCTGATGGGCTGCATGCCCGGCGGCACCACGAGCAACATCTTCACCTACTTCAGCAAGGGCACCTTGTCGCTGTCGATCCTGATGACCATCAGCTCCACGCTGGTGGCCATCGTGATGGTGCCGCTGACGCTGGCGTTCT
Source organism: Rubrivivax sp. (assembly GCA_020248945.1). GTDB lineage: Bacteria > Pseudomonadota > Gammaproteobacteria > Burkholderiales > Burkholderiaceae_C > Rubrivivax. The sequence continues at coordinate 70,641 of JADCGQ010000009.1, forward strand.
ACAGCGCCGGCATCGAAGGCGAGTGGCAGATCCCGCGCGAGAACGTCATCCAGGTGCTGGTGGTGCTGCTGGTGCCCACGGTGCTGGGCATCGCGCTGCGCAAGTGGAACGCCAACGTCGGCGCGGTCATCGAGCTGATCGGCGGGCTGCTGGGCGTGCTGGTGATCCTGTTTCTCACGCTGAGCTGGGTGCCGCGCAACTGGCAGCTGCTGCTGACGACGGGCTTCCCGGTGTACGTCGGCAGCATCGGCCTCGGACTGGGTGGCTTTGTGCTGGGCTACGGGCTTTCGCGGCTGCTCAAGCAAGACGCGCGGCGCTCGCGCACGATTGCGCTGGAAACCGGCATCCAGAACGGCCCGCTCGCGGTGCTGATCGTGCTGCTCACCTTCAGCGGCACGCAGCAGCAGGAAGTGCTGCTGATCCCGGTGCTGTACTCGCTGTTCATCGTGCTGAGCTCCAGCGCCGTGACGGTCTGGTTCCGGCGCATCACCACGCGCGAGGAACTGGCACGGGATGCCGCGAAGGTGGGCGCGCTGAAGTCGGCCTGAGCGCCGGGCCGGCCCTGATGCCGGCTCAGCGGCTCAGCGGGTCAGCGTGACCTTGGCGAGCCCGGGTGGGTGATCAGGGTCGCGGCCGCGGGCGCGGGCCAGGGCCTCCACCATCAGGTAGAAGCTCTGCACGGCGCTGATCGCGTCGAGGTCGGCGTGGCAGGCGCTGTGCAGCGGCAGGCATGCCAGCCCTTCGCAGCCGGGCGTGCCGGGCGCCACGGCCAGCAGCACGGCGGCCCGGCGCTGGTGCAACTGCTGCGCCAGCGCCACCAGCGAGGCCTGCGCCGGCCCTCGTGGCGCCAGCACCAGCACCGGCCACCCCGGCCCCACGAGCGCCAGCGGGCCGTGCATCAGCTCGGCACCCGACCAGGCCTCGGCCTGGATGCCGCAGGTCTCCTTGAGCTTCAGCGCCATCTCCTGCGCCACGGCCAGTGCCGCGCCGCGCCCCACCACATACAGCTGCTGCGCCGGCTGCCAGGCGTCGACCGCCGCGCTCCAGTCGAGCGTCGCGGCATCGGCCAGCGTCTCGGGCAGCGAGGGCAATGCCGCGAGCAGGGCGGCATCGTCACGACTGGCGGCCAGCAGTCGCACGCCGAGCACCAGCTGGGCGATGAAGCTCTTGGTGGCCGCGACGCTGCGCTCGGGCGCCGCGTGCAGGGCCAGCGTCGATGCGGCCGCCGCGGCCAGAGGGGAGTCGGGCTCGTTGACGAGCGCCAGCGTCCACGCCCCCGCGGCCCGCAGCGCCTTCACCGAGTCGACCAGGTCGGGGCTGCGCCCTGACTGCGACCAGGCCAGTGCCAGCGGAGGCGCGCCATCGAAGCGTGCGCCGTGCAGCGTCAGCAGCGACGGCGGCAGCGACGTGACGAGACGCCCTCCGCGCTGCATCGACAGGTAGGCGAAGTGCTGGGCGGCGTGGTCGGAGCTGCCGCGCGCCAGTGTCACGATGCCGCCAGGGGGCTGCCGCAAGCGTGCGGCCGCTGCGGCCATGCCGTCGGCGTCGGCCGCGAGTTGCCGTGCCACGCAGGCGGGTGCCTCCAGCGCTTCGGTGCGCATCGCCGACGCACTGGCGCCGCCTGACAGGCGGCGCGCGACCGCTTCAGCCATGCAGCCGCGAACTGCGCGGCACGCTGGCCAGCAGGAACTCCATCTGGTCGGCGACGATGCGGCGGCCGCGCAGGATCATGTCTTCGTGCAGGCTCGGCACGTAGGGCAGGTACAGCAGCGTCATGCGCGCTTCTTCGGGCAGCCGGTTGCCCTTGTTGCCGTTGCAGGTGCGGCAGGCGGTGATGCAGTTCATCCAGCTGTCGGCGCCGCCGCGCGACACCGGCACGATGTGCTCGCGCGTGAGGTCGTCCAGGTGGAAGTGGCCGCCGCAGTAGGCGCAGATCTGGCGGTCGCGCGCAAACAGCTTGGGGTTCGTGATGGCGGGTGTGGTGCGCCAGGCCCGGCTGGGCATGGCGCCGCGCACGGCCACGATGGGGTGGAGCTCGATGCGGCTTTGCAGCCCCGTGCTGCGCTGCATGCCGCCGCGCAGCACCTGGAAGGTGTCGCCCAGGGTCCAGGCCACCGCATTGGCCGCGTAAAGCACGGCCGCTTCCCGCGGGCTGATCCACGCTTGGGGCCGGCCTGATATGTCCAGCTGCAGCACATCCATCCGTCGAGCGTAACTGATCGGACATGACCGCTTCAAGCCGGCCCGCGCCAGGGCGATTTCAAGGGTTAACCCGATAGCGATGAAACCTGAGCGACCCCGGCGTGTCCCAGGCTAGAGAGCAGCCCCCAAAAAAGTCGCTGTTCTGCGCTGCGCCCGAGGACCCGGTCGAGCCAGAATAGAACGACCGTTCGATTTTCAGATCTGCCTGTGCCCCAACTCGACGCGCCGACCGCCGACACCGCCCTCGATGCCCCCGCCGGCCGCGCCGGTGCCCGGGGCAGCGCACGGGCGCTGCAGAAGGGTCAGCAGACCCGCGCCACCATCCTGGAGGCGGCACTCGGCCTGGCCTCGCACATGGGGCTCGAAGGCCTGTCGATCGGCGCGCTGGCCGAAGTCACGCAGATGAGCAAGAGCGGCGTCTTCGCCCACTTCGGCTCGCGCGAGGAGTTGCAGATCTCCGTCATCCGCGAGTACCACCAGCGCTTCGAGGAAGAGGTGTTCTTCCCGGCCGTGCGGCTGCCGCGCGGCCTGCCGCGGCTGCGCGCGATGTTCGAGAACTGGGTCAAGCGCGTCAGCGTCGAGATCGACTCGGGCTGCATCTACATCAGCGGCGCCGTCGAGTTCGACGACCGCCCCGGCCCCGTGCGCGACGCGCTTGCCAGCATGGTGCTGGCGTGGCACGCCGCGCTCGAGAAGGCCATCCGCATCTCGGTGGCTGAAGGGCACCTGGGGCCCGACACCGAGGCCGAGCAGATGCTGTTCGAGCTGCACGGCCTGATCCTCGCGCTGCACCACGACGCCCGCTTCCTGCGCACGCCCGGCGCGCTCGATCGTGCCCGCCGCGGCTTCGAGCGCACCTTGTCGCACTACGCCGTGGCGGGCGCTGCCGAGCCGGGCACCACCCCGCTGCGCCGCGCGCGCCGCTGAGCCGCCACGCGCCCCTTTTCTGTCCCTATCCGTTTTCAGGAGTCGTCCCATGCCCCAGTACAACCCGCCGCTGCGCGACATGCAGTTCGTGCTGCACGAGTTGCTCGACGTGACGCAGGTGCTGAAGTCCTACCCGGCCCATGCCGAGCTCGATGTCGACACGGTGAACGCCGTGCTCGAAGAAGGCGGCAAGTTCTGCTCGCAGGTGCTGGCCCCGCTCAACCTGAGCGGCGACCAGGAAGGCTGCACGCTCGACCGCAGCACCCATGCCGTGACCACGCCCAAGGGCTTCAAGGAGGCCTACGCGCAGTTCGTGCAGGGCGGCTGGCCGGCGCTGTCGACCGACCCGGTGTTCGGCGGCCAGGGCCTGCCGCACTTCATGAACCAGAGCTTCTACGAGATGCTCAACAGCGCCAACCAGGCCTGGACGATGTACCCCGGCCTCGCGCACGGCGCCTATGAATGCCTGCACGAGCACGGCTCGCCCGAGCAGAAACAGCTGTACCTGCCCAAGCTGGTGAGCGGCCAGTGGATCGGCACGATGTGCCTGACCGAGCCGCACTGCGGCACCGACCTCGGCCTGCTGCGCACCAAGGCCGAGGCGCAGGCCGACGGCAGCTACCGCATCACCGGCAGCAAGATCTTCATCAGCGGTGGCGAGAGCGACTTTGCCGAGAACATCGTGCACCTGGTGCTCGCCCGCCTGCCCGACGCACCAGTCGGCAGCAAGGGCATCAGCCTGTTCGTGGTGCCGAAATTCCTGCCGCAGGCCGACGGCAGCCTGGGCGCGCGCAACCCGATCTTCTGCACGGGCCTCGAGCACAAGATGGGCATCAACGGCAGCGCCACCTGCCAGATCTCGCTCGACGGCGCCACCGGCTGGCTGGTGGGCGAGCCCAACCGCGGCCTGGCGGCGATGTTCGTGATGATGAACGTGGCGCGCATCGGCGTCGGCATGCAGGGCCTGGGCCTCACCGAGGTGGCCTATCAAAACGCCGTGGCGTATGCGAAAGACCGCCTGCAGATGCGCAGCCTGTCGGGCACCAAGGCCGCCGACAAGCCGGCCGACCCCATCATCGTGCACCCCGACGTGCGCAAGATGCTGCTGACGGCGCGCGCCTACGCCGAGGGCGGCCGCGCCTTCGCGATGTGGACGACGCTGCAGATCGACAAGGCGCTCGCCACCGACGACGAGGACGAGAAGCGCGAGTGCGAAGACCTGGTCGCACTCGTCACGCCCATCGTCAAGGCCTTCCTCACCGACAACGCCTGGATCGCCACCTCGCACTGCATGCAGGTGTTCGGCGGCCACGGCTACGTCAAGGAGTGGGGCATGGAGCAGTTCGTGCGCGACAGCCGCATCAACATGATCTACGAGGGCACCAACACCATCCAGGGCCTCGATCTGCTGGGCCGCAAGGTGCTGGCCGACAACGGCAAGAAGCTCAAGGCCTTCGGCCGCCTGATCGCCGAGTTCGTCGAGGAAGAGGGCGTGCGCGAGGACATGCAGGAGTTCGTCAACCCGCTGGCCGACCTGGGCGACAAGGTCACCAAGCTGACCACCGAACTGGGCATGAAGGCCTTCGCCAACACCGACGAGGTGGGCGGCGCGGCGGTGGACTACCTGCGGATCGTGGGCCACCTGATCTACGGCTACTTCTTCGCCCGCATGGCGAAGATCGCGCTCGACAAGATCAAGGAGCAGGGCGATGCCGTCGAGCCGTTCTACACCGCCAAGCTGCACACGGCGCGCTTCTACTTCGCCAAGCTGCTGCCCGAGACGGCCGGCCTCATCCGCACCGCCCGCAGCGGCGTGGCGCCGCTGATGGCCATGGACGAAGCCCTGTTCTGAACCCCGTTCCACCACCAGACCTGCAGAGACGAAACATGAAGACCTTTGCCGCTGCCGCATCGACACTGGCCCTGACGCTGTTCGCCGGCGCCGCGCTGGCCCAGGCCACGCCCGTGGGCGTGTGGAAGAGCATCGACGACAAGACCAAGACCGAGCGCGCGCAGATCCGCATCACTGACAGCAACGGCGTGCTCAGCGGCAAGATAGAGAAGCTGCTCGCCGCCGACGCCAAGCAAGACGCCGTCTGCGACAAGTGCAGCGACGACCGCAAGGGCAAGCCCATCGTCGGCATGGAGATCCTGCGCGGCGTGCGCAAGACCGACGGCCACGACCACTGGGACGGCGGCACCATCCTCGATGCCGCCGAGGGCAAGGTCTACAAGGTGCGCATGACGCCCGCCGACGGCGGCAAGAAGCTCGACGTGCGCGGCTACGTGGGCATGCCCATGCTAGGCCGCACGCAGACCTGGATCCGCATCGAATAAGGAATGCTCGACATGAACCGATTCTCCGTGCGCAAGGTGGCCGTTCTCGGCGCCGGCGTGATGGGCGCGCAGATCGCCGCCCACCTTGTGAACTGCCGCGTGCCGGTTGTTCTTTTCGACTTGCCGGCCAAAGAGGGTCCGAAGAGTGCGATCGCCACGAAGGCCATCGACAACCTCAAGAAGATCAAGCCCGCGCCGCTGGGCCTGGCCGACGAGGCCGCGCTCATCCAGCCGGCCAACTACGAAGAGCACCTGGCGCTGCTGGCCGACTGCGACCTCGTCATCGAGGCCATCGCCGAGCGCATGGACTGGAAGCTCGATCTGTACACGAAGATCGCGCCGTTCGTCGCGCCGCATGCCCTGCTGGCCAGCAACACCTCGGGCCTGAGCATCACCAAGCTCTCCGAGGTGCTGCCCGAGGCCATCCGCCCGCGCTTCTGCGGCATCCACTTCTTCAACCCGCCGCGCTACATGGCGCTGGTGGAGCTCATCGACACGCCGGCCACCAGGCCCGAGGTGCTGGACGAGCTCGAAGCCTTCGTGACGACGACGCTCGGCAAGAGCGTGGTGCGCGCCAAGGACAGCCCGAACTTCATCGCCAACCGCGTGGGCATCGCTGGCATGCTGGCGACGATGAAGGAGGCCGAGACCTACGGCCTGAGCTACGACGTCGTCGACGACCTCACCGGCAAGAAGTTCGGCCGCGCCAGCAGCGGCACCTTCCGCACGGCGGATGTCGTGGGCCTGGACACCATGGCGCACGTCATCAAGACGCTGCAGGACAACCTGGCCGATGACCCGTTCTACGCCAGCTACGCCACGCCAGCGGTGCTGAAGGCGCTCATTGACAAAGGCGCGCTGGGCCAGAAGGCTGGCGCCGGCTTCTACAAGAAGGTCGGCAAGGACATCCTGCGCCTGGACCCGGCCAAGGCGGACTACGTGCCCGCGGGCGGCAAGGCCGATCCGCTGGTGGACCGCATCCTCAAGAAGGCCCCGGCCGAGCGCCTGAAGCTGCTGCGCGAAAGCACCAACCCGCAGGCGAAGTTCCTGTGGGCCATCCTGCGCGACGCCTTCCACTACGGCGCCGTGCACCTGGAGAGCATCGCCGAGACGGCGCGTGATGTCGACTTCGCCATGCGCTGGGGCTTCGGCAGCAAACAGGGTCCGTTCGAGCTGTGGCAGGCCGCCGGCTGGACGCAGGTGGCTGAATGGGTGAAGGCCGACATCGACGCCGGCCAGGCGCTGAGCAGCGCGCCGCTGCCGGCCTGGGTGTTCGAAGGGCCCGTGGCCGAGCGCGGCGTGCACACGCCCGAGGGCTCGTGGAGCCCGGCCGCCAAGGCCTTCGTGCCGCAGCGCCGGCTGCCCGTGTACACGCGCCAGCACTTCCGCGAGGACGTGCTGGGTTCGGGCGCGGCCGAGCCGCTGAAGAGCGGCACCGAGGTCTGGAAGAACGACGACGTGCGGCTGTGGACGCTGGACGGTGAGGTGCTGATCACCAGCATCACCTGCAAGCTGCACCTCATCAGCCCGGGCGTCGTCGAGGGCCTGCTGAAGGCGGTGGAACTGGCCGAGCAGTCTTACGCCGGCGTCGTGATCTGGTCGCCGGACGATGTGTTCTCCGCCGGTGCCAACCTCGAGAGCCTGATGCCGGTGTTCATGAAACACGGCAGCAAGGGCATCAAGCCCGAGGTGAAGAAGCTGCAGGACGCGCTGCTGCGCGTGCGCTATGCGCAGGTGCCGGTGGTGGCTGCCGTGCGCGGCATCGCACTCGGGGGTGGCAACGAAGTCGCCATCCACTGCGCACGCCGTGTGGCGGCGATGGAAAGCTACATGGGCTTCGTCGAAGTCGGCGTGGGCCTCGTGCCGGCCGGCGGTGGCCTGGCCTACGTGGCACGGCGCGCCGCCGAGATGGCGGCCGCGGGCAACGCCAACGCCGACATCCAGAAGTTCCTGATCGACGGCTTCACCAGCGCCGCCATGGCCAAGGTGGGCACCAGCGCGCTCGAGAACCGCAAGCTCGGCTACTTGATCGACGGCGACATCGTCGTGCCGCACAAGGACGAGCTGCTGTTCGTGGCCGCGGCGCAAGTGAAGGCGTTGTCGGCCAGCGGTTACCGCCCGCCAGTGCGCACGTTGTTCCCGGTGGCCGGCCGCAACGCCACCGCCACCATCCAGGGACAACTGGCCAACATGCGCGACGGCGGCTTCGTCAGCGCGCATGACTTCCACATCGCGATGCTGATTGCCGAAGTGGTGTGTGGCGGCGATGTCGACGGCGGCAGCCTCGTCACCGAGGAATACCTGCACACGCTGGAGCGCGACCGCTTCTGCGCGCTGCTGGATCACCCGAAGACGCAGGAACGCATCATGGGCATGCTGCAGACCGGCAAGCCGGTGCGGAACTGAGCGAAGGACAAAACCATCATGAGCAAGCAGATCCAAGACGCCTACATCGTCGCCGCCAGCCGCACGCCCATCGGCAAGGCGCCGCGCGGCGTGTTCCGGAACATGCGACCCGACGACCTGCTGGTCGCGGCCGTGAAGAGCGCGCTGGCGCAAGTGCCGAACCTCGACCCCAAGGCCATCGAGGACGCCATCATCGGCTGCAGCTTCCCCGAGGGCGAGCAGGGCATGAACATGGCCCGCGTAGCGATGGTGCTGGCGGGGTTGCCGCACAGCGTGGGCGGTGTCACCGTCAACCGCTTCTGCGCCAGCGGCCTGACGGCGCTGCAGATGGCGGCTGACCGCATCCGCATTGGCGAGGCCGACGTGATGATCGCCGGTGGTGCCGAAAGCATGAGCATGGTGCCCATGGGTGGCAACAAGCCGAGCTTCAACCCTGAGGTCTTTGCCAAGGACGAAAACGTCGGCATCGCCTACGGCATGGGCCTCACGGCCGAGAAGGTGGCCACGCAGTGGAAGGTGAGCCGCGAAGACCAGGACGCCTTCGCGCTGGCCTCGCACCAGAAGGCGCTGGCGGCGCAGGCCGCGGGCGAGTTCGCCGCCGAGACCGTGGCCGTCGACGTGATCTCGCGGATGCCCAACCTGGCCACGGGCGAGGTGAGCGTGAGCACGCGCACGGTGCGCCTGGACGAGGGCGCACGCCCCGACACCAACCTCGAGGGCCTGGCCAAGCTGCGCCCGGTGTTTGCCGCCAAGGGCAGCGTCACGGCCGGCAACAGCTCGCAAACCAGCGACGGCGCCGGTGCGCTCATCCTCGCCAGCGAGAAGGCCTGCAAGCAGTTCGACCTGAAGCCGCTGGCGCGCTTCGTCAGCTTCGCGGCGCGCGGCGTGGCGCCCGAGATCATGGGTATCGGCCCCATCGAGGCCATCCCGGCCGCGTTGAAGTACGCCGGCCTGACGCACAACGACCTCGACTGGATCGAGCTCAACGAGGCCTTCGCCGCGCAGGCGCTGGCCGTCATCCGCACCTGCGGCCTGGACCCCGCCAAGGTCAACCCGATGGGCGGCGCCATCGCCTTGGGCCACCCGCTGGGCGCCACCGGCGCCATCCGCGCCGCCACCGTGGTGCACGCGCTGCAGCGCCGCCAGCTTAAGTACGGCATGGTGACGATGTGCGTCGGCATGGGCCAAGGCGCCGCCGGCATCATCGAACGTGTCTGAACCTTCGCAGGCCAAGAAGGAATCCGCATGAGCATCAAGACCGCCACCTTCAACGGCGTGGCCACCATCGAGATCGCGCGCCCCGAGAAGAAGAACGCGCTCACCGTGGCCATGTACCAGGCCATGGCCGACGCGCTGAACGCCGCGCGTGAAGACGGCGCCGTGCGCGCGGTGCTGATCACCGGGCAGCCCGGCATCTTCACCAGCGGCAACGACGTCGAGGACTTCCTCACGCGCCCGCCCGGCCAGGGCAGCGACTCGATGGACTCGCCGGTGTTCCGCTTCATGCGCGCGCTGCTCGACTGCGACAAGCCCGTGGTGGCGGCCGTCACCGGCGCGGCCATCGGCATCGGCACGACGATGCTGCTGCACTGCGACTTCGTCTACGTCTCCGACGAAGCCCGTCTGGCGATGCCCTTCGTCGCGCTGGGCCTGGTGCCCGAGTACGCCAGCAGCCTGGTGGTGCCGCAGCTGATGGGCCACCGCCGTGCGGCCGAGAAGCTGCTGCTCGGCGACCCCTTCACGCCCGAGCAGGCGGTGGAGTGCGGCGTTGCCAGCGCCGTGCTGCCGGCCGGCGAGGTGGTGGCGCATGCGCGCCGCGTGGCCGAGCGTTTCAACGCGCTGCCGCCGGGCGCCGTGCGCGAGGCCAAGCAGTTGATGCGCGCGCCGCAGCGCGAGCTGACGCTGCAGACCATCCGCACCGAAGGCGAGGTCTTCGGCCGCCGCCTGCGCAGCCCCGAGGCGATGGAAGCCTTCCAGGCCTTCCTGCAGAAGCGCAAGCCCGACTTCAGCAAGTTCTGATCGGCCGCACCGCGATGTCGCTCGCCGCCAAGCTCATGCTCTCGCCGCTGCTCGTGGCGCAGGCCTTGCGCACGCGCTCCAAGCTGCCGGTGCTGCCCGAGGCCGCCGGCCCGCGCGACGGCGTGGTCGGGCGCGGGCCGGCGCTGCGGCTGCTGATCACGGGTGATTCATCCGCGGCTGGCGTGGGCGTGGTGCACCAGCGCGACGCGCTGGCGCTGCGGCTGGCGCAGGAGCTGGCCACGCGTGGCGGCCGCCAGGTGCACTGGCGGCTCTTGGCGCAGAGCGGCCTCACGACCGCGCAGACGCTGGCGCTGCTGGAGCGCGAACACCCGGCGGCCGGGCCGGGTGGGCACTTCGACATCGCGGTGGTGGTCACCGGCGTCAACGATGTCGTCGACCAGATCCCCTCGCACCGCGCGGTGGCCGTGCGCGAGGCGCTGGCCAACCGGCTGCGCAACGGCCTCGGTGCGGCGCACGTCGTGTTTGCGCCGCTGCCGCCAGTGCACCTGTTCCCGGGCCTGCCGCAGCCGCTGCGCTGGGTGGCCGGCGCCGATGCCAAGCGCCACGACCGTGCGCTGGGCGAATGGGTGCGCACCCGCAGCGATGTCTCGCGCGCCGAGATCGAGCTGCCGCTGAACGCCGGGCTGATGGCCGATGACGGCTTCCACCCCGGGCCCACCGTCTACCGCATCACGGCTCACGCCATCGCGCTGCACGTGCACCAGCAAGGTCTGCTCGCAGCGGGCTGAACCCCGCGGCCCTCGATTCGGGCCTCGGCCTGCTTCCGGCCCACATGCTGCGCGCCTGCCTCGTGGGCTTCGTGCCGCTGTTGCCGGTGTGGGTCATCCGCGGCTGGCTCGAGAGCGCCGGCGTGCGCGTGCCGAGGCGGCGGCCAGCGTGCAGGCACGCGAGCTGCTCGCGCGCAGCGAGCTCGAGGCACTGCGCAGCAAGCTCAACCCGCACTTCCTTTTCAACATGCTGCACGGCATCGTCACGCTGGTGCGCAAGGATGCAGTGCGCGCCGATCGTGTGCTGCTGATGTTCAGCGACCTGCTGCGCTACGTGCCCGACACCGAGAAAGCCGGCAGCGACGCCGTGCCGCTGCCCGGCACGCTGGTGATCTCGGCCGACGAGCGCCTGCTGCTGGTGGGCGAGGCGGTCGACGGCGTGCAGGCGCTGAAGTACGACCAGCACGCCGTCACGGCCTTCGGGCTGCACGCGGTGGACTACCTGCTCAAGCCCTTCAGCCGCGAGCGCTTCGGCTCGGCCATTGCCGTGCGCGGCAGCCAGTGCTACGTGCGCGTGCCACTGGCCGAGCTGGAGCCGCGGTTGCCGACGGCACGCTTCCTGCGCGTGCACCGCAACGCCATCGTCAACCTGGACTTCGTGGTCTCGATGAAGCCCGACGAGCAGTCGCAGCTGGAGCGGTTGATGAAGGACGGCAGCACGCTGCTGGCCAACCGCGACGCCAGCAAGGCGCGGCGCGACGCGGCGAGATGACCAGGGTTACCTGAACAAGCCCAGGCGTTGCGCCTCGAGTGCCGCTTCGGCACGCGAGCTCACGTTGAGCTTGCGGTAGATCTGCTTCACGTAGTCGGCGATGGTGTGGCGGCTCAGGCCGAGCTGCACGCCGATCTCCGGCAGCGTGTAGCCCTTGGCCACGCGCAGCAGCACCTCGCTCTCGCGGTCGGTGAGGTTGACGTTGGGCAGCAGGTTGCTCTGCGCCTGCGGCCGGCTCTTGGCACTGAAATAGGCCATCACGCGGCGCGCGATGCTGGGGCTGAGCGGCGGCTCGCCCTGGCTGATGCGCTGCAACTGCTCGGTGATGAGCTCGCGCGCCTGTTCCTTGAGGATGTAGCCGAAGGCGCCGGCCTGCAGTGCCGGGAACAGGTGCTCGTCGTCGTCGTGGATCGTGACGACCACGCTCTGCGCCTCGGGCTGCAGGTCGCGCAGTCGCGTCACCACGTCGACGCCGCTGCCGTCGGGCAGGCCGAGGTCGACGAGCGCGAGGTCGAACTTCACCGCCGCCACCAACGCGATCGCGTCCTGGACGCGCGCACTCTCGGAGATCGTCGCGCCCGGGAACACCTGCTGCACCAGCTTGCGCAGCCAGGCCCGGATCTCCGGCAGGTCTTCGAGCAACAGGATGTTCTTCATGGTGGCTGATCGCACCCGCATTCAGCGGGCGCCCGGGGAGCGGTCTGCATGTTATCGGCCGCCGGGCTCGCCTCCTGAGGGCTCGATCGCGCGATCCAGTGGAACCGTGAGACGTATCACGGTGCCGTAACCCGGGCTGCTCTCCACCAGGCACTGCCCTTGTAACTGCTTGGCACGGCCCTTCATGCTGGCCAGGCCATGGCCGCGGTCGAGCCGGCCCTCGACTTCGGCCGAGATGCCGTCGCCGTTGTCGGTGACGACGATCTGCAAGTCGCCGTCGGCGATCTGCGCCGTTACCGTGCAGCGCGTGGCGCCGCTGTGCTTGATGACGTTGCTGGTGGCCTCGCGCAGGATGCGCGTGGTCTGCACGTAGGCGCGTGCGCTCAAGCGCTGCGGCAGGTCTTCGGGGGCATCCCATTCGCCGTCGATGCCGGCCTGGCCGAGGCGGCCGATGACCTCGGCGCGCCAGTCGCCCAGCGCGTCGGCCAGCCTCACGGCCTTGCCGGTGAGGCCGCGCACCGACAGGCGCATCTCCTCGAGCGCTTCGCGTGCCAGCGTGCTGATGCGTTCGCTGTCGCTGGTGTGCACGATGGTCAGCAGCTTGGCGCCGAGGTCGTCGTGCAGGTCGGCGGCGATGCGCTTGCGTTCCTTCTCGGTGATCTGCTCCACCTTCAGCTCGGCGAGCTGGCGGAAGTTGCGTTCGATCTCGGCCGTGGCCTCGCGCACGCGCTGCTCGAGCTGCTGCTTGCCCTGTTCGGCCAGCTGCAGCGCATGGCCATGCTGTTGCATCAGCCGCAGGCCCACCAGCGCCAGCACGAGCGGCACCACCAGCTCGGCGGTGTGGGCGGCCTCGATGGGCCAGCCGGCCCATTGCACGCCGAACTCGATGACACCGGCCAGCGCCGCCACGGCCAGCAGCGGGGCCATCAGCCACACCGAACGGGTGTGCCGGCGCCGACGCACATGCCACAGCGCGGCCGCTGCCACCTGCAGCGCCAGCACGCCGTACCAGACCGTGGCCACCGCGTGCAGCCGCGTGGTGCCGGCCGCCAGCAGCGTGAGCGCCAGCAGCGCCGCCTGCACCGGCAGTGCACGGTCGACCAGCCGCAGCCGCAGGCCGCCGTAGCGCAACAGGAACTGCACCGCCGCCCAGCTGGTGAAGCCGAGCAGCGCCACGATGATGAACTCGGTCTCGCTGTGGCCCAGCGGCGCTTCGCGCAGCCACAACCGCGTGTTCAGCAGCGCCCAGCCCACGCACAGGGCGCCGAAATAGGCGAGGTGGCTGTCGCGCCGGTGCAGGTAGCCGAGCACGAACATGAAGCTGCCGGTGAGCAGCAGCACCGCGCTGGCGGCCTGCGGCGCATGCACCTGCAGCGCCATCGCGCGGGCGTGGTGGGCCTCGAGCACCGACTGCGGGCCGATGCGCAGCTCCGACAGCGCGCCGGCGCGCAGCCGCGAGCCGCTGCCGGCGATGTCGTGGCCGGCCACGCGCAGATCGAGCATGTTCTCGCCCGGCAGCAGCAGCGCCTCGGGCAGCGGCACCAGCTGCGGGTGGTTGCAGTTGTTGGTCAGCGGCGTCTGCATGCGGCCACCTCGCATCAGCAGCCGGCCGTTGAGATGCACCTCGACGTTGCTGCAGACCCGTTCGATCCACAGCGCAGGCATGTCGCCAGGCAGCGCTTGCGGCGCCTTGAAGCGCACCCGGTACCAGAGCGAGCCCCGGAAGCCCGGGCGGCTGTCGGCCCACTCGTCGGGCAGGGTCACGGGCAGGGCCGGCGCCGTGATCGGGAAGGCGTCGTTGGGGCCTTGTGCCGAGAGTGCGCCGCGCAGCACCTGCACCTCGCCAGGCCCGGCAGCGCCCGCCGCGGCGCAGGCCCCACACAAGCCGAGCCACAGCCCCAGAACCCACCGCTGCAACAACCGCGTCGCCGGGTGGCAAAGCCAGGCGGTGCGGCGGGCGAACGAGGGCGAGGATGGCGGCAACACGAGGCCACGATTCTGCCCGCCACGGCGGCGCAAGGCCGCTGCCACAATGCGCACGAAGCACCCGAACGCACCCTCTTGATCCGCCGCCACACGATCGCCGACGCCGACAACCGCCGCCTTGCCGAGGCCTGCGGGCCGCTCGACGAACACCTGCGCCGCATCGAAGAAGCCCTCGGCGTGAGCCTGCAGCGGCGCGGCGCGGTGTTCCGCGTGCAAGGGCCCGGGCCGGCGGTCGACCGCGCAGTGGCGCTGATCGACACGCTGTACGCCAGCGCCGAGCGGCCCGTCGATGCGGCGCAACTGCAGCTGATGCTGGTCGAAGGCGCCACGGGCGCGCCGGCCCCGAAGGCGCCGACCGTGGCGGCCGCGCTTCCTGCGGGTGATCTCGTGCTGCACACCCGCCACGCCGATCTGCGCGGCCGCACGCCCAACCAGATGCGCTACCTGCAGCAGATGCTGGCGCACGACATCACCTTCGGCATCGGCCCGGCCGGCACCGGCAAGACCTTCCTCGCCGTGGCCTGCGCGGTGGACGCGCTCGAGCGCCAGGGCGTGCAGCGCATCGTGCTCACGCGGCCCGCCGTGGAGGCCGGCGAGCGCCTGGGCTTCCTGCCGGGCGATCTGGCGCAGAAGGTCGACCCCTACCTGCGCCCGCTGTACGACGCGCTCTACGACCTGATGGGCTTCGACCGCGTCGGCAAGGCCTTCGAGAAGGGCCAGATCGAGATCGCGCCGCTGGCCTTCATGCGCGGGCGCACGCTGAACCACGCCTTCGTCATCCTCGACGAGGCGCAGAACACCACGCGCGAGCAGATGAAGATGTTCCTCACGCGCATCGGTTTCGGCAGCAAGTGCGTCGTCAACGGCGACACGAGCCAGATCGATCTGGCCAAGGGCGTCGACAGCGGCCTCATCGATGCGCAGCGCGTGCTGGCGCGCGTGCCGGGCATCGCGTTCACGCAGTTCACGGCCGCCGACGTGGTGCGCCACCCGCTGGTGGCGCGCATCGTCGATGCCTACGAGCAGCACGCAGAGCCACGCCGATGAAGCCGACGCTGAGCCTGTCGCTGCAGTTTGCCGATGCCCGCCACAAGGCGCTGCTGCCGCGCCACAAGGTGGCGCGCTGGGTGCGCGCGGCGCTGCTGAACCCCGGTGAGATCACCGTGCGCATCGTCGATGCCAATGAAGGCCGCGAGCTCAACCGCGATTACCGGCAGAAGGACCACGCCACCAACGTGCTCACCTTCGACTACCAGCACGAGCCGGTGGTGATGGCCGATCTCATCTTGTGCGCGCCCGTCATCGAGACCGAAGCGCGCGACATGGGCATCGACGTCGTCGCCCACTACGCGCACCTGCTGGTGCACGGCACGCTGCACGCGCAGGGCTTCGACCACGAGACCGCCAAGCAGGCGCGCGAGATGGAGCCGCGCGAAAGCGTGCTGATGCTCGAACTGGGCTACGCAGACCCCTACGCCCGCCGCTGAGAAACCCACGCCACTGTTGAGAATGAAATATCATCACGGCGGTCGGCGGCTCATTCGCCGACGCTGCCGCGGATGCCCCTGCTGACTCGAATCCACCCTCTGCTGAAGCGTGCCACGGCCGTTCTGGTCTGTGCGTGGCTGCTGGGTGCGCAGTTCCTGCTGCTGAGCCATGCGCATGCCCACGAGCACGGACACGACACCCACGAGGCCGAGCCCGCCTGCGCCGTGTGCCTGTTCAAGGCCTCCGGCCACGGTGACGCAGCGCCGCTGAGGCAGTCGGCGGCGATGGCAATGCCGGCCTGGCCGCGTCTGCGCACGCCCCTGGTTCGGGCCGATGCCGGGGTGGGCCGGGGCTGGCACTTCCGCAAGCAGGCCCGCGGGCCGCCGAGCGCGTTGCGCTCGAACTGAACACACCCGGCCGGCTGGCGCCCAGGGCGCAGCGGCCTCGTTGCGGGCATCGGTTTCGCGGCGGGGGCCTCGTGCACCCGCGATGCGGCCCCACGCCTGCGCTCCAGAACCTGCGCTCGCCTGGCGAACGCTCCCGGGACCTTGCCTTGAACCACTTCCAACGCGCAGCGCTGGCGCTGTGCTCGACCTCTGCGCTGGCCGCTGCCACCGGGCCTTCCCTCGCCCAGGGCGGCACCGAGACCGTCACCGTCACCGGCATCCGCAAGGCCTACCAGGGCGACTTCAAGCGCCTGGAGACACCGCAGGCCGACATCACCCTCGATGCCGAGACGCTGCGCGCCTCGGGCGCCGTCGACCTGACCCGCGCGCTCGACCTCTCGGCCTCGGTGGCGCGGCAGAACAACTTCGGCGGGCTGTGGAACGCCTTTGCGCTGCGCGGCTTTGTCGGCGACGAAAACCTGCCGAGCAACTTCCTCGTCAACGGCTTCAACGCCGGCCGCGGCTTCGGCGGCCCGCGCGATCTGTCGGGCATCGAGTCGGTGGAGGTGCTGAAGGGCCCGCGTGCGGCGCTGTTCGGCCGCGGCGAGCCCGGCGGCACCGTCAACCTCGTCACCAAGCGGCCCACGTTCAAGCGCGCCGGCGAAGTCAAGCTCACGGCCGGCAGCTTCGACACCCGCCGCGTCGATGTCGACTGGACCGCGCCGCTGACTGACACCGTGGCCGTGCGGCTGGTGGGCTTTGCCGAAGACGCCGGCAGCTTCCGCAACACCGTCGAGACGCGCAAACACGGCGCCAGCCCCTCGGTGGCCTGGCGGCTGGGCGCCGGCAGCCAGCTCGTCTACGAGTTGGAGTACAGCCGGCAGGAGATCCCGTTCGACCGCGGCGTGGTGGCCGTCAACGGCGAGCTCGGCCGCATCCCCGCCAGCCGCTTTCTCGGCGAGCCCGGCGACGGCCCGCTGAAGGCCGACGTGCAAGGCCACCAGCTCGAGTTCCAGCACGAGTTCAACCGCGACTGGAGCGCGCTGCTGGGCCTGACCTCGCGCAAGACCTCGCTCGAGGGCTTCTCGACCGAGGCCGAGCTGGCCGCCAACCGCCAGGGCCTGCGCCTGGACGGCCGCACGCTCACGCGCCAGCGCCGCTTTCGCGACTACGACGCCACCTACCAGGTGCTGCGTGCCGAGCTCAACGGCCGCTTCCGGCTGGCGGGCCTGCAGCACCGGCTGATCGTCGGTGCCGACGCCGACCGTTTCGAGAACGACCAGGTCTTCCTGCGCGCCCGCGCGCCCACGCTGACCAGCGGCCCCACGCGCGTGCAGCAGCAGGCCATCGACATCTTCGAGCCCGTGTACGGCGCCTACCCGCTGCCCACGCCGACGCCGCTGACCAACCGCGTCGAGACACAGCAGTCGGTGGGCGTGTTCGTGCAGGACCAGATCGACCTCGGCGCGCGTGTGCAGCTGCGCCTCGGCGCGCGCTTCGACGAGTACGAGCAGACGCTGGAGAACCGCGCCAGCGGCATCACGCAGGCGCAGGACACCTCGCGCGTGAGCCCGCAGCTCGGCGTCGTGTTCCGGGCTGCCGAGACGCTGTCGCTGTACGCCACCTATGGCGAGAACTTCCGCCCGCTGTCGGGCACGGATCGCAACAACAACGGCTTCGAGCCCAACCAGTCCACCGCCGTGGAGGCCGGCGCGAAGTTCTCGCTGGCCGGCGGCGCCATCGACGGCAACGTGGCGCTGTTCAGGGTGGAGCAGCGCAACATCCTGGTCGCCGACGATGCCAGCGTGGGCACGTTCTCGGCCGCTGGGCGCGCCACGAGCCAGGGCCTGGAGGCCGATCTGCAGGGCGACTTGGCCGAGGGCCTCAGCCTGTGGGCGAGCTACGCCTACGTCGACGCGAAGACGCGCAACAGCTTCTTCGACGCCAACTTCGGCGTGTCGGTGCCGGCCGGCACGCGGCTGCTCAACGTGCCCAAGCACACGCTGAGCCTGCAGCTGGTGAAGTCGCTGGTGGTGGCGGGGCAGGGCCTCAAGCTGGGCGGCGGCCTGCTGCACGTGGGGCGGCGCCTGGGCGAGTTCACGTCGACCTTCGAACTGCCGGCCTACACGGTGGCGCGGGCCTTCGTGTCCGCCGATCTCGGCCGCGCGGCCACGCTGCGGCTGGACGTGGACAACCTGTTCGACGAGGCCTACTACACCAACTCGTTCTCGCCGCTGTGGGTGCAGCCGGGCACGCCGCGCAGCGCCCGCGTGTCGCTGGCCTGGCGCTTCTGAGCGGGGTGCGCGCATGAACCGTCTGCAGGCCGAGCAGCTGCGCGTCGTGCGCTCGGGCAAGGAGGTGCTGACCGGGGTGTCGTTCACCGTGGCCGCCGGCGAGGTGTTCGGCCTGCTGGGCGGCAACGGTGCCGGCAAGTCGACGACGCTGGCCACCTTCCTGGGCTTTGTGCCGGTGGCGGCGGGCCGCGTGCTCGTGAACGGCTGCGACGCGGCGGCCGACCTGGCCGGCGCGCGCCGCGCCATGGCCTACCTGCCCGAGGCAGCCTCGCTGTACGAGCACCTCGATGCGCGCGAGAACCTGCGCTACTTCCTGCAGCTCGCGGGCGCGCCGGCCGATGCACCGGCCATCGACGCGGCACTCGACCGCGTCTCGCTACCCGTAGAGGCGCGCAGCCGCCGGCTCGCGGGCTACTCCAAGGGCATGCGGCAGAAGGTGGCCATCGCGCTGGCCATCCTGCGCGACACCGACATCCTGCTGCTTGACGAGCCCACCTCGGGGCTCGACCCGATGACCATTGACGAGTTCCACACGCTGGTGCGCGGCCTGGCCGATGCCGGCAAGGCCATCCTGATGGTGACGCACGATGTGTATGGCGCCTGCCAGGTGGCCGACCGCATCGGCCTGCTGCATGCCGGCCGGCTGGTGGACCAGTTCGCAGCACCCGCCGGCCAGCGCATCGACACCGAGACGGTGCACCGCGCGTTCTCCGGGCAGGCTGCGGCACAGAGGGCCCCCGCGTGAACGCCGTGCTCGCCATCGCCGCAGCCGAATGGCGCTGCTGGCAGCGTTCGCGCCTGGCCCTGGGCGGCGCTGCGTTGCTGGTGCTGCTGCTGCTGGCCACGACGCTGCTGACCACGCTGCGCATGCAGGCCGAGCGCCACGAGCGGCTGCACCAGCAGGGCCAGGCCGAGGCCGCCTTCCTGGCGCAGCCCGACCGCCACCCGCACCGCATGGTGCACTACGGCCACTACGTCTTTCGCACGCCCGCGCCGCTGGCCGTGTTCGACCCCGGGCTGGACCCGGTGACCGGCCAGTCGCTGTTCCTCGAGGGCCATCGCCAGAACTCGGCCATGTTCGCCGGCTCGGCGGCCAGCGCCGACCTGGGCGCTCTGAGCGTGCTCAGCCCGGCGATGGTGTACCAGCTGTTTGCGCCGCTGCTGCTCATCCTGCTTGGCCATGGCTTGCTGGTGCGCGAGCGCGAGGCCGGCACGCTGGCCACGCTGCTGGCGCAAGGCGTGTCCGGCCGGGTGCTGCTGGCCGGCAAGGCGCTGGCGATGGCCGCGGCGGTGCTGGTGCTGCTGGTGCCGCTGGCGCTGGGCGCGGCGGTGGCGCTGCGGCAGGGCGAGCGCCTCGCGGCCGTGCTGGCCTTGCTGGGCGTGTACGGGCTGTACCTGGCGCTGTGGGCGGCGCTGGCGCTGCTGGCCTCGGCGCTGTGGCGGCGCCGCTCGCTGGTGCTGGCGAGCCTGGCCTCGCTGTGGATCGGCCTGACGCTGGTGCTGCCGTCGCTGGCGGTCAGTGCCACCGCGGCCGCTGCGCCGATGGCCGGCAAGGTGGAGACCGACCTGGCCATGCTGACCGAGCTGCGCCGGCTCGGTGATGGCCACAACGCCAACGACCCCGCGTTCGCGCAGCTGCGGGCCGATCTGCTGCAGCAGCATGGCGTGCAGCGCGTCGAAGACCTGCCCGTCAACCTGCGCGGCGTGGTGTCGGCGTACAACGAGCGCAAGCTCACCGAGACGCTGAACGCGCACGCGCGGCGCCAGATGGCGGCCGAAGAGCGCCAGGCCGGGCGCTTGTCGCAGCACGGCTGGTTCACACCGGTGCTGGCGCTGGCCGACGCCTCGCGCGCCGCGGCCGGCACCGACCTGCGGCACCACCACCGCTTCCTGCAGGAGGCCGAGGCGCTGCGCTACGCCTTCGTGCAGGGCCTGAACCGCGTGCACACCGAGCAGCTGGCCTATGCCGACGACATCCGCCGCAGCAGCGACCCCGAGGCGGAGCGCCGCACGCGTGTCGACGCCGTGAACTGGCAGCTGCTCGACCGCTTCCGCTTCGAGCCCGACGCGGCTGGCGCGCGCATTGCGCAGGCCGCGCCGCACGGGCTGATGCTGCTGCTGTGGTGCGGCGCGCTCGGGCTCGCGCTGGCCTGGGCCGGCGGGCGGCTTCGGCCATGAGCACGCTTCGCAAGCCCGCTGGCCGCTGGGCCGTGGCGCGCCGTGAGGCCGTCTTCGTGGCCCGCGACCGCACGGTCTGGGCCTGGTGGCTCGTGGTGCTGGCTCTGGCCGTGCTGGCCGTGGGCGCCGGCCTGCGCGAGGTGCAGCAGCAGCGCGCCACGATCGCGCGGCTGGTGGCCGCCGACACCGCCGACCGCACGGCCGTGCAGCAGGGGCAGAAGGACTGGGGCGGCGCGGCGTACCACAGCTTCCACCTGACCTGGGACGCGCCGTCGGACTTCGCCTTCGCCGCGCTCGGGCGGCGCGACGACACGGCCTGGAAGCACCGCGTCCGCATGCTGGCGCTCGAGGGCCAGATCCACGAGCGCGACGCCGGCCACCCGGTGCTGGCGCTGGTCGGGCGCTTCGACTTCGCCTTCTTCGCGGCCTTCGTGCTGCCGCTGGTGCTGATCGTGCTGCTGCACGACCTGCAGGCCAGCGAGCGCAGCGCCGGCCGGCACGATCTGCTCGTGGCCACCGCCGGCCACCCCGCGGCACTGTGGCGCTGGCGCGTGGCCTGGCGCGCCGCGGGTGTGTTCGGGGCGGCGGCGCTGCCGCTGGGCGTGGCGGGCGCGCTGGCCGGCACACCGCCGGCCACGCTGCTGCTGGCTGGCGCCGCGCTGGCGGCCTACGTCGCGGGCTGGACGGTGGTCTGCGCCGCCGTGGCCGCGTGGCGGCGGCCGGCGGAGATCGTCCTCGCGGCGCTCGTGGCGCTGTGGTTGCTGGTGGCCGTGGTCGTGCCGGCCGCCGGCCGGCTGGCCATCGACCGCGCGCTGCCGCTGCCCGCGGGCGCCGACATCGTGATGACGCAGCGCGAGGCCGTCAACGACGCCTGGGACCTGCCCAAGGCCGCCACGATGACGGCCTTCGTCGAGCGCCACCCGCAGTGGGCCGCGCACGCGCAGGTCGAGCGGCCGTTCGAGTGGAAGTGGTACTACGCCTTCCAGCAGGTGGGCGACCAGCGCGCCGAGGCGCTGTCGTCGGCCTACACCGCCGGCCGCCTGACACGCGACCGATGGGCCGGCCGCCTGGCCTGGCTGGCCCCGCCGGTGCTGCTGGAGCGCACCTTGCAATCGCTGGCGCACACCGACCTGCGCGCCGCACTGGCCTACGAGGCGCGAGTGCGCGCCTTCCACGCCGAGCTGCGCGCGTTCTACTACCCGCGGCTCTTCCGCGCCGAACCCTTCGACGGCGCTGAACTAACCGGGCTGCCCCGTTTCGACGGCATGGCCCCAGGACGCTGAACCCTTGCCAAGCCACCGCCGCGGAACCGGCTTCGCCGGGCCGCTGGCGTGCATCCCCCTCGGGGGGCAGCGAGCGTGAGCGAGCTTGGGGGCCTTATTTCGTGCCGTAGATGCGGTCGCCGGCGTCGCCCAGGCCCGGCACGATGTAGCCGTGGTCGTTGAGTTCGCGGTCGATGGCCGCGGTGTAGATCGGCACGTCGGGGTGGTGCTTCTGCAGGTTGGCGATGCCCTCGGGCGCCGACACCAGGCTGACGAAGCGGATCGACTTCGGCCGCGTTTCCTTCAGCCGGTCGACCGCCGCCACGGCGCTGTTGCCGGTGGCCAGCATCGGGTCGAGCACGATGGCGTCGCGCTCGTGCATCTCGCCGGGCATCTTGAAGTAGTACTCCACCGCGCCCAGCGTCTTCGGGTCGCGGTACAGGCCGACGTGGCCCACGCGCGCGCCGGGCACCACCTCGAGCATGCCGTCCAGAAAGCCGGCACCCGCGCGCATGACAACCACGAACACCGTCTTGCGGCCCTCGATCACCGGCGACTGCATTTTCTCGAGCGGCGTCTCGATCTCGATCAGCGTGGTGGCCATGTTGCGGGTCACCTCGTAGGCCATCAGCATGCTGATCTCGTGCAGCAGGCGGCGGAAACTGCTGGTCGACAAGTCCTTGCGGCGCATCAGCGTCAGCTTGTGCTGCACCAGCGGGTGGCTGATCACGGTGACGGGGGCGGGTGTGCTCATCGGCGGTTTCTTCAAGGCGGGGGTGGCAGACAGGACGGGGTGTGATGACCTCGCAGGTCATCGACGGTGACGCATCGATTCGCAACCATCGTGCCACATCGAACCACTCCTGAAAGAAGGGCACACCATGAACGGCATCGACCTGCTCCCCCTGGCCGTGGGCCACATGATCGGCCTCGGCGCCGTCGGCTCCTGCCTCGGCGTCGGGCTGCTGGCCAGCCGCTACGTCGAGGCCAGCGCGCGCCAGCCCGAGCTGATGGAGCCGCTGCAGGGCAAGGTGTTCCTGCTCGTGGGCGTGCTCGACGGCGCGTTCATCATCGCCACGGGCATCGGGCTGTGGTTTGCCACGGCCAACCCGTTCAAGGGCTGATCAGGGCACGAGGGTGCCGTCTTGCAGCTGCCGCAGCAGCGTGGCCGTGGCCTCGTCGGCCGGCAGCATCGTCTCGATCGCCAGCTCCGACAGCGTCACGTCGTGCGGCGCGCCGAACACCGTGACGGTGGTCAGGAAGGCCAGCCGGCCCCAGGGCGTGCGCAGGGCCAGCGGCACGGCCACGGCGTCGTCGTGCAACTCAGCGCTTGCGGCCGGCGTGCCGGGGGGCAGCGGCAGCGCCGTCAGCTCGGCATGCAGCGCGCGCAGCGCGGCGTCGCCGCTGGCGCCGGCCTGGCGCGCCAGGCGGGCCAGCACGTGCTCGCGCCAGCCGCCGAGGTTCTCGATCATCGGCGCCAGGCCCTGCGGATGCAGCGACAGGCGCAGCACGTTCACAGGCGGCTCCTGCAAGGCCGGCGCCACGGCGCCGAGCAGCAGCGCCACCGGGCGGTTGTGGGCGAGCAGGTTCCAGTGGCGGTCGACGGCCAGCGCCGGCCAGGGCTCGTGGGCGCGCAGCAGCCGCTCCAGCGCCGCACGCGCCGTGGCCAGTGCGGGGTCGGACAGCGGCCGCTCGGTGTACAGCGGCGCGTAGCCGGCGGCCTGCAGCCAGGCGTTGCGCTCGCGCAGCGGCACCGTCAGCTGTTCGGCCAGGCGCAGCACCATCGCGCGGCTGGGCTGGGCGCGGCCGGTTTCGAGCCAGCTCAGGTGGCGCGCCGAGACCTCGGCCTGCAGCGCCAGCGTCAGCTGCGACAGGCCCGCGCGCTGCCGGCCCTGGCGCAGCAGCCTGCCGAACGGGGCACGCGCGCTGTCCACGCTCCTAGAACACCGTGCCGTCGCTGTCGATCTTCAGCGGCGGCGAGCCGTCGCCCCGGCGTTCGGCGGCCAGCACGCGGCCGGCGGCCCAGGTGCCGCTTTCCAGGATGCAGGCCAGCGGCAGCTCGGCCGCGCTGCGGCCCAGCCGCTCGCGCACCAGCACGGCGATCTCGTCGAGCAGGCACACGGTGAGCGCGCGCCACTCGACGATGACTTCGTCCTGCGGCCGGTGCGTGCGCTCCATCAACGAAGGCGAGCGCGGCACGATCACGCCGCCGTCGATGAAGAGGCCGCCGTTGCGGTACTCGGGCAGGCCGGTGAGGGCGCTGTCGCCGTCGAGACCGGTCAGCTCGACACCGGCCCACTGCAGCGGCTCCATCAGCGAGTAGCTCAGCCACTGGCTCAGCTTGTGGAACGGCACCCAGCCGACGGTGGTGGGGTCGTGGCCGCCGCCGGCCACGCTGTCGCCGGCCCAGCGGTGCGCGCCTATGTCGCCGGCGGGCACCCCCATGATCTGCGCGCCCTTGGGCCAGATCGGCGCCAGCGTGCGCAGCACCTCGGCCAGCACCTCCTGGGCGCTGACCTGCGTGCGCGTGCCGTGCGCCGTGAGGCGGTCGAACATCAGCGCCGGCCGGGCCTCGGTCGGCACGCCGCGGGCGGCGTCGCGGCCGGCTTCGTCGGACAGCGCCGCACCCAGCCGCGACAGCAGCCCGGCGCGGCCCTCCAGGCCCACCATCGGGTTGTTCGGCCCGCTCTGGAACAGCGCGCGCAGCGCGGCGGCGTCGATGTGGCGCAGCGCGCCGGCATCGGCTCGCAGCGGCTCGCCGGCGCGCGACGAAAACGCGCCTGCCAGGAAGCCGCGGAAGCTGGCGACCGCCAGGCCTTCGCTGCGGCTGTACTGCTGCCGCGGGTCGGCCTGCGCGGGTGCGGGCGGCGGCGCGGCCTCATGCTCGGCGCTGGGGGCAGCCGAGGGCGCTGCGGCCTGGTTGAGCATCGCCAGCAGCTCGTCGGCTGCCGCACGCGGCTTGGCGGCGGCGGCGATGGCCTGGCCTTCGGTGTAGCGCCAGGCCGCGCCGGCGCCGGCGTCGAGCAGCACGCTCACCACGGTGAGGTCGAAGCGGGCGCGCGCCAGCTCCAGCCGGTCGCGGCCGGCCAGCAGCGCATCGAGCTCGGCCTTGCGGTCGACGCCGCCGGCCTCGAAGTGGCGCCAGCGGCTGTGCGGCGGGATCGCGAGCGTCGGGTAGCGCTCGCGCGTGATCGCGGCCACGCGGTCGGCCAGCGCCGGCAGCGCGCTGCGGTCGATGCGGAAGCTGGGGCTGAGGTTGCCCTCCACGGCCTGCATCACGCTGCGGCAACGCAGCCGAATGGTTGCTGGGTCGTGCAGCAGCCGCAGCAGGTGCTGCGGGGTGGGTGGCGCGGGGGCCACGTCTTGCACGGCTTGATCAGAGTCCACGGCCCAGTACCTGCGCGAGTTGTTCTTCGGTGGGAACGGCGCCGTCGGTGAAGTAGCCGGCGGCGATCTTGGCCTCGATCTCGACCTTGGCATCGGCCGGCACGAGTTCATCGGGGATCTTCACGCGCTCGCCGACGGCGATGCCGCTGCCGGAGATGGCGTCGTACTTGTCGTTGCTCATGCTCACCAGGCGGTGGATCTTCTGGATGCCGAGCCAGTGCAGCACGTCGGGCATCAGCTCCTGGAAGCGCATGTCCTGCACGCCGGCCACGCACTCGGTGCGCAGGAAGTAGTTGGCCGCCGAGTCGCCGCCGGTCTGCCGCTTGCGCGCGTTGTAGACGAGGAACTTGGTCACCTCGCCGAGGGCGCGGCCTTCCTTGCGGCTGTAGGCGATGAGGCCGACGCCGCCGGCCTGCGCGCCGCGGATGCATTCTTCGATGGCGTGCGTGAGGTAGGGCCGGCAGGTGCAGATGTCGGAGCCGAAGACATCGGAGCCGTTGCACTCGTCGTGCACGCGCGCCGTCAGCGTGACGGCGGGGTTGGCGAGGTCGGCCACCTTGCCGAAGACGTACAGCGTCTGCCCGCCGATCGGCGGCAGGAAGACCTCGAGGTCGCTGCGCGTCACGAGCTCGGGGAACATGCCGCCGGTCTCTTCGAAGAGAGCGCGGCGCAGGTCGGTCTCGCTCACCTTGAAGCGCTCGGCCACGCCCGGCAGCCACCACACCGGCTCGACCGCGATCTTGGTGACGGTTGCTGACGCGTCATCGAGCAGCACCTCGCCGTCGATGGCCAGGCGCTGGAACGCGATGGCCTGCTTGATCTCGGGCAGGTGGATGTGGGCCTTGGTGACGGCGATGGTGGGGCGCACGTCGTAGCCGGCGGCCAGGTGCTCGGCGAAGGCCGTCTGTACGCTGGCGCCCCAAGGGTCGAGCGAGACGATCTTGTGCGCATCACCCCAGGCCGCGTGGGGCCCGACGGGATCGGTGGGCGCGGTGTTGGTGAGGTCGGCGCGGTGGCCGCGGGTCAGGTTGCCGGCCGCCACCGCCAGCGCGCGGTACACGCCGTAGCTGCCGCTGTGCGAGCCGATCACGTTGCGCTGGCTGCGGTTGGTGGTGCTGCCGACCACGGGCCCGCGCTCGGCCGCCGTGCCCGCGCCCCACACGAGCGCAGGCGCGCCGCTGGCGCCCTGGCCGGGGTGGGTGGTCAGGCGGATGTGGCGCGGCGGGGTTTCCATGAGGGTGCGGACGAGGGCGTGCGAGGCCGTGCGAGGCCATATGGGGCGAAGCTGGAAGATACGCGAGAAGCACGGGCCTTCCCGTCCCAGGGCCAGGAGTGTGAGATTTTCCTTGGCAAGCCGCGACGGCCCCGGAGAATGCGCAGTGACGGCGAGCAGACCGTCGATCACCCGAGGATGGAGGGGAATCATGACCAAGACGAACAGTGTGTCGAAGCCCGCGCAGGGCCTGTTGGCCGGCGCGACCGCGGTGCTGCTGGTGGCCGCCACGGCGCTGGCGCCGGCGCAGGCGCAGACCCGTGGCGCCAGCGCCATGGTGAGCGTGAGCGTCGTCGACGGCGCGATCCGGGTCTCGACCAACGCCGCCGTGCTGGCGGCCGGCGTCACCACCATCACCTGGCAGATGGCCACAACAGGCTGGTCGTTCGCCAACGGCAGCATCGACTTCGGCGATGCGGCGCGCGCGTTCAACTGCCGCGTCTTCAACGAAGGTGCGGCCATCAGCTGCAACCGCAGCTCGAGCGCGCCGCAGGGGCAGGTGCCTTACCGCATCCGGCTGAGCAACGGCGGGGCGCTGGCCGCGCTGCCGCAGCCCTACGTCTACATCTCGCTGGAGTAACGGCCCTCAGCCACCGGCCAGCCGATCTCGCAGGCGGGCGATGGCCTTGCCGAGCTCGGAATCGGGGCCAGCGGCAGCCGCCATCGCCAGTTGCTCGGCTTCGGCCAGCGCGGCTGCAGCGGCCGGGGCGGCGCCTGCCCACCACTCGACCTCGGCGCGTTGCGTGGCCAGCAGGCCGCGGCTGACGGGGTCGCCGACCGCCTGCAGCAACTCGGCCGCGGCGGCCAGTGCCGCCCGGGCATCGGCCAACTCACCGCGCCGGGCCTGCGCCACGGCGCGGTGACCGTGGAACTGGCCCTCGCTGCGCCGGTCACCGAGCTGGCGTGCCAGAGCCAGTGTGGTGTCGTAGCGCTCCACCGCCTCGGCGCTGCGGCCGGCGCCGTCGAGCACCAGGCCCAGGTTGCCCAGTGCGATGCACTCCAGCCGCCGGTGGCCCAGTTCGCGCGCCACCACCAGGCCGCGCTCCAGCACATCGGCGGCGTCGCTGACATCGCCCGAGAAGAAGCGCAGCATGCCCAGGTTCACCAGCGTCATGGCCTCGCGCGTGCGGTCGCCCAGTTCGCGCAGCACCTGCAGCGCCGCCTCGGCGTGGGCGCGCGCCGCCACGGTGTGGCCGGCGGTGGCCTCGAGGTTGCCGAGGTTGGCCAGCACCAAGCCTTCGATGCGCCGTTCGCCGCATTGGCGAGCCAGCTGAAGCGCGGCGTCGTAGTGGGTGCGTGCATCGGCCGCGGCGCCAGCCTCGAAGGCCAGCACGCCCAGCAGGTTGAGCGCCGCGCACTGCAGCGCCAGCTCGCCCTCGTCTTGCGCCAGCGCCAGCGCCAGTTGCAGGCCCTGGCGCGCCTCGTCGGCCTGCCCGGCGCGCGCCGCCAGCGACGCCATGCGGATGGCCACCGTCGCCCGGCAGGCGCGGTCGCCGGCGGCCTCGGCCAGCGTGGTGGCGGCGGCAAAACGTTCGACCGCGGCCTGGCGCTGGCCGGCGGCCTCGAGCGCCATGCCCGAGACGGCGTGCGCATGCGCCGCATCGCGCCCCGCCAGCCCCGGCATCGCCAGCACCAGCGCGGCCAGGTCGACACCGGCCTTGAACGGCCCGCGCAGGTTGAGGGCGGCCCACGCGGCATCCAGCGCCCCGGCGGCCTGCGCGCAGTCGCGCCGCTGCACGGCGCGGCGGCAGGCCACCGCGAGGTTGTCGAGCTCGATGCCACGGTCGGCGATGGCTGCCGCGCTGCCCAGCGCCGAGAACCAGGCGCCGTGCCGGGTTTCGGCGGCGGTGCGCGCGGCCTCGCCGCTGCCGGTGTAGCGGCCGTCGGAGGCCAGGTGCTCGGCGGCGTAGGCCTGCACGCTGCCCAGCAGGTCGAAACGGTCCTGGCCGCGGTCGTGGGAGGGCGGGCGCACGAAGCTTTTGTCGACGAGCGCGTTCACCACGTCCAGCGTCCACGGCGGGTCGTCGAGCATGCCGAGGTCGATCACGGCCTCGGCGGCCTCGAGCGTGAAGCCACCCTCGAACACCGACAGCTGCGCCAGCGCCGCCTTCTCGGCCGTGGGCAGCAGGCCCCAGCTCCAGTCGAAGGTGGCGCGCAGCGTGGCCTGGCGGTCGAGGCGGCCGCTGCCGCTGGCCAGCAGCTTGAAGCGCTCGCTCATGCGCGCCAGCAGCGCCCGCGGCGCCAGCGTGCGCACGCGCGCCGCGGCCAGCTCGATGGCCAGCGGCAGCCCGTCGAGCAGGTGCACCAGCGTGGCGATGGCGGCGCGGTCTTCGCTGTTGGGCTGGAAGTCGCGCTTGGCGGCGGCGGCACGCTTGTGGAACAGCGCCTCGGCGTCGTCGGCCTGCAGCGGCGCCAGCGCCAGCGTCTGCTCGCCGGAGATGCCCAGCACCTCGCGCGTGGTCACCAGGAAGGCCGCCTCGGGCGCACGGTCGAGCCAGCGGCCGAGCGTCGGCTCGGCCCAGCGCGCCAGGTGCTCGAAGTTGTCGAGGATCAGCAGGCAGCGGCCGCGGCCGGCCAGCGCCTGGCCGATCTGCACCACCGGGTCTTCCTGGCCGAGCGGCAGCTCCAGGCCCAGGGCCACGGCGCTGGCCAGGCCTTCCACCGTGCGCGCCGGGGCCAGATCGCAGAACCACACGCCGCCTGGGAAGGCGCCGAGCCAGCTCCAGCCAAAGCGCGTGGCCAGCCGCGTCTTGCCGCCGCCGCCGATGCCCAGCAGCGACACCAGCCGCGCGCCTTCGTCGAAGCGCGCCGCCAGCGCCTGCAGCGACGAGCGCCGGCCGACGAAGGCGTCGCGCTCGGCCGGCAGCGTGTGGCGGATGGCGCGCGCCGGCAGCCACAGGCGCTCGTCGCGCACGTCGCGCACCACGCGCCAGACCTTGGTGGAGTCGGGCGGCGGCTCGAAGGGCGCGATGCCGTCCTGCGGGCGGCCGGCCTCGAACAGCTCCAGCGGCTCGGGCAGGCCCTTCACGGCCCAGTGGCCGTGGTTGACGACGCGAAAGGGCGTCTCGCCCAGCGCCTCGACGGCCGTCTGCGTGAGCAGCGTCTGGCCACCGAGCGCGGCGCTCATGACGCGAGCCGCCAGCGGCTTGCTGATGCCGTCCACCTCGAAGGGCTTGGCGCCCAGGGCCACGTCGTCGTCGGGTGCGGCGCGGATGGTGACCTGGCCGACGTGCAGCCCGGCGCGGGCCTTCATCGGCACCGGCAGCGCGGCCAGCGCGCGGTGGTAGTCGACGGCGTAGCCCATCGCGTCGGTGGCCAGCGCAAAGAGCAGCAGGAAGCCGTCGGTCTTGTCGATCTCGTGGCCGCGCCACAGGCGCAGCAGGTCGCGCGCGACGCGGTCGTGCTGGGCCGAGAGCTGCGCCATGGCGGCGTCGCCGAGCTGCGCGGTCAGCGCGGAGCTGTCGACGAGGTCGGTGAGCAGCAGCGCCACGGGGGCGTCGTGCATCGAGGGCTGCAGGCTGGTGTGCATTGCCAGACCGCTCAGACGAAGCCCCGCACCGGCAGCGCCGCGCTGCGCTGCAGCCAGTTGCGCGGCGAGTAGGCCGCGGTGCCGCAGGTGGCGTGCAGCGTGTAGGCCAAACGCGAGCGCGGGCTGCGGTTGGGGGCGCTGTAGTGCGGCAGCAGGCCGTGGAAGACGATCAGCGTGCCGGCCTCCACCGGCAGCGGCAGCGCCGTGGCGGTGGACGGCCAGGGGCGGCGGGACAGCGGCTCCATGCGCAGCCGGCCCGTGCCGCCGGCCTGCTCGTGCACGTAGCGTTCGCGCAGCTCGCCGCGTTCGCCCCGGTGGCCGCCGGGCTCGGCCCAGAGGCAGCCGTTGTCGAGCGTGGCGTCTTCGAGCGCGAACCAGAAGGTCGTCACGGTGATCGGATCGGTCTCGAAGAAGCTGGCGTCCTGGTGCCAGCCGACCTCGCCGCCGATCTGCGGCTGCTTGAAGATGACCTGGCTCTGCCAGACCTGCGGCTGCACGAGGCCCAGGTCGGCGGCCAGTTCGGCCAGCGCCGGCCCTTTGCTGAAGGCGCTGAACACCGGATCGAGATCGTGCAGGGCGTGGCCGATCTTGTTGATGCTCTGCGCCTTGGGCACCACCAGCCGCCCCTCGGCGTCGAGGGCTTCTTCCTCGAAGAAGCAGTGCACCGCCTCGGCGCTGGCCAGCAGGCGCGCGTCGGCCACGAGGCTGCGGTCGCGGGTGGAAAAGCGGCTGGCGCCGGCGGCGGGGTCGAAGGCCTCGACGATCGCCCGCGCACGCCCGCACACCGCGGCCGTATCGCCGGGCGACTTGAAGCCGGGCAGCACGAGCCAGCCTTGTTCCTGGTAGGCGGCCTTCTGGAGAGGGGTCAACATGGGTGGCAGGTGTTGCGCGGCGGCATCAGGGGCACGGGCGTTTGGCTGGCCTTCATCAGGCGCGGCGGGGTCCGGCGGCATCATCCATGCTACTTCGATGCGTCTCGCCATCGAGTCGATGCACCGGCTGCCTTGCGGCGGTGCCCCCACAGCCCATCGGAGCGCCCCCTCATGTCAAAGATGCCCCAGAAGACTCTTCTCCTGCACCCGATCGCAGCAGCCGCCATCCTGGCCGTGCTCCATTCCGGTGCTTCGGCCCAGACCGCACCCGCCAACCCCGAGGGCGGCCTGACGGTGGTGACGGTGACCGCCGAGCGCCGGGTGGAGAACATCCGCGACGTGCCGAGCGCGGTGACGTCGCTGTCGGGCGAAACGCTCGAGGTGCTGAACTCCGGCGGCCAGGACATCCGCCAGCTCGCCGGCCGCGTGCCCAGCCTGAACATCGAAAGCTCCTTCGGCCGCGCCTTCCCGCGCTTCTACATCCGCGGCATCGGCAACACCGACTTCGACCTCAACGCCAGCCAGCCGGTGAGCCTGGTGTTCGACGACGTGGTGCAGGAAAACCCCATCCTGAAGGGCTTCCCGATCTTCGACATGGCCTCGATCGAGGTGCTCAACGGCCCGCGCGGCACGCAGTACGGCCGCAACTCGCCGGCCGGCGTGGTGCGCTTCGAGTCGGCCAAGCCGATCCGCAGCTTCGAGGCCTATGCCTCGGCGGCCATCGGCAGCAACCGCATGTTCAACGTCGAGGGCATGGTCAACACGCCGCTGGGCGACAGCGCCGCGCTGCGTGTGAGCCTGCAGAGCCAGAACCGCGACGACTGGGTCACCAACACCCGCGGCGCGCCCACGGCCGAGCTCGAGGGCTACAACGACAACGCCGCCCGCGTGCAGCTGCTGGTGGCGCCGAACAAGGCGCTGAGCGTGCTGTTCAACGTGCACGCGCGTGACCTGAAGGGTTCGGCGCGCGTGTTCCGCGCCAACATCATCAAGCCCGGCACCAACGAGCTCGTCGACGGCTTCGACGAGAAGAAGGTCAGCCAGGACGGCATCAACAGCCAGGACGTGCAGACCATGGGTGGCAGCGTGCGCGTGCGCTACGACCTGGGTGCCATGGCGCTGAGCTCGATCACCGGCTACGAGAGCGTCGAGTCGTTCTCGCGCGGCGACATCGACGGCGGCTTCGGCGCCGTGTTCCTGGGCGCGGGCAACTTCGGCCCCGGCTTCATTCCCTTCGACGCCGAAAGCGGCGACGGCCTGCCCAAGCACAGCCAGTTCACGCAGGAGTTCCGCCTCGAGAGCACGACCAAGGGCGCGCTGCAGTGGATCGCGGGCCTGTACTACTTCGATGAGTCGCTCAACATCGACAGCTTCAACTACAGCAGCCTGAGCGGCAACACGCGCAACGGCTTTGCCACGCAGCAGCAGGACAACAAGGCCTACGCCATCTACGGCACCGTCAACCTCGACGTGAGCGACGCCATCAAGCTGCGCGGCGGCCTGCGCTACACCAAGGACGACAAGGACTTCGTCGCCGACCGCTTCCAGGCGCCGCCGTTCAGCCCCACCTTCATCGGCCGCCGCACGGCCAACACCAGCGCCACCAACACCAGCGCCGACTTCTCCGCCAGCTACGTGCTGAACAAGACGTCGAACGTGTACGCACGCGTGGCCACGGGCTTCCGCGCGCCGGCCATCCAGGGCCGGCTGCTCTTCGGCGACACGCTGTCGGTGGCCAAGAGCGAAACCGTCACCAGCTACGAAGCCGGCTACAAGGCCGACCTGATGAACCGCCGCGCCCGCGTGGCCTTCAACGTGTTCAGCTACGAGATCAAGGACCAGCAGCTCACCGCGGTGGGTGGTGCGGCCAACTTCAACCAGCTCGTCAACGCCGCCAAGACCACCGGCAGCGGCGCCGAGTTCGACGTGAAGCTGCTGCCCACCGACAACCTGCTGCTCACGCTGAGCGGCAGCCTGAACAAGACCAAGATCAAGGACCCGAACCTGCGTGTCGACGCCTGCGGCAGTGGCTGCACGGTGCTCGATCCGATCACCGCGCCGATCAACCCGGCCATCGGCAAGTTCGCGCCCACGGTCTCGATCAACGGCAACTCCTTGCCGCAGGCGCCGGAAACCACGCTCAGCTTCACGGCCCGCTACAGCATGCCGCTGGCCGGCGGCGAGATGTTCGTGCTGACCGACTGGACGTACCGCAGCGAGATCAACTTCTTCCTCTACGACAGCGTCGAGTTCAAGGGCAAGCCGCTCACCGAAGGCGGCCTGCGCGTCGGCTACAGCTTCGGCAAGGGCAAGTACGAAGCGGCTGCCTTCGTGCGCAACCTCACCAACCAGATCCGCGTGGTGGGTGGCATCGACTTCAACAACCTCACCGGCTTCATCAACGAGCCGCGCACCATCGGCGCGTCGTTCAAGGCCAGCTTCTGATGAAGGCGCGGCAGGTCCTGGTGGCCGCCGCGCTGGCCCTGGCGGCCGGCGCGGCGGGGGCTCAGCCGGCGATCATCTTCGAGCTCGGCGGCAAGAACGACAAGAGCTTCGGCGAGGCCGCCTGGCGCGGCGCCGAGGCCTGGAAACGGGAGACCGGCAAGCCGTATCTCGAGTTCGAGATCGCCAACGCACCGCAGCGCGAGCAAGCGGCGCGGCGCTTTGCCGAGCGCGGTGCGAACCCCATCGTCGGCGTCGGCTTCCCGCAGGCCAGCGCCATCGACAAGGTGGCGCGCGACTTCCCGCAACTGCGCTTTGCCATCATCGACATGGTGGTGGACCTGCCCAACGTGCAGAGCTTCGTCTACCGCGAGCACGAAGGCGCCTTCCTCGTGGGCATGCTGGCGGCGATGGCCAGCAAGACGGGCACCGTGGGCTTTGTGGGCGGGCAGGACATCCCGCTCGTGCGCAAGGTGCTGTGTGGTTACGAACAGGGCGCGCGCTTTGCGCGGCCGGGTGTGAAGTTCACCTCGGCCATGACCGGCACCACCAACGCCGCCTGGACCGACCCCGCCCGCGGCGCCGAGCTCACGAAGACGCAGATCGCGCAGGGCGCCGACGTGATGTTCGCCGCTGCCGGCACCACCGGCCTGGGCGTGCTGCAGGCGGCCAAGGACGGCGGCATCTACGGCATCGGCGTGGACGTGAACCAGAACCACCTGCACCCGGGCACCATGCTCACCAGCATGCTCAAGCGCGTGGACTTGGCCGTGCTGCAGGCCTTTCGCGGTGTGCAGCCGGGCGTCACGGTGCTGGGGCTGAAGGAAGGCGCGCTCGACTACGCGCTCGACGAGCACAACGCCAAGCTCATCACGCCGGCCATGCGGCAGCGCACCGATGCCGCCAAGGCCGACATCGTGGCCGGGCGGCTGAAGGTGATCGACTCCAGCGTGACCGGGCGCTGCCAGTAGCGGGACGGGCTGACCTCGCCACCGCGTGGCGGCCCATGCGGCATCAGGGTCCACCCGGATCTCTGCTTTTCCGATAGCTTGGCGCCTGTGGATTGAATTTCACGACACCGACACCACCCGCCTATCGTCGGCGCTCTGCTGCGACATCGCGGCAGGTCCCATCCTGACAGGAGGCCTCATGACGGTTCGTGTGTTTGCCCTGGCGGCGCTGGCTGCGGCCGCGCTGGTATCCCATGGTGTGGTGTCTGCCCAGAAGGGCGCGCTGCAAAAGGTCGGCAAGGGCGAGGGCCGTGTCGACATCGTCGCCTGGGCCGGCTACATCGAACGTGGCGCGACCAGCAAGGACTTCGACTGGGTGACGGACTTCGAGAAGAAGACCGGCTGCAAGGTCAACGTCAAGACCGCCGGCACGTCGGATGAGATGGTGGCGCTGATGAACGAAGGCGGCTTCGACCTCGTCACCGCCAGCGGCGACGCGAGCACGCGTCTGATCCGCGGCAAGAAGGTGCAGCCGATCAACGTCAACCTGATCCCGAGCTACAAGAACGTCGATCCGCGGCTGCAGAAGGCGCCCTGGCACTTCGAAGCCAACACGCACTACGGCGTGCCCTACCAGTGGGGCTGGAATGTGCTCATGTACAACACCAAGGTGTTCGGCAGCACGCCGCCCACCAGCTGGAAGGTGGTGTTCGAGGAGATGAACCTGCCTGACGGCAAGAGCAACAAGGGCCGCGTGCAGGCCTTCGACGGGCCGATCCACATTGCCGATGCCGCGCAGTACCTCAAGTACCACAAGAAGGAACTCGGCATCACCGACCCCTACGAGCTGAACGAGGCCCAGTACAAGGCGGCACTCGACCTGCTGCGCGCGCAACGCAAGATCGTCGGCAAGTACTGGCACGATGCCTTCGTGCAGATCGACGACTTCACCAACGAAGGCGTGGTGGCCAGCGGCTCGTGGCAGTTCCAGTCCAACATCCTGAAGAGCAAGAAGGTGCCGATCGCCACCGTGGTGCCGGTGGAAGGCGCCACCGGCTGGGCCGACACGACGATGATGCATGCCGAGGCCAAGAACCCGAACTGCGCCTACATGTGGCTCGAGCACTCGCTGAACCCCAAGCTCCAGGGCGACCTGTCGGCCTGGTTCGGCTCGGTGCCCAGCGTGCCGGCGGCCTGCAAGGGCAACAAGCTGCTCACCGACGAAGGCTGCGCGCGCCAGGGCTACAACGACTTCGACAAGATCAGCTTCTGGCGCACACCCGTGAGCGCTTGCAAGAGCCAGAGCGCCGGCTGCGTGCCCTACCACCGCTGGGTCACGGACTACATCGCGGTGCTCGGCGGGCGCTGAAGCCGCGATGACCGCAGCCGTCACCCTCGACGGCGTCGGTTGCACCTTCGGCCACGGCGCGGGCGCGGTCCGCGCCGTGGACGGTGTCGACCTGACGATCGCCGCCGGCGAGTTCTTCACCCTGCTCGGCCCCAGCGGTTCGGGCAAGACGACCGTGCTGCGCATGATCGGCGGCTTCACGCTG
The DNA here is from genome assembly GCA_020248945.1 of Rubrivivax sp. Lineage (GTDB taxonomy): Bacteria > Pseudomonadota > Gammaproteobacteria > Burkholderiales > Burkholderiaceae_C > Rubrivivax. The sequence continues at coordinate 106,289 of JADCGQ010000009.1, forward strand.
CCGACCGCCGGGCGTGTGTGGATCGGGGGCCAGGACGTGACCCTGGCGCCCCCGTACGCCCGCGCCGTGAACACGGTGTTCCAGGACTACGCGCTGTTCCCGCACATGAGCATCCGCGACAACGTGGCCTACCCGCTGATGGTGCGCAAGGTGGACCGGGCGACCCGTGAGCGGCGGGCCGAGGAACTGCTGGCGCTGGTGCAACTGCCCGGCGTGGGCGCACGCCGGCCGGCGCAGCTCTCGGGCGGGCAGCGGCAGCGCGTGGCCCTGGCGCGGGCGCTGATCAGCGAGCCGCAGGTGCTGCTGCTCGACGAGCCACTCGGCGCGCTGGATCTGAAGTTGCGCGAGCAGATGCAGAGCGAGCTGAAGGCGCTGCAGCGGCGCCTGGGCATCACCTTCCTCTTCATCACGCACGACCAGCACGAGGCGCTGTCGATGAGCGACCGCATCGGCATCTTCAATGCGGGCCGGCTCGAACAGCTGGGCACGCCGCGGCAGGTCTACGACACCCCGGCGACGCGCTTCGTCGCGCACTTCGTCGGCGCCGCCAACGTGCTCGAAGGCGAGGCGGCACGCAGCCTCACCGGCCACGCGCAGGCGATGCTGCGGCCGGAGCGCATCACGCTCGGCGAGGCCGTCGGCGCGCGCGCCGCAGGCCCGGTTTGCGAAGTGCAGTTCTTCGGTGCCTTCACGCGCATCAAGGTCGAGACCGCCGGCACGCGCGTGCAGGCCGATCTGCCGCTGGCGCCGGGTGCCGTGATGCCCGAGCCAGGCCAGACCGTGCACCTGCACTGGAACAATGGCGCGGTGCACGCCTTGTCGGCGGCGGCTTGAACACGTTCGCGCTGCCACCACCACCGCCGCGGCCAGCCGGCCTGCGCCGCCGCGCGAGCGACCTGCTCTACACGCGGCGCGGCCTGCTGCTGCTGTTGCTGCTGGCGCCACCGCTGCTGTGGTTTGGCGTCATCTACCTCGGCAGCCTGATCGCGCTGCTGGCCAACGCCTTCTTCCGCCTCGACGACTTCACCGGCCAGGTCGTGCGCGAGGTCGGTGTCTCGAACTTCGTCGCGCTCTTCGATCCGGCCAACCTCGATGCGGCCCGCCGCACCATCGTCATGGCCATCGCGGTGACGCTGGCCTGCACGGTGCTGGCCTTCCCGCTGGCCTACTTCATGGCCCGCCACGCCCGCGGCTGGAGCAAGGCGGCGCTGTACATCGCCGTGATGTTGCCGCTGTGGAGCAGCTACCTCGTGCGCCTCTATGCCTGGAAGCTGCTGCTGGCCAAGGAGGGCGCCATCAGCTGGGCGGCCGAACGGCTGCATCTGAGCTGGCTGATCGAGGCGCTGCTCGCCACGCCGCTGGTCGGTGGGCCGAGTCTGAGTTTCTCGACGCTCGGCACCTTCATCGTCTTCGTCTACATGTGGCTGCCCTTCATGGTGCTGCCGGTGATGGCCAGCATCGAGCGCATCCCGGCCTCCACGCTCGAAGCCAGCGCCGACCTGGGTGCGCCGCCGCTCACGACCTTTCGCCGCCTCGTCCTGCCGCTGGCCATGCCCGGCGTGGCGGCGGGCTCGATCTTCACCTTCAGCCTCACGCTCGGCGACTACATCATTCCGCAGGTCATCGGCGACAGCACGCTGTACATCGGGCAGGTGGTCTACCGGCAGCAGGGTGTGGCCGGCAACATCCCGTTCGCGGCGGCGTTTTCGCTGGTGCCGATCGTCGTCATCGGTGTCTACCTGTGGCTCGCCAAGCGAAAGGGAGCGTTCGATGCGCTCTGACGTCCGAGGGGGCTTCCGAGGAACCTGGCCCCTGAAGTGGGCGGCAGGTGCCGTCGTGCTGTTCCTGCACGTGCCACTGGCGCTGATCGTGCTGTACGCCTTCAGCAGCGAGGACAAGAGCTACGTCTTCCCGCCACCGGCACTCACCACGCAGTGGTTCGGCGTGGCCTGGGAGCGGCCCGACGTGTGGGAAGCCATCCAGCTCAGCTTCGAGGTGGCGCTGTGGAGCACGGCCATCGCGCTCGTGCTCGGCACGCTGGCCGCCGGCGCGCTGGCGCGTGCCAGGTTCTTCGGCCGCGATGCCATCAGCCTGCTGCTGATACTGCCGATCGCGCTGCCCGGCATCATCACCGGCATCGCGCTGCGCTCGGCGTACCACACGATGGAGATCCCGTTCTCCTTCTGGACCATCGTGATCGGCCACGCCACCTTCTGCGTGGTGGTGGTGTTCAACAACGCCGTGGCGCGGCTGCGGCGGCTGAACCCCAACCTCATCGAGGCCAGCATGGACCTCGGCGCCGACGGCTTCCAGACGCTGCGCTACATCATCCTGCCGCAGCTAGGCAGCGCGCTGCTGGCCGGCGCCTTGCTGGCCTTCGCGCTGAGCTTCGACGAGGTCATCGTCACGACCTTCACCGCCGGCCAGCAGACGACGCTGCCGATCTGGATGCTGCAGGAGCTCATCAGGCCCCGGCAGCGCCCCGTCACCAACGTGGTGGCGGTGGTGATCATCGCGCTGACCTTCACTCCCATCGTGCTGGCCTACTGGTTCACCCGTGCGGATGAACCGGGCCACCGCTGAATGCCCGTACCGCACTTCCGTACCTTTCGCACCCGGAGACTGACCATGGTCCAACTGCCCACCCAACTGCTGATCGATGGTGCCTTCGTGGCCGGCGAGGGCGAGGCCGAGCGCGTGCTCGACCCCGCCACCGGCGAGCTGCTGGTGGCGCTGCCCGAGGCCAGCACCGAGCAGGTCCACAAGGCCGTGTCGGCCGCGCACCGCGCCTTCGAGGCCTGGAGCGAGACGACGCCGATGGAGCGCAGCCGAATGCTGCTGAAGCTGGCGGATGCCATCGAGGCGCGTGCCGAAGACTTTGCGCGGCTGGAGAGCCTGAATTGCGGCAAGCCCTACGCCCGCGCCCTGGGCGACGAGATCCCGGCCGTTGCCGACTGCTTCCGCTTCTTTGCCGGCGCCGCGCGCACGCTGCAGGGGCCGCTGGCGGGCGAGTACCTGGCTGGCCACACCAGCATGGTCAGGCGTGATCCGGTGGGCGTGGTCGGCTCGATCGCGCCCTGGAACTACCCGCTGCTGATGGCGGCGTGGAAGACCGCCCCGGCACTGGCTGCCGGCAACACCGTGGTGCTCAAGCCGAGCGAGCAGACGCCGCTGAGCAGCCTGTTGCTGGCGCAGGTGGCGGCCGAGATCTTTCCGAAGGGGGTGCTGAACGTCATCACCGGCCGCGGCGGCAGCGTCGGGCAGCCGTTGGTGGAGCACCCCAAGGTCGCGATGGTGAGCGTGACGGGTGATGTCGCCACCGGCCGCAAGATCCTGCAGGCCGCGAGCGGCTCGCTCAAGCGCACGCACCTCGAACTCGGTGGCAAGGCGCCGGTGATCGTGATGGACGACGCCGACCTCGCGGCCGTGGTCGAGGGCTTGCGGGTCTTTGGCTACTACAACGCCGGCCAGGACTGCACCGCGGCTTGCCGCATCTACGCCGGCGGCAAGGTCTACGAGAGGCTCGTCGCCGACCTCACCACGGCCGTGCGCGGCATCAAGATGGGCTTGCAGGACGAGGCCGATGTCGAGATCGGCCCGCTCATCAGCGACCGCCAGCGCAACCGCGTGGCCAGTTTCGTCGAGCGCGCGCAGATGGCCGGGCACATGGAGATCACCACCGGCGGCAAGCCCCGCGTCGGTGCCGGCTTCTTCTACGAGCCCACCGTGATTGCCGGCGCGCGCCAGGAAGACGAGATCGTCAAGCGCGAGGTCTTCGGCCCGGTGGTCAGCATCACGCGCTTCACCGACACCGAGCAGGCCATTGCCTGGGCCAACGACAGCGACTACGGCCTGGCCAGCAGCGTGTGGACGCAGGACGTGGGCCGCGCGATGAAGGTGGCGAAGAAGCTGCAGTACGGCTGCACCTGGATCAACACCCACTTCATGCTCGTCAACGAGATGCCGCACGGCGGCCTGAAGAGCAGCGGCTACGGCAAGGACATGAGCCTCTTTGCGCTGGAGGACTACACGGTGCCGCGGCATGTGATGGTGAAGTTCTGAGTGATGAGGTGGTCGCGGGCGAACGCGTCGCGCCGCTGCCCGGGGCCACGGGCGGCAGGCGCGAGGGTGTCGGTGTCATCGAGGCGCCGCGCGGCACGCTGATGCACCACTACGCCATCGGCGACGACGACCTCATCACCGATTGCGACCTCATCGTCAGCACCACGCACAACAACGAGGCCATGAACGAGGCCGTGCGCGTGGTGGCACGCGAGAGCCTCTACGGCCACGAAATCACCGAGGCGCTGCTGTCGCGCGTGGAGACCGCGGTGGGCGCCTACGACCCCTGCCTGAGCTGCGCCACGCACGCGCTCGGACGCATGCCGCTGGAGCTGACGCTGGTGGACGCCTGCGGCGCGGTGCTCGACCGCCTTCAGCGCGACGGTCACGGCCGGCTGGAGCGGGCCGCGCCGTGAGCCCTCTGCCGCTGGCCCCGCTGCTGGCCCCGCTGCTGGTGCTGGCCGTGGGCAACCCGAGCCGTGGTGACGATGCGCTCGGCCCGGCGCTGCGGGATGCGCTGCTGGCGGCAGGCGCTGACGCGCGTGGGGATGTGGAACTGCTGACCGACTTCCAGTGGCAGGTCGAACACGCGCTGGACCTGCTGGGCCGGCGTGCGGTGCTGTTCGTCGACGCCGCGCGGCCCGCGGCCGTGGACGCGGCCGGCGGCGTCGGACTGTGCCCCCTGGAGCCCGCGACCACGCTGCCCGCGCTCAGCCATGCGTTGAGCCCGTCGGGCGTGTTGCACGTGGCAAGGACCCTGGGCGCGCCGCCGCCCCCGGCCTGGCAACTGGCGATCGAGGGCGAGGCCTTCGGCCTGGGCGAGCCGATCAGCGCGGCCGCGCAGGCGCGGCTGGCCCCTGCGCTGGCGCTGGTGCAGGCCTGGATCGCGGCGCAACGCGCCCCAGCGGGCCCAGCGCCAACCCGCACACACGACACCCCCGCCCTGGCGGACAGGCTCTGAGCTGTCGCCTTGACCTCCCGCAACCGAGGCCTCCATGCACCGACACCAACCCGACCCCGTCCCCCGCGCCGCGCGAACCACCCTGGGCGTGGCCGTCGGCGCCGCGGCCATCCTGCTGGTCGCAATGCCCTCGCAGGCGCAGACCGCCGCCCCGCCGAGCCGCGGCCAACTGCTGTACAGCGCGCACTGCGTGGCCTGTCACGACACGCAGAAACACTGGCGCGACAAGCCTGCCGTGCGCAACTGGGACGGCCTGGTCGGTCAGGTGCGGCTGTGGCAGAACACGCTGGGGCTGCGTTGGGCCGACGCCGACATCACCGATGTGGCGCGCCACCTCAACGAGCGCTACTACAAGCTGCCGGAACCGGGCGCGCGGCAGGGCCGGCGGCCCGCGCCCGGCGCGGCCAGCGCTTGATGCGCACGGGCGTTCAAGCGCGCGAAAACGAGCGTTCGCGCTGAGCCACCACGCGCTGGATCTTGCCGCTGCGCCCGCGCACGGGCGGCTGGGCGCTCTCGTCGAGCACCCGCAGCGAAGGCACGCCCTGTTCGTGGGCAAAGGCGCGCAGCACCTCGCGGCAGCGCGCCACAGCACCGGCGTCGGCCGCCGCGCCGGGCCCCAGGCGCAGGGCCAGCGTATGCAGGCCGCGTTGCAGCAGCTGGAAGTCGAAGACGCCGGCATCGTCCTCGAGCACGGTGCTCAGCGCCAGCGGCAGCAGCGTGACGCGGGCTCCGCCACGGCCCTCGAGGTGCAGCGAGTCGTCATGCCGGCCGAGCACCTCGATCGCGGGCAAAGGTGAGCCGCAGGCACAAGGGTCCTTCTGCACCCGCACGCGGTCGCCCAGTGCATAGCGGACCAAGGGCTGCACCCGGTTGGCGAGATTCGTCAGCAGCGTGCCGTGCGACAGCTCGCCGTCCGGCACGGCCCGGCCGTGGGCGTCCACCGGCTCCAGGATCACCCAGTCGGTGTTGACGTGCAGCCGGCCGTGCGCGCAGTCGGCGGCGATGGTCAGGCATTCCGAGGCGCCGTAGCTGTTGTGCACCGGGCAGCCGAAGGCGCCGGCGACGTGGCGGCGCACCGCGGGGCCGAGGGTCTCGCCACCGGTCAGCAACTCACGCAGCGGCAAGCGCAAGGCACCACGCTGCGCCTCGCCGGCCAGCATGGCCGCGGCGGTCGGGTAGGTCGCCAGCACCGTGGGCGCCCAGTCGTTGAGCGCGTGCACCAGCGCTGGCAGCGGCTGCAGGATCGAGAAGCTGCGCATGCGTTGAGCCAGCCAGGGATTGAGCCGGCGCAGCCGCTGCACCGTGGCCTGACTCGCGAAGTGGCCGTCGATGGCGCCGACAAAGGCCCAGCGATCGCCAGCGCCGGCGACGGCGGCCCAGCGGTTCCAGGCGTCCAGCAGGCCGAAGGGGTCCAGCGCATTGAACGGCGCCGCGGCGGCCGCCTCGGGGCGCGGCGCGCGGCGCAGCGACTCCAGCGCGTCGTAGACCGCCATCGCCGCGCCGTCCTGCACGAACAGCCCCGGCGAGCCGCTGGTGCCCGAGCTCTCCCACACCGCATATCGGCCGAGCAGCGACGTGCCGATACGCGCCGGGTCGGCGATGAAGTCGCGCACCGCCGCCAGCGACAAGGCGGGGTCGCTGACGCTGTCGTCGAAGCGTGCCATCAGCGTGGCCTTGTCGAGCACCGGCCAGGCCACCAGCGGCGCGTCGGCAGGCTGTCGGCGCAGGCGCTCGGCGTGCAGCCGCGTGTGCCGGCGGGCGTGGTCCAGCAACGCGGCAAGGCGCTCGTGCTGGCGCGATGCCACCCCACGGGCGCCCTCTCGTGTCGCCGCCATCACATCGGCCGCCGTGCCTGCGCTCAACCAGGGGTCGAAGTCGGTCATGGAACCCCCCAATGCACCTCTGGCGCGACTGTTGCGTGCGCGGCACAACCGTAGCACCGGCCCGGATCGGCTCTTTGCCCAGGATCAATCGCACGCTGATCACAGGGCGTCGCGCCGCCCAGGCCGTTGGTAGGCCGAAGGCATGGACTCGCCGACGCGCCCATCCACGGCCCCGCCCACGGACGAGGCGGCGCAGGTCCATCGGACGATGGCGGATGCGCTGGAGCGCGCGCTGCACGCCGGCGACGGCGCGTTGAAGCTGAAGAAGCCGCTGTCGCTCGGTTTTCTCGACTTCTCGACTTCTCGACTTCTCGACTTCTCGACTTCTCGACTTCTCGACTTCTCGACCCCGGCGCTGCGGGAGCACTTCTGCCGCGAGGAACTGCGCATCAACCGGCGCACCGCGCCTGCACTCTACCGTGCCGTGCTTCCCGTGAGAGGCAGCCCGTCGGCGCCACGGTTTTCGGGCAGCGGTCCGGTGCTGGACTGGGCCTTGTGGATGCATCGCTTCGACAACGAGCAGCTCTACGATCGGCTGGCCCGCCGCGGTGAGCTGACCGAGCAGCACATCGACGCGCTGGCCGACACCATCGCGGCGTTTCGTGCCGCGCAGGAGCCCTCACCACCCGGGTACGGCGAGCCTGCCGTTGCGCTGGCCACACCGCCCTTGAGCGCGCTGCTGGCGGCGGTGGCCCGCCAGCAGATCGACCCGCTGGCCCAGTGGTGCCCGTCGCAGGGCGCACGACTCGCTGCGCGCCTGGCGCAGCGCCGAGCCGGCGGCGCGGTGATCGAGGCTCATGGCGACCTGCACCCGGGCAACATCGTGCAGCACGAGGGCCGGCCGCTGCTCTTCGACGCCATCGAGTTCGATCCCGCGTTGCGCCACATCGACCGCGCCGCGGATCTCGCCTTCACCTTCATGGACCTGCTGGACCATGGCCTGCCCCGCCTGGCCTGGCGTTTCCTGGGCCAGACGCTGGAACACAGTGGCGACTTCGGCCTGCTGCCGCTGCTGCGCTGGTTCGCGGCCGACCGCGCCCTGGTGCGGGCCAAGGTGAGCTTGATCGGTGCGCTCGGGGCGACGACGCCGGCGCAGGCCCCTGCGGCCGCCGTGGCGGGCCAGCGCATCGCGCTGGCCCACGCGCTGGCCTTCCCGCCGCCGGCACCGTTGCCGTGGGTGGGCGGGCTCAGCGGCAGCGGCAAGAGCACCGTGGCAATGATGCTGGCCAAGGCCGTGGGCGGCGTGCGCGTGCGCAGCGACGTCGAGCGCAAGCGGCTGCACGGCCTGGCCGCCACCGAACGTCCGACGAGGCCGACCTGAGCCCATTCGACGCGGGCCGCGTCCGGCCTTGACCTCGCTCAAGGCGAGTCCCGCGGCCGCTGCCGATGATGCCTGCCAGAGGCGGCTTGGGCCCGCCCGTGTGGAGACAACTCATGGAGTCCATCCGATGAGCACGGCCGATCCACCACGCTGGCCGAGCATCGCCAAGGATGCGGGCGCGTTCAAGCGCTCGCCCAACCTGGCCGATCCGGCGGCCACCCGCGAAGGGTTCCGCTGGAGCGACGCCCGCGGCTGGCTCGACGGCCTGCCTGGCGGTGCCGGCTTGAACATCGCCCATGAGGCCGTGGACCGCCACCAGCGGCAGGGCCGGGGCACGCGCACCGCGCTGCGCTGGATCGGCAAGTCGGGCCAGCGGCGCGACTTCAGTTATGCCGATCTCTCGGCGGCCACCAGCCGCTTCGCCAACGCACTGGCCTCGCTGGGCCTGGGCGCAGGCGACGGCGTCTTCTTGCTGATGGGTCGCCTGCCCGAGTTGTACGCCGCGATGCTCGGGGCGCTGAAGGCGCGGTCCGTGGTGACGCCGCTGTTCTCGGCCTTCGGGCCGGAGCCCATCGCCACGCGCTGCGAGATGGGCGACGCACGCCTGATCGTCACCACGCCCGAGCTGTACCAGCGCAAGCTGCGCGCGCTGCGCGAGCGGCTGCCGCGCCTGTCGCATGTGGTGCTGGTGGGCGAGGCGCCGGCAGCCTTGCTCGAAGACACCGGCGTGCACAGCTGGGCCTCGCTCGTCGATTCGCAGCCGGACACCTGGACGATCCCGCCGACGCCGCCGGAGTCGCCCAGCCTGCTGCACTTCACCAGCGGCACCACCGGCCGCCCCAAGGGTGCGCAGCATGTGCACGAGGCGGTTCTCGCGCACGCGATGACGGGCCGCTACGCGCTGGACCTGCACGACGACGACGTCTACTGGTGCACCGCCGACCCGGGCTGGGTCACTGGCACCAGCTACGGCATCATCGCGCCGCTGGTCTGCGGCGTCACCAGCATCGTCGTCGAGGCCGAGTTCGACGCCGCCACCTGGTACGAGGTGCTCGAGCGCGAACGCGTCAGCGTCTGGTACACCGCGCCCACGGCCATCCGAATGATGATGCGCCTGGGCACCGCGCCGCTGGCCGGGCGAGACCTCTCGGCGCTGCGCTTCATGGCCAGCGTCGGCGAGCCGCTCAACCCCGAGGCCGTGGTCTGGGGCCAGCAGGCCTTCGGGCTGCCGTTCCATGACAACTGGTGGCAGACCGAGACCGGCGGCATCATGATCGCCAACGTGCCGGCGCTGGACATCAAGCCCGGCTCGATGGGCCAGCCGCTGCCCGGCGTCACCGCCGCCATCGTGCAGCGCGGCGCCGACGGCCACATGCACCCGGTGGGCCCGGGCATCGACGGCGAACTGGCGCTGAAGACACCCTGGCCTTCGATGATGCGCGGCTACCTGAACGAGCAGGCGCGCTACGACAAGTGCTTCGACGGCGCGTGGTACCTCAGCGGCGACCTCGCGCGCCGCGACGAGGACGGCTACTACTGGTTCGTCGGCCGCGCCGACGACGTCATCAAGTCGGCCGGGCACCTGATCGCGCCCTTCGAGGTGGAGAGCGCGCTGATCGAGCACCCGGCGGTGGCCGAGGCCGGTGTCATCGGCATCCCAGACGACACCGTGGGCGAGGTCGTCAAGGCCTTCGTCGCGCTGAAGCCCGGCTTCGAGCCCGGCGAGGCGCTGATGCGCGAACTGCTGGGCCACGCGCGCAAGCGCCTGGGCGCGGCGGTGGCGCCGAAGTCCATCGAGTTCCGCGCCAACCTGCCCAAGACGCGCAGCGGCAAGATCATGCGCCGGTTGCTGAAGGCGCGCGAACTGGGCCTGCCCGAGGGCGACTTGTCCACTCTCGAAAGCGACGAGAAGAAATGAAGACCGCGCCATGACCGAGAAGATCCACCTCGACCGCGCCCACCTGCACCACCTGTGGCGGCAGATGCTGCGCATCCGCCGCTTCGAGGCCAAGTGCGTGGAGCTGTACCAGGCGCAGAAGATCCGCGGCTTCCTCCACCTGTACGACGGCGAGGAGGCGGTGGCCGTCGGCGTGTGCAGCGCGCTGGACCCGGCGCGCGATGCCGTCGTCGCCACCTACCGCGAACACGGCCAGGCGCTGGCACACGGCGTGCCGATGGCGCCGCTGCTGGCCGAGATGATGGGCAAGCTCGAGGGTTGCTGCCGTGGCCGCGGTGGCTCGATGCACCTGTTCGATGCGAAGCGGCGCCTGTTCGGCGGCAACGCCATCGTCGGCGGCGGGCTGCCGCTGGCCGCCGGCATCGCGATGGCCGACCAGCGGCTCGGCCGCGGCGCGGTGACGGCCTGCTTCTTCGGCGAAGGCGCGGTCGGCGAAGGCGTGTTCCACGAGACGATGAACCTGGCCGAGCTGTGGAAACTGCCGGTGCTGTTCGTCTGCGAGAACAACCTGTATGCCATGGGCGTGCCGCTCGAAGACAGCGAGGTCGAGACCGAGATCTGGCGCAAAGCACGCGCCTACCGCATGCCGGCCGAACGAGTGGACGGCATGGACCCGGTGCTGATGGAAGCCGCGGCACGGCGGGCGGTCGAGCACATCCGCTCTGGCGCCGGGCCGTTCTTCCTGGAAGCACGCACCTACCGCTTCCGCGCCCACTCGATGTTCGACACCCAGGCCTACCGCACCCGCGGCGAGGTCGAGGGCTGGAAGCCGCTGGACCCGATCGAGCGGCTGAAGGCCTGGATGGTGGCGAATCACCAGTTGGCGGACACCGAGGCCGTCGCCATCGAAGCCGAGGTGGCCGCGGAGATCGCCGGCGCGGTGGCCTTCGCCGAGGCCGGCACGCTGGAACCGGTGCAGGACTTGGAGCGCTTCGTGCTGATGGACAGCGTTGTGCAGGAGCAGGCGCCGGGAGTGCGGACATGACGGCCCCGCTGCGCATCACCTACCGCGAGGCCTGCCGCCAGGCCATCCGCGACGCGCTGATCGCCGACCCGCGCTGCTTCCTGATGGGCGAGGACGTCGGCAAGTACGGCGGCTGCTACGCGGTGACCAAGGGCTTGCTGGAGGAGTTCGGGCCGCAGCGCATCGTCGACACGCCGCTGGCCGAGAACGGCTTCACCGGGATCGGCATCGGCGCCGCGCTGGCCGGCCTGCGGCCCATCGTCGAGATCATGACCTGCAACTTCAGCCTGCTGGCGCTGGACCAGATCATGAACAACGCGGCCACGCTGCCGCACATGACCGGCGGCCAGTTCGCGGTGCCGCTGGTCATCCGCATGGCCACCGGCGGCGGGCGTCAGCTGGCGGCCCAGCACTCGCACAGCCTGGAGGGCTGGTACGGGCACATCCCGGGGCTGAAGGTGCTGGTGCCGGGCACGGTGGAGGACGCGCGCTTCATGCTCGCCGCCGCACTGGCCGACCCGAACCCGGTGCTGCTGTTCGAGCACATCGTGCTGTACAACAGCGAGGGCGAGCTCGACCCGGCCGTGACCGCGGTGGACCTCGAACACGCGAAGGTCCGCCGCGCCGGCCGTGACCTGACGCTGGTGACCTATGGCAACAGCCTGCCCAAGTGCCTGGCCGCGGCCGATGCGCTGGCCAAGGACGGCATCGACGCCGAGGTCATCGACCTGCGCGTGCTGCGGCCGCTGGACATGCCGACCGTCATCGCGTCGGTCACGCGCACGCGGCGCGTCGTCATCGTCGACGAGGGCTGGAAGAGCGGCTCGATCTCGGCCGAGATCGCGGCCCGGCTGGCCGAGGACGCGCTGTACGAGCTCGATGCGCCGGTGCGCCGCGTCTGCAGCCGCGAGGTGCCGGTGCCGTATGCCGTGCACCTGGAAGAGGCGGCACTGCCGCGGGTGGACGACATCGTCGCTGCCGCCCGTTCGTTGCTGCCGGCCCGGCGGAGCGCCTGACGATGGCCGACTTCACGATGCCCGCGCTGGGCGCCGACATGGAGACCGGCAAGGTCGTGCAGTGGAACGTCAAGGCCGGCGATCGGGTCAAGCCGGGCGACGTCGTCGCGGTCGTCGAGACGCACAAGGGCGCGATCGACGTCGAGTGTTTTCTCGAAGGCGAGATCGGCGATCTGGCGCCATTGAACGAGGCGCTCGAGGTGGGCGCCGTGCTGGCGCGGGTGCGAACGGCCGGCGAGGCGGGCGCCCGCGCCGAGCCTGCCACGGCCGCCGCGGTGCCGCCAGCGCCTGCGCCGGCCGCGCCGGCGGCCGCCCTGTCCACCCCACCGGCCGCGCCGACACCGCCACCGCCGTCCCGAGCGGCGGGGGCGCGCGTGCGCGTGACCCCGGCGGCGCGCCGGCGCGCCGACGAACTGCGGCTCGACGCCGACGCGCTGGCAGGCACCGGCCCCGACGGGGCCGTCACGCTGGTGGACGTCGAACGCGCCGCCGCGCAGCCCCAGGCCAGCCGCCCCGCGCGCGGGGGGTTCGACCCGGCCCAGATGCGCCTGGCCATCGCCGCCGCAATGGGCCGGTCCAAGCGCGAGATCCCGCACTACTACCTCGGCGACACGATCGACTTCGCCAACGCCAGCGCCTGGCTGGAGGCCTACAACGCCACGCGCGATCCGGTCGACCGCCTGCTGCCGGCGCTGTTGCTGCTGAAGGCGAGCGCGCTGGCGCTGGCGCAGGTGCCGCAACTCAACGGCTTCTTCGAGAACGGCGCCTTCCGCCCTGGTGCCGGGGTGCACGTGGGCTGGGCGATCGCGCTGCGGGGTGGCGGGCTGATCGCGCCGGCGATCCGCGACGCCGACCGCCAGCCGCTGCCGGCGCTGATGACGGCGCTGCGCGACTTGGTGCAGCGCGCCCGGGCCGGCGGCCTGCGCAGCTCCGAGCTCACGGATCCGACGGTCACCGTCACCAGCCTTGGGGACCGGGGTGCCGAGAGTGTGTACGGGGTGATCTACCCGCCGCAGGTGGCGATCGTCGGCTTCGGCCGCGTCGTCGAGCGGCCCGCCGTCGTCGACGGCCGCGTCGTCGCGCGCGCGCAAGTCTCGGTCACGCTGGCGGCCGACCACCGCGCCAGCGACGGGCATCTGGGTGGCCAGTTGCTGTCCGCCATTCAGCGTGCCTTGCAGTCACCCGACAACCTGTGAACGGAGTCCCCGCGATGACCGACCATGAGATCCGCACGCTGGCCGCCGAAGTCATGGCCGGCATCGCCCCCGAGGCCGATCTGGCCAGCGTCGGCAACGAGGAAGACCTGCGCGAGGCGCTGGACCTGGACTCGATGGACTTCCTGAACTTCGTCATCGCGCTGGGCGAACGCACGGGCCGCAAGATCCCGGAAGCGGACACGCGGCGGCTGTTCACGCTGCGTGGGTTGATCGACTACCTGGGCGGATGAGACTCGGGCTCGCGCCGAACCCGTCGGCGTCCCCGGCTCAGCGCGGCGCCGGCTCGTCGAGCCCGAAGAAGCGGCGCATGCGCCCGAGGATGTCCGCATCCTGCGGCGGCGGTTCGCGGACTTCCTTCAGGTAGTCGTCGCGCAGCGTCGCGTTGAACTGCAGCCGCTGCGCCAGCACGCGGGCCATGTGCTCGGCGATCTCGTGCCGCTGGTGCAACACGACTTCGAAGCCGGCCTAGTCGAGCCGATAACAATCGACGTCGCCACGCGCCACCACGGTGGCCGAGCGCGGCTCGCCGGTCATCAGGCCCATCTCGCCGAACACACTGCCCGAGGACAGCGTCGCGACGCGGCGGCGTTCACCGTCTGGCGCCTCCCACCAGACATCGGCCTGGCCGCTGGCGATGATGTAGAGCCAGTGCGCCTGCGCGCCCTGGCGCGTCATCACGTCGCCGCTGGCAAACGGGGTCGGCCGCAAGCGCTCGGCCAGCTGGCGGTGTTCGTCGGCACTGAGGCCGCTGAACAGGTCGACTCCGGCCAGCGCCTTCAGGCGCTGCGCCAGCTCCTGCTGCCGGACGGCTTCGCGATGGGACTCGCCCTCGATCACCTGGTGCACCACCTGGTCGGGCAGCGCGATGCGCCAGCCCTGGCGCTGCACGGCCGCCAGCAGGTGGGCGCGCACGGCCGAATCGGTCGGATCGTCGTCGCGCGGATCGATCAACCAGTAGCGCAGCGCGTAGCGCAGCGCGCCCGGCGTGAAGTCGGCCGCCACGCACGAAGGCGCCGGCTCGCGCGCCACGTTGCCGATGTCGGCGTCGATCACCGCGTGTTCCGCCGCCGCGATGACGCGCGAGGGCGGCACGGCGTAGTCGATGTGGAACCAGATCCAGCGGCGCCAGCTCGCGGCACCGTCCTCGCGCGGGTCGATGACGACGAACTTGTTCTTCATCAGCACCGCGTTGGGCACCACGACCCGTTCACCGTTGCGGGTGAGGATGGCGGTGTAGCGCCAGTGGATCTCGACAACACGGCCGGTGACGTCGTCGAGCTTGACCCAGCTGCCGATCTTGAGCGAGTTGTCGCCCTGCAGTGCCAGGCCGCCGAGGATGTTGCCCAGCGTGTCCTGCATCGCGAAGGCGATCACCGCAGTCACGACGGCCGAGGTGGCGACGAGACTGTTCAGTTCGACCCCGGCCCGGGACAGGCTGACCATGCCCAGGAGCAGGTAGCCGCTGATGAGCACCACGTCTTCCACGATGCGTGGCAGCGGCCGGCGCAGGGCCGGCAGCAGCCACCTGAACAGCGCCAGACAGATCAGCCTGAAGAGAACGAGCAGGTAGCCCAGTTGCACGAGCAGCAGCAGTCCGCGCGCCAGGCCCCAAGGTGCGGACCGGGCCAGGCCGGCCTGAAGCAGGTCGAGCAGCAGCAGCGCGCCGAACAGCAGCAGCGTGCGCGCGATGGTGGCGCGGTCGTCCTTCAGGGCCTGCAGCAGCAGCAAGGCCAGCAGCAGCGCGCCACCGAGCACGTAAGGCGTCTCGGCGCGCCAGAACGCCGCGCTCAGGTCTTGCATGGGCTGCGCCGTGGCGCGCGGCGCCCGGGCTCAGGAAGCCTTCTTGTCATGCCGGCCTCGCCCGCCGCGTTTGTGCCCACGGCCGGACCGCTGCTGCAGCGCCTTCTCGACAGCCTCGCACAGCGTCTTCAGCACCTTGACGCGCGCGTGGTACTTGTTGTTGGCCTCGACCAGGGTCCAGGGCGCATCGACCGTGGAACTGCGGTCGACCATGTCGCACACCGCCGACTCGTAGGCGTCCCATTTCTCACGATTGCGCCAGTCCTCGTCGGTGATCTTGAAGCGCTTGAACGCGACTTCCTCGCGCGCCTTGAAGCGCCTGAACTGCTCGTCCTTGGTCACGGCGAGCCAGAACTTGACGAGCACGACATCGTGGCGCACCAGCGAGGCCTCGAAGTCGTTGATCTCCCCGTAGGCCCGCATCCAGTCGGCTTCGCCGCAGAAGCCCTCGACCCGCTCCACCAGCACGCGGCCGTACCAGGAGCGGTCGAAGAAGGTGAAGCGGCCGCGGCGCGGCAGGCGGCGCCAGAAGCGCCAGAGGTAGGGCTGGGCCCGTTCCTCCTCGGTCGGCGCCGCCACGGGGACGTTGTCGTAGTGGCGGGCGTCAAGTGCGGCCGTGACGCGGCGGATCGCCCCGCCCTTGCCGGCACCGTCGTTGCCTTCGAAGACCCCCACCACCGCGAGCGAGCGGAAACGCGGGTCGCGTGCCGCCAGGCTCAGGCGACCCTGCCACTTCTCGAGCTCCTTCTCGTAGCGGGACCGCGTCATCGGCTGGTCGAGCTGCAGCGCGCTCAGGACGTTGAGCTTGTCGCTGGGCGCAGGCAAGGGTGGCGACTTGTCGGGCGTGGGCGCAGGCGGCGTGTCCAGCCGCTCGCGCAGCGCCGCCAGCAGGTGGCGTCCGACCGTCAGCGCGCGGTAGCGGGCGTCGGCGCCGGGCACGACGATCCACGGCGCCTCGGCGGTCGAGGTCTGGCGCAGGAAGGGATCGCAGACCTCGACGAAGCGGTCGTAGCGCTTGAAGTAGTCCCACTCGGTGTCGGTGACGCGCCAACGGGTGCGGGGGTCCTTCTCCAGCGACTTCAGGCGCCGCTTCTGCTGCTCCTTCGAGAGGTGGAACCAGTACTTGAGCAGCAGCACGCCCTCGTCGCACAACATGCGCTCCAGGCGCTGGATCTCGCCGATGCTGCGCGAGAACTCGCCCTCCTCGATCTGCCCGAGCACACGCTGCACGATCGGCAGCGTGTGCCAGGCGCCGAAGAAGATGCCGATGCGCCCCTTGGGTGGCAGCGCGCGCCAGAAGCGCCAATGCGGCGGGCGCTCGCTCTCTTCGTCGGAGGGCAGGCCGAAGGCGCTGGTCTGGATGCGCCGCGGATCCATCCACTCGTTGAGCAGGTTGACCGTCTCGCCCTTACCCGCCCCTTCCACGCCGGCGATCAGGATCAGCACCGGAAACTTGCCCGCCTGGTGCAGGTCGTACTGGGCATCCAGCAGGGCCGCGCGCAGCGTCGACTGCTCGCGTTCGAACTCGGCCTTGCCGACGCGGTGCTTGAGATTGGCGGACTCGAACATGACCGGTGCAATCTGACACGAGTGCCGCCACCGGCCGTTGATCCAGATCAGCCACCTCGTCATCGAAGCGCCTATCGTGTTCATCGGGTGGTTCACCCAACGCGGAGGTGCACAGATGCGACATTGGCTGCTGACAGGACAGCTGGCGCTGGTCCTGGCGGGCGCGAGCGGGACGGTGCTGGCACAAGGCCCGGTGGCGGTCGTCGAGGACGTGCGCGGGCGCGTCGATGGTGTCGAGTTCATGGACTACGTGGCCGCGGGCCGCGTCATCGAGCTCCGTGCCGGCCAGGGGCTGGTGCTCAGCTACATGAAGTCCTGCTGGCGCGAGACCATCAGCGGCGGCACCGTCACCATCGGTGAAGACCAGAGCCAGGTCTGGCAAGGCAAGGTCGAACGCGTCAAGGTGGCGTGCGCGACGCAGCGGCCCCAGCTCGGTGCCCGCGAAGCCACGCAGAGCGCGGCCACCGTCTACCGCAGCTTCACGCCCCCGGGGCAGAAGCCACCTGCGTCGCCGGCGTCGGCCCTGCGGGTGCAGAGCCTGTCACCCCTGTTCGACGTGGGCACGCAGCGCGGCCTGCTTCGCGTCGAACGCATCGACCGCACGGGCGAGCGCCTCGAGCTCAAGCTCGACGGTCCGGCTCTGCTGCGCGGGCGCTTCTTCGACCTGGCCCTGGCCCAGGTGACGCTGTCCCCGGGGGCCACCTACCGGGCCACGCTCGGGGAGCGCAGCCTGGAGTTCGTGATCGACGCCGATCCGCCCGCGAGCCCGGCCGCGCTGCTGGGGCGGCTGCTGCGCTTCGAGTAGACAGCGCCGCGCGCAGTCATGGCCCGGGCGCGCCGCCGTGACCTGCTGGCGGCGGCCGTCGTCACCGCCGTCTGCGGGCTGTGGCCTGCGCTGCCCGCACTGGACCCCCTGCGAGGTCTGTCGCTCGACGTCTTGACGACCCTGCGCTGGCAGGTTTTCGGCCCGCGGCCCGCGCTCGGCCCGGCCTCGACCGTGGTGGTCGCCATCGACGAGGACAGCTACGCGACGCTGCCGTTCAAGGGCTCGCCGACGGTGACCTGGACACGCGAGATCGGCCGCGTGCTGGGAGCCGTGCTCGACGGCGGCGCCACCGTGGTCGGCTTCGACCTCGTCTTTCCGTCGTCGATCGAGGAGTCGGCCCTGCCCTTCGGCGAGGGCTCGCTGGGAAGCCATCTGCGCGGCTTCGACCGCGACTTCCTGCGTGCGCTGCGCGCCGGCGCCAGCACGGGCCGGCTGGTGTTGGGCGAGGTGCAGCTGCGCGATGAACCGGTCCGCCCGGCGGCCGGTCAGCGCATCGCCGTCGGCGAGGACAACATCCGCGTGCTCAACGCCTACACCGACGCCGACGGCGTGGTACGGCGCCTGCCGACCGGCTTTGTCACCGCCCAGGGCATCGTGCCTTCGATGGCGGTCGAACTGGCCGCGCGGGCACGCGGCACGAGGCCTGGATTCGAAGCCGATGGCAGCCTGACGCTGGCCGGCCAGCACGTCAACGCCGTCGTGCCGCGCACGATGACGCTGAACATGGAGGGTGGCGCCGACGACGTGCCGACCTACTCGCTGGCCGACCTGCGTGCCTGCGCCGAACGCGGCGAGGTCGACTACTTCCGCCGCCATTTCGCCGGCAAGGTGGTGCTGTTCGGCACCCTGCTGGACGCCGAGGACCGCCGCGAGTCGACCAAGCGCTTCATCACGGGGCTCGAAGGCGCACGGGCGCCCCGCTGCGCGCTGCCGCTGCCCGCCGCGCCGGGCCAGATCAAGCGCCGCACGATGGCCGGCGTGTACCTGCATGCGACGGCCGTGGACAACCTGCTGCGCGGGCAGACCGTCACCGAGTGGAGCCGCGTGGCCATGCTGTCCGTGGCCCTGGGCATGGCGGCCCTCGCGGCCCTGGCGGTGCTGCGCTTCAAGCTGATGGCCGCATTGCCGCTGCTCGCCGGCGCGCTGCTGCTCTACGCGGGCCTGGCGCTGCTGGCCTTCCGCGAGGCGCTGGCCTTGCCGCTGGTGGAGCCGCTGCTGGCCGCCGCCTCCGCGGCCGTGGCCACCATCGGCTACCGCTTCGCCGTCGTCGATCGCGAAGAGCGGCTGCTGCACAAGAGCTTCGCGCTGTACCTGTCGCCACGCCTGATCGACCGCATGCTGGAGTCCCACAGCCCGCCCGCGCTGGGCGGCGAGATGCGCGAGGTGACGATGTTCTTCTCCGACATCGTGGGCTTTTCCAGCTTCTCCGAGACGATGCAGCCGCAGCCCCTGGTGCGGCTGATGAACCGCTACCTGTCGGAGATGAGCGAGATCATCGAGTCCGAAGGCGGCTACGTCGACAAGTACGTCGGCGACTCGATCGTCGCCGTCTTCGGCGCCCCGCTGGACGACGCCGACCATGCGCAGCACGCGGTGAAGGCGGCGCTGCGCTGCCGCGACCGGCTCGCCGAACTGAACCTCGAGGGCCAGGCCTTCGGCGGCCGTCGCATCGCCCACCGCATCGGCCTGAACTCGGGGTCGGCGCTGGTGGGCAACATCGACTCGCGCCAGCGTCTCAACTACACGGCGATGAGCGATGCGGTCAACCTGGCGTCGCGCCTGGAGGGGGCCAGCAAGTACTTCGGCACCTCGATCCTCGTGGCCGAAGCCACCGTGGCGCTGACGGGAGCGCGCTTCGAATGGCGCGAGATCGATGCCATCCGCGTCAAGGGACGCCAGCAACCGGTGAAGGTGTTCGAGCCCGAGGCCGAGGCCGGTGGCCGCACGCCGTCCCAGCGCGCCGCGGCCGAGGCCTACGCGGCCGGACTGGCGGCCTGGCGAGCGCGCGACTTCGTCGAGGCACAGAGCTGCTTTGCCCGCATCGCCGTCAGCGACGCGCCGGCGGCGATGTTCGAGGCCCGAGCACGGGCCCTGGCCGAGTCGCCGCCGGGCCCGGACTGGGAACCCGTCAACACGCTCGAAGGCAAGTAGCCAAGTAGCCGCGAGGACGCGGCGGCCGAGCGAGGTCAGCGCACGGCGCCGGCCTGGGCGCGCTGCCACGGCCAGCGTCCGCTCACTTCCAGCTCGAGGGCGAAGCTCAACACGGTCCGGATCGCCACGATCACGGCCAGCACACCCAGGTTCTGCAAGGTGGGTTCGACGGCGACGGTGCCAATGATGTCGGCGATCACCAGCAGTTCCAGCCCGAGCAGAATGGCGCGACCCAGATCGGCCCGCAAGGAGTGGTAGGCATCGTGGAAATCGACGCGGCCCAGCAGACGCCTGGCGAAGGCTCCCGCGGCCAGCAGGGCGCCAAGCAGCAGCACGACGACCCCGACATATTCGATGACGCGCGCGGCGGCGACGACGAAGTGTTCGTAATTCATGAGCCCTCCACGCTCCACTCATTTTGAACATAGCACGAACGAGCGCCGCGCCGTGGGGCGGCCGTGGCGATCGGCCCCACGCAGCTTGCGCTGCGATCGCATCGCCTTCGGACCGCGTGCCGGCCAGAAGGTGCTGACGCTCAGGGGCGCGATGCCCCGCGAGGGTACGGCTGGACAGCCCCTGTGCGCTGACATCGATGGGTTCAGCCTGCACGCTGCGGTTCAGGTCGAAGCGCACGACCGCAGGCGGCTGGAACAGCGGTGCCGCGACATCACCCGGCCGGCCCTGGCCAACGAAGGCGTGCAGACCAACACCGCCGGGCAGGTGGTGCTCAAGCTCAAGACAGCCTGGCGCGACGGGACCACGCACCTGGTCATGTCGCCGCTGGAGTTCATGCAGCGCCTGGCCACCCTGGTGCCCAGACCTCGGCTGCATCTGATCCGTTTGGTGTCCGCGTCACTTCGCTGCGCGAAGTGAGCGGACCCCCGCTGCGCGAACCACGGCGTGCTGGCCCCCAACGCCAAGCTGCGCGCGCGGGTGGTGCCGCAAGTGCCTGAGGCGCCCGCGCAGGCGGCAAGATCCGCCGAGTGCGACGCGAACTGTGCGCACCACCGACCGGTGCGCCTGAGCTCGGCCAAGTTGCTCAAGCGGGTGTTCGATCTCGACCTGGAGCACGGCCCGAACTGCGGCGGCGAGCTCAAGATCATCGCAGCGATCCTGGAGCAGCCGGTGATCGAGGAGATCCTGACCCACCTGGGGCTGGATCCGCGGCCGCCGCCCAAGGGTCGGGCGCGCGAGGCGGGGCAAGACTGACGCCGCCTGAGCTGCGCCGGGCGTCATTGAAACTGTATCCGCAGGCTGCGACGCCGTTACGCAGCCGGGGCGACGCTGCGCGCTGAGTCGGTGCGGCGTCACCAGAACAGGGTCAACCCCGAGATGAAGCCCGGAGACCCCGGAGATCAAGGCCGGACCCACCCCAGGCAAAGCCTCGAGGCGCGCCTTGTTGGCACAGGGCAATGGCTCAACCGCCGAAGCTAAGCCATCCTGGCTGGCCGCCGCTCCCGTGTCGGGCTTTCGAGAGGCCGTTTGAAGTTCCTATGCTCTCGCCGCGACGGTCATCGCGCTCGGAACTTTCGGCCTTGCTTCGGCCCTCGTCGCGCTCGGTTTGGCGGGTGCTCGTGCGGGCACTGCTGTCGTCTGCAGCGCCTCGCTTGCCTGGTGATCCCGCACCGGCCGACGCCTGTGCGCTGGTGGTCGTGATGCCTGCAGGCGCGGTGCTGCGGGACTGTGCCTGCGTGAGCAGCAGGGTTGCGGCTGCAAGGAGCGTGGCGCTGATGGCGGCGGTGGCGATCAATGACTTCTTGAGCATGGTCTGACTCCGGAGTTGGGCGTGTAGCAATCGAAGATTCGACCGTGCCACTGCTGTGCCCAGCCCCGCTTGAACGAGGCCTGAACGATGTGTTCATGCCGCGTTCATGCGCGAGCTCAGATGATGCAAGCACGGCACAACACCGCGCCGCACGACTTGCTCACCAGGACGCCCGCCATCAACCAGGATCTCAAGAACTTCATCGTCACGGTCGCCACGCGTGCCGTGCTGCCGACCCTGTTGCTGGTGGCTGCCGTGTCGTTCATCACCATGCCCTACACGCTGGGCCATCACCCCGGGGAGGTCGCAGCGTCGCCGCCATCAGCGGCCAGGCACATGACCTGATGGGGTCTTGCCTCAGGCGCCGGGGCGTTCAAGGCGGCGCCATCGTTGCCACATGACCCGCAGGCGATGCGAGCAGGACCTTGCTCAAGTGCAGCAGCGGCACCATGGCCAGCCCGACCGCCAGCGCAGCCAGCCACTGCAGCGGCGTCAGGGGAAGGAAGCCGAAGTTCCGTGCGAGCCAGGGAATCGCCGTGACGGCCAGCAACGCCAACAGCGTGCCGGCCAAGACCCAGCGGCTCACGGGCGTCAGCCTCGCGCCCAGGCTGCGCCAATCGGTGCGGTCGCTGCGGCTGGGCAGGATCAGCGCCGCGTTGGCGCTGACCAGGGCCACGAAGGCCGCGGTGCCGGCCATGCCGCCGGGCATCCCGAAGTCCAGCAGCGCCGCATAGACGCCCACCACCATGGCCGTCACCAGGCCACCTTGCAGCAGGCTCTGCGTGACGAGCGCCCCCGTCAGCAGCGCCGCACCGGTGCGGCGTGGCGGCTGGCGCATCAGGTCCGGGTCGCCGTCCTCGGCCTCGAACACCAGTGAACAGGCCGGATCGATGATCAGCTCCAGAAAGGCGATGTGCAGCGGCGCCAGCACCAGGGGCAGCCCGAACAGCACCGGCAGCATCGCCAGCCCGACGATGGGCACGTGCACCGCCAGCGTGTAGACCATCGCCTGGCGCAGGTTGGCGAAGGTGCGTCGCCCGGCCTTGATGGCCTGCACGATGGACGCGAAGTCGTCCTGCAGCAACACCAGCGAAGCCGCCTCGCGCGCCACGTCGGTGCCGCGCTGCCCCATCGCGATGCCAATGTGGGCCGCCTTCAGCGCCGGCGCATCGTTGACGCCGTCCCCCGTCATGGCGACGACCTCGCCATTGGCCTTCAGCGCTTCGATCAGCGCCAACTTCTGCTGCGGCCGGACACGCGCGAAGATGTTCACCGCGGCCACTTCTTGCGCCAGCGACCGCGCGTCCAGACGAAGCAGGTCTTCCCCGGTCAGCACCCGGTCGCCGACGATGCCCGCCTGCAGGGCAATGGCACGAGCCGTGAGGGGGTGGTCGCCGGTGATCATCACGACACGGATGCCCGCGCGGCGGCATTGCGCCATGGCCTCGGGCACTTCGGGCCGCAGAGGGTCGGCAAAGCCGACCAGGCCGACCCACTCGAAGGCGAAGTCGTGCTGCACGCCGGGCCAGGCCAGGTCGTTGCGGTGCGTGGCCCGCGCCACACCCAGCACACGCAGGCCGCGGTCGGCCAGTCGTGCGGCGTGGGCCATGATGCGTTCGCACTGGGCGTCCGGCAGATGGCAAAGCGCCGCCACGGCTTCTGGTGCCCCCTTGCTCGCCACGACGTCGTGCGGCTCCGTCGCGCTGCGCCAGAGGTGGCTCATCGCCAGCAGTTCGGGCGACAGCTCGTACTCGCGCGCCAGTGTCCACTCGGGATGCAGGTGCTCGGTGCCGGCCAGGTGGTCGGCACCAAGTCGATGCAGCGCCTGCTCCATGGGGTCGTGCGGCTCTGTTTCGCTCGCCAGCAGCGCGACCTCCAGCAAGGCATGGAAGGCCTCGGGCAGACCGCCCGGCGGCAAGCTCTCGATGGCGAGTTCCTCGCCATCGATCGCCAGCGCCGCCACGGCCATGCGGTTTCGCGTCAGGGTGCCGGTCTTGTCCACGCACAGCACGCTGGTCTGGCCCAGCGTCTCGATGGAGTTCAGGCGCCGCGTCAGCACCTGCTGTGTCGCCAGCCGGCGTGCGGCGAGCGCGAAGAACACGATCATGATGACCGCAAACTCCTGGGGCAGCAGGCCCATGGCCAGCGTGATGCCGGCCAGCATCGCCTCGAGCCAGCCGCCCCGCAGCATCCAGAACAGCGCCATCAGGCCCACGCTCAGCGCCACCGCGACGACCACGAGCCGACGTGTGAGCCTGGCCACTTCATCGCGCAGCGGTGAGGCTGCCAGCGTGATGGTCTGCAGCGACATGCCGATGCGCCCCATCTCGGTCTGGCGGCCCACGGCGTCCACCCGCACCAGGCCTTGACCGCTGACGACCAGCGTGCCGGCGAAGACCCGACCCGTACCCGCCTGCTTGGGCACGGCCTCGGACTCCCCGGTCAGCATCGACTCGTCGGTGGCCAGTTCATGCGCCTGCAGCAGCACGCCGTCGGCCGGCACGCGGTCGCCTTCGGCCAGCAGCAGCACGTCTTCGCGCACCACCTCGCGGCCGGGGATGCGATTGGCCTGCCCGCCGCGCAGGACCAGCGCGCGTGGGCTGGACAGGTCGCGCAGGGCATCCAGGGCCTTGTCGGTGCGGCGTTCCTGCAGCGCCGTGATGCCCATGATGATGAAGACGAAGCCGAGCAGGATCAGGGCCTCGCGCGCAACGCCCATCGCCAGATAGATTGCGCCGGCACCCAGCAGCAGACCGAACATCGGCTCGCGCAGCACCTCCCAGGCGATGTCGCGCAACGTACGCCGTTGGCTAAGCCCCAGCTCATTGGGCCCTTCGTCGCGCAGGCGAGCGGCCGCCTGCGCGGGGTCCAGGCCGGTCACGGCCACCGATGCGTCAGCAGACATGTCGCTCGCGCAAGTGGCTCAACGGTGATGGTCTCCATGGCATGGGTCTGCAGGTCTGCGCACTCCGCACGACGCATTCTGTGCGCTGGGTCCTCTGCGGAGTAAGCGGCAGGGGCTCAGTCATCGTCATCATGATGGCGGCCCGAGCCCTGCTGTGTCCCGCCCTGGGCAGGCATCAACCCTTGTGGCGATTGCCGCCACTGCCAGCCGATGAAGGCCAGCCGGATGTCTGCTATCGGGCGGCAGGTCGAAGGACTCTTCACAACCCCTATGCGTAGTTCTCAACTATGACAAGTCCAGCGTCTCGCTGCCTCGGAACCAGGATGCGAAAGCGACGCATAGTCTGCGCCCCCGCGGGCAGGGCACTTGACCGTGCGGAGGGAACCTCCGGAAGCAGCGCTTCTGCATCACTTCGCCACGCCCAGGAGGCGACCCCAGCGGCCACCCTCCACGCCGCTTCGATGGCCGCAGGAGTCTTGCGCGCATGTTGGCAGAACCATGCAAGGCAAGTCTTGCGTGAGCGGCGGTGTGCCCCTCTCGGGGACACCCACCAAGACGACGACCTACGCATAGTTGAGGACTACGCATAGGGGCCGTCAGCTGACAACCACGGACCTCGGCGATGCGGCGCGCTCGCGCAGGCCAACTGCCAAAGCCGCTGCAGGTTTTGCCGTCGACTCAGGGCGCCAGGCGCCGCTGCAGGTGCGCGCCCAACACCGGCGCCACCGCGTCCCAGCTGGCCTGCACGCCCAGGGAAGCCAAGTCCACCGTGCGCAGCCCGACATAGCCGCAAGGGTTGATGCGCGCAAACGGCTCCAGATCCATCACCACGTTCAGCGCCAGGCCGTGGAAGGTGCAGTGGCGGCTGACCTTGATGCCCAGCGCGGCCACCTTGCCCAGGCCGCGCATCGGGTCGGCGCCAGGCATCACGGGCGGCAGCGCGGCGTGGCCGAAGGGGTCGTCCAGGCGCACGTAGATGCCGGGCGCGCCGCGCACGCGGTGGCCGGTGATGCCGGCATCGGCCAGCGTGTCCAGCAGCGCGGCCTCGATGCGGAACACGTACTCCTTGACGAAGTAGCCCAGGCGCCGCAGATCGAGCAGCGGGTAGGCCACCACCTGCCCGGGCCCGTGGTACGTGACCTGCCCGCCGCGCTCGGTGCGCACCACCGGGATGTCGCCCGGCGCGAGCAGATGGCCTTCCTGCCCGGCCAGGCCCTGCGTGAACACCGGCTCGTGCTCGACGAGCCAGATCTCGTCGGGCGTGGCGGCGTCGCGCGTGGCCGTGAACTCGCGCATGGCCTCGAGCGTGGCCGCGTAGGGCTGGCGGCCCAGGGAGCGGATCGTGATTGGCGCGTTCATTGGCGCATTCATCGGGGGATTCTCGAGCGGCGTTCGAGCAGACCGAAGCCCACCTGCACCCCCACCGCCAGCAGCGCCGCTGGCAAAGCGCCCGCCAGCATCTGCGCGGGGTCGTTCACCGCCAGGCCGGCGACGATGCGCTCACCCAGGCCACCGGCGCCCACGAAGGCCGCCACCGTGGCCGTGCCGACATTGATGACAGCCGCGGTGGTGACGCCCGCCAGCAGCACCGGCAGCGCCAGCGGCAGCATCACGTGGCGCATCACGTCGCGCCGGCTCAGGCCCAGCGCTTGGGCGGCCTGCACCAGGCCCGCGGGCACGGCGGCCAGGCCGGCGATGGTGTTGCCCACGATGGGCAGCAGCGCGTAGGCGAACAGCGCCAGCAGCGCCGGCACGAAACCGATTCGCCCGAGCAGGGCCACCAGCACCGCCAGCAGCGCCAGCGAGGGCACCGTCTGCAGCAGCCCGACGGCGCCGCGCAGCACGGCGCCGGCTCGCGGCCTTGCCTGCGCCCACACCCCCAGCGGCACGCCCACGGCCACGGCCAGTGCGAGCGAGCCGAACACCAGCGCCAGGTGCTCGGCCAGCAGCCGCGGCAGATCGGGGGCGAACAGGCGCTCGACGAAGCCGGGGCGGCTGGGGGCCGGCGCGGGTGCGGCAGGAGCTGCCGCAGCCGACGCCACGGAAGGCGCCGCCGCCTGCCGGGCCAGGAAGCCGCGCGCCACCTCGGCAAAGGGCTTGCGGTCGATCTCGGCCTCGGCGTTGAGCGCGATCATCGTGGCCTCGTCAAGCCGGCCCTCCAGCTGCACCAGCGCGCGCTGCGCGGCCTCGGGCAGGCTCTGGCGCATCAGCAGCACGGCGTCGTAGCGCGGGAAGAAAGCGCGGTCGTCGCGCAGCACGCGCAGGCCCAGGCGGCCGATCTGCGCGTCGGTGCTGTACACGTCGATCAGGTCCACCTGCTCGCCCGCAAGCGCCTGGAAGGCCAGGCCGTGGTCGAGGCCGGGGCCGGGCTTCAGCGCCAGGCCGTAGGCCTTCGCCAGTGCCGGCCAGCCATCGGCGCGCACCAGGAACTCGTGCGACAGCCCGGTGCGCAGGCGGTTCAGCGCGGCCGGCGGCAGCCGTGCCAGATCGGAGATCGTCGCCACACCCAGGCGCTGCGCATCGGCCTCGCGCAGCGCCAGTGCATAGGTGTTGTTGAAGCCCAGCGGCACCGCGGCCATCAGCCCGCGCGGCGCCAGCCAGACGTTCAGCTCGGCCAGGGTCGGGTTACCCTCTCGCTTGAGCAGCTCGCGCACGATGGTGCCGGTGTACTCGGGGTAGACCTGCACCTCGCCGCGCATCAGCGCCTGCAGGGCGATGGCGGTGTTGCCCAGGCCCTGCCGGTGCACGGCCGGCACACCGGCGGCCTGCAGCGTCTGCGCGACGATCTCGCCGAGCACGTAGCTCTCGGTGAAGCGCTTGGAGCCCACGGCCACCGGCTCGGCGGCGGCCGCTGGCTGCGGCACCGTCAGCAGCGCCACGCAGCACATCAGCAGGAACAGAAAGGCAGGCACGGCGGGATTGTGTGGCAGGGCCGGCTGACAGATTGGCTGCATGTCTTCTCACGTGACGCTGCGCCAGTTCCGCTACTTCGTGGCAGTGGCCGAAAGCGGCTCGGTGGCTGCGGCCTCGCGGCTGCTGAACATCGCGCAGAGTGCGGTCACCAAGAGCATGCAGGAGCTGGAAGACGAGCTCGGCCGCCGGCTCTTCGAGCGCAGCCCGCGCGGCATGTTGCTCACGCCCGAAGGCCATCGCTTCCTGGCCAACGCGCACAAGGTGCTGGCCACGGTGGCCGAGGCCACGCGCGAGCGCAGCGAAGGCGGTGGCGGCCTGGCGGGCACGCTCGCGGTGGGCGTGACCAGCCTGGTGGCCGGCTACTACCTGAGCGAGCTCTTCAGCCGCTACCGGCGCAGCTGCCCGCGAGTGGACGTGCTGGTGGTCGAGGACACGCCGCGTTTCCTGGAGCACCTGCTGATCAACGGCGAGCTCGACGTGGCGATGATGCTGAGCAACGCGCTCACCGAGCCGCAGGCGCTGGTGGCCGAGACGCTGACACGCAGCCCGAGCCGCGTCTGGTTGCCCTCGGACCACCCGCTGACGCAGCAGTCCGAACTGACGCTGGCCGACTGCGCCGACTGCGACCACGTGGTGCTCGAGGCCGACCGCATCGACGAGTTGATGGCCGCGGTGTGGACGCGGCTGCAGCTGCGCCGCCGCACGATCCTGCGCACCACCTCGCTCGAGGCCGTACGCTCGCTGGTGGGCGCCGGCGCGGGCATCGCGCTGCTGCCCGACTTTCTGTACCGGCCCTGGACGCTGGACGCCGAGCACGTGGAGGTGCGGCCGCTGCGCGATGCGCTGTCCACGGTGGATGTGGGCCTGGTCTGGCGCCGCGGCAGCGGCATCAAGCCCGCGGCCGCCGAGTTCATCGAGATGGCGCGCGAAGGATCGCGCAGCCGGCGGTTCTAGCGGCGGGAGGCGGACGTCGCGGCGGCCGCCCCTGGCGGTCGTCTGGGGCCGACCCGGCCACTGCAGGGCACGGGCCAACCGCTTGCGGCCGCGCTCGTTGCGCAGTGCCTCTCAGCGATGACAGCACGGAGCGGGAGTGGCCGAAGTGGTGGCTGATGTCCGATGTGCAGCGGCAGCGGTCGCTCCAATGCGGGAATCAAGGGGCCGATTGTGATTAGGGTTGTGGGACACCTGCGTGTAGCGCGACAGGTAGGTCAGCACCGCCTGCGGGCCGGCGAAGGGCCGCTTGGCATAGACCACCCACTCGATCTTGCGCAGCGGCGCGAGCCAGGCCCTGAACGCAGCAGCATCGGCCAGCGTCGCTTGCTGGCCAAGGAAGTCGAGCTTGCCGCGGTCGTGCAGTTGCTGCAGTTCCTCCAGGAAGCGGCGCCGGAACAACCGCGAGAGCACTCGTACCGACAGGAAGAACCCGGGCCGGCACGCCACCCAGGTCTTGCCGTCGGTGCCGAGCCCACCGCCGGGCACGATGCCGTGCACGTGCGGGTGGCCACGTGGGCGTAGATCGATGTCGTCTCGAGCTTCTTGTGGCCCAGCAAGACCTGGATCACGCGGATGTCGACCTTGCGCTCCAGCAGGTGGGTGGCAAAGGAGTGGCGCAGCGTGTGCGTGGTCACGCGCTTGGCGATGCCGGCAGCCGAGGCGGCGTCGTGCACGGCGCGATTGAGCCGCCGAGCGCTCAGTGGCTCCATCACATCCAGCCCCGGGAAGAGCCAGCCGCCGGGCAGGATCTTGCCTTGGGCATGGCCGATACGCCACCAGGCACGCAGCCGCTGCAGCACCACCGGGCTGAGCATGGCGTAGCGGTCCTTGGCACCCTTGCCCTGTTCGACACGCAGCGCCATGCTGTCGACCAGGTGAAGCTGGAAGTCGCGCAGGTCCTCGACCGTGGCCGTGTCAGGCGAGCGCTCGATTGGACAGGCTAGCCCGGCAATCCCGCCCCTTTCGCTGCAGGCCTGAGCGATCTACTTGCACTCAGCATTTCGAACAGCGACGGCGTGCTCAGCATACGGTTCACCAGCCACCGACCGGCGCTGCCCAAGCCTTCTGTTCGGTGTGCTATGCAGAAAGACGCCATGGGGCGTGGCAGTGCAACTCGAAGGCGCACGAGGCTGCCGCTCTGAAAGGCAGGTTTCGCCAGGAATCGCGGTAGGAATCCGACGCCCAGCCCGGCCACCTGGGCAGCCAGCTTGTCACGCATCGTGCTGACAGTCAGCGTGTCTTGCCCGGGCAGCAGACCGGCGGTGAGCGGCTCGCTGTCCCGCGAACTGTCGGCCACGCTGATGGCGCGGAATGAACGAAGTTCGTCTTCGCTGACGGGCTCGTTCAATCTCTCAGCCAGCGATGCTAGAGGATGCGACGGTGCAACGGCGAAGTCGAAAGCCAAGCGGCCCAGCTCATGAATTGCATAACCGCCCCCAGACGGCACGCCACCCGCACCCAGCCCGGCAACGACGATGTCGGATCGATCGGACCGCAGCGCATCCCAGGTTCCACCCAAGGCCTCCTCGGACAGGCTGAGTCGCGTGCCGGTGCCCAGTGCATCCCATTCCTCCAACAACGGGAAGATCGCTTGCAGTCCAAAAATGGTGTCGATGGACACGCGAAGCTTGGCCTCCCAGCCAACCTTGCGCTGGCCCAACCTGCGCTCGATGTCGTGCGCCATGTTGAGTAATCGGCGCCCGTCTGCCAGCAATTCCGCGCCGATCGCTGTGAGGCGGACCTGGCGCTGCGAACGATCGAACACCTGAACTCCCAGCGCGCTCTCCACCTGCGCCACGGTGTAGCTCACCGCGGAGGGCACTTTGTGCAGTTCCGCGGCCGCCTTTGTGAACGACGCGTGGCGAGCCACCGCATCCAGCACCCCCATTGCTTCGATCGAAAGTTTTGCTACCACCGGATAGATCAGGCTTTTTGATTCAGTACATCAAAACGATTCGCTTCTTCGCCCCGCTTGGCTTTCGTATTCTACGAAGAATGCGCCAGCTTGACAAAGCCAGTCGCGCTTTGTCTTCAAAACTATTGAACCAGGAAACCATCATGACCTCCCGTCGGAAAGTACTTCGAGCCCTGTCTGGTGGGTCGGCCATGCTCGGTCTGGCCGCCGCGCCGACTGCAACTGTTGCGAATGAAGAACTCAGTTCAGCCACAGGCCGGGCGCGCGTTGTCACGCTCACCTACCTGCAGGCCAAGCCGGGCCGCCTTGCACAACTTGAGCGATTCGTGCGAGCCAACTGGTTTGCGATGGACGAAATTGCCGTGCAGCAAGGCCTCTTCGTGAGCTACGAGTGGCTCGATGCTGGCAGCGACGAGGGGCCCTGGAACGCCATCGTCATGGTCACCTACAACGATGAGAAAGGATTCGATGGCATCCAGCAGCGGTGGGTCCCCATTCAGTCAGCGCACAAGGAGGTGCGTCCTGACGCCCTGGGGATGAGAGACCTCGGCCAGGTTCTGGAAACCCGCAAAGTGCTCGAACGCGAGCCATTCACTTCGAAGCGGGCCACACCCTCACTGCGTATTCCGCGCGATCCCGGACACCGTTCCGCCCTGATGGCGGACAGCATTCCGCCGTGATGGCGGACACCGTTCCACGCTGATGGCGGACAGCGTTCCATCCTGATCGCGGACACCGGGAGGGTGTTCTGAGTGACC